>JAHBXQ010000001.1:0-600000 GCA_019636345.1 Pirellulales bacterium | reverse complement strand
GTGATCGGCGGTGGCGACGGTCCGCTCCGGCCGGCGGACTTTGCGCCCTGAGAGCCGCAACCCCTCGAACGCCTGGGGACTGGTCACCTCGTGCACCAACTGCAGGTCGATGTACAGCATGGTCTGCCGACCCTCCTCGGCATGGACGACATGGTTGTCCCAGATCTTCTCAAACAGCGTTCGCGGGGCGGGGAAGGGCATGGGTCCAGATTCTCTCGGGGATGGCGATCGCATACAGGCGGCCGCGTCCGGGTCGCGGCAAGCCCTTCATCTTAAAGCAGGCGGCGGGCCGAACAAGGCAACACGCCGCCGCAGGCGGGTTTCCGCGAAACTCGCCGGGCGCCGGAGGGAAAAACCGCCTCCGGAAAGCCTCACACCGCGGCCATTTCGGCAGCTTCTTCGGCCAGGGCCTTGCGCTGCGGGCAGCCAAAGTCGCGCCACCACTGGCAGGCGATCTGGCTCGACCAGGTCTCGTCGGTCTCAATCGCCTCAAGGGCCGCGCGGAGCTCTCCGGCGCTTTGAAACCGATCGTCGGGGCGCTTCTCCAGGCAGCGGAGAATCGCCTCCTCCAGGGCCGGGGGCAACTCGGGCCGCAACATCCGCGGCGGCTCGGGGTCCTCGGCCGCGTGGGCCACCAGCACCTTGATCGCCGACGCATGAGCGAACGGAGGCCGGCCGGTCGCCATGAAGTACATCACCGCGCCCAGCGAGTAAACGTCGCTGCGGGCGTCGATTGCATCGCCGCCCGTCGCTTGTTCAGGCGACATGTACAGCGGCGAACCCGTGATGGCGCCCTCCTGGGTCAGCCCCGAGTCGGTCGTGTCGGCGATCGGCTTGGCGAGCCCGAAGTCGAGCAGCTTCGCCACGTCGAAGAGCCCGCCCCGATAGGCGCAGTAGATGTTCGCCGGCTTGATGTCGCGATGGATCAGCCCCTGCTCGTGAGCCTCGGCCAGCGCGTCGCACACCTGCCGCATCAGGTGAATGATCCGCGCCGCCGGCAGAGGCCCGTGGGCGTTGACCAGCTCGCCGATGTTGTGCCCAGGCAGGAATTCCATGACGTAGTAGAACGTGCCGTCCTCGGTCCGGCCGTAATCGTAAATGTCAATCGAGTTCCAATGGGACAGCTTGGCGGTGGCCCGCACCTCGCGTTCGAACCGCGCCAGCACCTTGGGATCGCCCGCCTTCTCAGGGCGGATGATCTTGATCGCGCAGGGACGCTTCATCATCTGGTGCTCGGCCAAGTAGACCTCGCCCATCCCGCCGGAGCCGAGCATTCGCTTCAGACGATACTGACCAAGCTGCTTCGCGACGAACGCCTCGCGTCGCAGCGAGTTGATCGAATGGACCCCGACCACGCCCACGACGACCGACAGGGCCATCATCAGAAAATGCTCAGTGAAGCTGCCGCGAAACTCGGGAAGCGTCACCAACTCGGCGAACTGCGGCAAGCGGAAATAGGCGACCGCCATGACGATGATCGGAGCCGCCCCCATGGCGCCTAGCACGATCGCCGCGCGCCGCCACCGGTTGGGAACCAGCAAGGCGTAGCAAAAGATCAGCAGGGTCCACGCCCCCACGACGTTGGGGATGTGCGAATGACCGTCGGTGAGGCTCGAGCACAGCGACAGCTTCTGATAGTTCAGGACGATGAAGAACGCGGCCGGCACGCCGAATACGATCGCCTCGGCCACCCGGAGCGCGGTCATCGACAGGTCGCACTTCGCGCACAGTTTACGCGCCGCGAGGGCCAAGATCCCGGTCACGGCGATGTGTGCGACGAAGATCGTCAGCCGCTTGTCGCTGACATGCTCGGCCAACGGGTAAGCGAACAGCGACCAAACCAGAAACGTCGCGAACCCGCCGAGCAGCAGGCAGGCGACGATCCGCAACCGGCGGCGCAGCAGGGTTCGCGTCTCGCTGCTCATGTGAGGGGTCGAGCCCTCGACCAGCGCCACGCGCCGGTGGGCCGACTGTCTCAGTCGGCCGGTGCTCCCCAGCGTGCCGTCCGAACTGCCGCCGTCGAACAAACGCCGGCGGCGCGAGGTCTGCCCTGCGATTCGTTCCAAGGCGTCGGGCGAGGCCTCGATCGTCTCGGCATTGGCCAATTCGGGTTCCGAGTCGTCCACGACCGGGTCCTTATCCCAAGGGCGCCCGCCGGCAAGCCGGGCGCGGCGGGCGGGGCGCCGCGGGTCCCGGGGGAGCGCGATTTGTCCATCTTACGCACTTCAGACCCTGCGGGGCAGGGCGGAGTTCGCCCCGATTGTGACCGGTCGCGCAAACCTTCCCGGGAAGGCCGATCTGACGGCTGGGAGCACGCGTCCGCGGCCACCTGCCTCCTGAGCCGCAATCCCTCGAGGTTCCCCCGCGTCAAACCCGCGGCGATTCCTCGGCCAGTTTGTGCAACATCGCCGTCAGTTGGGTGCGGACTTCCTCCATGATCGGGTCAGGTTCGCCTTTCGGCGCCCGCTCCGCCGGCACGGGAATCGCATCCCCCGCTTGCACGATTGCATGCAGGGGGCCGTGCACGGTCAGCCGGGAGGTGAAATCCTCCTCGAACCGCTCGACCGTCTCGAGGATGTGCTCGGGAACGTTCTTCTGCGACATCCGCACGTAGTTCCGCGGATAGTGCGACATCTGCTGGACGTAGAAGCAGGCGGCCAACTCCTTGCGCCGTTCGTGCTTCTCGGCTTCCGTGAGATTGCCGTTGATCAGCCCCGGCAGGATCGCCGTACGGAGGTTCTTGACTCGCGCGACGACTCCCGATTCTCGTTCACGGATGCCCCACTTCTGCTCCAAATTGGCAAGCACGTCCTCGATCAGGTTGTCGACCCGCTCGTAGAAGTCGCCCGTGCGGGCGTAGCCGAAGTACTCGATCTCCTTTAGCGACAACAGCGCCTGGGCGATTTGGCGGATTCGCTCGATCAGCGTCTTGTCCTTTTGCGGATGCCAGGCGAAGTGGGATTCGATTTCCTCCAAGACCGGCGTGACCGACTTCTCGAGATCGCCGCGGAAGAAGTACCGAATCGCCACGGGATGGATGACGACGCTGCCGCGGTGGTCCGCCTTCTCGCGGCGCTTCGCCGCGGTGCGCGCGATGAACGACACGCCGTCCATGAACGGCATCAGGACGTCGTTGTGCCGCGAGACGGCGCCCTCGGCGAACACGACCAGCGGTCGCTGGGCCCGCACCAGGATGTCGATCGCCGTTTCCAGGGCCTGCCGATCCGCGCCCTCGCGATACAGGCTGAACGCCCCGATCCGCCGCAGCATGAACCGGCTCAGCCAGTCCTTCTTGAACAAATGCCAGGACGCCATCGCGTGCATATGCCGCCCCGTCTCGCGCACCAGTCCCGTGAAATTCAGCGGGTCGGACAGCCGGCTATGGTTCGGCGCCACCAGCACGCCGTGCCCCGCGTCGAGCGACGCCTTCATCTTGAAGGCGTCCCGAGTCTCGACCGAGTGAACCCCGTAGGTCTTGCGGATGAACCCCGGCACGAGCAAGGCGACCGCCTTCGGCCAGAAACTGCTGTAGACCGGCGGGATGAACTGATAAGGTTCCTCGACAATCACGTCCGGCATGAAAGTGCTCGCGGCAATCGGCGAATCAGGCGATGAAACGTCTCCGAGCCGGCGGCAGTCGGCACGAACTCGGCCCAGGCCGCAAGGACGACCTTATCCGCAAAGATAATCAACCCTGGGCCCGACTGCCCAGACCGGCCTCGCGGCAGCCGATAATCAAAAGGCTTCTGCAATGGGGGCGAGCGGGGGGTACGCCCTTCGTCCGCCCCGGCGGAAGCGATTTTGAACAGCTTCCGCAGAAAACGCCCCGCATGGCTGGCAAACCGCTCAAGAAGAAGCTCGTCCCCCGTCGCGAAAGCGCCGTCGCCGACGCTGCCCGGTGGCAGGAGTCGTTCGCGGACTATCTGCGGACCGAGTGTCATCTGGCCGGCAACACCGTGGCGGCCTACGCCCGCGACTTGCGACGGTTTTACGAATGGCTCGCCGGGCGACGGCTAACCAAGCTCGCGGTGAGCGAACTGGCCGGCTACTCGGGCTGGTTGACGGAACAGGGGCTCGCCGCGGGGAGCGTCGCCCGGCATGTCGCGTCGCTGAAGGTGTTTTTCCGTTACCTGCAGCTCGAAGGGGCGATCGTCGACAACCAAGCCGAACTGCTGAACTCCCCCAAGCTTTGGCAGCGGGTGCCGCACGTCATGTCGGTCGGCCAGGTCGACCGCTTGTTGACCGCCCCGCGCAAGGCCGACCCCGGTTGGCGTCGCGATCGGGCCCTGCTCGAGGTGCTCTACGCCACCGGCTGCCGGATCTCGGAAGTCACGAATCTCGAGATCCGCGATCTTCACCTTCGCGAGCGCAACCTCCTCTGCCGAGGCAAAGGGGACAAGCAGCGGATCGCCCACCTGGGGGACCGCGCCGTCGCGGCGATCGAGGTCTATCTCGCTGAACAGCGGCCTGCGGCGGCGGCTAAGCGCACCCCCCCGTCGGAACGACTGTTCCTCTCCGCCCGCGGCGGTCCGTTGCGTCGCGAACGGGCGTGGGAACTGGTCAAGCGGTACGCGGCCCGGGTCGGCGCCCCGCCGGAGATCAGCCCCCACTCGCTGCGGCACAGCTTCGCCACCCACCTGCTGGCCGGCGGCGCCGACCTTCGCCGCGTCCAGGAGATGCTCGGCCATGCGAGCATCGCGACGACGCAAATCTACACCCACGTCGACCATACGCGGCTGAAACGAGTCCACGAGCAGTTTCACCCGCGGGGGTAGGGAAGGCGACAGGGGTCGAAGGGCAAACTCGCGGCGGCGTCGCCTCGCCGATCCTCGCCCTCTCTTTCGTCACTTCCCCGTCGGGGCGAAGCGGACCCGTTCGATCAGCTTGATCGGTTCCTTCTGTCCCGGCTCAAAATAGCCGCTGATCGCGGTGATCGCGTTGATGACGTAGCGATACTTGAGGTCATAGTCGCAATCGAGCTCGACCTCCTGGTCGGTCGACCCCGGCCCCGCCGAGTCGTCGATCATCGCCCGAATCCGGGCCTGGAGTTGGCCGAAGGGGTTTTCGCCGGTGATCGCGGCGTCCCCAAGTTCGACCCCGGCCAGTTCGCGGTTCTCGCCGGCCCGCAATCGGACGCGGATCACCGGCGTCTCGCTCGGCTGGGCCGACTCCCCCGCCGCCGCCGGCATGCGAATGTTGAAATCCCCCTCGGGCAGCACGATCTTGAACGTGAACACGAAGAACACCAGCAGCTGAAACACGATGTCGATCATCGGCGTCATCTGCAGCACGATGTGCTCGCGGCGATCGGCGTGGCGAATCTTCATGCGTCGCTCTGATTAACCACGAGGGCAAGAAGGACAATGGACCGCTGATTTGTCGCGAGCAGCCCCGAGCAGGCCGGCACGGCCACGACCGGATCTCTCAATCGTGCTTGTGATCGGGCGCCTTTGCGGTTGCCTGGAGAGAATGTCATTGCGCCCGGATTGTCGGCGCCTGGGCGCTCTTGCCGCGCAGAGCGAAACGTTCGAACTGCAGTTCCTGACACTCCTGGATCACTTCCTGCACCAGCCCCGTGCGAGCGTTTTCGTCGGCGCGAATGATGATCGTCGCGTCGCCGATTTTCTTCGAGGTGTGCCGCTGAATGATCTGCGTCTCGCGCAGCAGCGCCGCCCGCAAATCCTCCATCGACGGCAACAGCGCCCCGCCGAAGATAAAGTCTCCTCGTTCGGTCAGATGGATCGTGAGCGGCTCCTCGTACGGCGCCTTGGGCGGATTGGCCAATTCGCTCTCGGGAAGATGGATCCGCTGGTCCTGCTCGGTGTCCGAGAAATTGATCACGAGCATAAAGAACGCGATCAACTGAAACGCCATGTCGATCATCGGGGTCATGTCCCCCTCGACGACCTCGGCGGAATGGCGTTTGGCGAGACGCATGTGCAGGAAAACGGGGGAGAGGTCCGAGAAGGAGACGGGAAGCGACCGCTAGCCGGCGGCGACCGCGTTTATTTCTCAGGCGGCTTCTGGAAGCGGCTCATCAGACCTTCGCTGACGATGCCTGTCTCCAGCACCAGTCGGGCGACCTTGTTGCGGAGGATGTTGTAGGCCGCGAGCGCGGGGATGGCCAGCGCCAACCCCACCAGCGTCGTGAACAAGGCCGTCGACACCCCCTCGGCCAATTCCTGCGGATTAGGCGTGCCTGTGGCCGTATTGGCGATCGTTCGGAACGACGAAATCATGCCGCTCACCGTCCCCAGCAACCCGACCATCGGGCTCAGCGAACCGATCAGGGCGAGGTAGCTCAAGCGGTGCTCCATCCGCATGTTTTCCTCCTCGCCGACTTCTTGCATCCCCTCGAGCGCGTGATCGTACCCTTGCGACACGCGGGCCAGCCCAGCGGACAGGACGTGCCCCAGCAGCGATTCGTCGGCCTTGGCCAAGTCGTACGCCTCCTGATACTGCTTGGCGTTCAGATGCTGTTCGAACGCGCTGACGAGTTCCGTCGGCAAGACGTTCTCGCGCCGCGCGGCCAGCAGATTCATCACGAACAACGCCACCAGACTGAACGACAACCCCAGAAAGACGATCGCGTAAAACCAGCCCAGCGAGCGGAACGACCATTGCAGGTAGCTCACGTCCCCCCCGCGGCTCGTCGCGCCGGCTCCGACGGCGTCCTGCTCGGCCGTAACCGCCGGGGCCCCCCCTTCCTCCTGGGCCTGTGCCGGCGGCGCGCCGGTCGCGACGAGCAGGACGGCGACCGCCCCCGCGGCCAAGGCGAGACGCCCTGCGGACAGGATCAACCCACCCCGACACCAACTGGCAACTGCGCGTGAATTCATAGTCAAGTCAGACGGGGTTGAAGGGAACGCAGACGAACGGCTCGCACCGGCGAGCCCGGTCCGACGACCGTGGCGCCGCCGGCAAGCGATCAATCTAATGTCGAGGCCCGCCATGGCCAACCGCGAGTTGGCCGAATCACTTCTCCCCCGCCCAGCGGCTGTCGGGGTAGCTCTTGGCCAACCGATCGGCAGCGTCGCGGCCGCGCGACTCCTGCCCCGCGGTCTTCCACAGCTTGGCCAACTGCGACAAGGCCCGGGCGTGCTCGTCGCCGCTGGTCGCGAACAGCAGGTCGACGTGCAAATAAGCGAACAGGGCGCCCTGGGCGTCGCCGCTCCGCTGATAGGCGTCCCCCAATGCGTTGTACGCGCGGGCCAACACCTGCTCGTCCTCGTCGCCGGCCGCGGAGATGATCTTGCCGATCGTTGCGGCGGCCTGCTTCGGATCCCCCGCGGCCGCCTGGCTCACGGCCCGGTCGAGCGTCGCGGCCAGCCGAATCGGCGCTCCCAGTTGCCCCGGGGGCGCCCCGGCCAAAGCTTGGTCGTACTCGGTCAGGGCCTTGGTCGCGTCTCCCTCGGCCTGCCACGCCCGACCGACCAAATGATGCGACTTGGCCGCATAGTACTCGTTCTTCGCTTTGGCGAGTTTGGCGTACTCGTCCCGGGCGGCCGCGTACTGACCGTCGCGCAACAGCAGATCGCCGTAGAGCTCGATCGCCGCAGGAATCCGGTAGCTCGAACGATGCTGGGCAAGGAAGCCCCGCACCGCTGCGACCGCCTCGGGAAGTTCCTCTTGCCCCGCCAGGGCGAGCGCCGCTTGGCTCGCCGCGGCAAGGAACTGGGCTTCGGCCAGCACCTCGGCCCGGCGCGGGTTGGTCTTCGCCGCAGCAACGGCCGCGCCGTACGCATCGCGATACCGCCCCGCGGCCAAAGCGGTGCGGGCCGTGTTCAGTTCGGTCGGCTCGCCGGCGAAGCGGATCGACCGGATCTCCTCGGCGGGGACCGTCGACTCGACGCCGCTCTTGGAGATCGTCACCCCCAGCGGCGTGACGGCAGTGATCTCGCCCGTGTCGCTGCCGTTGCGGCGCTGGATCCGGTCGGCCGTCGACTGGGCCGACGCCTGTCCGACGACGCCCATGAGCGCAACCCACGCCCCCCCTGCGGCGACCATCCGCATCCGCGCTGACCTATGAATTCGCTGCATCAGTTTTCAATTCCTCCGTCGCCCGCGCTGGCGCGAATCCGAGCGATTGAACTCGATTATGTTCTCGTCGAACCTGGGATTGGTTGGAATCGCGAACGGCGCAAAAAACCGCGACTCTGCCGCAAGCGACGGCTTGCCTTCTCACGCTCTCACGTGCGACAGGCAACCCGATTTTCGCGCCCTTCTGCACGTCTCGCGGTTCCCAAGAACTGCCAATAACCGCGCAGGGTTCGTCAGTCGTTCACTTTCCCGCCGCTTCTTTCGCCAACTCCGCAAACGCCGCGTTCCACTTCGTGCCGCCGAGGTCGGGGTAGAGGTTCTTCATCGCTTCGACGCTCTGCCGAACGGTGGCCAATTGTTTGGCCCGTTCATCGCCCGCGGCAAGCATGGCCGCTTCGAGCCGCGCCCGGGCGGCGTTGTAGCGGGCGTCGAAAAACACGTCGGCAAGCTGCGCCGCGCGAGGGGAGTCGGCGCCTTTGGTGCGCAGCTCAAGCCGGCGCGCCCCCTCGACCGTCTTGGCCAGCTTGAGCCACCCCCAGACGAGGTTCGTCCCTTGTGCTTGCGGCTGGTCGCCGTGGATCGACCGCTCAAGCGGCCCCGCGTTCCCCTCGGCGATCCCCTGTTCCATGAGCGTCCGCGCCGCCGCCTGTTGCACGTCGAGTTGGCTCGTCCGCTCGGCAAGCACTTGGCCGTAGGCGGTCATCGCCTCGTCGAACTTCCCCTGGCCGCGCAGGCAATCGCCCAAAAGTTTCTGGAACTTGATCAGCTCGCCGACCGGCGGGGCGTCCGCGCCCCCCTTGTCCGCCGCCGCGAGCAACGCCCGGTACGCCGCCTCGGCCTGGGCGAAGTAAGGCGCCGCGTCCTTGCCGGTGAGCCCCTCGCCGAGCTGCTGGCTGGTTTGCGCCAGCCAGAGCTGCGTTTGCCAGTTCGCCGAGTCGGCGCCTTCGCTCGCGCGCTTGAGCAACTCCTCGAACGCCCCGGCGAGCGTACGCGCCCGATCGGCGAATCCCGCGGCCTGCAAATCCTTGAGCCGCCGCTGCAACTGCACCCCCAGCCCGACGTACAACCGCGTCAACTTCGCTCGGGCTTCGGGACCGTCGCCGTTCGCCTCATCGAGCGCAGCCATCATCGCCAAGGCCTGCTCGCGTTGCGGAGGCTCGACGAACAGGTACGCGCTGAGGGCCGTCTTGTACGCCTCCTCGACAAAGCGGGGATTCGCCGCGGCGTCGGCCCTCGCGGCGATCAGCGCAAGCGCGCCGAATTGCTTGTTCTCCAACACGTCGAGCGCCCCCCGCGCATCCCCGGCGACTTGCCGCAACTGGGCGAGCGACAACAGCGCGGCCGCCGTCGCGGGGGTCGGGGAGTGATTCGACCCCAGCGCTTTGAAGCCGTTTTGCAGCATCGTTTCGGCCCGCTCCCGAAGCGCGGCCGTCTCGGGCGCCGCGGCGTTCGGGCCCGCGGCCGCGCCGCAGTACTTGGCCCACAGCGACGCTCCCAGGCTCAGCTCGGCGGCGGCGCGACTCGCCTCGGGAAGCCGCGCCAGCAGGTTCTCCGCGGCCTCAAGGTCTTCGCCCCGCAGCGCCTGGGCGACCAACATCGTCGTCGCCGCCGCAGCATCGTCCGATTGCGGCCACTTGGCAGCAATCAACTCGGCGAGTTGCGTCAACTCCGCGGCCAGGAACTCGCTCGGCTGTTCGCCGGCGGCAGCTTGGGCGTTTTGCAGTTTCTCAAACGCTCGCAGCGCCACGCCCGCCCCGCCCGCGGCGTATTGGCTGTCGGGATGCATCCGCGCCAGATTCGACCCCAGCACGGCCGCGTCGTGCCACTGCCCCTCTTCCCAGTAGAGCCAGCAGAGGTAGTAGCGAGCCGCGTTGACGTCGTCGATCGGCGTCGCCCGATCGGCCAGCCCGAGCGCCTGTTGCAGGTACTCCAAGGCCGCCTGTTGATGCTCGGCGGCTTGCTCCTGGAGCTCGCCGACCGCCTCGGGATTGTTCTGCTCGGCGAGCTTGGCCGCGAGATTCGACGAATTCATCTGTTCCACCGCCTCGCGCCCCGCGGCAAGCGCCTCGGCGAACGTGCGAACCTCTTGCCGCTTCGGTGCGCGGTCCCCCAGCGAGGCCATGAGCATCCGCGCCGGGCGCTGCATCGGGCCTGCAGCGCGTATGATCTCGGTCAGCCCGGAGCGCGCCTCGGTCTTCAGCCGCTTCGCCTCGTTGTCCTTGTCGCCGAGCTCCTCGGCCTTCGCGAGCCGGGCGCGGCTGAGCTCGTACGCAACTCCCTGCCACTCGGGCCGCGTGCGCTCCCCCGCTTGCGCTCGCTGCAGCCAGTCGGCCGCGTCGAGGATCGCCGTGTCGTACTTCCCGACGGCAACGAGGCACTCGGTGCGGTACTGGTGCGCGCGGGCTTGCCACCTTCGCCACTCAGGGTTTTGCGTCGGCAAGCCGACGACCGCCTCGTACGCTCCCAGGGCCTTGTCGAAATCCCCCCCCAACTGGTGGCAACGTCCCTGGTAGTACTGGCTGGAAAACCCGACCGTGCTCGATCGATATTCCTCGGCCAACTCGCGGAAGGTCTTCAGCGCCGAGGCGATCGCAGCCGTCGCGGGACGCGATTTGGGGGTCTCAAACCGCGCGGATTCGAACTGGGCGAGCCCGACGAGGAATCGTCCCTCGGCCAGTCGGGCGGTCAGCGTAGCGCGAAGTTCGCTCGCCTCGGACCCCACCGCCGCGGCGGCCGCCTTGGGGAGGTCCGCCAACCGGCGCGAACATGCGTCGACCAGTTCACGGGCCGCGTCCCCGCAAGCTTCGTACGCCTGGCGCGCGGCGGTTGCGGCCAGGGCGTTTGCCGTGGGCGATCTCGATTTCTCCGCATCTGCCCCGATCGCCTGGGCCTGATCGAATCGCAAGTACGCCAACTGCCTTAGCGCGTCGATCGCCTGCTCGGCCTGCGGCCGGGCTGCGGCGAACGCGGCCAGATCCTCGGCCGCCCGCTGAAGGGCCGCGTCGCGCTGGCTCCGCGACACGCTCTGCCGCGACTGGGCGACCAGGGCCGTCGCGCGGAAATAGGGAGTTAGCGAGAGAAAATCCCGCGAAACCGTGGGTTGCTGGGCCGCCCAATCGAGATACGCGACCGCCGTGTCGTCCCACCCCCGCTTGTTGAGCGCCTCGACGAACCGGGCGTCGACATCGGCTCCGATAGCCGGGTGCGGCGCCGCGGCGACCGTGGCGAAGAGGGCCGACGCCAGGACGAGGCCCAAAATCTCCCCCCGGCAGCGGATCGACAGCTTAGTCACAGGGCGCATCCAGGCGTGACAGGAAAGCGGACAGGGAGCGGGCTCGCGACGATCGACGGACGGCGACGCCCCGAGACGCCGGCGCACACGGGGATCGCCCCCCTGCGTGGGCGCGCCACGGCACGAGAAGATGCTTCGCTGTTCCAGGCCCATTCTAACGCCTGCTGGCGCCGGGACCAACAATCGCTCCGCGGTCGCGGCCCCCTGCCGCGGCCGAACCAGGGCGACCTGGGCGGCTCTTGCCGGTTAGGCAAGTCGCCGAGCGAACGTTCCCGACGGGCGTCCCAGCGGGAGGCTCGGCGACCCCTGCGCCTCTCCGAGAGACATCGGGAGTCGACAGCATGCAGCGACTTTGCGGATTTCCTGGATCCTCTGGGCGAACGCCGCAAGAGCCTTGTCCTAAAATCGCCCCGAGACTAGCATATCGGTGTTCAGGTCCGCCTGGATCGCAAGCGTCCCTGCGACCGTCTTGTTCGAGTTCTCCGATGTTCCGCTCGTATTGTCGCCCTGTCGTCGCCTCCGCCGTGGCGGCGTATGCGCTGGCGGCGATCGCGGGGTTGGAACTCCACTCGCTCACCCACCGCCACGCCGGCTCGGCCGGCGTCGCCGAGGCGACGCACGATTGCGGGTGCGGCCACTGTCACGCCCAGCCCGCGCCCCAGGCCGCTCCTGCCGAGAGCGGCTCGGCGGCTGCTAGTTCCCCCGCACCAGGGGCCGACTCCTGCGAGGGACACTGCGCCGTTTGCGCCGGGCTTCACTCGCTGCGGCTCGGCCGCACGCTCGCGGCGCCCCTTGAAATCGCGACCGCCGGCTCTGCTCCGGCTTTTCTCGTCGCCGATGTATTCGACGTGCCTCACGTCGTCGTCGCCACCGACGCGCGCGGCCCTCCGGTCTGCTGAGAGCGCGCTGCGTCTGTCGATTCTTCCCCCTGCGCATGCGCGGCGGGCGTTGGTCGGCGTTCTTTCCGCCCCCGAGCGAGACTTATTCTGTCGTCGGCGACGCGCACGCGTCCCGATCCTGACGTCACGCTCAGCAGCGGACATCCTACGTGGTCGGTTCGGCGAGGAGCTTGCGCCCATGCGCACGCGATCGGCGTTTACGCTTGTGGAACTGTTGGTGGTGATCGCCGTCATCGGCGTGCTCATCGGTCTGCTCCTCCCCGCGGTGCAGGCGGCGCGGTCCGCTGCGCGGCGCATGGAGTGCAGCAACAACATGCGGCAGATCGGGCTGGCGATTCACCAGTACGCCGACACGCACCGCGGGCGGTTTCCGCACTTCGCCCACGACCACGACAAGAGCGAGTCGTGGATCTACTCGCTCGCCCCCTGGATGGAGAACGTCGACGACATCCGGCTTTGCCCCGAGGATTACGAGCGCCTGGAGCGCGCCCAAGATCCGTTGTACCCGGGGACAAGCTACGCGATGAACGCCTTCCTCGCCGAGCCGGAGCCCCCGGTCACGCTCCCCAACGGGCGCGTGGTCGAGGTCTCGCCGCCGGGAATGATCGCCAGCCTGTACGACCTCCCTTCGACCCACCAGACGATCGTCATGTTCGAGGTCCGCACCAGCGTCGCGGACGTCACCTTCGACCATGTCGAATCGACCGACTGGTTCAAGGAGGAGCACCTCCGCAACAACGCGACGCGGGCCGTCTACAACCGGGTGAAACAGGACCTCGCCCTGGATCGGCATCACGGCACGGCGGCCAACTATCTCTATGCCGACGGCCATGTCGGGGCGATCGACTCGAGTCAGATCGCCGGTTGGTGCGACGAGGGCTTCGACTTCGCCAAGCCGCCGCAATAAGCGGCGGCGGATCGTCGCGGCGATCCGCGCGAAAGGTCGTTTCTGACGCAAGCGCGCATTACGGCGTCGGTATGCACCGGCCGCTTTCGGGCGGCTGTGCGCCGGGGCCGCGCCGGTCGGTTCCTGCGCCTCCGCGACACGGGAACCGGCGCAACCCCCTCGCACCCCGGACGACTACGTTCATCACCTGTTCTTCAACTGGAGTCGATCTCACAATGAACTCACGCTTCCTTTTTTCGTACGCTCCTCGGTCCGCCTCCCGCTTCGCCGGCATTTTCGTCGCCCTCGCGGCGGCGCTTGTCGCCGGCTCGGCGTCCGCTCATAGCGATGTGCTGCTGGTCAACGTCGGCGGCAAGGCGACGATCGGCGCCGCGGAAGACATCGGCGGCCCCGGTCAATCGTTCGACCTCGACGCAAAGGTGTTCGAGGGGATCCTCCTGGCCGGCGGTTTGCTGCCCCCGCATCTGGCGAAGGATTTCGAAGGGGACGAACCCGGGTTCTTCGCTCTCGACGCCGTCGCCGGGGGGGCCGACCTGTCGACCCTGGGGGCGGCGGCCCTCCCCGCGGGCGCCGGCGTCAGTATCAGCCTCACGAGCTTCTCGCTCGGCGGCGGAGCCGGGGAGGTCCTCTACTGGAGCGGCGTCGGCGCACCTGCGTTCGAGCCGGTCGCCGCCGGGATCACGTTCGGGTTCGAGCCGGCGCTGAACTTCGGCACGACCGGCGCCGGGGGCTCGCTCGACGCTCATCCCATCTATCAGCTCGACGACGGCGTCGCCGGCAAACCGACTGACGGCGTCTACGTGATCGCCCCGTCGATCAGCGTGGCCGGGCTCGGGTCCTCGGATCCGTTCTATCTGGTTCTGCTGGTCGATCAGTTGATTGTGAGCGAAGACGACGCCGAAGAGCTTGAGGAGGCGCTCGAAGCGTACCACGAAGGACTCGCTCCCGACGCCATGTTCGGCGGCAAGAACTTCGCCTTTTACGAGGAAGCGGTCGAATTCGTCGAGGAAGCCGTCGACGTCCCCGAACCTGCCGCTCTGGCCCTGGCCGCAACGGCTCTCGCCTGGGGCGCAATCGGCCTCCGCGGGCGCCGCCAGGACTGAGCGACGATCGGCTCAAGCGCCGGGCGAGACGCCATGCGTCTCGCCCGGCAGGGGCCCTGGCATGTCAACGATCCTCAAGCTTCCACTCGACTCGCCCCGCACGACGACCATCATGACCAGCAATTTTCGACGACGAATCCGACCGCGCTTGTTTCACCGCTTGCTGACGTCGATCGGGATTCTGGCGGCAGGCTCCGCGTGGGCTGCCTCCGACATGAACGTCCAATCGATCGACGGAAGACTCGCGACAGGCGAAGGCGAGTTTGACGCCGGCCCCTGGGCCGGTCCGGCGCGGGCGTTCAGCGCGTTTCTGTCGAGCCAGTACTTCACGACCGACCCAGGTTGGAACGCCCTCGGGGCCGGGTCGCCTGCCTTGCCGGCGGGGATCGACCCCCTGGCCCCGCAGACCGATCTCTCCTGGGACTACCTGCCGGGAAAAATCGGCGGCGTCGCAGCGAACATCTTCTACTGGGACGGACAGGGTCCCGTTGCGTTCGGCCTCCCTCCTGGAGGGCTCCCGTATCAAATCTCGCTTCAAGCGCGCACGGGCGATTTCATCTCGACAACCGCGACTCCAGGGCTCGTCCCCGGGGGAGCGGTCGTCCGCACCAACAGCCAGGGCGGCGTCCATTCCCACCGCACCTGGGCCCTCGACGACAACGACGGCTCGCTGGAGACCGACCCTGCCGACGGGATCTATTTGGCCGCCGTCCGGTTGCGGATGGAGGGGTTCGACCGCTCGGCCCCCGCCTTCGTGCTGTTCGCTACGCCTGCCGTCTCGCTGGCCGCCGTGGGCGACGCGGTCGTCTGGACCCATACGAACGCCGAGTCGCTTGTCCCCGACTTTGCGGCGGACTTCAACGGCGACCTCGCGGTCGACGGCTTTGACTTGGCCGTCTGGCAAAGCGGCTACGGACTGGCCGGCGCCGCCGCGCTGCAGGTCGCCGGGGACGGCACGTTCGACGCGACCGTTGACGGGGCCGACTTCCTCGCCTGGCAGAGGCAGCACGGCTCGACCCTGGAGACGTTCGCCGGTGCGCCGGTTGCGCCGGCCGTCGCCATCGTTCCCGAGCCCTCGGCCGGGCCAATGTTCTTCGGTTTGGCGACTTTTCTGGTCTTCCTCGCCAGGGCGATCTCGGGACCACACCGAATCGCTGCCGAGTGACGATTCCGGGGCGTTTTTCGCACGAACGCCGTTGCAGTCGGCAGCTCTCAGCCGGTGCTAGCGGGGTCGCATTGGGGTTGCCTCGCCGCCGGCGATCCGGTCGAATACGCCCGAATTGGGACCACCCCCCTCACCCCGCCGCCGTCCCACGCCCGACACGTGACCCCATAAGGAACGATCAGGATGATTCGTTCTCTGGCATCAAGCTGGAATGACCGCAGGATGCGAACGTTTGCTTGGACGACATGGGTCGTCTTGACTCTGCCCGGTCGGCTCGTCGCGGCTGAACCCGCGGCCCCTCCGGCCGAAGCCCCCGACGTCTCAGCAGCCCTCGAGCCCGCCGAAAAGCAGATCATCGGCGCCACCGCGGCGATCAAGGTCGTCGACGGGGGGCTCACCTTCCCGGCCCGGGTCGACACGGGCGCCACAACCACTTCGCTCCATGTCGAGGAGTGGTCGATCGAAGACCCCTCGGAGACCATGGCCGAGAACGTCGGCAAGGTCATTCGGTTCTGCATCAAGAACCACGAGGGGCAAATTGAGTGGCTCGAGCGCAAAATCGTCGAGTTATCGACGATTAAGACCTCGGTTCAGGAGGAGCAACGGTACAAGGTGAACATCACCCTGTCGTACCGCGGGGTCGAGAAGAAGGTCCTCGTGTCGCTCAAAGACCGCTCGCACATGGAGTACCCGCTGCTGCTGGGTCGCAACTTTCTGGAAGGGAACTTCGTGGTCGACGTCGCGAAGAGCCCCCGACTCGACCCGCGCAAGCTGCGAAAGTCCAAAGGCCAACAGCGCAGCTAATTCGCCGGCGAAATCCCCCGAAAACCGCTCCGGGAAGGGCGCCCAGGTCCGTGCGGGGGTTGCTCGCCAATCGCCAGGAATCGCCGTAACCGATTGCCAGGAAATGCCTTGCAACGATCTTACTGCGTTGCGCATCGGGCGGTCGCCCGCAGCGGGGCGAATACAGGGGGAAAAGGACCGGTTTCTTCGGCTACAATGTCCCGGCGGCGGCTGCCCGCCCCGGGTTACCCTCGTGGCGGCGCGGCGATGGTCCGTCCCACCCCGAGATTCTGACGCATGGCGATTCTTGCCCGCCCGCTGCCGACTGACGATTCCCCTGCCGCTTCCCGTCGCTCTCCCCTCCGCTGGGCGATTTGGGGCGTCGTCCTCACGCTGGCCGTCGCGGTTTACGCGGTGCGGCAGATGCCGAACTTGCTAGGCGATCGGCCGGTCCGCGTCCTGGGCGCCACGGAGGTCGTCGAGCAGGTCGACGAACAGCTCTCGTTCACCGCCCGGGTCGATACGGGGGCGAACACCTGCTCGGTCCACGCCAGCGAGTGGTCGATCCAGGACGAGGCCGAGGCGATGGTCGACAACGTGGGCAAGATCATCCGGTTCTGCATCGACAACGGGGAAGGGGGGATCCGGTGGGTCGAGCGGCAAATTGTCGAGTTGGCGACGGTCAAGACCTCCGTCGGGGAGGAGCCCCGGTACAAGGTCTACATGACCCTCCGCTGCCAGGGGGTCGAGAAACGCGTGCTCGTGTCGCTCAACGATCGGTCGCAGATGCAATACCCGCTGCTCATCGGGCGCAACTTCCTGGCGGGCGACTTCCTGGTCGACGTCGGCTGGTAGGAGCCGAGTTTCGGAACCCGTCGGCGCGACCCGCTCAAGCGGACTGCGCCGGAACTGCGGTCCTCTGTATCGCACGGCACACGAAGCGCCGTGAAGCGACCTGCGACCCGCGAATCGGCCCGGCTATAATGGGGTTAACTCCGATGAGGCCCGGCTCCTCGTCGACGGCTTCGTGCTCGTCCCCGTTCCCTCCTTTGCCCCTTCCATGAACGCCACCCGCTCCTCCCGCGCCGGATCGCCTTCGCGCTCCGGGTTCGTGCTCTACCTCATGATCGCGCTGCTTGCGCTCGTGGCGGCTGTCGGCGGGGTGTGGACCCTCTCAGGAACGAAGGCGAAGGACTACTCGGGCGTCATTCGGCATGTCGTCGGTCGAAGCGATTTTCTGCTGTCGGTCACCGAGCGGGGCGAGCTCGAATCGGGCGGCGTCACCGAGATCCGCTCCGAAGTGAAATCCAAGAACGCCGCCGGGTTCGCGATCCTGCGGCTGGTCCCCGAGGGGACGGACGTGGAACCGGGCGACTTCCTGGTGCAACTCGATTCGTCCTCGCTCGAGGAAGAACGAACCACTCAGAAGATCGCGGTCAACAACGCCAAGGCGCTCGTCGTCGAAGCCCACAACGTTTACGAGACGGCGGTCATCGCCGAGAAGGAATACTTGCAGGGGACCTACATCCAGGAACGGCAGACGATCCAAAGCGAGGTCTTCGTCGCCGAGGAAAACCTCAACCGGGCGAAGGAATACGTCGCCTACAGTTCGCGGCTGGCGGCCAAGGGCTACGTGAACGACCTGCAACTGCAGGCCGACAAGTTCGCCGTCGAGAAATCTCAGAAGGAACTCGACGCCGCCCACACGAAGCTCCGGGTGCTCGACGAGTTCACCAAGGAGAAGATGGTCAAGCAATTTGAAAGCGACATCATCATCGCCAAGGCTAAGTGGGAAGCGGAGCAGAACAGCTTCGAGCTGGAAACGCAGAAACTCAAGGACATCGAGGACCAGATCGCCAAGTGCACGATCACCGCCCCCAAAGCGGGAGTCGTGACGTACGCCCACAAACGCGAGGGCTTCGGCAACAACAGCGAATTCATCGTCCAGGAAGGCGCCGAGGTTCGCGAGCGGCAGGTCCTCATTCGGCTCCCCGACCCCACGTCGATGCGAGTGTCGTTCCTGGTCAACGAATCGCTGGTGAAGTACGTCGGCAAAGGGATGCCCGCGGCAGTCTCCCCCGTCGGACTCGACAAGAAGTACAAAGGCAAGGTCGCCAGCGTCAACCAGTACGCCGAGCCGACCGGCTGGCGAAAAGCGAACGTCAAGGAATACCGCGCTTACGTGGCGATCGACGATCCGGGGCCCGAATTGCTCTCCGGGATGACGGCGTCGGTCACGGTGCGGTGCGAATCGATTGACGACGCGCTGCAGGCGCCCGTGCAGGCGGTCTTTCCGCACGGGCCCGACATGTTCTGCCTCGTGCTCCGCGGCAACGAGTGGGACCTCCGCAAGGTGAAGACCGGTCCGACGAACGACAAGTTCTTCGTCGTCGAGGACGGGCTCGCCGAGGGACAGCAGATCGTGATGAACCCGCGGCAGTACTTGAACGAAGTGACGTTGCCCCCGCTGCCGCAGGAATTGAAGCGCCCCGGCCCCCCGGGGATGCCCGAGGCGCCGGGGCTCGCGGAACCAAGCTCGTCCGAAGCGCCGCAAAGCCCGGTCGGCCGACCGGCTGAGGGGAGCGCCGCAGCTTGACCGCCCGCGGCCGTCAAGTTTTGGCCGTCACGCGAACGTCCGCCGGCGCCGCGAACGTTCGCCGTTCTTGATTCTCACGCCCGACCACGCCGCGCGCTCATGCCCGCTCTCGCCGCCAGTATTCGCGACCTCCACAAGGACTACGTCCTGAGCGGCGAGACGGTCCACGCGCTCCGCGGGGTGTCGTTCGACGTCCCCGAGGGGGATTACATCTCGATTATGGGCCCGTCGGGGTCGGGCAAAAGCACGCTGTTGAATCTGCTGGGGTGCCTCGACCGGCCGACGCGCGGCAACTTCCTGTTGGGGGACGACGACGTCGCCCAGATGAGCGACGATCAACTCGCCGACACTCGGGCGACGCGGATCGGGTTCGTGTTCCAATCGTACAACTTGCTGCCGGCGCTGACGGTCGTCGAAAACATCGAGGTGCCGCTCTACTACAGCGGTCGGCTCTCGCGTGAGTCGCGCCAGAAGTGCATTGATCTGGCAAAGCTCGTTGGGCTCGGTTCCCGGCTCGATCACCGGCCAAGCCAACTTTCCGGCGGTCAGCAACAGCGCGTCGCGATCGCCCGCAGCCTGGTCAACGACCCCCGATTCATGCTCGCCGACGAACCGACGGGGAACCTCGACTCGACGACCACGAACGAAATCCTCGACCTTCTCGCCTCGCTGAACGCCGAGGGACGGACCATCATCCTCGTGACCCACGAAAACGAGGTCGCCCACCGCACCGCCCGCACGATCTGGCTGCGCGACGGCAAAATCCTCACGGACGAACGCCGCCAGGAAGACTCTCGACTGTCGGCCGTCGGCGGCTGACGGGGACGGGAGTCGACCTCCCGCTGGTCCGCTGCCTCAATCGACCCTCTCCAGATCAAGACAACTCCCGACTCGTTCAATCTCTCCGCGATGACCCGCTGGTGGCGTACATTCCGACTGAGCGTCAAGAGCTTGCTCTTGCATCCGCTGCGCTCCGCGCTGACGGTGCTGGGCATCTTCATCGGGGTGTGCGGCGTCATCTGGCTGCTGGCAATCGGCGAAGGGATCGGCCGCGCGGCCGAGGAACAGATCGCCGACCTGGGCGCCCGCAACATCATCGTCCGCACCGTGAAGCCCTCGGCAGACGAGTCGGTCGACTCCGGCTACGGGCTCACGCGGGCCGACTACGAGCGGCTCAGGGAGACCGTGCCGACGATCAAGCGGGCGCTCCCCATCCGCACGATCACCTGCGAACTCCGGAACCGCACCCGCAAGCGCGAGGGCCGACTGGTCGGCTGCACCCCTGACTACGCCGAAGTGACCCGGCTGGTCGTCGCCGAGGGTCGCTTCCTGACCGAATCCGACGGCATCGAGGAACGCAACTACTGCGTCCTGTCGGCCGAGAACGCCCAGGCGTTGTTTCCCGTCGGCAATCCGATCGGGCAGCAAATGATGATCGAGGAGGAGTTCTACACCGTCGTCGGCGTGATGAAGCCGCGAATGGCCTCGGCGGGGATCGGCGGATCGTTCGCCGCGGAGGACTTCTCCGGCGACGTGTACATCCCGATCGAGACGTTTTGGCGGCGGATCGGCGACATGATCGTCGTCACCAAACCGGGCTCGTTCCAGCGCGACATCGTCGAAGTCTCGCAGATCACGCTAGAAATCGCGGAACGCGATCAGGTGATCCCCACGCGCGACATCGTCACCAATACGATCGAGCCCTACCACACGCTGCCCGACTTCCGCGTCACCGCGCCGCTGGAACTGCTGCAACAGGCCCAGACGACGCGGTTGATGTTCATGCTGTTTCTGGGCCTCATCGCCGCGGTGTCGCTGGTGGTCGGAGGGATCGGCATCATGAACATCATGCTGGCGACCGTCACCGAACGGACCCGTGAGATCGGCATCCGCCGGGCCCTGGGCGCCAAGCGCCGCGACATCACCCAGCAGTTCCTCGCCGAAGCGGTCGTCCTGTCGGTCGTCGGCGGGCTGTTGGGGGTGCTGGGAGGATTGCTCTGCCGGCCGATCACGGCGCTGGCCCGCAACCGGCTCGAAGCTTGGTTCCCCGAGCAGATGTCGACTTTGCCCGACTTGGTGCGCAAGGTCGAGCCGCTGCTGGTCCCCTGGTCGTTCCCGCTGGCGTTCGCGATCTCGGCCATTGTCGGCGTGATGTTCGGCGTCTACCCGGCCATCCGCGCGGCGAGGCTCGACCCGATCGAGGCCCTGAGACACGAGTAGCGGAGGACGACGGGACGGGCGCCGTGGCGCCGTTGGCCTCGTCCGCTGGTCCCGCAGGCCCCCCGGCGGGCTACTTCTCCACGATCTCGAACGCCAGATCCGCCTGCCCGATCTTATTGCTCAGGTGATCGGTGATGATGATCTGCAGCGAGTACGGGCCGGGGTAAATGCGGGTCGGCAGTTCCATTTCGTACTGCATGTGGAAGTCGTGGCGACGGCTTTGGCAGACGTCCTGCACGTCCGGAAACTGCGCCCCGTCGACCCGGCGCCCCGACTCGTCGACCACTTGGTAGCTGGTGCCGAGCATGGACTCGTGCCCGGAGGCCGTCGAGCGGCTGCGAAAGTTGTCGATCTCGGCGTAGACCACGATCGACGCTCCGGGGGCGAATTTCGCATCTTTCGCGGCCTCGTACAGCCCGAAGCCGTCGACGCGGGTCACGAACGTCGCGTTCCTGACCTGCAGCGGGGCAAGCTCCGACAACCGATCGCGAGCTTCGTTCAAGTGGGCCAGCGTTGCAGCGGCGCGGGTCTTCTCGTCGCCCGGACCTTGGGCGTCGAGGTACGCCGACATCGCGAACAGTTGCTTGGACCAGAACTCCTGCTGCCCCGAACTGGCGCCCGGGATCGGCGCGAGCGCCTGCTCTTGCCGCCCGGCGAGCAACTGCAGCGTGCGAAGTCGCATGTGGTCCTGCACCTCGTCGACCGAGCGGGGAGTCGCCGCAACGTTCTGTTGGAGCTGGCGAATCGTCGCGTCGAGATCGGCCCGCCAATCGCCGCTCGGCGGAGTCGCCGAATCGGCGATCGCATAGTGAGTCGCCTGCACGACCGGGGTCGCGTGCGGCCCGTTCGGGCGGGCGGATTGGGGAAGCGTCTGCGGCGGAGGGGGGAGCGATTCGATGCGAGCGCCGGCCCCATGCTGCGACGCGGCCAACTCCAGCGCCGCGGCCTGGAGCACGCGCACGGCCGCCTCGGGCGACATGGGATCGCCCTGGTCGCTGGCGAGCGTCACGCTCGGGTCCGCGTGAAGCGCCGCGGGGCGCACCTGAGCGGTTGCTTGAGGTGCGCTGCGACCCGTCCGAGCGGTTTGGTTCGCCCGCATCCCGGCGGTTTGAACGAGCCGCTGCTCCGCGTCTTCCTGCCGCTGCTTGAGCGCCCGCTGCGAGTCGCGCTCGGCGAGTTGCTTGCGATAGGCGAGCGCCGCACGGTACTGCTCGACGATCAACCGATAATGCTCCGGCTTAGCCGATTTCAGCGATGCAAGAACCTCCTGCTCGGCCTCGGGATCGAGCTGGCCGATTTCGCGCAGCTCCTCCAACACGCCCGCGAATGCGGCGTCGGCAGAGATCGGCTCGGAGGCCGCTTGGGCCTTGGCAAGCCCCGCGCTGGCGATTCCCGCCGCGGGGGTCTGGCTTTCGTCGGCGGTCAGCGCGATCGACTCGGCCTGCCGCGACCCGGCTACGAAGGTCGGCCTCCACGAGGTCGTGCAACCCCCGACTCCTGTCAGGAGCGCCACGAGAGCGACAATGGAACGGGATGTGCGCAACGCGAGCGGTCCGGCGAGTGAGAACGATGCGAACGCAAGAGCGGAGAACGAGCCCCCCTTGCGCGGCGGAAAAGTAGCGAAATTGCAAGCGGGAAGCAAGTTCAAGCGAGGCGCGGGGGACCGCTTGCGCGAGGCGTCCCTCGTCAGCGGCAAGCCCCGACGATGCGCTTCAGGCCGTGAGTTGACGGCCGACAGGCCGCTAGCGTGCCGGCGCTGCGGCTTGCGAGAGTTCGACGATCAGCGTCTCGATCACCCGCCGAGCCGCATCCTTGCCCGAGTTGTGACCCTTGAGGGCCAGATCGGCCGCCAGCAGCTTGCGCAGCAGCCCTGCGGCCCGCGGTCGGCCGATCTGCCGCAATTGCTGCTCCGCGTCAGCCAGCTTGAATTTGAGCACGCCGGCCTGCTCCAGCGCGTACCGCAGCGACGGGCGCTGTCCGCGGCGCTCGGCCTCGTCGTACGACAACACCGCCAGCGCAAATCGCCGCAACGTCGAGGCCATCTGCGGCAAGATTGCATGGGCCTCCTCCCCGGCCGCTAGCAGCCGGTCGAGTTGTGCAAGGGCGTCTGCTGCGCGCCCCGCGGCGACGGCGTCGATCATGTCCCAAGTCTTGCGAGCGCGCCACCCGCCGACATGCTCGCGGACGACCGCCCCGTCGATGACGGCCCTGCCCGCGGAGTTCTTAGGCGCAAGCAGCGACAACCGACCCGTTTCCTGGTAAAGCAGGCCCGCCTCGGGGGGAAGCTGCTCAAGCAGCGCGTCGGCGGCGCCGCGGGCCAGCTCGGCGCCGAACTCGCGCTCGGCGACCACGGCCAGCCACTCCTTGAGGCCCTTGTCGAACGCCCCGGCGGCGGCGCCCTTGTCGGGCCGCTGGCAGAGGACCGTAAGTCCCCGCTCGGCAACCGCCTTGGCCAGCCGGGTGTTCGCCGGCCAGGTTTGCACTTCGAGGATCAACGCCGAGTCGGTCGGCAGACGATCGACGAGATCCTCAAGTTGTTCGCGATAGGCCTTCACGAACGGATCGGCGTCTTCGAGGACGACCACATTGCCGCCGTCGGCGAACAGCGACCGCTCGCACAACAGATCGTGCACGTCGCGGTACTCGGCCGTGCGACCGTCGCGAACGTCGGCGCCCCACGACTCGCCGGCCGTGGCCGCGGCAAGGGTGCGGCGCGTTTCATGCACGAGAAACCCGTCGTCGCCGACGATCGCGCACATCCCCGTCACCCGCGGCGGCTCCGTCGCAGCGAGCACCTCGAACGCAGTCAATTGCCGAGCGGTCGTCTTGGCCATGCCCGGCATTCTAGGGCTTGCCGGCGAGAACGCGAAGGCGCCTGACTCGACGGGCCCACGGACGGCGGAGTGCCATCCGTGTCGCGACCCCCAAGAATCAAGAACCCGCCAAGGGAGAGAGCGACAGGAACCGCCGAGGCACGCGGTTCGGAAGGCATGCCCGCCGCTGCGTCATTCTGTCTACGCAGCCCGAGCAATTCGCACTGGCAGAGCGGCGCTGGATTGGATCGGCACGACGGCGTTCAGTTCGCGCAACACCTGGTCGCATCCCTCGTCGGCCACCGCATGCAGCTGCGAAATGTTCTGGTACGCCTGCAGCAAACTCAGCGGCTGACTGGCGGCGACCATGATCTTGGGATGGGCCGTCGGCTGGTTCGCTTCTTCCTGGCCGTAAAGCTCCTCGTACAGCTTCTCGCCGGGGCGCAGGCCCGTGAACTCAATCTCGACGTCCTCGCCGACCCGCAGGCCCGAGAGCCGGATCATATCGGTCGCCAAGTCGAGAATTCGTACCGGTTCGCCCATGTCGAGGACGAAGATCTCGCCCCCGGCGCCCATGCCGCCCGCCTGGATCACCAGTTGGGCCGCTTCGGGGATCAGCATGAAGTAACGAACCATGTCGGGATGCGTGACGGTCACGGGGCCGCCGGCGGCGATCTGCTCGCGGAACACGGGGACCACGCTTCCCGCCGAGTCGAGCACGTTGCCGAACCGCACGGTGACGAACCGACATTGGCTCCCCGCGGCGCGGGCCTGCACGTACTGCTCGGCCACGCGTTTGCACGCCCCCATGACGCTCGTGGGATTGACCGCCTTGTCCGTCGAGATCATGACGAACGCCTCGGCGCCGATCTCGTCGGCCAGATCCACCAGCAGTCGCGTCGCCACGGCGATGTTTTTCACCGCCTCGCCGGGCTGGGCTTCCATGAGCGGCACGTGCTTGTACGCCGCGGCGTGAAAAATGACGTCGGGACGATGTTCGCCAAACACGGCCCGCAAACGCTCGCCGTCGGTGACGTCGGCCAGGCAAGCGTGCAGTTCGGCCTCGGGGGACTGACGAGCCAACTCCCGCTCCAGGAAGAATTGCCCCGTTTCCGAACGGTCCACGAGCACCAGCTTCGCGACCCCGAGTTGCAAGAGTTGACGACAAATCTCCGAGCCGATGCTGCCGGCCGATCCGGTGACCATGACCGTCTTGTCCACGAGCCACTCGCGCAGGCCGTCGACCTCGAGCGCCACCGAGGGGCGGCGCAGCAAGTCGGCGATCGCCACCGGCCGAGGCTGGACGGCGACGTTGTCGTTGAGCAGTTGTTCGTAACTGGGGAGAACCCGCACGCGAAAGTTCCCTTGGGCGGCGGCGTCCATCAGTTCGCGGACCTGCTTGCCGGGGAGGACGCCCGAGGTGATCAGCACCTCCTCGACGCCGTGCTGATCGATGATCGCCGGCAGGGCGTCGAATCCCCCCAGCACCGGCACGCCGGCGATGAGAGCGCCGCGGTGGCGCGACTGAGGATCGACGAAACCGACCGGCTCGTAAAGCAAATTCGGGTTGCGGCGAATGCCGCGCAGCAAGGCCTCGCCGGCGTCGTCGGCGCCGACGATCACAGCACGGATCGCGCCCGGGCCCGTCGAACGGAGCAGCTTCGCGTCGCGCCACACGCGCGGCAGCCCGCGCCACGCGCCCAACAACACGAGCGAAGTCCCCCAATCGAGGATCACGACGCTCCGCGGCAAAGTGACGTGCACGGCGAACATCGAGTCGCACAGCATGAGCCCGATCGACGCCGCGGTGGTCGCTTTGGCCAGCAGCACCAAGTCATGAAGCGTGACGTATCGGGTCGCCGTCTGGTGCAGACGGAACCACCCTGCGGAGGCGACCTTCACGACGACCGCAAACAGCAGCGTGTCGGCCAGGACCTGCTCGGCAACCTCGTTCAAGGCGCCCGCAAAACGCAACAGAAAAGCCGCTATGTACGCGCACCCGCCCAGCGTTGCAAACGCGGCAAGACGCATCAGCGGCAAGTAACGATGAGAGCGAGCGTCCATGGACGAAACAGATCGAGAATCGCTGAAGTCGTGTGTGACGGGATAAGTCGTGTCGGGGCCGCACTATCGCAGCAGCGAGGCTCGGCGTTGGTCGGCCGTCTCGGCGAGACGCAGCTTGCGGATCGTCGTCAGTTGGCGCTGCACGCCGCCGTCGTTTGGGTTGCGGCCGTAGCACCACGACAGGTGCTGCTCCGCCTCGGGCAATCGCTGCAAATCGGCGAGCACGAACCCCAGCATCCGCCGGGTCGGAACGTCGTTGGGGTTCGCCGCGATCGCTTGCTCGAGAGTCGCCGCGGCGGCTTCCGGCAGGCCCGCGGTGAGTTGCATTTCGGCCAGCGTGCGGCGGGCGCGGGTCGCGAACGGAGGCGTGCTCTCCGACAGGTCGCTCTCCAGCCGCGCTTGGCCGTAGGCGAGGATCGCCGCCCGCTGCTGGTCGTCGATCCGATCGCACGCCGTGCTCCAAAACACCGGCAGCGAGTCCCACTCCGGCTGCAACCACTCGAGCCATGCCTCGGGGGGCATGTTGCCGGCCACCAGCCGGGCGATCCGCAGGCGATGACTGCCGCGGATCGCGAAGCTTCGCCGCCACAGTTCGAAGGCCTCGGCGGAATCGCCGCGCACCGCGGCCTCGGTCCCCACGGCCAGCAGAAGGTCGCCGTCGTACGGGCGAACTCGCAAGGCTTGGTTCATCGCGGCCTGGACCGTCTCGGCGCCGCGCCCGTGCAAGAACGCCAGATCGGCGACCTGCACGATCGCGTCCCCTTCCAACGGGCAACACGACGCGGCGGCTCGGGCGTGAGCGTCGGCCTGCAGCAACAGCCCGATCGGCTGGCCGAACGCCGCCCGCAGCCACTCCAACAGTTCCGCCGACGACGAAAACTGCGAGGCGATCGCCGCGGCCCGAATCTCGGACACCGGCATCGGATTGTCGGCCTGTTGCTGAACGTGCTCGAACAGTTGCACGCTGCGATTGGCGAGTTGGCGGTGCGCATCGGCGAACTCCGGTCGCAGGGAAACGACCTGGGACAGCTCGTCCAACATCGAGACGAGGGACGCCTGCTGACTGAGCCGGATCGCGTGCAGCTTGCCTTCCTCCTCGGGAACGCCCGCAACGAGAAGCGCCGAGGAGGCGATCCGATGCGACCGCGAGATGCGCAAGTAGCTGTCCCAATGGGGCGCCGCCCGCGCGGGGCCCAACAGCGCCGCGACCGCCACGGCCGAAGCCGTCGCCGTCAGCGGCGTCAACAACCCGCCGAAGAAGCCGGGGACGGACGACTCGGCGGGGCGGAATTCACGCTTCTGGACTTCGTCGGACAATTGATGCAATCGCATCAAGCACGCCCCATGCATGAGCGTGATCGACAGACAACTGGGAATGTACCAGACGAAGTCGACGACCGAGTGCGCGAGACTGGCAATCAAGCACGCTGCGCACGCCGCCGCGGCGAGAAACGAGGGATGGTCCGGCGACAGCCGATAGGCTCGCCAGCACCACCCCAAGACGAGCAGCACTCCGGTGACGAGCAACGCTCCCCCGGCCCGTCCCGTCTCGGTCAGCACCTGCAGATAGCCGTTCTCGGCGTGCGTGTACTCAGAGAGGGGCGGATCGGGCAGATAGGTCCGATACACGTCGGCATGGGCCCCCGCGCCGGCGCCGAGCCAGCCGTTGCGTTGGATGACTTCCCAATTGGCTTGCCAAATGCTGCGACGCCCGGCGTTGTGATCGATCTCTTCGAGCTCGCCGCTGGCAAGCGTTGCGATTCGCGTCGTGGCGTCGTCGGGGATCAGCAGGATCGCCGCGAGCGCCCCGGCCGTCACCAACCCCGCGGCCGAGCCGAAGCCCGCGGTGCGGCTCCGCTCCGCGCGAATCGCCGCAGGCAGAAACGCCGCCGCGGCGGCGAACAAGGCGACGGCCGCCCCGCGTGACGCGCTAAGCAAGGCGCCCGCGATGACCGCCGCGAGCAGCGTCGCCGGCAGCCCGCGCTCGATCCGTTCATGCCAACTGACGTGGGAGCTTGCCGCAGCGCGCCGAGCGCCGGGCCGCTTGGGAGGCGCCTTCGCGGCGTGCAGCGAGGTCATCGCCCACGCCGCCAGGGCAGGGGCGCCGAGCACCAGGAAATGACCGAAATGGTTCCGATTGGCGAACGGCCCGCAGGCCCCCGCCCCTGGGCTGCGCGACGGATGTTCGTAGATCCACAAAAACTTGCCGTTGGGGAGCGCCCACTGCAAGAGGCCGATCGCCGCCATCGCGCCGGCCGACAGACCGATCCACCGCTGCAGACGCCGAACGTCGGCGGCGTCTTGCAGTCGCTGGGCGACGGTCATGAACAACACGCCGTACGCCAACCACATGGCGAGCGACAGCCGCGTCGCTTCGGGATTGAGCGAGGCGGTCGGGCGCGGGGCGATCCCCAGCGAATGGGCCGTGTCGAGCCACGGGGCGATCAACTCGATCTGCAGCGGCGCCAGCAGCGGAATCCACTCTGCCGGCAGAGGAGTCAGTTGCAGCCCCAACAGCAGCGCGCCGCCGCAGAACAGCCAGTTCGCGGGACTCCGTCGCCACGCGTTCGTCTTGAGGGCCAGTTGCCGCACGCCCCAGGACATCGCCGCCACGGCGATGCACGCCGCCAGCACGAACCGGCCCACGTCGTGGCGCCCGCCGTGGAACAACGGCGCCACGAAGACGACGCCGGCCAACCCCGCGTCGGTCACGGCCAGGGCCCGCTCAGCCAGCCGATCGCCCGCGAGCGCGGCGGGGCGACCGCGACGCGAAGTCGGCTTTCGAGATGACGGGGCGCCAAAGGCCATGGGTCGCTGACTCTTGCCAAGCAGGGTTCACGCCGCGCGTCGCGGCCGCACCGGCCCTGGAGGGGCGAGCCCGGCGGCGGGGCGGGGGGGGGCCTCGTAGGGATACGCAATCGTCGCCGCCGGGGCGTCTTGGTCCTCGGTCGATTCGTCGTCCTCGTCGTGGCCGTACCCGTATCCGTAACCGTATCCGTAACCGTAGTCGCCGTCCTCGTCAGTGATGCCGTTGGCCACCACGCCGAAGATGTGGCACCCGGCGCTGCCGAAGTTCTCGACGGCGCGGATGACCATCCGCCGGTGGTTCTTCTCAGGCCGCACGACAATCACGGCGCCGTCGACCAAGCGACCGACAATCTGGGCGTCGCTGACCGCCAGCACGGGGGGACAGTCGACGAGCACCTGATCGTAGTTCGATTCGGCCCATGCCAACAATTCGGCGAAGCGGACGCTCCCCAGCAATTCGGCGGGGTTCTGACGCCGTAATCCTGTGGGCATCACGTCGAGCCCCTCGATCTCGGTGCGGTGCAGATGCTCCTGGGCCGCCGCGTCGATCGGTTCCTCGGAGAGGAGCACGTCGGCCACGCCCGGTTCGCGTTTCAAGCCCAGTCGCGTCGTCAGCCCCGGCTTGCGGAGGTCGGCGTCGATCACGAGCGTCCGCCGTCCGGCCTGGGCGAACGCCACCGCCAGGTTCGAGGCGATCGTCGTCTTGCCGTCCCCCGGCTCCGAACTCGTGACCAACAGGCGATTGCTCGGCTGCGGGCTTAGCGTGAGCCCCGTGCGCAGCGTGCGGAACGCTTCGGTCTCGGGCTTGTTGGGGGCGACGTGCGTATGGACGACGTCGAGCCCCGCGCCCGTAAGCGGCTCGAGTTCGCCGACCACCGCCAGCACCGGCACGCCCAATTGCGAGGACAACTCCTCCGGCGAGGCGAACCGATCGTCCAGCACGTCCTGGAAGTAAATGATGAGGCACGCCAGGATCAGCCCCAGACCCGCCGAGCCGACGACCACCGACTTCAGTCGGGGCGACACGGGCCGTTCGTCAGGGAGGGGTTCGCGAACCACGGTCGCTTGGATCGGCGCCTGACCTTGGCGGAAATCCAAGGTTGCGATGCGATCGAGGATCGAATCGCGAAGCTTCTTCGTCCACTCGATCTGGCTCTCGAGCCGCTGCATCTCGACAATCTGGGTGCTATGGTTCGACGCGACCGATCGAGCCTCGGTGAACGTCGCGGCAAGCTGCTCCTCGCGGCGTTGGGCTTCGGTCAGCGACTGCGACAGCATCTGCTGGGTGGCTCGGCCCAGTTCTTGCGACTGGTCGCCGCCGAACCGGCGACCCAAATTGCCGCGATAGTCGCGAATGTACGCCTCGATCGACGCCGCCTGTTGCTGAAGCTCGCCGATCCGCGGGTGGTTGGGGCCATAGTAGGTTGACGCGTCGCGAAGCTCCTTTTGCGTCTCCAGAAGCTTCGCTTCCTGGTCGGCCAGGAGCGACAGGTCGTGCTCGCTTACCCCCAGGGTCATTTGCAGCACTTGCCGGTCGACCGATTCTTCGAGCCCGCCGAGATGTTGAAATACGTCGGCCCCGCGGGCGACGGCCTCTTGCACGGCGGCCAGGGTGGTTTCCAGTCGCAGCCGGCGTTGGGTCGCCTCCATGTACGCTTCGTTGGCCCGCAACGCCCGCTGGACGATCGGGTCGACCACGCCCGACTCGGACGACACCGCCAGGTGTCCTGACCGTCGCCGCAGGTCGCTCAACTCCGCCTCGATGCGGGTCAGATCGTCCTCGCGTTTGGCAAGCTCGTCGGTCAGCATCTCCTTCATCTCGCCCGCGGCGCCTTGGTGCTTCTCGCGAACCCATTCGAGATAGGCGTCGATGATCGCCCGCACGACCGCCGCGGCCGAGTCGGGTCGCTTCGAGCGAAACCGTACGTCGATCAGGTTCGTGCGCCGCGTGTTCGTCGCCGAGGCAAGTTCCGCGACTGTCTCGACCCAGTTGTGGGGGGGGACGTCGACCAGATCGATCCGATCCTGAGGGGCGAGCTGGTCGATCGCACGCTTGAGCACGACCGGGCTCACAACGATCTCGCGCTGGGTGGCCATCGTCGTTTCGGAACCGTCGGCGTCTCCCACCGAGGCGAGCTGATCGCTTTTTTGCTCGATGATCAGCAACTTGGCGGTCGACGAGTAGTACCGCGGCGCCGTGATGTAGTACGCCGCCCCGATCGCGCCGCAAACGGCGAGGCAGGCGACGACCACGTTCGACCGGCGCATCACCAGCCGCGCAAAGCGCATCACTCCTGGGACCAAGTCGCCGGTCGAGGCGAAGTCGGCGGAGGACGACGGCGGACGCTGCGGGTCGCTCAGCATTCGACGAGGCAATTTCGGGCGGCGGGGACGGACGAGCGCGGGGACGGTCGCCAGGGACAATTCGCGAGGACGTTAGAAAAACGAGGCGTTGCGCGTAAGGCCAAACGACATCCGGAAGATGTTGCGGAACACGTCGACCACCGCCGTGGCGGCCGTTTGCTCGATGCTGATCGCATCCCCCGGCGCCAGCACCAGATTCTCCGAACCTTGGCGTTTGGCGGCCGCGATGCTGCAGCGGATCGGCACGGGGTCAGGCCGGCCCGGGACGTTCCGCACCACGAGCACTTGGTCGGCGACCGGCGAGTCGAGCCCCCCGGCCAGCGCCACCGCGTCGAGCAGGCGCAGCTCGCGATCCTCCGGCATTTCAAACTGACCGGGTTGTTTGACGATCCCCGCGACGTAAATCATGTCCTTGTCGCGCGGTTTGACGACCACGACGTCGCGATCGCCGAGCACGCAACCGGGGACCGCCGCAGGGTTCGACAGATTGATTCGCTGCGTCCGCGGGGCCGTGGCGAGTCCGGCCGCGCCGCCGGCGCGGTAACTCGCCTGTTGGATCCCCTCGTCCTGCAGGCCGGCGTCGGCATGCAATGCGGGCTCCCCGGCGATCAGCTTCGGTTGCCGTACGATCTCGACGATCGTACCGGCATCTTCGTTGAGCCCTCCCGCCGCGGCGATCGCGGCGACGAGATTGCAGTTGGTTCGCGAGATCTCATGCACGCCGGGGGTCGTTACCGCGCCCAGCACCGTCACATGGTTGACCGATTTCGATTTCAGTTCGACCGCCACGTGCGGGCGGCGATAGATGCCGCGGTCGACCGCGGCTTGCCCGACCGCCAGTTCGGCCATCGCGGCTTCAAGACCCGCCACCGGCACGAGCCCCACGAGCGGCACGTCGACTCGGCCGTCGTCGCCGACGCGAGCGAGCGTCGGCTGCGGTTGCTCGCCGTCGCGGCCGCTAGTGATCGTGAGCTCCAGCAAATCGCCGGGGGCGATGTTCGAATCGGCGACGCCCGGCGTCGCCACGCTCGCCAGATTGATCGTCGCCCGCGAGTTCCGCGGCGCTGCGAGCAACTCGGGCGGAAGGCTCGCGGGACGAATCCCCGGCGCTCCGCAACCGGCCCAGACCGCCACGAGCGCCGCGAATTGCCATGCGCTGCCCCCGTTTCGATGACAAATGCGGGGAGAACTCGGCATGGCCGGAAACTGAGCGTTCTGGGTGTGCATTTTCTGCGCAGCGACTCCCGCGCGGGCCGGGTTACTACCAATTAACGCCGCCCACCGACAAGGCCGATTGCCCCGACGGCGGCCCCGCCCCCCGCCAGCAGGGCGAGAAAACGGCCGCCTCGAGGCCCGTTGGGCGGGCTATGCCGGCGCTGCCAGCACGCGCGCGGAGACCAACTTTGACCTAGACTTAAGGATTCGCAATCACCACAGTCGGCGGGTCTGCTCGCCTGACTTCGCCCCTCAAGCACTCTCGCCTCCAGCAACATGACTCGTTACCTCGTCACCGGCGGCGCCGGGTTCATCGGTTCGCATATCGTCGCCGCGCTGGCCGAGGCGGGGAGCGAAGTGCGGGTGCTCGACAATCTCAGCACCGGCAAACGAGGCAACGTCCCCGCCTCGCCGCGCGTGACGCTGATTGAAGGGGACGTCCTCGACCCGCTGGCCCTCGCCCGGGCGATCGACGGGGTCGACGTCGTCTTTCATCAGGCCGCGATGGCCTCGGTCCCGAACAGCGTCGCCAACCCGCTCGACTGCCACGCGGCGTGCGCCACCTCGACGGTCGCAGTGCTCGACGCCGCTCGTCGGGGCGGGGTGAAGCGCGTCGTCTACGCCGGTTCCTCGAGCGCCTACGGCAATCAGCCTTACTCGGCCAAGCGCGAAACCGACACGCTGTCGCCGCTGTCGCCGTACGCCGCCGCCAAACTGGCGGGCGAAGCGTACTGCCAAGCGTTCTACGCCACCTACGGTCTCGAAACGACCGTCCTCCGGTACTTCAACGTCTTCGGTCCTCGGCAAGATCCCGCCAGCGAATACTCGGCAGTCATCCCGAAGTTCGTTGCGAGAATGCTCCAGGGAAAGCGCCCCATCGTGTTCGGCGACGGTCGGCAGTCGCGCGACTTCACCTATGTCGACAACGTGGCGGCCGGCAATCTCGCCGCGGCCGCGGCCCCGGCGGCGGCCGTCGCGGGGCGAGTGTTCAACGTCGCTTGCGGCCGGCAGTTCAGCTTGCTCGATCTCATCGCTAGCATCAATCGCGTCTTGGGGACGAACCTTGAGCCCGAGTTCGCCCCGCCGCGAGCCGGCGACGTTCGCGAAAGCCTCGCCGACGTCTCGATGGCCCGTGAGGCCCTGGGCTACGAGCCGACGGTCGATTTCGACGAAGGCCTGCGGCGGTCGATCGAGTACTACCAGTCGATCATGTAGGCGCCCGGCGGCGAACCGCACCGGCAACCTCGGCCCGTCGCGGGGGGGAACCAGAGCCGGCCTCTCCGAACCGCCAAATCTCGCGCGTCCATGCGGACTTGCCGGCTCCCGGGCACGCTGACAAGCAGGGGCCGCGACGGATTGCCAGGAGTCCGGTTGGGGTTGTTGCCCGTCGCGTGCTTGCGCTACAATCCCCGCCGGTCGGCGCACGCGCGCGCCGGGCCTCTGTCCGCGGCAAGGATTCGCTGCGCACTTGCAAAGGAAACACGGATGTTTCGCGACCGCACGCTCTTCGTCACCGGCGGCACCGGTTCGTTCGGCCACGACTTCGTCAGCCTCGTGCTCCGCGAGCACCAGCCCCGGCAAGTCGTCGTCTTTAGCCGAGACGAGAAGAAGCAGCACGACATGCGGCTCGAGTTCGACGACCCGCGGTTGTCGTTCGTCATCGGCGACGTCCGCGACCGCGACCAACTGATTATGGCGATGCGCGGGGCCGACTACGTTTTTCACGCCGCGGCGCTCAAGCAGGTCCCCTCCTGCGAATTCTTTCCGCTCGAAGCGGTCTACACGAACGTCATCGGCACGAACAACGTCCTCGACGCAGCCGAGCTGAACGGCGTCGAGAAGCTGGTCGTCCTCAGCACCGACAAGGCGGTTTACCCGATCAACGCCATGGGCCAGACCAAGGCCCTCATGGAAAAGCTGATGCTCGCCCGGGCCAAGACGCCGCAGACCAAGACGGTGTTCTGCGGCGTGCGGTACGGCAACGTCATGTATTCGCGGGGCTCGGTGATTCCGCTGTTCGTCAAGCAGATCGCCGAGGAAAAGCCGCTCACGGTGACCCATCCCGACATGACCCGGCTGCTGTTGCCGTTGGCCGACGCAGTGACGCTGGTCACGTTCGCAATGGAGCACGGCCGGCCTGGCGACCTGTTTGTTCGCAAGGCGACCGCCGCGACGGTCGAGACGCTCGCCGAGGCGATGCGCCGCTTGTTCCAGGCCGACAATCCGATCGACGTCGTCGGCGTGCGGGCCGGCGAGAAGATGCATGAAGTGCTGGTCAGCGCCGAAGAGCTGACCCGCGCCGAAGACTGCGGCGAGTACTACCGCGTTTGCTGCCACGGTCGGCGCGACTACGACGAGTACTTCACCCGCGGCCACGTCTCCGAGGAGATGCTCCGCGACGGCTACACGTCGGAGAACGCCCCGCAACTGTCGATCGGCGAGGTGGAGAATCTGCTGTTGCGGCTCCCGGAGATTCGCCGCGACTTGGATCAACGAGGCGTGAAGATCGGACCGCGGAGGGCCGCCGCGTGACTTTCACGGCTGGAGTGACCGGCGCCGGCGGATTCGTCGGCCAGTACGTCGTCCGACGACTGACGCAGCGCGCCGATGCGCGGGTCGTCGTCTGCCCGCGCGAGGCTTGGAACAGTCCGACCCGGCTCGCGGCGTTCCTTGCCCCGTGCGACGTAATCGTTCACCTGGCCGGGCTCAATCGCGGCAGCGAAGACGAAGTCTACCGCCGCAACGTCGAACTCGTCGAACGTCTCGTCGCGGCGGTCGAACGGGCGCCCCGCTCGCCGGGGATCGTCTTCGCCTCCTCGACGCAACGCTCGCGGCACAACGCCTACGGGCGGTCGAAACGGCGGGGAGAGGACCTGATCGAGGCGTGGAGCGCCCGAGGGGGGAACGCCATCGCGATGGAAATTCCCAACGTCTTCGGCCCCGGTTGCCGACCCCACTACAACTCGGTCGTCGCCACGTTCTGCGATCAACTGGCCCGGGGCGAGTCGCCGCGGATCGTCAGCGACGCGGAGATCGAGTTCGTCTGGGTCGGCGACTTGGCGGCGGCGATCGACGCCGAGGTCGGCGAACTGGCCGCCGGTCGCAGCCGGGGCTACCGACTCCGCCGCGTCCCCGGCCGGCAACCGCTGTTGGTCTCCGAGCTGCTCGCCAAGCTCCGCGGATTTCTCGACAGCGAAGACGAGCGCGGGATCGTCCCCGATCTGACCGATCCGTTCGACGCCCAATTGTACGCGACGCTGCGGTCGTACCTGCCGCTCGCGGCCCACGTGAAGCGCCCCTCGCTGCACGCCGACCCGCGCGGCGAATTGTGCGAAGTCATCAAACTGGCCGGCGCCGGACAGGTGTTCTTCTCGACGACTCGCCCCGGCGTCACCCGCGGCAATCACTACCACACCCGCAAGAGCGAGTGGTTCTGCGTGCTGCAGGGCGAGGCCGTCATCCGCCTCCGCCGAATCGGCAGCGATGTTGTGGAAGAAATCCGCGTGCGCGGCGATTCGCCGACGTTCGTCTCGATCCCCGTGCTGCACGCCCACCACATCGAGAACACGGGCCCCGACGACCTGCTGACGATGTTCTGGACGAACGAAATCTTCGACCCCGCCGATCCCGACACGTTCGCCGAAGCGGTGCTCGCCGCCCCGCAAAAGCAAGCGACCGCCGCCTGACAAACCGCGCGACCAGTCCCGCATCGACTCGCCGTACAAAACCGCAACAGGACCGCCTGACGTTGACGTGAGAATGCGTTCCGTCCACTCGGCCTGAGCCGTCGCTGCAAGGGTTTTGTGATACGCGTTCAGTGCCATTTTTCGGCCACCCCCTCTAGCAGTTCGTGACGGATATGACCGCTCCGCTTAAAGTGATGACGATCCTCGGCACCCGGCCCGAGATCATCCGCCTGTCGCGGGTGATGGCGCTGTTGGATCAGCATGTGAAGCACGTCCTGGTGCACACGGGGCAGAATTCCGACTTCGAACTGAACGAAGTCTTCTTCCGCGACCTGGCTCTGCGGGCGCCCGATCACTATCTCGGCGTCAGCCGCGCGTCGCTGGGGACGATCCTCGGCGAGGTGATGATGAAGTCCGAAACCGTGCTCGCCGCCGAGCGGCCCGACGCGGTGCTGATCCTGGGCGACACGAACAGCGCGTTCGCGGCGATCATGGCCCGGCGGATGCGGATCCCCGTCTATCACATGGAGGCGGGCAACCGTTGCTTCGATTTCAACGTCCCCGAGGAGATCAACCGCCGACTGATCGACCACGTGAGCGACTTCAACCTCGCCTACACCGAACACGCGCGGCGAAACCTGCTGGCCGAGGGAATCCATCCGCGGCGCATTTACTTGACCGGGTCGCCAATGCGCGAGGTGCTCGACGCCAACCGCCCGGGGATCGAGGCGTCCGATGTCGTCGAGCGCCTGGGACTTCAGCCCGGCAAGTTCTTCGTGGCGAGCATGCATCGCGCGGAAAACGTCGACGTCGCCGCCCACTTCGACCAGTTGCTCGACGCGCTCCGCCGCCTGGCCGCCACGTACGACCTGCCCGTGGTCGTCAGCACGCATCCCCGCACCAAGCAACGACTCGAGGCCCGCTCGGGAGCGGTCGATCCTCGCGTGCAGTTCCTGCCCCCCTTCGGATACCACGACTACGTCAAGCTGCAACTTGCGGCCCGCTGCACCCTGTCCGACAGCGGCACGATCAGCGAAGAAAGCTCCATCCTCGGCTTCCCCGCCGTGACGATGCGCACGGCGATGGAACGCCCCGAGGCGATGGACTCGGGGCATATCATCCTCGCCGGGCGCGAGCCCGAGACGATCCTCAACGCGGTCGCCCTGGCTGTCCACAACCACGACCTCGACCGTCGCCAGCCGATCGCCGAGGAATACCAGGTGACGAACGCCTCGTCGCGCGTCGTGAAGCTCATCCTGGGCACGGCTTTGCTGGGGCGGCAGTGGGACGGAATCGTTCAGGCGGCGTGACGCTATGCGGATCCTACTGCTGACCCAGTACTACGCGCCCGAGCCGGCGTTCAAGTTCGCCGACCTCGCCCGGGGACTCGTCGCCCGCGGGCACGAGGTGCAGGTGCTCACCGGCTTCCCCTGCTACCCCCACGGCAAGACGTACCCGGGTTACCGCCAGCGGCTCCATCACAGCGAAGTCATGGACGGCGTGCTCGTAACGCGCGTTCCTCAGTGGCCCGACCACAGCTCCTCGGTGCTGCGGCGGGTGCTGTACTACGCGACGTTCGCTCTCAGCGCGGCGACGATCGGCTGGCGGAAGGCTCGCCGGGCCGACGTGATCTTGGCGTATCAATCGGCGCTGCCGGTCGGCTTGACCGCCCGGTGGTTGAGCTTCGCAACCCGCACCCCGTACGTCCTCGACGTGGCCGATCTGTGGCCCGAGAGTCTCGCCGCGACCGGCATGATCGCCAACCGCACGGCGCTGAGCGTGGTCGCGCGGGTGATGAAGTTCATCTACCGCGGCGCGCGGCGGATCAACGTGATCACGACCGGGTATCGCGACAATCTTCTGCAGCGAGGCGTCCCGGCCAAGAAACTGTCGGTCATCGAGACTTGGCCTGCCGCGGGGCTGTTCGATCCGCTGCCGGTCGACGCACAGCTGGCTGCAAGCCACGGGATGACGCGCCCCGTCGAGATCCTGTACGCCGGGGCGATGGGTCCCAGCCAAGGGCTCGAGGTCGTGCTGGACGCCGCCGCGAATCTGGCCGACCGCCCCGAGATTCGCTTCACGCTCGTCGGCGACGGACTCCGCCGCGCCAGTCTGGAAGCCGCGGCGCGCAGCCGGGGCCTGGCCAATGTTCAATTCGTCGGTCGGTTGGATCCGAGCGAACTGCGCCGGCTCTACCCTTCGGCCTCCGCGCTGCTCGTGCACCTGACGCCGAACGACATGTCGCGGGCGTCCATTCCGTCCAAGACGTTTGCCTACATGTGCAGCGGCCGGCCGCTGTTGATGGGATGCGAAGGGGTCGCGACCGAGTTGGTCCGGCGCCACGCATGCGGGCTCTGCTTCACGCCGGGCGACGCCGAGTCCCTTGCCGCGGCCGTGACGGAGTTGGCCGACATGGCGCAAGCCGAGCAAGACCGCCTCGCCGCGAACGCCCGCAGCGCGTACTTGCAGTTCTATCAATCAAGCCGGCAGATCGATCGCTACGTCGCCTTCCTATCCGAAGCGATCGGAGCCCCGGTCCCTGCCGCGACCCCGACGCCGACCCCACGACGCCAAGCGGCAGCTTAGGCGAGCGGATCACCATGCAGGAAGCAACGCCAATGTCGCCCGCCCCCGTTCGCTCGCGTTGGCCGGAGTTCGACGACGAGCAGCGCGCCGTCGTCGACCAAGTGCTCCGCTCGGGGAAGGTCAACTACTGGACCGGCGAGCAAGGGCGCGCGTTTGAGCAGGAGTTCGCCCAGTTCGTCGGGGTGCGGCACGCCGTCGCCCTGGCCAACGGCACGTTGGCATTGGAACTGGCCCTGGCCGCGCTGGACGTCGGCCCCGGCGACGAGGTCGTCGTCCCGGCCCGGACGTTTATCGCCTCGGCCAGTTGCGTCGTCGCCCGCGGGGCTCGCCCCGTGGTGGTCGACGTCGACCCCGTATCGCAGACCCTCTCGGCCGACACGATCGCGGCGGGGCTCACCGAGCGGACCAAGGCGATCGTCTGCGTCCATCTGGCGGGGCGGCCGTGCGATATGGATCCCATCCTCGAGCTTGCCCGGCGACGGAACTTGCGCGTCATCGAGGACTGCGCCCAAGCCCACGGCGCCGAATACCGCGGGCGCCGCGTCGGTTCGCTCGGCGACGCGGCGGCCTTCTCGTTCTGCCAGGACAAGATCATGACCACGGGCGGCGAAGGGGGGATGCTCGTGACCGATTGCGAACATGCCTGGCGTCGGGCGTGGAGCTACAAGGATCACGGCAAGGACTACGACGCGGTTCACCATGCCGATCACCCCCCCGGGTTCCGCTGGCTGCATCACTCGTTCGGTTCCAACTGGCGGATGACGGAGATGCAAGCCGCGCTAGGCCGCGTGCAACTGCGCCGCTTGCCCGAGTGGCTCGCGGCGCGGCGGCGCAACGCCGGCTTGCTCGCGCGCCACTGTCGCGAGCTCCCGGCGTTGGAGGTCGAAACGCTCCCCGCCGACATTCATCACGCCTACTACCGGTTCTACGCCTTCGTGAAGCCCGAGGCGCTTTCCCACGGCGGATCGCGCGACGACGTGATGGCGGAATTGACGGCTCGCGGCGTACCGTGCTCGGTGGGAAGTTGCGGCGAAATTCATCGCGAGCAAGCGTTCGCGTCGCTGGGCCCCCAATCGACGCTGCCCAGCGCCCGTCGTCTCGCCGACCGAAGCCTCGCCTTTCTGGTCGACCACACGCTCACGGCCGCAGATATGGACTTCGTCGGCGCGGCCCTCCGCACGACGCTGTCCCCAGCTCGCGCCGCCGCTTAGCGCTCGCTCCGACCTGGGGCCGACCCGACGCAGGGGTCCGAACTGAAGTGGGACGCCTGGAACCGGCTCATCGAGATCCATGACGGGACGAACACGGTTCAGAAGAACGAGTTCGACGGCAACAATCATCGCATCGTTCGCGAGAGCTATGCGGGCGGTTCTTTGACCGAAACGCGGCATTACTACTACAATGACCGGTGGCAAATCGTCGAAGAGCGCGTCGGGACGACCCCGAGCACGGCGCGGATCGACCAGCAGTACGTCTACCACCCCGAGTACGTCGACGCGGTCGCGCTCCGCTGGCGGGACAGCGACCACCAGTCCGAGGGGCCGGACACGTACCACTACTACCTGCAAGACGCGAACTACAACGTCACGGCTTTGGTCAACGGCGACAGCGGCAGCGGCGACCTCGGCAAAGTCGTCGAGCGGTACGCCTACACGCCCTACAGAGAATGCACGGTCCTCAACGGCGCCGCCGATCCCAACTCCGAAGGGAGCGACTGGTCGGACGACGCCAACGGCACCGACGTCGCCAACGTCGTCCGGTACACCGGCAGGGAGCTTGATCTGGGGACGGGGTTGCAGTTGAACCGGAATCGGTTCTATGCGAGTCACCTCGGGAGGTGGACGGGAAGAGATCCCATTGAGTACGATGGATTATTATGGAATCTATACAACTATGTCGACTCAAATCCAATAGTGCAATTAGACCCAGATGGCACAGTTGGGCAATACTGTGATTGTTTGCGTCATAATGCGCTACAGCTCAAGATATGCCTCGGAGCATCAGGTGGAGTCTGGTTGGCATGCATGAAAACATGTCTGTTAGCGTGAGGTTGGTGGCCAATACCCTATTGTAAAGTCGGTTGCCTTGCGTTGTGTACTACTGGGGCGTTAGTAATTGCTGCTTGTTGCTTGGATAGTGCATTGGGCGGACGGGACGATTGCAGAGAAGACTTTCAACGCCGTAATCCAGGCAAGCCATTTCCAAAATGCCCCTAGTCCAACGTCATTGTGCAGGAAGGAACTAATCAGTGCGTTTTTTCTGGAATCTGGCATCGATACCTGAGTTGCGTGATTTGGCGCCGCAAGACCGGCTTCAGTTGTGGCGACGCCATCAGCCAATAATTAGGGCATTACCTCAGATTCGTAGGATGCGGTTCGTTTTCTGGAGTTTAATTTTTTTAATATGTCTCGACTTGTTCAAGTCAATACTCATTCTATCGGTCACTGATATTGATCAATTGTCGAGCGCATCTGATGCATTCACCTTCGGGTGGATCCCTTGGTTGTCTGTTTTGCTATGGTGTGGAGCGCTAGCGTCTGCGATTGCTGAGAGTCGAGCAGAGATCCAGTACTTTAAGGCGCTCTTTCGGCGCACTGCCTCTTCGTTGTGACCGGATAGAGCAACCCCTTTTCTGTAAAAGCCGCGGGTCGTAGGGCGCAAAAAGTCGTCGCCGACCAAAACCCCAGAAAACCAGCCGCCAATCCAAGACCAACCAGCCGACAGCAGCGACTGAAATTGTCGCTTTGAACCTTCGATGATCGCCGTCAACCAGCCACCACGACCGATTTTCCGCCCGCCGCGCAGCGGCGAACAGGAATCGTCCGTGGGGTACAAATAATCGCGCCGCCAAGAACCCCCGCCAATTCCAGCCTGAAACCAGCTTCAACCACCCCGGACCAGCCCTCTCAATTGTCGCCGCCCACCCACCGATGACGCCGCCCACGCCCGCCCCGTAGCGAGAATCCAGCGAGGAGCGCCCGGCGACAAGGCCGGAATCGTCCGCTCAATTTCCCACGGGATTTCGGTAGAAAATGGGCCGCCGCATCGCGTAGAACAGATGCTGCCAGCCGCGCGCTTCGCCCGCGCTTGCGACGCAATCGCGCATCGGACGCGACCGAGGCCGGGTCGCGAGTTTTGCTCGCCCGCCGCGAGTTTTGCTGGCAAAACCAGCCGCCCCGCGATCGGCGACCCGACGCGCAAGACGATGGCCCCCAACACGTTCGGCAAACCCTCCCCCGCCCCGCAGCCCGGAGTTTTGCACGAGACAATGATGGAGTTTTGCTCGCCGGCAAAATGACGACACACGTTCTCCGCCCCCGGCCTGTCAGGCGAGGAGTCAAAACTACGCCCGAAACTGAGTCCGCATCAGCCCGCCGACTACGTCGGCCCGGAGGTGCGGCGGACGATGGAGACGGCGGCCGGCGAGTACGGTTACTGGGATCGATTCGGGAGAACGACAACCAGCCGGTGGGAGGATTACACGTCGACCGTCGTGGAGGTAAGAAAGGGGACAGGTCCATATTAGCACAGCGGGCAGGCGTCGGTAGCTTTTCGAACATTCCCCCGCCCCGCGCGGGGTCGTGCACGATTACGAGTACACTTCCCTGGGACAACTCGCCCGCGTCGCGTCGTACGCCGACTCGAACGGCACGGGGGTCCTCAACGACGTCTCCTACCAGTACGCCAACGCGGCCCCTGCAGGGACTTTTACAGAACAGAGGGTACACTAACTCTTGTTCTGCCCGAGGGTCCCAGATCCGATTGATCTGGGAAAGTGAATGTGGCGTTTAGTGGTATAGCATTCTATGTATGTTACTGCAGAAAGGCACTGCACTTATGCACGACAAACCAATCGAGCTATCTGACAGCAACCGCGTCGTACGAATACGTATTGGCATGTACGATAGTGACTGTCCTTTTCTGTCGCTTTCTGACAAAGATGGTCACGAAAGAGTGATTCTCAATCTCGCCGAAAGTGGACATGGATCGCTCAGCTTCTACACGGGAGAAGGCCAGCCTGTATTGTCGATAGGAATGACCTCTGATACTGATGCCGGAATGGCTATTCTCGATCCGGTCAACGATGCGATTGTCTCGATTGATTTATTGGCTGGCGTGGGCAAGATTCGGCTACGTTCAAATGGAAGCAACTATTCCTGGCCTTAGCTCTTGTGTCCTGCCTCAGTCGGAAGTGGAATTCTCCTTGACAGTCGTTAGCATGACGCACGAAGGAGACCCTTGCGATGTCAAGCGATTCTCGGCGTGAGGTACAAAAAGTCGCGTCGCCACCAACCCCCGCCAATTCCAGCCTGACACCAGCTTCAACAACCCCGGACCAGCCCTCTCAATTGTCGCCGCCCACCCAGCAATGACGCCGCCCACGCCCGCATCGAAGCGAGAATCCAGCGAGGTGTGACCGCCATTCCAAAAACGTAGCGCCCGGCAGGAGGGCTGGCGCCCGGATTCCGTAGCGCACAACCGTGCATTGTTTCGAATTTGCGACACTAGGATCATCGTGGCAGGCGGCCGCAGGCCGGTTTCCGTTGCTGATGCCCGAGTGCTCGTGAAGCGAGGCGTGCCAGGAGTGCTACGTCATATGGAGAAGTGGACCGAGATCCGACGACGCGTGCTGACCGGCGAGTTGAGCCGGCGGCAAGCGTGTCGGGTGTACAAGTTGCACTGGGAGACGATTCAGAAGGTGCTGGCGCACGTCGAGCCGCCCGGCTATCGGAGGGCGAAGGCGCGTTCGCGGCCGAAGATGGAGCGGTTCCTGCCGCTGATCGCCGAGATTTTGGTGAGCGACGCGAAGGCGCCGAAGAAGCAGCGGCATACGGCTAAGCGGATCTTCGCCCGAGCGACTGCGAGCCGTGGCGGGAGATCATCCAGGCCAAAGAGGCGCAGAGCTGTCGGCCCGGCGGATCCACCAGGATCTGGTCTCCGAGCACGGCGCGACGGTCGGCTACGACAGCGTCCGTCGCTTCCTCAAGCGGATCGGTTGGACGCGGCCATTGCCGTTCCGCCGGCTGGAATGCGCAGCCGGCCAGGAGGCGCAAGTCGACTTCGGAACCGGCGCCCCGGTCGTCGACCCCGATGGCCGTGAGCGCACGGTGAACTGCATCTTGACGGCCGCGGTAGGTTGGAGGCTTTCAGTCTTTTGCCTTCGGAGGTCGCGTGATGGCGAGCAGGAAACGTTCCGCGGAGAAGGAGTCGTATTGGCGGCTGGCGTTGGAGGAGTTCCGCGCGAGTTGGCGAAGCGCTAGGCCGCCTTTCGGTACGCCGGAAAGTACGTCTCGGTCCGGTTCGGCGAGTACTCGGTCTGATCTGCGCCCGGCGAGCGCGCCGTCAGGCGGCGGTACGCCTCGGGGCGCGGCACGCGCCAACCGACGCGGTAGTCGACGACCCCTTGCGGGGCAAACGACTCCTTGTAGCGATAGATGCCGTCGTCGGGGCTGCGACCGCCCCCCAACACGTATTGCCGCAAACCCTGGGACCGAGCCCACAGGATTATTTCGTACTTCAACAGATCGTTCGGGCGCATCTCGAAGTGCCGCTCGTCGGTTCCCCCCAGGAACGAGTAGGCGTTCTCTGCCCCGAACAGGACCAGTTCGCTGGAGACGACCTGCCCGCCGTGCACTGCGTGCAGAAACGCGAAGTTGCCCGGCAGCGAGCGGCAAAGTCGTGCAAAATACTCGGCCCCTTGCGCGTCCTGCGACGCGACGCTTCGTCGCCCCATCGTTCCGTCATAGACGGCGAGGAACTCGTCCAGCCGGTCTCCGCACGGGTCGATCTCGACGGTCACCCCCTCTGAGCGGGCCCGCTTCACGTTCTTGCGGACTTTGTGCCGGACGTCCTTCCACAGTTCGGGTTCATCAAGCTCGAGCGAGCGGACGATGTTCCGTTTGGTCGCCTGCTCGCCCGGGTAGGGGAGCAATTGGTCGGCGTCGATCGACATTCGCACGAACTCCGAGACGACGCCGGTTGCGGCCGACCACGCGTCGAACCGCTGCCAGAACCGTGCGGCCAGATCGTCCTCGCCTAGTTCGCTGGTGCGAAAGGCGCCGACGTAACCGTTGGTCGTGACGTCGTACGCGGGGCCGACGTCCGGGCCCCAGCAGGGCAGGGGAGCGAGGTCCTGCAGCAAAAACGGAAACAGCACGGACCCTGAGTCGGTCGTCAGGGACGCGCACATCGCCCGGGTCGTTCCCCCCGCCGACAGCTCTTGATAGCCTGGGTGGGCGAACACGTCGCGCCGAACCCAGGCGTTCCAGGCCGCGAGCCAGGCGGCGCGATCCGCCGGTTCGGCCGCGTCCCACACGGTGAACACGTCGTTGGCGCCGGCCGTTTCAAGCTGCCGCGGAAGTGCGCATCCGGTCATCGAATCGTCCTTGCTGGAAGGCGGCCACAGCGGCTGCGACGCGAGCCCGCCGGCCGGCGTCCGGCTCCGGCCGCGCAACCGCCGCGAGGGCGTCGGGGGGGGGCGAGGTGCGATACACGGGGCAGCCCAACGAGTCCAAACGCACGGCGACGGCGTCAACCAGCTCCGCCGGGTTCCGGCAGAGCTGGTCGTAATTGACTTCGATCAGGTTGCGGGAATCGACGAGCCCGGCTTGGCGCTCGATCGCCTGCTCGACGAAGCGGACTTGGCCGGCCGTTTGCACCTCGGGCGATTCGTGCCGCAGCCATTCGTACTGGCGGGGACGCATCGAAATCCAGGCGTCGGCCGAGCCCAACTGCTTCTCCCGGGCCCGCAGCAGCGACAAGGCGTTCTCGACCGGATCGCGCCGCACCCACACGAACAGCGAGTCGGGCATTTCCCGAACGGTGCGCTGCAGGTGCCACGCCAGCAAGAACGACTTGAACACCATCGGCTTGCCGCAGGCGTCGGTCATGTTGGCGAACAGCCGGCGAATGCGGGCCCAGTCGATCGAGTCCTCGAACTCGCTCGGCTGTTCTTGCATGTCGCGATAACCCAGCACATCGGCCCAGAAGTAGCCGAACTCATGCGGCTCGCGAATGCCCCGCGTTCGTCCGAAGTCCGACGCGAACGTCGTCGGCCCGCCCGGCCCCAGGACTTTCTGCGACAACCGCAGGCCGAACACCGGCGCCCGCCAGAACGAGGCGACCAGATTGTTGACGTATCCCACGTCGAGCGATGCAGCCAAAAGCTGCGTCGTCACGGTCGTCCCCGAACGCGGGGCGCCGATGACGTGGACCGTCGGCAGCGGTCGGCACTCGTCGCCAAGTTGACGGTCGTGAATCTCCGCCAAGGCGTCGTTGAGCGTCTTGAGAAACTGCTCGTCCCGCAAGTCTTTGCGATAGGGCCCCACGAGCTTCGGCTCCGCGCGGCCTGAGATTGCGGACAGGGCCGCTGTCTCGTCGGCGCCGTGCGGCAGGTCGTCCATTTGCTCCGTGTTGCGATCCATGACGACTCCCGTTCCAAGAAGGACGGCTCCCACCGTACGCGCCGCGATCTTCAAATCGAGCCACAACGAGTAGTGATCCACGTACTGCAGATCCAACTCGATCCGCCGAGACCAGGGGATCGTATTGCGGCCGCTCACCTGAGCCAGCCCCGTGACCCCTGGCCGGACCGCCGTGCGTCGCTTCTGCCGGTCGTCGTACCGGCGCCAATGGTCGGCCTGCGTCGGCCGGGGACCGATGAACGACATCTCCCCGCGCAGGATGTTGAACAACTGCGGCAGCTCGTCGAGGCTGGTGCGCCGGAGCCACTTGCCGACGCGCGTGACCCGCGCTCCCTGGACGCGGCCCTGCTCGTCGAGCAGCCGGTCGGCGTCCTCGACCATCGTGCGGAACTTGAACACGCGAAAGAGCGAACCGTGCCGACCGACCCGCTCCTGCGTGAACAGCGCAGGCCCCGGGCTGTCGAGCTTCACCGCCAGAGCGATCGCCGCTAGCAACGGCGCCATCGCGACTGCCAGGGCCGCCGCCGCGATGCGATCGATCGCCGCTTTGACGGCCGACTGCCAGGTAGGCTGCATGTTCGCGCTTCTGTGATCGTTTGTTCGTTTGAAGCTGATATCGGAACCGCGGAAGGAGCGCGGATGGTACGGGTTGCGGACCCGCGTCACAACCTCACCCGCCCCTCACTGGGCGCCAGCGGGCGCCAGCATGTTCCGTGACAGCGGGCTCGTGTTGACATGGTCGGGGCGATTGCCGACCATCCCCCCCGCCTTCGTTGCAGCCGCGGTCGCCTCGTGCGCATGACGCGACGAGAACTGTTGCGAAATCACAGCGGCGCCATCAGGTTGCGACGACACGTCGCCGACGCCCCGAGCCCCCCCGAGCGACCGCCAAGACGACGATGTCGACGACCTCCCTCACCGTCGCTCACGACCACCCAGGCCGCGGGGCCGACCGGTCGCTTGCGCCGACTCGCTCCGCGGTGAACGCCCCCGAGCGCACGCAACCGCCGGCGGGGAGCGCCGTCCGCAGCGCGCTGCTTGCCAACGCGCTGTACGTCTTCAACACGCTCCTGCGCAGCGGCATGACGCTGCTGTTGATGCCGGTTCTCGTCGGCCTGCTCGGCCGCGAGCAGTTCGCGCTGTGGGTCGCGGTGAACACGATCACCATGTACCTCAGCCTGTCGGAAGCAGGCCTCGGGCAAAGCGTCGTCAATGCGATCGGCGCCGCCTACGCCCGCAACGATCTCCGCCGCATCGGCGAGATCATGTCCACGGCCCACGTGCTGTACTGGCTGCTTGTCGTGCCGACCGCGCTGGCGGCGTTGGCCTGCTACGCTTGGCTGCCGGTCGGCAAGTGGCTGCTGGCCGAGCGAGATTTACACAATGCGCCGCTCTTGACGACGTGCCTCGCCGCGGCAACGGTGTTCGCGTTGGCGAGGATTCCGCTATTGGTGTTCACCGGCATGCTGTCGGGAATCTGCCGCCTGCCCCTGCGACTGGCCTGCGAGTCGGCCGCCACGGCGGCCTGTGCCTGTGCGACCGTGGCGACCGCTTGGCTGGGGGTCGGTTTGTTGGGAGTCACCGTCGCTGCGAACGCCGCCCTGCTGGCGGCCGCCCTCGTCGTCGCAGGAGTCGCCAGTTACGGCCGGCCTTGGGCCCGACTCGGTCGCGACTTGATTCGCCGCGAGTTGGCGTGGCCGCTGGCGAAGAACTCGTCCTGCTTCTTTGTCATTAACGCTTCGACGGTGCTCGATCGCAGCGTGCTGACGCTGATGGCCGCCAAAATGGGGGGGCTGGCCTTGGCTCCGCCGGTCTTTTTTCTGCTCAACGTCTTCCGTGTCGCCGCGTGGTCGTTCATCACCGCCGGATCGCGCGCAATCCAGCCCTACGTCCTCATCTGGCACGCTCGCGGAGAAGGCGAGAAAACCGCCGCCGTCACGGCGCTGATGATCAAGACGACGAGCGTCGCCGCAGCGATTTTCGCCGTGCTGTTCGTCCCGTTGGTCGAACCGATCCTCGCCGTCTGGCTCGGGCCCGACTCGTATCCCGGCGCCGGCTGCGTCGCCTTGATCGCCGGGGCGTTTCTGCTCGACGCGGCGTTTGCGGCGCCCACGAGCTTACTGGTCGTCATGAACAATCATCGTCGACTCGCCGCAGCGACCGCGCTCAAGGCGACGCTGGTCGTCGCGCTGTCGGCTGCCGGGGGCGTGCTCTATGCCGATCCGCTCATCGGACTGTCGTCGGGCCTGCTCTTGGCGACGATGCTGGGAAACATCCCTTTCATCCCGCTGGCCGCACGCATGACGGGAATCACGACCGCCGGTTTCGTCCGGAAGCTGCTCGTCCCGCCAACGGCATTGTCAGCCGTCGCCTTGGCCGCCGGCACGCTGCTGACGAACTGGCCCCAACCGCTTGCCCGAGCGGCCGCCGCCCTGGCGATCAGCCTGGGACTCGTCGCCGTGGCATGGCTGCAGCTTTTCGACGACAACGAGCGGCAGCTCTGCCGCTACGCCCTTGAACGACTCGTCGGTCGACGCCCGCTCGCCCCGACGATGACCTGAAATTCGCACGGAGGTTCGACCCATGTTCAGCGCCGCCACCGACCGGGCCTGGAAATCCTTCGGAAAGACGGATCCGTACTTCGGCGTGCTCGTCGAGGAACGATTCCGCAGCACGCAACTCACCGACCAGTCGCTCAGCGACTTCTTCCTCAGCGGCGAGCAGTACGTCGAGGCGATGACCGAGCGAATCGGCCGACGATTCAATCGCCCGACTCGGTTCCGCCGCGCTCTCGATTTCGGCTGCGGGGTAGGCCGCTTGCTGATTCCGCTGGCTCGACTCTCCGATGAGGCGGTCGGGGTCGACGTCTCGCCGGGGATGCTCGCCGAAGCCGCCGACAACTGCCGGCGCCGCGGCCTCGACAACGTCGCGCTCGCCGCCAGCGACGATCGCCTTGCGGCGGTCCAAGGGACGTTCGACCTGGTTCACACCTACATCGTACTGCAGCACATCCCCGTGCGACGGGGAATGAGAGTGATCGCGGCGCTGCTCGATCGGCTCGATCCCGGCGGCGTCGGGGTCTTGCACATGACCTACGCCAAGGCCCATTGGAAGTGGCGGGCGATCGGGCTGGTCAAGAAGTACGTCCCGCTGGCTCATCGCCTGACCAACCTGCGGCGAGGACGCCCCTGGAGCGCCCCGCGAATGCAAATGAACGACTACGATCTGAATCGCGTGCTGGGACTGCTGCAACGCGCCGGCGTGCACGACGTCGACGTTCAGTTCACCGATCACGGCGGATTCTGGGGCGCCGCGTTGTTCTTCCAAAAGCCGTAGCCGGTCCCTGATCGCCGCATGAACCTGACGTTCCACTACATCCTGGCATTCGCCGCCGTGGCGGTCGCGGGCCTCGTCGCCCGGGCTCTTCCGGTCCGCAAACATGCGCTGTTCTTGTTCGTGCTGGCCCAGGCGGTGGTCTACTGCTTCGCGGCGCCGACCCTCAACTTGTCGTATCTGTCGGTCGACGACCCGATTCTCGAGGGCTGGTATCTCAAGCTGCAATTCGCCTGCCTCGTGCTGTTCATCCCCGTGCTGGTCGCCAGCTACGTCGCCTCGGTGCGGCGGCTCGCCCCGGTCCGCGGGGGCCCGTCGTTGACGCTCAATCGGGGGATGGTCTCGTTTCTGGCGATCTTCTCGCTGGTCTCCTCGCTGTCGTGCCTGGCGACGCTAGTCCATTATCGCCTGCTGTTCCGCAGCATCGGCCATAGCGCCCTGGCGGCCGAGTATCTCAATCTGCCGACCTTCGTATTCTTGTTCATCCGCGGTTACGACCGCTTGCTGTTGCCGCTGGTGGTGACGACGTACTTGGCTTTGCTCCGCAGCTCGCCTGGCCCCGAACGGAACGCTTGTCGCATCGCTTTCGGTTCGACCTTTCTCGTGCAGTTCGTCATCGCCGCGCTCAACAGCCGGCTGTTGCTGGCAACCACGATCTTGCTGTTGGGATCGATCCGGTTGCTGATTCGCGAAGACCAACCGCGAGTCTCCAGTCGGACGCTGGCGTGGCGTGCCGTCCTGGGGGGCGCGGTCGTGCTGGTCGGCGTCAACTTTACGATCAATCTCCGTCACAACTGGCGCGGGACGCTGTGGGACTCCCTCGACGTCTCGCTGCTGACGGCCAACTCGCTGGCGACCGAGTCGACTCACGTCGTCGGCGACATCGCGGCGCGACTCGACGGCATCGATCTCATGGCGCTCATGGCGCCCGAACTCCGCCACCGCGGCTTCTCGTGGGGCGAGTCGTGGGTCCCCGGCATCCTCGCGACCGCAGGCTACCTGTGGGATCCCGGCCGGGCCGAGGCGATCAAGGCCGACCTCGCGACGACGCCCAAGTATTACCTGATGTACGACTACGCCGGCATCGACAAGGCGGACTATCCCAGTTGCATCCTCACCGACGCCTACGGCAACTTCGGGCTTGTCGGCGTCGTCGCCGCCGCCGGCGTCTTGGGATTCATCTGCGCATTGGCTCGGCAGTACGTCGCCAATCCTCCGACGCGTTTCGCGTTCGCCGCCGGCATCGTCGCCATGCAAGTCGCGGCGCACTTCGAGGGCTCCTTCCTGTTCCATGTCTTCCTGGGCTGGCTGCAATACGCCCCGGCGGCGGCCGTGCTGGTGGTCGTGCTGCCGTTCAGATCGGCTCGCCGACCGCAGATGGCGCCCGCCTATTCCCCGCAACTGATCTCGGCCCCCTGCGTATGCCGCTGATCGCCTGTCGCGAGACCCCGCCATGAAAATCGCCTTCTTCGTCTACCGCGTCGCCCGCGACCGCCTGCACACGACCGAGTTCTACCGCCAGGATCTCGAAATCCTGGAGTCGCTGGGGCACGAGGTGACGATCGCCACCCGTTTGCGCGAGGTCCCGCGGGACGCCGACCTAGTGTTCCTGTGGTGGTGGAACTGGCTGTGGCTTGTGGGACCAGTCTTCAAGCTGCGGGGACTGCCGATCTGCGTCACCGGGTCGCTCGAGCCGGAGATCTACGAACGACGCCGCTGGCACTACCGATTTCTGGTCCGGCACGGGCTGCGGTTCGCCGATCGCAGCGTGTTCGTAAGCCGCTACATGATCGCCAGACTGGCGGCGATGTTCCCGCTGAAAAACGCCGAGTACTGCCCCCACATCGTGCTCGACGAGTACCGCCCGGCGAGCCTCGACAACCGACGCTCGGAGCCCGACGTGATCTTCAACGTCACCTGGAAAAAGGCCGCGAACATGCGGCGCAAAATGCTGCCGGAGCTGATCGACGCGTTCGCGATCGTCAAGCGAACCCGGCCGCAAGCCCGGCTCGTGCTGGCGGGCGAACCGATGGAAGGCCAGGCCGAACTCGAACGCCAAGCCGGCGCGTTGGGCGTCTCGGACTCGATCGAGTTCCTCGGCAAAATCAGCAAGGAAGAAAAGATCGATTGGATGCAGCGCTGCGGCGCGTACTACCAATGCTCGCGGCACGAGGGGTTCGGCTTGGCGATCGCCGAAGCCATGGCCTGCGGTGCGCCAGTCGTCGTCAATCGCCGCACGGCCATCCCCGAAGTAGTGGGAGATTGCGGCTACTACGTCGACGACGACTCCCCGGCTGCGATCGCGGCGAAGCTCTCCGAAGCCCTCTCGCAACCAGACGCGGCGCAAGAGATCGGTCTGAAAGCCGCAAGGAGAATCGACGAGGAGTTCCGGTTCGAACGGCGGCGCAAGTTCTTCGCCCAGTTGCTGCCGACCCTCGTGGCCGATCATCCTCGCGCGTCCGAACCGAGCGACCTTGGCGCCGCGCAATCGCGCCGAACTGCCGCCGCCTGACCCGCGACTTCAGCCGTCCTCACGCCCAGTTGCCGACCGAGCTGAACAGCCAATCGACTGCCGCGACGTCGGTCGTGTCGAGCCCGCCGCTGAGCGACGAGGCGGTGACTCCCTTGAACCCGCGCAGTTCAATCCGCTTGCCGCCGCCGAACAGCAGGCTCACGCCCCAATCCCGCACGGTCAACGCGTCGTTGCCGGTCGAGTCGTACAGCCAAGCGAGGTCGTTGCCGGTCGAAGCGTAGACGGTCGTCGTTCGGAACCCTTGCGCGCGGTTGTAGTACTGGTTCGACTCCCCGTGCATGAGGGCGTAGTCGGCCGCGCCGTAGAACCGGTCGTTCCCGGCGCCGTCGTACATCAAGGCCGTGTCGTTCCCGCCGGCGGTCGAGTAACCGAAGACCCGATCGAACCCGCTGGCGTAGTTGTAGAACTCGGCGCCGACGCTTCGCATCAGCCCGAAGTCAGGACGCGCGACGAAGATGTCGTCGGTCGCCCCGTCGTACAACGTCGCCGTGTCGAACCCGGTCGAAGCGTAGGCGTGCACGCGATCGAATCCGCCCGCGTAGTTGTAGAACCGGGCGTCGACGCTTCGAAGCAGTCCGAAGTCAGGACGCGCGACGAACAGGTCGTCGCCGGAACTGTCGTACAAGTACGCCAAGTCGTTGCCCGTCGAGGCGTACGCGAAGACGCGCTCGAACCCGGACGAGTAGTTGTAGTACTGGTCGTTGACGCTCCGCATCAGCGCAAAGTCGGGCCGAGCGATGAACAGGTCGTCCCCTGCGCTGTCGTAGAAGTAGGAGAGGTCGTTCCCCCCCGCAGTCGCGTAGGCGTAAACCCGCTCGAACCCTGCGATGTAGTTGTAGTACGCATTGGTGTTCGCGCTCCGCATGAGCGAGTAGTCGGGCCGCGAAATCATGAAGTCGTCGGCGGCCGAGTCGTACATGTAAGCTTGGTCGAGCCCGCCCGCCGTTCCGTACGCGTACACGCGGTCAAATCCGGTCGCCTGATTGTTGAACTGATTGTTGGCGCCCCGCAATTGCGCGTAGTCGGGCCGGGCCACCAAGATGTCGTTCGTTACGCCGTCGTACAGGTAAGCGAGGTCGAGCCCGCCGGCGGTCGACGTCGCTTCGACCCGGTCGAAGCCCCGGGCCATCAGCGAGTAGTCGTTCGCAGCCCCGCGCAACTGTCCCCAGTCAGGTCGTGCGACGAACACGTCGTCGCCGGCGCTGTCGGCCAACAGCGCGGCGTCGTTCCCGAGGGTCGCAAACGCCTCGATCCGCGCGAACTGTTGCGCGGAATGGCTGTACCCGCTCCCGGTCATCGTCCCGTTGTACGGGCTAGCCGTGAACTGGTCGTCGCCCGCCGTGTCGTAGAAGTTGGCCAGATCGTTCCCGCCGCCGCCGTACGCCGTCACGTTCTCGTAGTTCACGGCGACGACGCTGTAGTTGGTCCCCGTCATCTGGGTCTGGCCAAGCCGGAGATTGACCGTCTCGGCGCCGCTCGATCCGAACAGGGAGAGCGAGTCGACCCCGCCGCCGCCGTCGAACTGAAACTGCGAAACCGCGCCGGCCGAAAACCCGTAGCCGATCCCGTTGACCGTGACGTAGTAGCTGCTGCCGGCGCTGAAGGCGACCGCGTCGGCCCCGGCCGTGCCGGTCACGCTCACGGTCGACCCGACTTGCCGCACCAGATTCGCCAGCGTGAAATCGACGTCGCTGTTCGTTCCGACAGCCCGCAGCAGGAACTGCTGGCCCGCGGTCGCGTTCACGTCGACGCGGGCGGTCGTCCCCGCCGTCGTGCCCGTGGCGATCAGTTGTTGGTTCGTATCGTAGAACTGCAGCGTCACGTCGCCGCCGTTCGGAGCGAACGCGGCCTGAGCGGTGAGCAGCCCCGCCCGACTGGCGGTGACGCGATACCACGACTCGCCCGAGACGGTCTGGTCCGCGTTCTGGTTGAACGAAACGACGCCCCAGTCGATTGGGTTGAACGTCGCCTGGGCGGTGACGTTGAAATTGTAATAACCCAGTCCCCCCGACGACGACAGGCCGACGGTGTACTGCTGCCCCGCGACGACCTGGAACGTCGCCGACGACGAGCTGGCGCTCAGCAGCGTGGCCCCCTGCGCGTTGTACGCGTTCCACAGCGGGGACATGTCGTGGGTGGTCGAGGTCGCGTTGAACGTGACCGTCCCCGTGGCCCCGGCGGTGAACCTGAAGTAATCGACGTCCGACAGCGTGCTGATCACGCCGTTCATCGTCATCGACCCCGCGACCGTCCCCAGGCCGTACGCCGTGCCCATCGTCGAACCGAAATCGTCGGTCGGCATCAGCGCATCGATCGCCCGGCTCAGGTTCAGACGCTTGAAGGTCGCCCCGGTCGCCGAGTCGACGAACGAATCGGCGGTGGCCATGATGTGGTCGTAGATCATGTCCTGCGTGATGCCGGTCATGCCGACGAACTGCATCGCTTGCCGCACCAGCGTGCTGGCGCCTGCCACGTACGGGGCGGCCATGCTCGTGCCGCTCATCGTTTTGAAGTCGTCGGCGACGCCGTTGTTGTTGCCGGCGTAGTCGGGCACGGTGCTGATGATCGACCGCCCCGGCGCCGCGATCGCCCGCGTGCTGCGCTGGCTGTAGTACGACAGCAGCCCCGAGTCGTCGGTCGACATCACCGGCACCACGTACTGGCTGGCCGCAGGATAACTCAGCCCGGTCGTGTTGTAGCTGGTGAAGCTGTTTCCTGCCGAGACGGCGACGAAGATGCCGACCGACTCCAACTGGGCGAACTCGTCTTCCAGATTGGCCCACGCGGGAATCGACTCGGCGTTCCAACTCGACACGCCCAGCGACAAATTCACGGCCGTGATCGGATTGGCGAACGAATTCCGGTTGGCGTAGACCCACCGCAAAGCGTTTTCGACCCAACTGAAGTACCCCGCCCCCACGTCGTTGAACACCCGCAGGGCGACCAGATCGACCCCCGGCGCGACGCCGCGGTGAGTCGCGTCGGTGCTGCCGATGATCCCCGCGACGTGCGTGCCGTGCGAGCCCGATGCGCCGTCGTCGTAGGGGTTGGCGTCGTTCTCCTCGGTAAAGTCCCATCCGCCGACGACGCGGTAATTGCTGCCCAGCCCGCCCCCCAAGGCGTAGTGGTCGTACGCAATGCCGCTGTCGATCACCGCGACGGTCTGCCCGCTGCCCGTGAAACCGTAGTTCGCTTGAACCGTATTCCAACCCGTCTGCTGGTGAGCTTGCACCAGCATTTGCTCGATGCCGTCGAACGAGGACTCGAGCAGGGCCCGGTCCTCGGCGGTAATCCAGAAGTCGGGGATCGACCCTTCGACGTGCTGCACCAACGACGGCGCCTCGTCGTCGATGGCATGATGCACGACGCCGCCGCCAAGCAGATCCGCCAGCGGATCGGCGGACATGACGACGCGCGGCTCGAGCGACTCGATTCGCCCCTGCCGAGAAGTCTTCCGTGTTGATTTTCTGCGCATCAGTGCTGACCGTCCTGCTTCGCGCGGAGGTCGTCGATTCGCCGGCGCAAGGCCGCAGCGCGAGAGACGACGAACGCGAAGTACGTTGCCAATCGAGAAGTATGCAGGCGTACAGTCCCGTGAGGAACCCGTGGGCCGTGAATTTCCGACAAGAGCCGCTGAGGAGATCGCACCCCAAAAAACGCGAGGCGCGGTGCGACGTTGAAACCCTAGTTCAAGGATCGCCGGCGCGCCGGGGGTTCGATCCTCGCCAGGGAAAACGTTCGTCGCCCCAAGTCGGAACAGGCGGCGCGCGTTGGCAAACCTCAACTTTGCCGAGAAAACGCGCTGTCGGGCGGCGACGTCGTGTTGCCGAATGGCAACAATGGATACGCGGGCGGAGACGATCGGTTCGTCCGCCGCCGACGAACTCGCCGATTGCCGCCGCCGTGCTAGCAGCCGCAAAGTCCCCGCGAAACCCCGGCAACTCCGAGACTTCCTGACCCCGAACTCCTCCGCAGGTTCTCGACCGAACACGGCGATTTCGCCTCGGTCGTCGCCGAACCGATATTTGACTCGCCCCGCCAGTGAACTCGCCTGCTCCGCGCCCGCGCCTGCAACTCTCGCTCGTCGCCGCCACGGCGGCGCTAATCGCCGTCACGCTCGTGAAGCCGTTGTTCCCGCGCGAACAATGGCTGCAGCACGCGGCGACGGCGCCAGCGCTTGTGCTGGCCGCGATCGCGGCGCAGCGCCGCTGGCTCTCCGACGGCGCATTGATTTGCGCACTGGCGTTTCTCGCGCTCCACGCCGTCGCCGCCCGGTGGATCTACTCGTACGTCCCCTACGAAGACTGGTTTCAGGCCGCGCTGGGGAGCGGTCCCGATGAGTGGTTCGGCTGGCGCCGCAACCACTGCGATCGGTTCGTTCACTTCGCCTTCGGCGCGCTGGCGATCCCGCTCCTCTCCGAAGCGGCGGTCCACGCGGGGCTCGCTCGTCGCGCTGCGCCGTGGGTCGCCGTCGCCGGGGCGACGACTTGCGGAGCTCTCTACGAAATCTTCGAATGGCTGCTCGCGATCACCGCGGCGCCGGAGACGGCCGACCGCTACAACGGGCAGCAAGGCGACATGTGGGACGCACAGAAAGATCTGGCGTGGGCGCTGGCGGGGAGCATCGTCGTCGCCCTGTGGATCGCATGGCGACGTCCGCGGTCCGCCGCCGACCGCAAGCCTCAGGAAAGTTAAGAGTCCTCAGCCAAGTTAAGGGAATCGACGATGGAATCGAAACGCCCTTCCTCGCTTGCGCAGCGGGGGTCGCCGCTCCTCTTCGCCGGACTCTGCCTGCTGGCGGCGAGCGCGGGCGCCGCGGCAGGACCGGGGCCCTGGTACGACCAGCTCGCCAAGCCCCGGTGGACGCCGCCCGACTGGGTGTTCCCCGTCGTCTGGACTCCGCTGTATGCGATGATCGCCCTGGCAGGCTGGCTGATCCAACGCAGCGGGGGCTGGCGGAGCCCCGCAACGGCCATGTGGCTGGTGCAGCTCGCTCTGAACGCCGGCTGGACATGGCTCTTCTTCGGGCTCCAGCGCCCCGGCTGGGCGCTGGTCGACATTTTGCTTTTGGCTGCGGCGATCACGGCGACCATCGTCTTGGCGCGGCGCACCAGCCGCACGGCGGCGCTGCTGCTGGCGCCGTATCTGGCCTGGGTTCTTTTCGCGGCGACGCTCAACGGAGCCATCTGGCGGATGAACCTGTAACCTCGCTCGGGACCGCTCATCCGACGGCGAACCGCTCGGCCCGTGCGAACGTCTCTTGATCGAAACGCCTCGCTCGGCGAACATGCCGCATCCGGTCGTGCTTGCGGCCGGGCCCCGCCTTCCGGCGTCCCCCGCGGCGCCTTCGCCCTGCGAGCCCCCTGCTATGCCCGCCCCCGAGAGCGACCGCCCCGACAACGCCAAAACCGGCCGCGCCACATCGCGCAACTTCATTCAGCAGATAATCGACGCCGATCGGGTCGCCGGCAAGAACGGCGGCCGCGTCCACACGCGGTTTCCTCCCGAGCCCAACGGCTATCTCCACATCGGCCACGCCAAAAGCATCTGTCTGAACTTCGGCCTCGCGCGCGAGTACGCCGGCAAGTTCAACCTGCGGTTCGACGACACGAACCCCGTCAAGGAAGAGCAGGAATACGTCGACGCGATCATCGACGACGTCCGCTGGCTGGGGGGCGAGTGGGAAGACCGACTGTTCTACGCCTCGGACTATTTCGAGCAGCTTTACCAGTGGGCGGTCCTGCTCGTCAAAGCGGGCAAGGCCTACGTCTGCGACCTTACGAGCGAGGAGGTGCGAGCCCATCGCGGCACGCTCACCGAACCGGGCGTCGACAGTCCCTGCCGCACGCGCCCCGTCGCCGAAAATCTCGATCTCTTGGCCCGGATGCGCGCCGGCGAATTCCCCGACGGCAGCCGCACCCTGCGGGCGAAGATCGACATGGCCTCGCCCAATCTCAACCTCCGCGACCCGGTGATGTACCGCATCAAGCACGCCCGTCACCAGCGCACGGGGGACGCTTGGTGCATCTACCCGTCGTACGACTACACCCACGGTCAAAGCGACTCGATCGAAGGGATCACCCACTCGATCTGCACGTTGGAGTTCGAGAACCATCGCCCGTTGTACGACTGGTTCTGTCGCGAGTTGGGGATTCATCACCCGCAGCAGATCGAATTCGCCCGGCTGAATCTCACCTACACGGTGATGAGCAAACGGAAATTGCTCGAGCTGGTGCGCGACAAGCACGTCGCCGGCTGGGACGATCCGCGCATGCCGACGATCCGCGGGCTGCGCCGCCGCGGCTACACCTCCGAGGCGATCCGCGCGTTTTGCGAGCGGATCGGCGTCGCCAAGTTCAACAGCACGATCGACATGGGGTGGCTCGAGGACGCGGTCCGCGAGGATCTTAACGAGCGAGCCCCCCGGGCGATGGCGGTGCTCCGCCCGCTGAAGGTCGTCCTGACCAACGTGTCGGCCGGCGAAACGATCGCCTGCGAGGCGCCCAATCACCCCCAGAAACCGGAACTGGGGTCGCGGACCGTCCCGCTCACCCGCGAGATCTACATCGAGCAAGACGATTTCATGGAAGACGCCCCGAAGAAGTTCTTCCGCCTCAAGCCGGGGGGCGAGGTGCGGCTCCGTTCGGCGGGGATCATCGCTTGCGATGAAGTGATCAAGGACGCCGCGGGCGTCGTGACCGAGTTGCGGTGCACGTTCGACCCCGACCACAGCCGCAAGGTCAAGGGGACGATTCACTGGGTCAGCGCCGAAAAGGCTCTGACCGCCGAGGTGCGGCTGTACGACCGGCTGTTCGCCGTCGAGAACCCCGACGACGCCCCCGAGGGGGGGACGTTTCTCGATCACATCAACCCCGGCTCGGTCGAGGTGCTCCGCGATGCGAAGCTTGAGCCGTCGCTCGCCGCCGCGAAACCGGGGGCGCGCTTCCAGTTCGAGCGGATCGGCTACTTCTACGTCGACCCGCTCGACAGCGATCCAGGGGCCCCGGTCTTCAATCGCGTCGTCACGCTCCGCGATTCGTGGACGCCGCTGCCCGCTTGAGCAAACCGGAGCGTGCAGCCGCGTGCTTTGTTCGCTTGAGTTCTTTAGGCTGTGCCAAAGCGCTAATTGTACGTGGCGCGGAAGACCTGCGACTCGGTCTGAGCGGTCTGCCCCAAGCGCGACCGGGCTCGACCCACCAGTCTCGTCACCGCGGCGTGAACTTCGTCTTTGACCTCGTTCGGATCGCGATCGCGGGCTTGAACTGGCTCGCCCACCTCGACCGCGGCGAGGATGTGCTTCATCCCCGCCACCCGCTTCAGGTGGCCCATAAACGATTCGTCGACGTAACAAGCGTCGGCGTGATCGTACGCAATGCCGATCGGCACGATCTCGGCGCCGGCCCGCTGGGCCGCTTTGAACGCCCCCGGGCGGAACGGCCGCACGTCGTCGCCGGCGAACGCGGTCCCCTCGGGGAACATCGCCACCCCTTCGCCGCGGGCCAGCGACGCGTCGACTTCTTTGAGCACCTCGGCCCCGCTCTTGCGCTCAGCCCGATTGACGAACAAGGTGCCGATCCGCCGGGCCCCGGGCCCGATGAGCGGCCAATTCGCCACGTCATGCCGGCTGATGACATGCGCCTCGGTCGTCGTCATCGCCACCGCGATGTCCAGCGCGCTGCGATGATTGAGCACGAAAATCCGCCCTACGCCGTCGGTCGCCGCGCCTGGGTACAGCCCGCGAGGAAACGCTTCCAACCCGCGGACCGCGGTCTTCACCCCAAACACCCGCAGCAAGCTTCCCGCCCACCGCGGGACCCAGCAATTGACGACGCTCAGCTTCGTCCGCTTGCCGCGCGTGGCGAACGCCAATTCCATTCCGGTCCAACAAGCGATCGTCACCAGCACGAACGCGACGATCCGGGCGCCGATGCGCAGTTTCTGCAGAAGACGACGCATAAGCGGGCGAAGGAGACGAGCGAGGTGCGGCAGCGCCGACCAACGTCGGCGACGAGGCGGCAAGCTACCACATTCGCCCGGGGCTGCCCATCCGAGCCAAGCAAGATTCGCCCAGTTGAGCGACTGCGCGGTCCGCGTCAGGCCGATGGCTGCGGCAGACGCCGCAGATCGCCCGCCAGCGCCGCGCCCATGTAGACCAGACTCGCCGCCACCCCTGCGAGCAGCGACCACGCGGCGCCCGTCACTCCGAATGCGTGCACCAACGGCACGGCCGTGGCCAGCGTGACGACCATCGTGATCATCTCGCCCCAGAACTGGCTCCGCGTGTCATGCACCGCAGACAAGGCGTTCGAGACGGTCATCCCCACGGCCGTGATCGCCGACCCCAGCCCCAGCACCGCCAGGGCGGGCCCCGCCACGGCGTACTCCGGCTTGAACACGGTCGCCAACAGCCAGCCGCCGACGAACCACAACGCGACGGCGATCGTCCCCAGCGTGACGACGAACAGCCCGATCCCTTGCCACATGACCCGCAACATCGGCCCCGCGCCCCCGTGGGCGTACGCCCCGATTGTCAGCGGCCGCAGGTAATTCGTCACTCCGCGAATGAACAACCACGAGATTCCTACCAGTGTGCTGCAAACCGACAACTGGCTGACCGTCGCCACGTCGGCCAACCAGACGACGATCCACGGCATGGCGAAGCGGCTGAAGTTGCCGGCCAACCGCCCCGCAACCAACCAGCGCGAATAGCCCCAATGCTCGTGCCAGTCGGCCGCAAGACGGCCGCGATCCAACGCCACCGGCAACGGCTTGGCGACCGCCCAGGCGACGCAGCTCGCCGCAGTCGCCAATCCCATCCACGCGAACACGGCCGGCACGTCGAGCAGCCCCGTCCAAGCCAACGTCGCCAGGGCCCCGATCTGGATCACGAACACGATCGCGTCCCCCGTCAGGGCCGAGATCATCTGCATGTGCGCAAACGCCACCGAGCGCAGAAAATCCCGCAGCAAAAACGAGGGAGCCGCGACGGTCAGCACGAGCACCGCCTGGGCCATCTCGGGTCGGGCGCCGCGCGCCGCCAACCAACCGGCATAGCCCGCCAGCGCGACGCACGCCGCCAACGTGGTCAGCCCCAGATGAACAAGCGTGCTCCCCAAGAACCGCCCCCGTTCGTCCGGGAGCTTGTTGTGGATGAACACCATGTACGAGGTCGCCAGGCACCGGTCCTGCAGCACGCTGACGAACACGACGATCGAAATGCACAACGCGTAGATGCCCGGCGACTCCTCGCCGCAGTACCGTCCGATGAGCACCATCGTCAGAAAGTTCGTCGCGCTGGCGACCGCCTGGTCGACCAGGGCGAGCCCCCCCCGCCGCGCCCCGGGCGAAGCAGCCGCGCGACGCAGCCGAGAAGTCGCGGGCGCGTCGGCCGCAGCATCCTCCGCGCTTGCAGAACTTGCCGTCGCAATCGGCGCAGGACTTGGCGACGCCGGAATGGCCATAGGGCAGGGTGAAGCAGTGCAGGGGCGGGTTGAGCAAGGCGGGAACCGCCCCGCGGGGCGACCAGTTCATCCTAATTGAGGCCCCCGGAATCGCCAAATGCCCGCGACCGCGGCTCAGATCTCGCTCGCCGCGGCATTGTCGCCCGGCTCCGCGACGGTTTCCTCCGTGGCGCATCCGAGGTGCTTTTGCCCGTCGTCGGCGCGGACCGCCTCGCCCCATTCGGCGATGAACTGGTTCTCGCACTTGGGGCACTTCACCGACTGTCCCAGGAACTTCAGCGGCACGTCCTTGCCGTGCTCGCACTTGCCGCACGACAGGTGGAACCGCAACGACGGATCGTCAAGCCGGGCGAACTCCTCCGCCGGCACGCGTTCGAACTGGAGATCAGCCGGTTCGAGCGTCGACAGTTGCTCGACCGACAGGTCGGTGATCTCCGCGATCCGGTTCGCCTGCCGGCGGATTGCGTCCTCGAACAGATTGCGCACCGTCCGCCCGTTGCCGAAGTGGCGATCCCGCCGCTCAAACATCCAGGTGAACCCCAGCATCGCCTTGCCGCGGGTGCGGTCGCAAAGTTGGTACAGGTTTTTGCCGCACATGAGCCCGAAGATCGACGCCAGTTCCAATGGCGTGTAGTCCTTGAAGTCGAGATGCCGACTGAATCGCGACGAAAGCCCCGGGTTCGAACGCAACAACAGCGCCATCTCCACCGGATATCCCGCCAGGATCACGACCAGCCGTTCGCGGTCGTCCTCCATCCGCTTCAGCAGCGTCTGCACCGCCTCGTGCCCGAAGGGATCCTCCCCCTCGCTGGCGATCAACGTGTACGCCTCGTCGATGAACAGCACGCCGTCGAGCGCCTCGTCGATCTTCTTGTTGCTCTTGGGCCCGGTCTGGCCGGCGTACTCGGCGACCAGACCGCTGCGATCGGTCTCGACGAGGTGCCCTTTCTTGAGCACCCCCATCGCGCCGAAGATGTTGCCGACGATCCGGGCCACGGTGGTCTTGCCCGTGCCCGGATTGCCGCCGAAGACCATGTGCAGGCTGAGATTCGTATTGGGAAGCCCCGCCTCGGCTCGCTTCTGCTGCACCTTGAGGAAGTTGGCCAGCGTACGGACTTCCTCCTTGATGTTGTCCAGCCCGATCAGCTTGTCGAGTTCCGCGAGCGAGTCGGCGAGTCGCTCCGCAGGGGGCTTCTCGGCAGTCGTCTCGGCGACGGATTCGCTCGGGGCGATCTTGCCGCCCGGCTTCGCCCCGATCCCGCCCCGATTCTTCTCGCGCTCCTTGCGAACCGCAGGCAGCGCGTCCCCGGTCGAAAAGATCTTCTCAATCGCCTGCGCCCCGGCCCGCTCCGCCTCGGCGTGCTCGCTCGGCTCGTCGATCGGAATCTGCCGCAAGTGCAATTCCAACTCCTCCTGGATCGACTTCACCCGCGCCGCTTCGGGAGGTTTGATCGGGCCGTCGGCCCGGGCGACGATGTTCGCCAAGCGAATGACGATCGCCTCGACGTCGGCGATCCGGTTCCGCAGCGGGGCGATCTGGTCGAACGGTCGCACCAGGGCGTACCATTTGAGCCCCATCGCCTGGGTCGACATCGCCTGCAGGGCTTCTTTGATCTGCTCCTCCGACAGCCACTGGCTCCAAAGGTGGAAGATCAGCACCTCGGCCAGGAACTGTTCGTTCTTGCTCCACCGCCGGTCGGCCTCGCAGACGGCGACGAACACCTTCACCACCAGCGCCTGGTGGAGGTCGTCCATCAGTTGGACGAACTTGTCTCCCGACTCGGGAAGCAAATGGGCGTGCTCTCGCGCCGCCAGCTCTCCGCTGGAAACGTACAGCTCGCGACACGTGCCCAGAAGCTGGCGAAACTGCGACGGCAGGTCGGGAATCTCGAACGTCGACATGCGGCCCATTATCCGCACGCCGCGCCCCGTGGCAAGCGAGCGACGTTTCGTCGGCATCGCCGCAGCGGACCGCTACACGATCCCTTTGCGAACGGCCCACACCGCCGCCTGCGTCCGGTCGGCGACGCCGATCTTGCGGAGGATGTGCTGCACGTGCTCTTTGACGGTCTCGTAGCTGATGTCCAGGGCCTGGGCGATCTCGCGATTGCTCAGACCGTTGGCCAGTTGCCGCAGCACTTCGCTTTCGCGCCGGGTGAGCGGGGCCTCCAACTCCGAAGCGAGACGCGGGGCGGTCAGGGCGCCTGTCACCTTGCGCAACCCCTCGGTCGACCACAGCGACTCGCCGCGGGCGGCCTGGCGCACCGCGCCGAGCAACTGCTCGCTCGTCAGCGTTTTGTCGAGATACCCCGCCGCCCCCAACGCAGCGGCCCGCGCGAGATACGTCGGATTGTCGTACCCGCTGAAGATCACCACGACCGTTTCGGGCAACTCGCCCCGCAGCCGCGACAACACGGCCAATCCGTCGGCGCGCGGCATCCTGACGTCGAGCAGCACCAGATCGGGGCGATGCCGCCGAGCCTGCTCGATGCATTGCAGCCCGTCGCCCGCCTCGGCGACGACCTCGAAATCGCTTTGCGTCTCAAACAGGGCGCACAGGCCCGCGCGAACGACCTCGTGGTCGTCAGCAATCAACAATCGAATCGGCATGTCGGGCATCGCCTCGGCGGGGGGTGCTATCATCCGCGGCGCCAGCGGCAAGGTCCCAATACAGCGTTCGTCACGCTAAATTACAACCCGCCTGATAGCATTTTTTTCGAATTATGCGACGGGGTCGCTCTTCCGATTGTTATCAACCGAAGCCGCTGCAAGTAATACCTCACAATGCGCGAACGGTTCTGCACCATCGCGCAATTGCATACGGAAAAAAACTTGCGTTTACAGTCCCGAGCCGTTTGAGGATACTCGACGCCGGCTCGAACGGCGCTGCGCTCCTCTCGCGGCGTCCTTCGGCTCTTGCCCGACGCTCCTCGACGGTTCTCGAGATTGATTCACTTCTGCGGAGAATCTCCTGCGATGCCGACCTTGTCGATGAACCAAATAACGACTTATCGTTGGTCGTTCGAGGAAGACGTCCGGCGGTATCGTGAAGCTGGTTACGAAACGATCGGCGTCTGGCGACAAAAACTCGGCGACTTCGGCGAGGACCAGGCCATCGACCTCGTCGCCGAATCCGGGCTGAAAGTCTCACATCTGAGTTGGGCCGGCGGGTTCACCGGCAGCGACGGCCGCGGACTCTACGACGCCCTCGACGATGCGGCCGGGGCCGTTCAACTCGCCGGGGCCCTGCAGGCCGGCTGCCTCGTCGTCTACCCGGGCGGACGCAACAACCATACCTTTCGGCATGCCGAACGCCTCCTCCGCAGCGCGATTGACGAACTGCTCGATTACGCCGTCGCCGCCGACGTGGTGTTGGCGATCGAGCCGGTCCACGTCTCGTGCGCAGGGCCCTGGACGTTTCACACCGAACTGCAAGAAGCGATCGCTTTCATCGAGACCTTCCAATCGCCCTACCTGAAGCTGGCCATGGATGCCTACCACTTCGGCGACGACCCGGGCGTGCTCGCCAACTTAGGCGAGTTGGCGCCGCATCTCGCACTGGTCCACTTGGCGGATCGCCCCCGTCCGCACGGCGTCGACCAGGATCGGCGCCCCCTGGGAGAGGGGACCCTGCCGTTGGCCGAGATGGTCTCCGGCCTGCTCGACGCCGGCTACGCCGGAGATTTTGACGTGAAGCTGTTCGGTCCCGAGATTACGCCCGACGCTTACGAATCGATCCTTCGCAACTCGCTGACCGCCTGGGACCAGTGGCTGGTTCCCATGCGAACTCGGTCCGCCTGAGTTCCCGCGACGAGCGGGCGGCGCACCGGTCGTCGCGATCTCCCTTTCCCCCTGTCCCCCGACACGGCGTCGCGGGTCGCCGTCATGCCCCGCCCGTTGGTGATCAACGACGAATTGGTCGTCCCCGGCGAACGGCTGCGGCTGTCGTTCGCACGCAGCAGCGGACCCGGCGGTCAAAACGTCAACAAGGTCAACAGCAAGGCGATCCTCCGCTGGACGGTCGTCGACGCCGATTTGCCCGCCGACGTGCTGCTGCGATTCCGCGCAAAGTACGGCAATCGCATCACTCAGGACGGCGAGGTCGTCATCGCCGCCGACGAAAGCCGCGACCAAGGCGCCAACGTCCGATCGGCGTACGCCCGTTTGCGCCAGATGCTGCTTGCCGTGGCGGCCCCGCCGCGCCCGCGCAAGAAATCCAAACCGTCGCGGGGGTCGATCGAGCGCCGGCTGAACCAGAAGCGACAAGCGTCGGAAAAAAAGCAAAATCGCCGACGTCCCCCCGATTCCGGCGAGTGAGACAAGCGCCCGTCGGCGGACGACCGACAAACCCCGCGCAGCTTGCCCGCCTTTCGAACCGGCTGCAATCCCGGAAAAATCGCCCCGCGCTAGTTCGCGGGACGACTCGGCGAGTATACTGGGCGCTCGGCTGCGGAGCCGCTCGCGGCGCCAGTCGGCTCGGGGGGGTCGACGACCGCGACTCGATGCGGCAGAGTCCCTGTGCCCGCTTCGCCGCCGCCTTGTCACCGCACTCTGCGCGCACCATGCATTCGAAGGAGGACCTGACCATGCTGTCCGCCAAATCCAACGCCGCCGCTGAAATCCGCGCCTCCTGGATGGAGCACCAGATCCTCGACCACGTCAAGCAGGCGCTGCGGGTCACGCTCGACTGGAAGACCCCGGCCATCGGCCTTCCGCGCAAGGCGTCCAGTCTGCAATTCACGCTCAACTCGTTCCAACGCCACCTCGCTCGGCTGATGGATTTCGAGGAACGGGACGGGTACATGGTCGTCGTCGCCGAGACGAACCCGAATCTGGAACTGCGCATCAAGAGCCTCGAAGAAGATCACGACGTCTTCCGCCGCAAGCTGGAAGAGATGCAGCCGGCGATCGCCGAGCTCGCCACCTGCTGCGGCGAGCGGTTCGAGGAGATCTGCGACGAGGTGGCCCAATTGCTCGACGCCGTGGATCTTCACGACGCCGAGGAGATCGACCTGATCCAGGAAGCGATCATGCACGACACCGGCGGCGAAGGCTGACCCCCCGCTGCAGATCCGCTGTTCGCCCGCAAACGGGGGGAGCGCAAGCCCCCGGAACCCGCACCGCTGCCGCCCCATGGCCCGCGATCGCGCAGTAGAATAGGATTAAGGAGCCGTCTCCAAGATCCAATGTCCCGCTCCGCGATTCCATGCCTCGCCGCCCCGCGCAACACATCGACCGCGTCCTGGCCGACTGGGCCTTCGAGCCCGGCCAGCCGCAGGTCCGTCGCGTCGTCGGCGCCGACGGGCGCGAGTTGCTCCAGCTTCGCGTCGACATGGGCGTGCTGCAAATCGAAACCTCCGGTCGACCCGACGGCGACCGGCCCCACGGCTTTCCCAGCTACTACGACTACCTCGTTGCGGCCGCCTTCGAGGAGGGAGAGCGATTCGCTCTCGACGAACAGCGTTGCCTGCAGGTCGATCGCGAGTTTTACCAGTTCTATCACCGTCGCATTTGCTGGCTCGCGCTCCATGAATACGGTCGAGCCGCGGACGACGCCGAGCATACGCTCAAGCTCATGGACTTCACCTCGGCCAACGCCCCGGCCGAAGAGTGGGCCCTGATGCACGAACAGTATCGCCCCTTCGTGATGTTCCACCGCATTCAGGCGACGGCGCTCGTCCAGTTGGAACGCGAGAATCCCGAGGCGGCCGTGCAAGCGATCGACTGCGGCATTGAGCAATTGGAGTCGGTCCTCGCCGATCTCGACGCGGCGGAAGCTGAGGACGGCAGCTTCATCGAAAAGCTGCAAGAGATGCGCGTCTCGATCTCCACGCACTACGAACTGGGCCCGTCGCTGGCCGAGCAACTCGCCCGCGCAATCGCTGCGGAGCAGTACGAACGCGCCGCCGAACTCCGCGATCGGATCGCCCGCCGTGCTGACGGGGCATGAGCAAGCCGCCGTCCCCCGACGATCTCCCGCCTGCCGCGAACTGCAAAAATTGCACGCGGCGCGGTCGACTCTGCCAAATCTGGCATGCGAGCCCGCCAGCGCCTGCACCGCTAGCGTCGTCGTAACTGCTTGTCTCGGCACGAGCTTGCCGTTTTCTCCCTCGGCCGATGATCCCCCGGCACGCCGCGTGCGTAGTACGTGCATCGTCGCGGGCGGTTGGACGCCCTGTCTCATCTACCAAAGGAGTGACGCATGTTGGTTCTCACACGGAAGCAAAACGAGAAGATTCAGATCGGCGACTCGATCACAATCACCGTCGTCCGAACCAAAGGGAAAACCGTCCGGCTGGGAATCGACGCCCCGGCCGAAATGGCCGTGCTCCGCGGCGAGTTGGTCTTCGAACTCGACGCCGACGAAGCGCCGGCAGATGCGACGGAAGAAGCCGAGGCCCCCCGGCGCTCCCAGCGAAGTCGCGCCGCGACGACCTGCACGACCCGCGACAACGGCTGGTCGACCGATGCCGGCGAAACGGTCGTGCGTCCGGCCGGGGCTCGCACGGTCGCACTGGACTCGACGAACCACGCCCCGTTGCGATCGCAGGTGGCCGCCCGGAAGTAACGCAGGCGTTTGGTCGGCCGCCGAGTCTGCGCAGCGATTGATCGTTATCGCAAGACCGCCGGCGCCGGGCCGTAGACTTCGCCCCCCGTCGAGGAACCGACGTACGGCCTTGCCGCCGGGACCGCGACGGGAACGCCCTGCCAAGGCGATCCCGCCTCAGGCAAGCCGGTCTCCGAATTCGCCTCGCCCGACGAGGCGAAGCGCACCCCGGTTCCGGAGGGATGTTTCCGCAGGTCGTCGAGGTGCTCGAGCAAGACGCGGCGGACTTCCAGGATGCTTTGCGGGTGTCGGTGGACGCTTTGGTGATCCGCCGGCACCACGATCTGCGAAGCGGCTGATTCCACTTCGCCGCTGACCAGCGAGACCACCCCGTCTCCTTCGCCGGCGATCCACATCGAAACCTTGTTGGTCAGTCCGTCGCGAGGCGCCTGGCCCACCACGTTGTGGTATCGCACCCACGGTCCCGGATCGGCCGCCAACAGCACGGGCAGAATCGGCGACGAGGGAGAGAGCGAATCGATGCTCGTGTTGATCTTAAGCGCCGACTCGTTGCGGAAGTAGCCCGGATTGCGGGCGAACAGTTCGTTCCGTCCCTGCAGCATCTGCGCGGGGATCCGGATCAGCTTCTGGCTCAGCCAGCGAGTCAGATCGTTCGAAAACTCGCTGCCGCGGTGGGGCGTGCCGATCGTGACGACCCGCCGCACGCTCGGATTGGGATCAAAGAAAAACGCATTGGCCAGCTCTTTGCGTTGCGCCTCCTCGGCCTGCAACTCGGCGAACGGCTTCTCGCTGACCGTCTTCCAGAACGCATCGCGGCTGTCGACCGTTTGCAGCTTCGAGACAAGCCCTCCCATGCTGTGGCCCACCAGCACCATCTGGTCGAGCGCCGGCTCCCGTCTGGCGGGGTCGAGCGTTTGCCGCATGACCGCCAGATCCTCGCGCATTCTGCCCGCGCTGTACCAGAACGGCTGACCCGTCGGGTACAGGTAAAACCAGAACTGGTAGTAATCCCGCAAGTACGGATCGCTCCGCAGATCGTTGAACATCTCCATCCAGGTCACCGGGCTCGACCACAGCCCGTGGACCATCACGACCGGGATCTTGTCGGGACGATACGGCTCGAGCATGTACAGCCCGGTGAGCTGCGCCACTTTTTCCGGCTTGAGCAGCCCCAGGGTCGACACCCGGTCGTCGTCGAGCGCCGGCTGGCTGAGGAAGTGGGCCAACGGCGTGCTCAAGTCGGTTTCGAGCGGCACCTTCGCTTCCGCCACGGCCACCGACGTCGCTTCGAGCGGATCGTACAGTTCCAGCACGGCCCGCGTCACCGGCTGCGGCAGCTTGGTCGTCGCCGTCGCCGCAAGGGAAGGCCCCTGGACCGGAGGACGTTCGCGCAACGCGTCCGACTCGATCCGCAGGAACGCCGTCACCGGGAACGACAAGTCGGGCGGGTAGAACGCTTCGTCCGGGTCGGCGCCCTCGTGGTGCCGACGCACCGCGATCAGCGGCACCCCCAAACCGAAATTGTGATAGTGGTTCCGCAGGCCGTGGACTTCGTAGTCGCTGACGAATTCGATGTGGTCGATGTCGTCCGCATGCCACCCGTTGCTGCGCAGCACGACTTCGATCTGGCAGTCGCCGTCGGCGGCATGCAGCATGTGCGTCGTTCCCGGGCTCAGCTTGCCGCCCGCGCGAACAATGCGCAACGTCCCCTCAAGCGCACCGTTATACAGATCGCACGCCCGGCGAAACTGCGGATCGTACGGGTTGCTCGTCGCCGCGTAGCCGTCGGCGAACAGATAGCGATAGGCGTGCAGCACCGAGGCCCCGTACAGTTTGAGCGCCTCGTCGGTCTTCATCGCCGTTTCGGCCTTCTTGGCCCCGACGTACGCCAGCTCGGCCTGGGCGTAGGCGTGTTCGCGATTCGGCTCGCGACGATCGATCGCCTCGATCTCAGCCAACAGTGCGGCGCGGTCTCCCTGCAGTCGACCGACCATGTCGTACCGACGCAACAACTGCATCGTCCGCTCGGTCGGCTTCGGCCCTTGACGCGTCACGAGCCCCAAGGTGTCGGTGAGCGGATTGCGCGGGGTCGTCCGCAGCGAGACCCACCGATTTGACGAGGTGCTGCACCCCCCCAGCGTCGCAGCCAAACACGCCGCCGCCAGCGCATGCAACACGACGCCCCGCAAGTGCGGGCCACGTGCGCAACTTGTCCTGCATCCCTGCATGACGAGCCTGTCAACGGCCGAGAATGTTCGCAACCCCGCGGGCGTCGTGACCCCGGGCGCGAGGGCCGAGAGAGTAGGGCGCCGCGGCAAACCGCGTCAACGCCGCCGGCGCGTGCTAGCGAATGCGAGCGGGCGAAACGCCAGTCACGGCCTCACGGCCAGCGGCAACTAGCCCGCAAGCGACAAAAAAAGAGCCGAATGCGCCCGCCTCGGACGACGCATGCTGCCTCGTGCATACGTCAAATCCGCGGCGAGCGCACTCGGCCCTGCTTCCATCGGCAATCGCGTCGCGCCGGTTACGCCACCGTATGCGAGGAAACGGAAAGCCCGAGATCGCCATGACCGAGAACGACCGGCGAACTCGCCGTCTCTTCGTCGTCCGGGACTGCCTGTTCGCCCTCGAACGACGTGGCGGCCTCGAACAGCTCGCCGCGAAGGATTCGCATGTCTCGGGGCGCCTCGACGGCTATCGTCACCCGATTGCCGGCGACTCGACGAACCTCCACGACAATGCCGTTGCCGACGTGAATTCGTTCACCAACTTTACGACTGAGTACGAGCATCCTACTGGTCCTCTCGGGAAAAGAGTTCAAGGCAGGCGGTCCAGCCTGACTCGCTCAAGCGGCTTGCCCCTTAGTGATATGTCCTCTAACCGCACTCGGCGTGCCAAGTCTCTGCAGAACTGGCTGAGATCAATCACAAACAGCGCAACCATTTGCTGCAAATGGACTTACATTCACATCAGCCCGACTGATCAGCCACCGTCCCAAGGGGCTGAGAAGCCTGAATCCGTCCCAACCCGGGACGAATGTCCCGATATGAGACAGGAATCGAGCCCTCGGGCGCCAGGAGCCTTTGCACTAGACGATCGCGTCCCCTCGACCCGGAACCGCACGTCGACCGATTGCTAAACCCGGGGGGCTGCCATTAGGGTAGCTGACCCCGGTCCGACGAGACGAACTCCCCCAGCTCGCCGTCGCCCCGCCGCTATGCCAGCGAGAAACCGATGCCCGAACATCACCCCTACGCCCCCGATTTGGCCGCTTGCCGGCGGCGCCAGCAACGACTGCTGGCCGAGATGGAACGACACGGCTGGAGCCGTGTTCTGCTGACTCGCGGAGAATCGATCCAGTGGCTCACCGGAGTCCATCTCGGGCCGCTGTGGACTCCTTGCGCGGCGCTCGACGCCGATGGCCGGCTGACGTTGGCCCTTCCCGATCGCAAACTGGGAACCCCGGCCGCCGCGGACGAAACGGCAGGCTACGCGGCCAAGCGGTTCTCCACCTTCCGCGACGACCAGGCGGCCGCCAGCGCCGCCGCGCTCGTGGCGGCGCTTCAGCCGACGACCGGGACGACCGCGGGTGAGTGGTCTCACTGGCGCCCGGCGCTGCAAGCGGCCGCCGCGAGCCCCGTCGTTGACGCCGAACCGACGCTGTTCGCCCTCCGCCGCCGCAAGGACGCCGACGAACTGCGAATGATGCGCCGGGCCAACGAGGCGAACGCCGCGATGTACGCCCGCGCCCGGCAAATCATCCGCCCCGGGCTGTCGGAGCTGGACCTGTACTGCGAGCTTCACACGGTCGCCGTGACGACGCTCGGAGAACCGCTGACCTACCTGGGGCAAGACTTCCAAAGCTGCTCCCGCGGAGGTCCCCCGCGCGACCGGCTGGCCCAAGCCGGCGAGCTGTGGATCCTCGATTTGGGGGTCGGCTTCCGCGGCTACTACAGCGACAACGCCCGCACAATTGCCGTCGGGGGTGATCCCACGCCCGAGCAACTGCGGGCCTGGAAGGCCGTGCAGGAGCTCTTCGCCTGGATCGAATCGACCGTCCGCCCCGGCGTCAGTTGCCGCGAGCTGCACCTCGACGCCCAGCAGCGGCTCGATCTGCAATCCCCCTGGGCGTTCAACCACCATTTGGGGCACGGCGTCGGCCTCGCCCCGCACGAAGGGCCCCATCTCAACCCCGAATGGGACGACCATTTCGCTGTCGGCGATTTCTTCACCGCCGAGCCGGGACTCTATCATCGCGACCTGCGCACGGGCCTGCGACTCGAACAAAACTACGTCGTTACCGACTCGGGGGTCGAGTTGCTGACTCCCTGGCCGCTCGAGCTAGCCTGAACGGCGTCAGGTACGGCCAGGTTCGCGCCCGGGGACAATTCGACGCCAAACGCCCCTGGCGAGCTCGCTAGCGAGACGCCCGACTCGGCATTGACCGGTCCGGGACGCTCGGTACACTCCCGCCCCGATTCGCCCCGTCCGACATCGATCGGACCGGTGCGCACCGTAGTGCCAGGGACGTGCGACCATGACTGCCGGCTTCACCGATATCCACTGCCACCTGCTGCCGGGCGTCGACGACGGCGCCGCCGATCTTGCCGCGTCGCTGGCCATGGCCGGCTTGGCCGTCGCCGACGGGACCCGCACGATCGTCGTCACGCCTCACCAACTCGGCAACTTCGCCCACAACCACGGCGACGACATTCGCCGCTGGACCGGCGAACTGCAAGCCGCACTGGACGACGCCGGCCTCGCACTCGAAATCCTCCCCGGCGCCGACGTGCGGATCGACGATGGCATGGTGCACAAGCTCCTGTCAGGCGAAGTCCTCACCCTCGGCGATCACGGTCGCCATGTCCTGTTGGAACTGCCGCACGAAACGTACCTGCCGCTCGAAGGCCTGCTCGCCGAACTCAAACGCCACGGCATCACCGGCATCCTCTCGCATCCCGAACGCAATCGCGGCTTGCTCAACGAGCCCGAACTGCTCCCCGATCTGGTCGAGGCCGGCTGTCTCATGCAGGTGACCGCCGGCAGCCTCGTCGGCACGTTCGGCGCCGACAGCCAACGCCTCAGCGAGTGGATGTTGCGACAGGGTCTGATCCACGTCCTGGCGAGCGACGGGCACAGCCCCCGTTCCCGCCGCCCGCTGCTGCGACGCTCGTTCGACCGCGCCGCCGAAATCGTCGGCCGCGACGTCGCCGAGACGATCTGCTCAATCAATCCGGCGCTCGTGGCCGCGGGACGAGACGTCTCCGCGGGCCGACTGCAGCCGGCCCGCCGCATGACCTCCGCCGCTCCTCGCGGATGGCGCAGCTTGTTCTCCTCGCGACGAAAGGCCGCCTGATGCATCGCTACACGCGGCGTGAACTGCTCGGCGTCGGCGTGGGCCTCGCCGCGGCCTGCGGGTGGCGCATCGCCGCAGCCGCTGCGCCCGCATGGGTCGATCGCCGCGCCTACGGACCCTTCCAAGTCGCCGCCGCGTTTCCCCTGGCAAGCCTCGACGCCGAACTGGCCGGCCTCGGCAGCCTGCAGGCCGAGCTCCAGCGCACCTTGGCCGTGGCCCCGGCGCAGCAAACGATCGACGTCTACCTTGCGGCCGACGAACGCTCGCACCGCGAGTTGCTGCGCACCCAGTTCCCGCGCGTCCCCTACCGCCGCGCCCTGTACGTCCAGTCGGGAGGCCGCGGGGCGGTCTACGCATTTCAGCACCGCGAACTGCCGGTCGACCTGCGGCACGAATGCACGCATGCGCTGCTCCATGCCGATCTGGCGATGGTCCCGCTGTGGCTCGACGAGGGACTGGCCGAGTACTTCGAGGTCCCCGCCTCGGACCGCGCATTTCGCCACGAGCATCTCCGCACGCTCCGCTGGAATTTGCGGCTGGGAATGATGCAGACCGTCGCGTCGCTCGAGTCGCGCCACACGCTCGCCGACATGGGCGCCGCGGAGTACCGGTTCGCCTGGGCGTGGGTTCACTTCATGCTGCACGGACCGGTGGCGGCGCACCGCACGCTTGTGGCGTTCCTGGCGGACGTCCGGCGCGGCAACCCTCCCGGGCAACTCTCGACGCGACTCGCCGCCGCGATCCCAAGCGTCGACGAGCAACTCGTCCGGCACTTCAAACACTGGCGCGCCGCATAACGTATGCCCGCAACCACGAGCGCCGACTACGTCGGTCGAATGCTCGCACTGACTTCAGCCTCTTCCAGCGGTACAGGCAACTCGTCGCAGACCGCAAAGTTGGCGCAGATTCGTGATTGTGGTGAAGATCAAGCGCGACGCGAGCCGATACCCCAGCTAGCGGTGCAATATCGTCGGCATTCGTCGGCAAGCGCTGTGTTACGAACCGCCTCTCGCACGGCAACAGGACGCTGTGCGACGACTCGTAAACCACCGAGACCGGGAGTGAATGGCATGATGCTTCGACGACTCCAATCCGCTGCGGCCACGGCCGCATGTTTCTGCATGCTGGCGGCGCCGGCGCTGGCCGCGCCTCCGGCTCCGCAACGTCTCGCCCCGACCGACGTCGCGCTCCGCGACGGCGGCGTGCTGGTCGGCCAACTGGTCGACGGCCAAGGCGCCCCGCTGCCCTCCGCCATGATTTCGATCCAATCGCAAGGCCGTCCGGTCGCGGAAGCCAAGACCAACGACCAGGGCGAATTCGCCGTCAACGGCCTCAAGGGGGGCGTCTACGAGATCGCCGCCCCCGGCCATCAGGGAGCCTACCGCGTCTGGGCCCCTCGGACCGCTCCGCCGGCCGCCTCGAACGGCGTGCTGCTGGTGTCCGACGCCGACGTCGTGCGCGGCGCCAATCCGTTCAGCGCCGTCGGCGGCTGGATGGTGAAGCATCCGCTGATGACCGCGGGCATCGTCGCCGCCGCCATCGCGATTCCGATCGCCCTGGACGACGACGATCCGTCCAGCTGATCCGCCTCTCCAACGTCTGAGTTCACTCCGCAAGCCGCGCTCGACCGATGAGCGCGGCTTGCGGCTTTAGCGACCGGCGCCGCGCTCGCTGGCAAGCGCCGAACTTGTTCGCGGTTCGCCGAGGCGAACCGACCTTTTCCCACGAGCACTTCATTGCTACAGTCCCTCGCGGCGCTCATGCGCCGCTGGCTTCGCCGCGTTCCCGCCGGTTCGCGCCGATACGTTCGTCCAACCACGGGGGGCGACAGGAAACACGCCATGACCAAGAACTCTCGATTCTCGCGTGCGGCCGCCATCGCGGCCGTCGCAGCGATGACGCTGCAGCCTGCGACCGTGGTCGCCCAGACGCCCGTCGAACGGCAAGCCGCTCCGGCGAAAGTCGCGCCGCCCCCGGCGCCCCGCGTCGTCGACGTCAAGCTCGACGCCCGCGGCGCCTTGGCCGGCGTCGTCACGACTCCGCAAGGGGTCCCCGTGGCCGGCCAGACGGTCGTCGTCGCCGACGCCAAGCCGGTCGTCGGCGCCACCACCGATCAGCAGGGTCGCTTCCGGATTGAAGGAGTCCGCGGCGGCGTCCATCAGGTGCAGGTTGGCGGTCAGGTGCAAATGTGTCGCGCCTGGACCCCAGCCGCCGCACCTCCCAGTGCCGCGCCGCAACTGTTGGTCGTCGAGAACGCGGATCTCGCCCTCGCTCAAAACTGCGGCAGCCCGGTGGCGGCCGGCATGGCCGGCTGCAAGGAAGCCCTCGCCAATCCGCTGGTCGTCGGCGGGCTGATCGCCGCGGCGATCGCAATCCCCATCGCCATCCACAACTCGCGCGACGACGATCCGTCGAGTTGATCTCTCGCTCGGCAGCCAGACTCAACACGCCCCGCAGGCCGCGGACGCCCAGTCGTCCGCGGCCTGCGAGCGTTTGGCGACGGAAACCTATCGGCGTCGGCGGTCATTCGCGTGATACGCGGGCCCTTCTTGCCCGACTGGCGCCTTGCGACCCGCGCACCGCCCGGGCCATAATCAGCCCTTTTCCGCACTTCCCCCCTCCCTGCCAGAAGCCTCGCACCATGTCGCTTGTCGTCGTCGGATCGGTCGCCATCGACCATGTCGAAACCCCCACGGAGCGCCGCAACGACCTGCTGGGAGGCTCGGCGACTCACTTTTCCGTGGCCGCCAGTTTCTTCACCTCCGTGCGGCTCGTGGGGGTCGTCGGCGCCGACTGGCCCGAGGAGCATACCCAGATGCTCGCCGACCGCGGCATCGACACCAGCGGGCTGCACGTCGTCGCGGGGGGCAAGACCTTCACCTGGACCGGCCGCTACCTCCCCAACATGAACGACCGCGAGACGCTCGACGTCCAGTTGAACGTCTTCGGCGAATTCGACCCCGTGCTCCCCGAAAGTTACCGCCGCGCGAAGTACGTCTTCCTCGCCAACGGCGTGCCGGGAGTGCAGATGAAGGTCCTCGACCAGGTCCCGGGCCGCCGGCTGGCCGTCGCCGACACAATGGACCTGTGGATCAACACCCAACGCTCCGACCTCGACCGCCTGCTGGGACAACTCGACGGGCTGGTGCTCAACGACGGCGAGGCGAAGCTGTTGACCGGGACCGAGAACCTCGTCGCCGCCGGCAAGGCCGTGCAGGCGATGGGCCCCAAGTTCGTCATCATCAAGAAGGGCGAGCACGGAGCCATGTTCTTCGGCGAGCATGAGACGTACGTCATGCCCGCGTTCCCCACCCCCGACGTCATCGACCCCACCGGCGCCGGCGACAGCTTCGCGGGGGGCATGATGGGCTACCTCGCCGAGCAAGACGCCTTCGACGCCGAAACGCTCAAAACGGCGATGGCCTACGGCGTGATCGTCGCCAGCTTCAACGTCGAAGACTTCGGCCTCGAGCGAATGCACGACATCACCCGCGAAGACATCGACAAGCGGATGACCGCGTTCCGCAAGATGCTGAGCTTCTAAACGCGCGCAGCCAGCGCCTCAAGCCGCAGCCCGGCAATTCCAGGGGCGTCGCCAAACCCCGAGCCGCGCGGCGTCAGCCCGCGGAGCGCCCCGCTCGCCAAAGTGGCCCAAAACTGCGCCTCGCAATCGCCCGTCGCGCTTGCGATAATCCCGCTGTTCGACGACGGACCATCGGCGCGTCTCCGCGGCGAGCCGGCGTCGGCGGCGAGACGCTCTGGAATTCAACCGTCGGCGCGCGTGCCGGCGGTCCCCGGGCAGAGCCGAACGCCGCCGTCGCCGCAGCATCGCAAACGCGGCGCGGCGAACCGTCGAAACGCCAAGCCACGTGCTGACGTCACTTCCGCGTTCCCGCGGCAATACGCTCCAGACGACCGGCCGGGCACGAATGTTGGGATCCCAACTGTTTTTCGAGATCACCGCATGACTCGCCCGCAACGTGCCGGCTCGCCCCCGGCTGCCGGCGACTGCTACGCGATCCACCCCAGTTTCCGACAGGCCCCGTAGATCATGTAGATCCCCGCCAGCACGATGAACACGCCGAACGCCAGCCGCAGGTGCGGGCCCTTCAACTGGTTGGCGCCGTAAGCGCCGACCCAACTCCCCGCGAAGACCCCGGCGGCGATGATCGCAGCGGCGCGCAGGTCGACGTTCCCCCGGCGGTAGAACTCGAGCGTCGCCGCCAGCCCGATCGGCGGCAACAGCACGGCAAGGCTCGTGCCCGTGGCCCTGTGCTGCGAGAACTCGAAGAAATAGATCAGCGCGGGAACGATGATCAGCCCCCCGCCGATCCCGAACATCCCCGACGCGACCCCGGCCAGCAGCCCCAGCAGGGCTAGTCCCCATCCGCTTGTCATCTCGGCTCCTCCCCGCTCGAACGGAAAGGGGGTATTGTGAGACGAGACCGAACTTCTCGCAATGCGAGCGACCGACGAAGCGCCTCCTTGATCCCCGCGAGATCGCAAAACAGCGCAAAGAAAAAACCCGCAGCCGCACGGGGCGACTGCGAGTCTTGGCGTCGATCAAAGCTTGCGTGTCGGACTGAGCTATCTTGGGGACGAGCCGGCACGACGCCGACGGACGTAACCCGCCCCGGCGGCGATGCACGCGACGCTGCCGAAAAGCATCGCTGACGCCTCGGGAACGGCAACCAAGGGATTCGTCAGGACCTCGCCGGAGGCAAAGAAGATATTGTCAATCCACAACTCGGACCCGGCCCCGCCGGCAGACATAAAACCAATCGCATTGAGATCTTGGTTGATCCCCATTCCGGGTTCGCCCGTATTTCGCCAAATCGCGTTGGTCGCCACCAGCGACGGTGCGTTCGTGCCCGAAGAGTAGTACAAATCGTAGGTCGGGGCCGTCGCATTGTTGTCGACGACGACCCACACGTTGTACCACTCGTTGGCGTTCATCGGCGCCCACCAGGGCGTCGTCGGGGCCTGAGCGTTGATGAAGGGAGTTGACGCGGCGTTGTTCACAAACGGCATGACGTTGAAGTCCCGCCAAGCGTCGGCCGTGTCAATGCGAGCAACGCTCGGCGAGAGACCCATCATGAAGTCATAGCCGCCGCCCGTACTCGTCGCCCGGACTTGCCAAAAAAGGGTTTGAATCTCTCCCACGAGCACAGCGGCGCCAGAACCGGTGAGATTGCGCTCGGCTCCCCGCCACGCCGCGCCGCCGTAGGTCGCCAGCGATTTGCCTTGATCCGTATTGATGACGTGCGAGTTGTTCGTACCGACGAATTCCGCGCTCCAGACGCCGCCTGTCGCGTCAGTCGTCCTAGTTTGCACCGAGTTGTCGTAGCCGTCGAAATTGTCCAATAGCGTCCACAAGGTCGCCGAAGCGGGCGTAGTCGCCCAGCCCACGAGCGCCACGGCCGCCAAGCCTGCCCAAGAGAGTCTCGTCATTGGTGCCTCCTGCCTCGAGCGCCTGGCGCCCAAGGAAGATACCGAGGGTGTGAAAAGTGAATGAGAAAAGTTCGCGGGACCGCAACTCAGCAGCCGAATTCCCGCGCCGCTCCGAAACTGCCGCAGCGGCGACCGTCACGAGTGGCTGACAAGTGATCCTGTCCGATGCAGCCGCCGCCGGGCCTCCATCCGGCTCAACTCTAACTACCCGATCGCCCGTTGCAAGCTCCCGGACGTTCGTTGCAATGAAATTGCGGGGATTCAAAACATCTGGTGCGCAACATCAAAAAACGGCGGCTAAAGAGCCGCTCCCGGAGCCAAGCCGGAAGACCGGGCCGACAGGCCATTGCGGACCGCAGCGCGGAATCCGCCGAGTTGGTTCAGCCATTTTTCCCGGCTGGTCCGCAAGGGAACGGCATTGCTCGGAGGAGGAGATTACTGACACGATCGAGCGAGACGCTCGTGTGTCCCCGCTCGCCTAGCGGAGTCCTCATCGGCCTGACTACGACCCGACTTGCCTGTGCCGAGTCGCTCTCCCCCTGTCGGCGACCGCCAGCGGCGTTACTCTGAATGCAGTTCGCACCCGGAATCAGCCCGCCCTCAATCGCCCCCATGTCCAAGACCCGCACCTTCATTGCCGTCGCCGCCGTCGACGCGGTCCATGCCGCGGCGGTCCTGGCGATCGAGCGTCTCGCTTCGGCCGCCGAGAACGTCAAGTGGGTCGAGCCGGACAATCTCCACTGGACGCTGAAGTTCCTCGGCGATCTGGACGACCAGGAGATGGCGACCGTCTGCCTGCGCGTCGCGCGGGCCGTGGCCGACGTGCCGGCGTTCACGCTCGAAGCCCGCGGCGTCGGGGCGTTCCCGTCGATCCAGCGGCCGCGCACATTGTGGCTCGGGGCGGGGGAGGGGAGCGAGCGGATGTGCAAACTCCAGGGTGTCGTCGAGCAAGCGATCGCTTCGATGGGCTTTCACAACGAGAACCGCCAATTCGTCCCGCACCTCACCCTCGGCCGCGCCAGCCGAGGCGGCAACCCCGGGCCGGTGCTCAGCGACCGTCTTGCCAAGCTGGCCGACGATCCTGGCGGCACGATGGGAGTCGACGAGGTGATCGTCTACGCCAGCGAACTCTCCCGCGACGGCCCGCGCTACCACGTGCTCGCCACCGCGCCCTTGGGCGACTGACCGGAGAACTCCTGGTGCACTCCCGCTACGGGCGCGTGAGACGTTCCTGATCCACAAACGTTCGCAGTTCCGGCAACTGCTGCTGCAACTCGCCCAGCACCAGGGCCGCCAGACGTCGCGCCCCGGTCGGGTTGAAGTGCGTCCGATCCCCGGGGACCTGCAACGCGTCGCTCGTCGCGGCGCCCAGGTTGTTGAACAGATCGGTCGACAACCGAGCCAAGTCGACCAGCGGGCACTCCGCCTCGGCCGCCACGGCCCGCGCGGCCTCGGCGTACGCGGCGTTCGCATCCGCGGCAATCCGCCCCGACTCGTCGAAGTGGCGTCGCGCCGGCGGCGTCAACAGCACGGGCGTCGCCCCCGCCGCACGAGCCTCGTCGACGTACCGCCGCAGGTTCGCGCGAAAGTCGCCCCCTTCGGCCGGATCGGTCTCGCGCTCAGGCCCCTTGCCGGGATTGTCGTTGTGACCGAACTGAATCAGGACGAGGTCCGGGTTCGAGCGACGCGCCGTGTCCCACAGTCCCTCGGCGCGAAAGCTCTTTGAGCTGCGCCCGTTCTTGGCTCCGTTGACGACCGTGACGCGCTCGTCGACGAACCGCCGCAGCCCCCAGCCCCATCCTTGCAGGGGACTGTTCTCGGCGTAGTCGGCGACCGTCGAGTCGCCCACCGTCAGCAGCGTGAGCGATTTCAGCGGCCCCCCCGGCGGCAGGTCTTGCTCCGTAACGTATCGCATGGCGAGCGTCGCCGTCGCGCCGTACGCCGCGTCGGCAGCGGCCGGTACGAAGCGATGCGGAGGCGACCCCTCGGCGCCGCCGACGAACGTCGCCCGCCGCGTCCCGCTCCCTCGGGCATACTCGGCCCGCGAACCGTCGCCCCGCGCAATCGCGGCCCCGGCCAGCCCCGCGACCGGTTCGCTGAACTGCACCACAATCTCCCCGCCGTCGGCGACTTCGACGCTCTCGACCCCCGGCGCCGCGTCTCTCTCGGGATCCCAGCGACCGTCGAAGGTCCACGCAGCGGTGATCTCCGCGGGCGTCGGCGCCCCCGCGGCGGCCTGCAAGTTGTCGGCATGCCAGGCGAAGTCGCCCCCCTCGCGATGACAGTTGAAGTAATACCGTCGGTCGAACAGCGGGTGCATCGCCTCGGGAAACGTCTGCAGATCGACGACCGTGCCGATCGGCTTGTCGGCCATCGATTCGCTGAACGTGCAATCGAGCAAGTAGAATTGCGACGGATAGTGGTTCCGACCCAACCACCAATCCTGCACCCCCGTGAATTGGCAGTTCCGCAGCACGTACTTCATCCGCGGATCCATATGCCCGTCGTGCCACAACGCGGCCGTGCGATCGACCTCCTCGAACTGCGAATCGCGCACGAAGCACCACCCGCGCGGGCAGACGAAATCGACCCGCCCCTGAAACGAGCAATTGCGGTGGTAATACATGCCGAACGACGTGTTCCACAGCGACACCGTATCTCCCCCCACCCCGAGCACGTTGCAGTTGTCCAGAATCAACCGATTAGGCTGTCCGTAGATCGAGAAGGCGTGTTCGCCGCTCGGCTGGGTGTTGGTGATCGAGAGATTCTCCAGCACGCAATCGTCGCCGAACAAATTCACGACCCCGGGGCCGAGCCGATCGGGGCGTCGGTCGTATTCGGACCGGGGATAACTGAACTCGATCCGCACCCCGTCGCGACTCGCGCCGCGCAGCGTGACGCGATTCTGATCGAGCCGGAACCGTTCGTTGTAAACGCCGTCGGGGATCTCGATGACGACGCGCTCGCGGTTGTCGGCCGGGACCGAGTCGATCGCCTGTTGGATCGACCCGACGACCTTCACGACCCGCGGAGCCGCCGGGCATTCCCGCGTCAACGCCGAACACGAACACACGCACGCCAACGCCGCAGTCGACAATCGCATAAACGTCGCCTAAAAAAAGACAAGCGGCTCAACGCCGCGGAGAGAAGCCAAGTCAGGGAAGCGACGATCGCCGCCTCCGCCCCTGCGATTTTAATGAGACCAACGGTCCCCGCCGACCCTCCCCAAGGGTGCGTCTGCGTCGATCCCGGGCGAAATTCCGCAAGCGCGCGAGCCGGGACCTCTGCGTCCCTGCCCCCCGACGCGAGTCCTGTCAGCGCCGGAGGAACTTCGAGATCGCATGGTTCTCGCAGAGGGTCCTTCCTCAGTTCACGTCGATGGGAGTAGGATAAATCCCCCCCGGCCGTGCCGAGCTTGTCCCGTGATTCACCCGATTCGCCTGCGTCTGTCCACCGCGTACCTCGTTTGCAGCGAGCGCCCCGTGCTCGTCGATGCGGGGAGTCCCGGCGAAGCGAAGCGAATTCTTCGCGCCGTCAAGAAGCGCGGCGTCGAGCCGCGCGACGTCGCCCTGATCGTCGCCACTCACGGTCACGCCGATCATGTCGGCGCCGCGGCGGAACTCCAGCGGCTCACCGGGGCGCCCATCGCAGCCCACCGCGGCGATTTGCCGATGATCCGCGCCGGCCGAATGAGCAACCTCGTCCCCGTGCGACCGCGCCATCGAATCCTCCTGCCGCTGGTCGATCGACGATTCGAGTCCTTCGAGATCGACGTCCCGCTCAGCGAGGGGGCGTCGCTGGGCGAGTGGGGACTGCCGGCGCAGGTGCTGGAGACCCCGGGCCACTCGCCCGGTTCGATCACGCTGGTGACGGCCGACGGCGACGCATTCGCCGGCGACGTCCTCATCGGCGGTTTTCTCGGCGGGCTCATTCAGCCCTCGCGACCGCGGCTTCCCTACTTCGCCGAGGACCTGCCGCAACTTTACGATTCCATCGACCGCGTGCTGGCCGCGACGAACGGGCGGCTCTTTGTGGGACACGGCGGCCCGCTCGATCACCCGGCCGTAACGCGGTGGCGCGAGACGCTCCCGCTCACTGCCGCGATCGGCGCGCCGGCGACGTAGGACAGCGCTCGTCCGCTGCGCACAAAAAAAGGCAGGCTCGGTCGTCGACGTCGACGTACCGAACCTGCCGTCCCCCCTGGGATGTGCGATAAAGCTCGCGGTCTGCGCGCATGCGCTTCCGACGTTGGTGGCCGAGCAATCGGCGCCGCGTGAGAAGCATCCCCCTTTGCACGCGCGGCAGAGAGTGCGACGCCCCGCGGTTCCCCCCCGACGGCGGCCGTCGCTCCTTGCGAGCACAAGAGATATCGACCGCGGACGCATCGCTCCTTTGGCAATCTTTGTCGGTTCCTCCGACGAAGCCCAGGGGAGGGTCCCGAAGTGAAGTTCTTGCTGGAACCAGTCGGCTGCAGACTCGGGACTGGCAACCGAGCTTCGGCTCCGGCGCCACGAAGGACTTCTCATTGACCGCAGTTGGGCGCCGAGCAAGGCGTCGCCGGCCGTGAGTCTGCGGCGATCTCCGGTTGCCTGCGTCGTTCCCCCCGAGGGGCGAGACCCACAAGGTCCTTGGCGCACTTGGCGGTTCGAAAGGGGCCTTCGCAGTCCCCCTTGCCCCCAGCCCCTTCGCCAGCACCGCTGGCGCCGGCGTCGGCGTCGGCAGATTTCGCCAAGTTTGACTCAGCCGAGTTTGCCGGTTGCGCCGATTCTGAGGGAACAGCGACAGACCCGCCGCGGCGGTGCGCGCTCGGTTCGTCTGCTTGCTGTCAACAAAATAAGACGCCGAAACGGGGTCGTGAGAAAGGAAGCTCGTCGTGAGTCGCATTACTTCCGTATCCGAATGGCTGTTGCGACAAGGGGTCGTCTGGGGCGGGCTCTTCTGCCTGGCCTTCTACGCCTTTGTGGTGCGCCCTGCCGACGACGCCAGCACGATCGGCCGTTACTTCGACGGCGACGGCTGGGAGGTCAAGTACGCCACGGCCACGCTGTTTTTCGTCGGGCTAGCCGGCCTGACGATCCGTATGCTGGGGCTGCTGGTGCAGTTCGGGGCCCTCGAGCGGACCGGGCTGTCCGCCCCCCCGGCCGACGGGCAGACTCCCGCTGACGCCGACCGGCTCCTCGCCGAAGTCGACGCGGCGCACGAGAGCCTGCAGGACGGCTACTTCCTGCGCCGGCTGCGGCACGCGTTGCTGTACGTCAAAGACAAGGGCTCGGCCGACGCGCTCGACGACCAACTGCGCCGACTCGAAGACGTCGACCTCGACCGCATGAATCAAAGCTACGCGACGGTTCGCGTGATCGCGTCGACGATCCCCATCTTGGGCTTCCTCGGCACGGTCATCGGCATCACGCTCGCCATCGGGCAGCTCTCGGGCAAGGACATGGAGCTCAGTCTGCCCAACGTCATCGCGGGGCTGAGCGTGGCGTTCGACACCACGGCGCAGGCCCTGGCGTTGTCGATCGTGCTGCTGTTCACCAAATTCGCCGTCGAGCGGGTCGACGGACGGCTGCTGAGCCTCGTCGACGAGCGAGTCAATCGCGAGCTGTTGGGTCGCTTCCAGCAGCTCGGGTCCAGCAACGACCCCCACTTGGCCAGCGTTCGGCGGATGAACGAGCAACTGCTCGCCACGATCGAAACGGCCGCCGCCCGGCAAACGGCGCTGATGGGCGACGCCTTCGCCCGCGTCGCCAGCGCGTGGGAACACACGGCGGCGTCGGCGGCCAACGCGCTGCGCGAGTCGCTGGCCGACAGTCTCGCGGCGGGGCTCGACGCTCATGCTCACGCCCTCAACGAGGGAGTCGCCGCTCACACCCGCGACATGAAGGACATGCTCGTCCGGCACGCGGAGATCCTCAGCGAGAACGTCGAGCAACACGCCGGCGCGTTCGTCGCGGCGATCGAAACGCAAGGCGAGACCCTGGCCGGGGCGATGAACCGTCACGCCGATTTGTTGGTCGCCACGGAGCGGGATCTCGGCGAGCAAAACCGGCGCCATCTGGCCGAGGTCGAAGCCGCTCTCGGCGAAGCGATGGTCGTCGCCGCGTCGCGCCAGGAGAAGCTCATTCAGCAAAGCGAAGAACTGCTCCGCGAGATGCAGGTCGCGCTCGTCGAGGCCGCCGGAACGACGGTCGCGCAACAGGAGCAGCTCATCAAGCAAAGCGACGTGCTGCTGCGCGTCGTCGAGTCGACCGGCGCCGTTCGCAAGTTGGAAGAGGCGCTCGTGAGCAACCTGACGCGGCTGGCCACGGTGCACGACTTCGAGAAGCTCGTCAATCACCTGTCGACCTCGCTGCAGTTGCTCAATCTCCGGATCGGCCGGCCGCTGGCGATTGCGCGCGACGATCACTCGGCTGAGACCCCCTCTGAGACCAACTCGAAAAGCCAAGCCGCATGACGAGTCGCCGGGCGATTAAATCCGCCGACGCGATCGCGCTGTTCCCGTTTCTGGCAGTCCTGTTATGCACGATGGGCGGCCTCTTGGTGCTGCTCGTGGTGCTTTCCGAGGCGGCCAAACGGCGAGTCGAGCGCATCGAACCGGCGTCGATCGCCGAAGCGCCGGCCGACGCCGAGCGCCGGGCCGCGATCGTCGCCGCGCTGCGCGAGCTGGAAGCCGAGCAGGCCAAGCTCGGCGAGCTGCGCCGCCAGGCGGCGGACAAGCTGCGCGAAGAGCAGGCTCGGCTCGCCCATAGCGAGGACGCCCAGCGGCGGCTCGAGCACGACCTAGCCAAGCTCCATATCGCCGCCGAACAGCTCAAGGCGGCCGAGAACAACCAAACGGTCGATCGGCTGCAAGCCGCGGCCGAACTCCGGCGGCTCGACCAACTGGTCCGCGACACGCAGCAGCGCCTCGACGAGTCGCGCAATCAGGACACGGCGCCCAAGTCCTACGCGATCGTCCCCTACCAGGGCGCCAGCGGCACGTATCGCAAGCCGATCTTCGTTGAGTGCGTCGCGGACGGGGTCGTCATTCAACCGGAAGGGATCAAGCTCTCAGCCGACGATTTTCTGATGGCCAGTCGCGCAGGCAATCCGCTTGCCTCGGCGATCCGCGCGGCGCGGGAGAAGCTCAACAGCGAAGCCCGTCAAGCGGGGACCGAGCCCCCCAACGCCTATCCGCTGTTGATCGTCCGGCCCGAAGGGGACCAGGCGTACTTCGCCGCGGTGAAGGCGATCCGGGCGTGGGACGGCGATTTCGGCTACGAGTTCGTCGAGTCCGACGCCAAGCTCCGCTACGCCGCGCCCGACCCGGTGCTCGCCGACGTCATGTCGCACGCGGTCATGCAATCGCGCGAGCGGATGCAGGCGCTGGCCGAAGCGGCGCCAAGCCGATTCGCCGTGCGGATGGCCGGCGGAGGCCGCGGGACCGGAGCCGGGGGAGGCGGCTCGGGACTCGGCGGAGGCGAAGGCAACGGCGAGGGATCCGCCGCGGGACCCGGCGACTTCGCAGCGTCGGGAGGATCGACCGCCTATCGCTCCGAAACGTTCAACCGCGAGCAACAACTCTCGATGCAACTCGCCGGCGGCGGGGGAGCGCCCAGCGGCGGCGGTCTCGGCAGCAGCGCCGGCTACAGCGGCGAAGGGGGCGCGGACTTCAGCGGCGCCGGGAGCGGAGCCGCGGGAGGTCAGGGAATGCTCGCTGGGAGCGCAACGGGAGGCGGCGGCTCGGCTGGAGCCGGATCAACGTCGGCGACGACCAGCAGTTCTGGCAGCGGCGCAGCCGGAACAGGAGCTGGAGCCGGAGCCGGAGCCGGAGCCGGAGCCGGGGGAGGCGCCGGCGGACAATCGGGCCCCAGCCTCGCCGGTTCGGCAAGCGGTTCTGCCGGTGCGACGTCGTCCGGTCAGACGGGCGCCGCGGGAGCGACGGCCATGAACTCGTCGAGTTCGTCGGCGGCCGCGGCCGGTGCGCCCGGCGCGGACGCCGGCGACCCCACGCAACAGGTCGCCGGCGGCGCCGCTTCGAGCAGCAGCGCCGCCATGTCGGCCGATCCGGACGCCGTCTCGGGGATCGTCTCGATCCCGAACTCCACGGCGAAGAGCGCCCCCTCCGAACACAGCTTGGCGAAGACCCGCGGCGTCGACTGGGCGCTCAATCTCGCCAGCCGCAACGCGGCGCCGATCAGTCGACCGATTCAAGCGATCGTCCGCGCCGACTCGATCTCGGTGCAATCGAGTCGAATCGCCGACCCGGGCGCGCAACCGACCGGCTCGGAAGTGCGACTCGATCAGCCGACCGACAAGGCCGTCGACGAACTGGTCGACGCCTTGCGCAGCCAGGTGAAGACCTGGGGGCTCGCGGGGCAGAACTTGTATTGGAAACCGGTGCTCGTGGTGACCGTCGAACCGGGCGCCGAGCCGAACGCGACCAAGCTGGCGCGGCTGATGGAAGGGAGCGGCATCGACGTGCGGCTCCCCGAGACCGCCGCGCGCACCGGCACGCAGGAGCCTAGCCATGCGACGCGGTGAGTCGGACGAGGGGATGCCGGGCGAGGACTCGTTCCTCGACGTCATCGCCAACATGGTGGGAATCGTGATCATCCTGGTGATGGTCGCGGGGGTGCGCGCAGGGCGGCTCTCGGAAGCGAAATCGCACTCGCATAGCGCCGCTCCGGAGGCGGGCAAGCCGCTGGCCGAACTCGACGCCGCGCTGCTCGCCGCCCGGCGAAACATGGTCGCCGAGCAGAAGGAGGTCGAGTCGGCGGCCAATCGGATGCTCGGCGCCTATCAGGAATGCAAGCTCATCGAAACGCGCCGCATCGAACTCGAGATGGTTCGCGCCGCGGTCGAGCAGGACATCGCTGCGCGCCGGGCGAAACTCGATGCCGATCGCCAGGAGGAGTTCGACGTGCAGCGCAAGCTCGTCGAGGCGCAGATCCGACTCAACGAACTGTCGCAGGAGCAGTTGCGCCAGTTGGGCGCGGCCCCCGAGGTCGAGACGCTCGAAGCGACCCCGACCCCGATCGCCGAGACCGCCGGCGACGACGTCATTCACGTGCGGCTCTGCCACGGTCTGGCGGCCGTCGTGCCGGTCGACGCCCTGGTCGAGGAAATGCACCGCACCAACGGCGTGAGCTACCTGCGGCAACAGCTTAGCGCCCGCGATTCGGCCTCGGACGTGTACGGCCCGATCGACGGGTTCCGGATGCGGTTCCGGGTCGAGCGGTACGCCGAGGTGCTCGCCGGCCCCAATCCCAACATGACCGTCGCGCGCGCCAAACACGTGCAACGAGGGGTGTTTCTGCCCGAGCACGACGACATCGGCGTGCCGGTCGAGCAGGCGCTCATGCCGGGGGGGGTGCTCGAGCGGGCGATCCGCAACCGGCCCTCCAATCGCACGGCGATCCTGGCGTGGGTCTACCCGGACAGCTACGACGAACTGCGGCTGTTGAAGCGGGCCTTGTGGGAACAAGGAGCCCCGCTGGCCGTGTGGCCGCTGCGGACCGGGCAGCCGATCGAGTTCTCGTCGGAAGGCTCGAAGGCCGCGGCGCAGTAGCGAACGCTGGGCCTCAGGCCGCGCGGCTCAGCTCGTGCAGCGTCACTCGAGCAAGGCGGCGACGGTGTTCCTCGACCGCTGCGGCCAGCAGGGCGCCCAATCGGGCGCTCAGTTCCTGGGAGAGCTCGGGGAGGTCGAGCGGCTCGGCCTTCAGCGGCCCTTGGGTCGCCTCGACGATCTCGAGGAGCGAGATCTCGTGCGCCGGCCGGGCGAGGCGGTATCCCCCCACCACTCCGCGAGTCGACACGAGCAGACCCGCGTTGACCATCATCCGCAGGACCTGCAGCAAGAACCGTTCCGGCATCTTCGCCGCCTCGGCCATTTGCCGGCAGGGGACGGGGGGCGCGGAAGGATCGTCCGACAACTGAACCGCGGCCATCACCGCGTACATGGCTGCTCGAGAGAGTTTCATACGCGTCGCGACAGAACAGATCCCGACGGCAGGCGGATGCGACCGTTCGCATCTGTCACGCTTGCCGCACTCGACAGCAACTCACGTCGGGTCTACCGGGATTCTGAGCGAGAAGTAAACACAACAACCATAAAACTCCTCTCAGATGCGGCGATTTGCGGCATCCCGCAAGCTGCAGCGCGACTGGGGCCTTTCCGACGCCCCGGGCGGCCGCTGCCGGCGCTCAGCTCTCGACCGCCGGGCGCTGGGGCCGGAACGACGCGAGGAGGAGCGCCCCCGCGCCGCAAACCAGCAGCGCATCGGCCACGTTGAAGTTGGGCCACACGAGCCGCTCGGCCGGGTCGTCGCTCCAGCGGCCGGCGAGGAGGAAGAAGTCGCGTACGGCGTAGACGCGCTCGCCGGCGCGGGAAGGGTCGAATCCTCCCCACTCGAGCCCCGGCAGACCGAGCCGGTCGTAAAGGTTGCCGAGCACGCCGCCCAGCACGAGGCCCAGGATGGCGGCAATTCGCCAATCACCCTCGGCGCCGCCGCGGAGGAGCCACCAGGGAATCGCCACGCAGGCCGCCAGACCGAAGGCTGCGAACAGGGCGACCTTTCCCTGTCCCATGCCGAACAGGGCGCCTTCGTTCAGGCTGAGCTGGATCCCCGCGTACCCGGTCCAGGCCCAGCGGACCTCGTGAGCCAGCAGGTCGGGCTGCGCGAAGGCCCACTGTTTGGTGAGCAGATCGACCGCGCAGCCGGCGACGGCGATGACCGCAAACAGCGCCACATGACGCCGACGAGTCGAGAGGCTGCGATCCATCGCGATCACCATGCAGAATGAGGGCCGCGCCCTGCCGGCGGCAGGGTCAGCTCCCGCCCCCGTCCCGATCGCGGGCCTCGGCGCACTTGATGCAAACGGGCGTGAAGGGGAGGGCGTTGAGCCGCAGCTTGGGGATCACCCCCTCGCAATCGACGCACTTGCCGTAGACTCCGTCTTCGATCCGTTGGAGAGCCAGTTCGATGTTTCCGAGCTGATCCTCTTCGGTGGCCAGCAGGCTGAGCGTGAACTCTTGCTCGTAGTTGTCGCTGCCAAGCTCGGCCATGTGGATGGGCATGCTGGAGGAGTCGGGGCCCTCGGCGCCCGATTTCCGCAGGGCGGCATCGGCCATCGAGCTCACGTCGCCGCGGAGTCGCGAGCGCAAATCGAGGAGCCGATCCCGATAAACCTTCATGTCCGCATTCTTCATCGTGTGCTTCTCCTGAGGAGCCCGATGCGACTGCATGGGCGCGACGAGCAAGTTGAGACCCCTTATTGTAAACCCGTCCTTAACGACCGTCAAACCGCTGGCCGCGCTCGCCACGCGGCGCAAGTTGTTTGATTGCCTGCGGTTGCGAGTTGCGAAGGAAAGTTGAACGCCGCCCCCTGCCAGCCTACGCGGTCCGGTCCGCGGCTCGGATCGGCTCGTCCCCCAGCCGCTCGACGGCGACCGGACGGGCTCTCGACGAGGGGGCGGGGCGTCGCGCCGGGACGCCCCCGTTGAGACCCTGGGGGCTTCGTCGTGCGACGCCCCCGTCGCACGAACGAGGGAGCCCAAGTCGGCGTCTGTGCCCCGAGCGCGTCCGCGTTGTCGCGGGTCGTCGCGGGCAGTAAACTACTCTTGTAAGTCCTTGCATGGCATGCGGTTATTGGCGACTTGCCGGTGCGCCGCGAGATCTCGGAGTCCCGACCGTGGCGACCCTCGGCAACGTGAAGACCGATCTGGCGTTCCAGCAGTGCCTCAACCCCGATTGCGGGGCCACGTACGACGTGGGCGAGGTCCGGACCGCGTGCGCCGACTGCGGGGGACTGCTCGACGTGTCGTACGACTGGGACCGGCTCGGGCCCCCCGATTCGCTTCGCTGGTTCGAGAAAAAATGGGCTCGCCGCAACGAGCCCCTGTGTCGCAGCGGCGTGTGGCGGTTCCACGAACTGCTGTCGTTCGCCCCGCCCGAGAAGATCGTCACGATCGGCGAGGGGCAAACTCCCCTGGTCCCCACCGACGGCGTGGGGAAGTACGTCGGCATGGACGCGGGGCGGCTGTTCCTGCAGTACGAGGGGATGAACCCCTCGGGCAGCTTCAAAGACAACGGCATGACCGCCGCGTTCAGCCACGCCCACATGATCGGGGCGAAGCGGGCTGCGTGCGCCTCGACCGGCAACACCAGCGCCTCGCTCGCCCTGTATTGCTGCTCCAGCAAGCTCATGCAGGCGGTCATCTTCATCGGCTCGGGGAAGATCAGCTACGGCAAGCTGTCGCAGGCGCTCGACTACGGCGCCCTGACCGTCCAGATCGAAGGAGACTTCGACGACGCGATGCAGCGCGTCAAAGAGGTGAGCCAGCAACTGGGCATCTACCTGGTCAACAGCGTCAATCCCTTCCGGCTGGAAGGGCAGAAGACGATCATGTTCCGCGTGCTTGAAAGCCTCGACTGGGAGGTTCCCGACTGGATCGTCGTCCCGGGGGGGAACCTCGGCAACTCGAGCGCGTTCGGCAAGGCGTTTCACGAGCTGCACGAGTTGGGGCTCATCGATCGCATCCCCCGGCTGGCGGTCGTCAACGCCGCGGGAGCGAGCACGCTCGACGAGTTGGTCAATCGCCGCGGCGTGCGCTGGAACGACGGCCGGCCCGACATGGACGCGGTCGGCGCCTACTACGCCGAGCTCGACGCGGCGAAGGCCAAGGCGGACACGATCGCCAGCGCGATCGAGATCAATCGCCCGGTGAATCTCACGAAGTGCCTGCGGGCGCTGTCCTGTTGCGACGGGGTGGTCCGCGAGGCGAGCGACCAGGACATCCTGGACGCCAAGGCCCAAGTCGGCGCCAACGGGTTCGGCTGCGAACCCGCCTCGGCCGCGAGCGTCGCCGGGGCGAAACTGCTCCGCGAGCAAGGGGTGATCGCCCCCAGCGACCGAGTCGTCTGCATTCTCACGGGCCACCAGCTCAAAGACCCCACCGCGACGGTCGCCTATCACACGACCGACCAGGACGAATTCAACCGCGTCCTGGGCAAACGCGGGGTGAGCCGCGCGGCGTTCGCGAACCGTGCGGTGAAGACCCCCAACGACTTGGCGGCGATCGTGCAGGCGATTCAACTGAACAGTTAAGCAAGCGAGCGGACCATGCAGCGAAGCGCCACGGTGTTTCTCCAGTTCGTCGTCGTGCTGGTCGGCGTGGGCGCCCTGGCGTTTCTGCTCGGGGAACCGCACTTCGAGGGACGAAACGCCCACGCGACGCCCTTCGAGGTGTACTTCCACGATCCCTTCCTGGCGTATGCGTACGTCGCGTCCGTGGCGTTTTTCTGGGCGCTCTATCAGGCCTTCAAGGTGCTGAGCTACGCTGGGCGGCAGGAGATGTTCACCCCCGCGGCCGCACAGGCGTTGCGGACGATCCGCCATTGTGCGTACGCGCTTGTCGGCTTTGTGGCGCTCGGCGAGGCGTTCCTGCTGCGCTACAGCGACGATCCCCCTGCGGCGATCATGATGGGGGTCCTCTTCGCATTCGGCGCCCTGGTGATCGCCGCCGCCGCTGCGACGCTTGAACGAATCGTCCACGAGGCGGCGGGGCTCAATCCCAAGCGCGACTTGCCGGCGTAGCTTGGGCCGGCCAGATTGCGAGCAAGAGGGAACGCAGCCAAGACTGTTCGGCGCGGAGCTTGCGTGCATCGTTCCGGGGCGGATCAGACTCAGGCGAGAGGCGTAGAGAGGCGGTTCGGTTGTCGGCAGGCCGCGCTGCTTGCTGGGCTCCCGGGGGATGCTTTGCCGCGCGCTCACTAGCAACGTGGTTCGGCTCTCGCGATTTGGATCGAAGAAATCAACTGCGTTCCTTTCTCCTTCGACTCTCAGGAACTTGGAGAAAGTCGCGGCCCTGACGTTGTGAGAATGGCTTGCGTCGAGCAGGCGAGATTGTGATAGAATGAAAGCGCCGGCTGCCACGAAACCCGCGAGAAGCGACCCGATGGACACTCAAGCCCAGCACATTCTTGCCGAGGCGCTTAAACTGCCGGCGGACGCGCGAGAGGATTTGGCCGTTCGTCTGATGGGGAGCGTTGAGCCGACCCAAGCCGAGGCTAAAACGGTCCGGCAGGCGTGGATCGAAGAGGTTGACCGAAGGGTCGCCAGCCTCGAAAGCGGGGAAACGACGGCAATCCCCATTGAAGACGCCTGGCCCGGTATCACCGGCAAGCCCTGGCAATCGAAGTCACCGGACAATGGCTAAGCGGCTCGCATTTCTGCCGGAGGTCCCTGGCGAGATTCAAGAGGCCAGCGACTGGTACGCCGAGCGGAACCCCGAGGTCGCCGACCAGTTCCTGGCCGCCCTGGAGCGCGTGCTGGGCTTGATTGAGGAACATCCTCGGCAAGGCGCCTACCACGATGACAGCCGGTTGTACCGCTGCCGTCGCCTGACCCGATTCCCCTTTGTCGTCGTCTACCGAGAAGACGTTGATCGCACGCTGATCGTCGCCGTCTACCATGCCAGCCGACACCCAGATCACTGGAAGAAGCGGGGGCAATGATCCGTTCGGCTGGTCGCAGGTCCAACGCCTTGCTGACCCGCAGGCGGGTGTCAAGCTGTTGCTGGGTGAGCTTCCTTCGCGGGCGACTCGGGCAGCGAGACAGCGGGCGGTCCAGCATCAGCAACATTCAGGTTGCTGAGACTTGCAGCGGAGACACGACCTCAGCGGCTTTGAGTGCGTTCTGGGGCGATTGGCTCTGGGCAGCTAACGTTCGAGCTGAATCGCCCGGAGCGGCCGGAAGCTTTGTCCGGCAGACCGACAATAACTGCCCCCAGTCCGCCGGGCAAAGCAGTCGGCCTTGGAGGGTCGCCTCTCGAGCGAGGGGTTAGACGGCAGTCGCAGCCAGGAACGTACGTGCGGCAGACAGCATCTGGTTCGGTGAGCGGCGGTCCTGCGCATAGAAGAGCTCTTGTGACAGCTCAGAAACGAGCTGAATGAGGGCGTCCAAGCTCTTCAGGTCGCAATACACAAGGCCTTGTAGCAGCGCAGGGATCTTCGTTGTTGCGCTCTCCAGCACAAGAGGCGCCAGGGAGGTTTCGAGAGCCCATGCGGCACCTATCTCGAAAGCGACGAACTCACTGCTCAACGTGTTCGGGGTGATCAAGGGCAGAAAGTAGTCGCAGTTCTCGATCTCGTCACGCAGTCGGTTGGCGATCAGTGAACCAATCGCGAGGCCAGTTGGCGAGTGCGACGTGCAGCGAATGTCATCCGGTTCAAGGCCAACGCCTGCGATCAGGAAGTTGACCAACGCCTCCGCGATATTCTTGTCTCTGTGCGAGTGGCTGATGAAGACTGCAATCTCCGAGTCGGCGTTCCGCGGCATGTATGGAGGACTCCTGGATGTGCGACGACGGCGCCTTCTGCCGCCTAACGCCAAAGCTCAGTTGCCCGCCCTCAAGCGAGCAGGATCGATCATCAGTATACCGCCGTGGAGGAGAAACGCCAAAGCGACCGTAGGGTCGGCGCAGGGCCGCCGAGTGAACGGCAACGCGTTGCTAGGCGATTACTTGGAAACCAAGAATATGAGACCCAGCACAATAGCAATAGGAGCCCAAAACTGCATGGGAATAAAGAACAACGTGTTGCCGCCTCCGATTTGGAGTACGACTTGCTCTCCTGTGTTGGGATCAACTAAAGTCCGCTCAGGCGCCTTTCGGTTCAGCCAACGACCAAGTGGCCATAGTATTGCGGCAACAACGCAAAAACCGATAAACTTCACCCAGGGATTGTTTTGATAGAACGCATCGTCGCCGGCGATAAACTCAGAGATGGCTTCTGTCAGCGCCAGAACCGCTAACCCGATGATTGGCACAAGAAATCCCCAGCGCTCCGAGACAAACATGCACACACCGCCGAACTTGTTTATAGAATGCTTAACGTAACGCCTGGAGGCTACAAGGTCGTCAGCCTAACGCGCAGGCGGCCGAGCCTCGCAAGTCGCAGTGTAGACGCGGGTTGCGTCTCTATCAATCTTCTCGCTGCGTGATGCAGTGCCGATCCGTTGTTCAAACGGACGTGCGGCATGGCCTCGACGGGCCGTCGTCGTGGGCATGTCTTCCCGATACTGCGCCATGCCCACGCGGACGAGGGCATGCCACACTGGGGGAAACGGAGCGAGGGAGCGGTTGAACCGGTTCGAGGCGTTGGCGGCAGTCACCGGCGGCTAGCGCCGGCCGCTCAGGAGTGGCGAATGAATGGCGGAACGTGCGGCTTGTGACTCGTTTCGTCGGCCCCGCTTGTCCAGCAGCCTGCTTAAGAGACTTTGGGGCGAGAGACTCGTGACCATGAGGCCTTCCGTGATTGTCGGCCTTCGCCTTGGCCCAGCGATGGTTTTGAGGAGACACGAACTGCCAAACCCATTCGCGGTTGGCAGGGGGAGACTTGCGAGCCAGACGCAGGATGGGCCGCCAGTCGTTAGATCCGAACAGTCGTCAGAGTTGCGTCCCCGGGGGGGGAATGATTTGCCACGCGATCAATCGCGCCGTGGTTCGGCTTCCGCGCTGTGGACCAAAGAAATGTGCGTTCCCTTTCTTCTTCCAAGGGCGGCTGCGAACAGCAGAACGGGCCCCGCCAGCCAGGCACTGGAAAGCTCTGGCACCACCGCGATCTGCCCGCTGAACACGGGCCACACGTAGAAGGGAAAGTCCTTGTTGAGAAAATACTGGTCTCCCTGGCCGACGTGGAAGCCGTAGGGCTGAACAATGTCGGTGTTGTCGAACAAGGTAAACGACCAGTACTGCGCATGGACTTCGTCGGTGAAGTAGTTCAGGGGATCCGCCATTCCGGTGAACGTGGAGTTCAACTCGTCGTAGTAGAGCTGCCCGAAGTCGCCGGATTTGACGTAGCCGCTCGGGAACGGGTTGGGGTAGACCGTGTTGATCGCGTCCGGCAGGCGCCACCCGTTGATGCCGCCGTACGAGACGGCGTTCAAGTACTCGACGAATGCGAAGGCGCCGTAGAACGTCGCTCTGCCGTCGGCGCCCCATGCCCCCGAGTAATCGCCTAAGACAAGCGTGTGCACCTCGGGGCCCGAGAACGAATAGGACAGCGTGACCGTGGGCACTTTGTCGGCGATGGCGTCGAAGACGGCTTGGGCGCCGCTGGCGTTGATCCAACTGCCGAGCAGGTTGCCGTGCTGCAACCAAGTGACGTCGCTGACGCTGCTGTAAACCAGATCAATGCCGCCGGCGTTGTACGGAGTCAACGTGGCGCGAGCATTGAGGCTGGCGATGCCGGCGCATAACGCACAGACGATGAAGGTCAACGTTCTCATGACACGCCTTATCCACTCTTGTTTTCGGATCGAACACAAACGCTTCAAGGGGACGGCGCCCTGGAAGTGCGCCGTGCATGCCCAAATTATCACGGCAAAATGCAGGACGCAAATAGATTTTTATTGCGATGGGTCGAGACGGTTCGGTTCGGTTCGGCTGCGGCATGCCCCGTACTGCTCGCTGCGTTCCCGGGAGGAATGATTTGCCACGCGCTCCATCGCGCCGTGGCTCGGCTTTCGATGGTTGGACCGAAGAACTGAGCTGGGTCCCTTTCTACTTCTCGGTTAGTGAGAACTCCGCTTTGTCGCTGCTGGCGGTTCAATGAAGGGACTCTTCAGTTCACCTGTCTACGCGCCGGCCAGCGTTGAAGCGCCGATCATTCCTAGCGCTTTGACACAAGCCGGATTTCGGGGTGGCGACGGCGCAACATCTCACTCCGTCAACAGGTTGCGTCGTCGCCACCCCGAATATACCAGCTGACAAAGCGCTAGGTTACAATAGGTCCGCTTGGCTCGTCACCGCCTCTGTTTCTCAAGGAATGTCTCATGCAGCCGATACGCTTCGCGGCACTCTTCTTGTTGGCTTTCATGGCCAGCGCGGCGACTCATGCGATTGAGATTGACACTGTGTCCGTCGGCAATCCTGGCAATCCGGCGGATACCCGTTACCTCGACGCCGAACACCCGGCCGGGGTCGGCTCGGTCGGCTATTCGTTTCGCATTGGCAAAACGGAAATCACCAATGCCCAGTATGCGGCCTTTCTGAATGCGGTGGCCGCGTCGGACCCGTACGGGCTCTATCACGAGATCTACATGCAGCAAACCTGGGGAGGAGTGGTGCGCAGCGGAGATGACGGCAATTACGCTTACGCCGTCAAAGATCCTGCGTTGAGTGGTGCGTATCCGTACGACAACAAGCCGGTGATGTTTGTGAGTTGGGGCGATGCGGCGCGGTTTGTGAACTGGCTGCATAACGGACAACCGACCGGCGCGGCAGATGCCACAACGACCGAAGATGGCGCCTATCCGCTCCACGGTGCAACAACCGCAGCAGAATTGATGGCCGTCGCCCGCAACCCCGGCGCGAAGTGGTGGATTCCAACCGAAGACGAATGGTACAAAGCCGCTTATCACAAGAACGACGGCGTGACCGGCAACTATTGGAATTTTCCCACTGCGTCTGACAGCGAGCCCGACAACAACTTGCCGACGGCGGACACGGGCAACTCGATCAATGCCCGGTCTTGGAGCGGCAACTACACGACCGGGGACTACAATTATTCCTTGACCGACGCAGGCGCCTATACGCAGTCGGCAAGTTCCTACGGCACGTTCGATCAAGGGGGCAGCGTGTGGGAATTCAACGAACGGGCGTTCTCGGGTTTGTATCGCGGTTTTCGCGGCGGTTCGTGGTCCAACTCTACGATTGATCCCCAGGCTGCGGGTTGGGGCCGCGATGATCCGACGTTTAAGTTCGTGAACAACGGTTTCCGCGTCGCGACGATTCCCGAGCCAAGCACTCTTTACGGCGTCGCATTGGCCGCGATCGGACTGCTCTGGATGGGAAGACGGGGGACGCTGCACGCCTGATCGGCATGGGATTTGCGCACTTGCTCGTCCGACGGCTGATCGTGCATCTTATGGGGCACGGTCGCCAGCATGTACCAATTGCCGAACAGGCGCGGGATGTCCCCTGTGTTGCCCGACGTGATTCCTTTCTTCTTGGCCGGCGAGTCGCGGCTGAGCGATTCGCAGTTGCCGGTTCTCGACAAGTATTCCGGAGTCGAGATTGCGCGCGTGGCGGCGGCCGACGCGGCGGCGATCGACGCGGGGATTGCGGCGGCCGTTGAAGCGGCCGGGCCGATGCGGCGGATGGCGGCTTACGAGCGGCAGGCCGTGCTCGAGCATTGCGTGCGGCGGTTTGGCGAGCGGCGCGAGGAGCTGGCGCAACTGGTGTGCGCCGAGGCGGGCAAACCGATTCGCGACAGTCGCGGCGAGGTCGAGCGGCTGATCCTCACGTTCAAGGAAGCCGCGGCCGAGGCGGTGCGGATCGGGGGCGAGGTGCTCGATCTGGACGTTGCGCCGCGGGCTCGCGGGTATCGGGGGATGTGGAAGCGCGTGCCGATCGGGCCGTGCTCGTTCATCGCGCCGTTCAACTTTCCGCTGAACTTGGCGGCGCACAAGATCGCGCCGGCGATCGCGGCGGGGTGTCCGTTTGTGCTGAAGCCGGCGAGCCGGACGCCGCTGTCGGCGTTGGCGATTGGCGAAGCGCTGGCCGAGACGGATCTGCCGCGGGGGGCGTTTTCGATTTTGCCCTGCCATCGCGACGGGGCCGAGTCGTTTACGACCGACGAGCGGTTGAAGCTGCTGAGTTTCACCGGCTCGCCCGCGGTCGGGTGGGATCTCAAGGCGCGCGCCGGGCGGAAGAAGGTCGTGCTCGAGCTCGGCGGCAACGCGGCGTGCATCGTCGACGAGGACGCGGACCTGGACGACGCGGTCGAGCGGCTGGTGATCGGCGCGTTCTGCCAGTCGGGGCAAAGCTGCATCGGCGTGCAGCGGATCTTGATTCATGAGGCGATCTACGACGAGTTGCGCGACAAGCTGGTCGCCGCGACCGAGCGGCTGGTTGCGGGGGACCCGCGCGACGAGGGGACCTTCATCGGGCCGTTGATCGACGCCAGCGAGGCGGAGCGGCTCGAACGGTGGATCGCGTCGGCGGTCGCGGCCGGAGGGAAGCTGCTGTGCGGGGGGCGGCGCGAGGGCGCCGTGCTGACCGCGACGCTGTTGGAGGACGTGCCGCCGAGCGAACCGGTGTGCGCCGAGGAGGCGTTCGGTCCGGTCGCCGTGCTGAGTCGGTTCCGTGATTTTCGCGACGCGTTGGCCGAGGCGAACGCGAGCCGGTTCGGGTTGCAAGCGGGCGTGTTCACCCGCGACATCCACAAGGCGCATCTCGCGTGGGACGAGCTCGAGGTCGGGGGCGTGGTGATCGGCGACGTGCCCAGTTGGCGAGTCGACCACATGCCCTACGGCGGGGTGAAGCACAGCGGGCTGGGCCGAGAGGGGATCCGCTGGGCGATCGAGGACATGACCGAGCTGCGGATGTTGGTCGTGCGAGATCGCGGGTAGGAGCCGTCGACGGGGCGAGGGCCGAGGCGGGAGGGGCGAGCACGGCGTTCTTCTGGGGGCTTCGCTGCGCTGCGACCCCAGCCACCCGCTCTCATTGCACCAGAAGAGCGCAACCCGCAACCTGGGCGAGGGGAACCTTTTCTTGCGGGATTCGGGGGTCCCAAATAGACTAAACCACTGCGGAACGGGGCTTGAGGGATCGCTTTTCCATGGACAATTTCCACGCGTTGCGAGCCGCGGGAGGGCGGATGGCGGGGTTTGCGCGCTCTCCGGGAGGCGGCGGGACTCGGCGCGTTCTGCGCTTCGAGCCGCTGGAGAGCCGCGTTCTGCTGGCCGCCGATCTTGGCTCGGCCTGGGCGACCGCGGCGCCGGTCGTCGAAGAGGCGCCGGTCGATCCCTGGTACGAAACGGCCTCGAGGAGTCTTGCCGGCGAGGTCGACGAAACCGATCCCGCGCCGCAGCCCTCGGATCTCGAGCTCGTGTACGCGGGCGCCGCGCCGCTGGAGGACACGTTCTTCCTGCACAGTCTGCCGGGGGCGACGAAGGTCATCTATCTCGACTTCGACGGCCATACCACCAGCGGGACGCAGTGGAACACCTCCTACAACGGCGGAGCGGCGTTCACGACCCCGGCCTACAGCTTCGAGGGAGACAGCACGTTCTCAGCGAACGAGTTGACGCGAATTCAAGCCATTTGGGCCCGAGTCGCCGAGGACTTTCTGCCGTTCAACGTGAACGTGACGACGCAAGACCCGGGAGTCAACGCGCTGCGCAAGACGTCGGGCAACGACTCGCAGTACGGCATTCGGGTGGTCATCGGCGGCAGTTGGTCGGATTGGTACGGCTCGAGCGCCGGCGGGGTCGCATACGTCAATTCCTTCACCAGCAGCACCGACACGCCCGCGTTCATCTTTTCGCAGAACCTGTCGAACGGCAGCGAGAAGTCGGTCGCCGAGGCGATCGCGCACGAGGTCGGCCACTCGTTGGGACTGAATCACGACGGCACGACGACCGGCACTGAGTACTACGGCGGCCACGGGTCGGGGGCCACCGGTTGGGCGCCGATCATGGGGGTGGGCTACAACCGGCAACTCACGCAGTGGAGCAAGGGCCAGTACCCTGACGCTAACAACACTCAGGACGATCTCGCCCACATGACGCGTTCGGCCACCGGGGTGACGTACCGAACGGACGACCACGGCGGGACGATCGCGTCGGCGACCAACGTGACGATCGCCGACGCCAGCGTCTCCGCCGAGGGGATCGTCGAGCGCAACACCGACGTCGACTTCTTTCGCTTTACGACCGCCGACGGGGCGGTGAACCTGAACGTCTCTCCCGCGGCGATCGGGCCCAATCTCGACATTCTTGCGAAGCTGTACGACTCGGTCGGCACGGTGATCGCCGCGAGCAACCCCGAGACGAGTCTCTCGGCGTCGTTCTCGCTGACGTTGACCGCGGGGACATATTACCTGTCGGTCGAGGGGACCGGCAAAGCGGCGTCGGGGACCGATTACGGCTACTCCGACTACGGGAGCCTCGGGTACTACAAGATCGCCGGCACGATCGCCTTGGCGCCCGTGCTGGGCAGCCTCCAGGGAGTCGTCTGGAGCGACGACGACCGAGACGGCGTCCGCGGCCCGGGCGAAGCGGGGCTCGCCGGCTGGACCGTCTACATCGACGGCAACGACAACGGAACGCTCGACGTCGAGACGACCGAGGTCGCTTACGCCGAGGGAGCCCTGGCGCTGGTCGACGGCGGCACGACCGTCTCGACGGTCGACGTCGCGGGGGTCGCGGGGACGATCTACGATCTCGACGTCACGCTCGACGTGACTCATGGAAACGTCTCGGACCTGTACGTCTGGCTCGAGAGCCCGGCGGGGACCACGGTCGATCTGCTCCAGTTGTTCAGCGGCTGGGGACCCGATCTCGATTCGACCCACTTCGACGACGAAGCGCCGCAAACGATTCAAGAAGGCGAGGCCCCCTACTCGGCGACGTTCAAGCCGGCCGCGCCGTTGTCGGCCTTCGACGGCCAAAGCGCCGACGGCGTGTGGACGCTGCGCGTGTTCGACGCCGTCGGGGGAGGGAGCGGGACCTTGGAGGGCTGGTCGCTGTCGATCCATGCCTCCGCCGAAGCGATTCGGCAAACGGACGCCGCGGGCGAGTACGTCTTCGCGTCGCTCGTCCCTGGGACGTACGTCGTTCGGCAAGTCGTCGAGGAAGGGTGGGAACAAACCGCGCCGGCCGGCGTCGGCGTCGGTCGGATCGTGACGGTCGGCTCCGGAGAGGCGGTCGTCGCGCAGGACTTCGGCAACGCGGTGGCGCTGATCGTCGCTCCGTCGGCCGATTTCAATCTCGATCACTACGTCGATGGCGGCGATTTCTTGGCCTGGCAGCGCGGGTTCGGCGCGACGGCGGCTGCCCATGCCGACGGGGACGCGAACTTCGACGGCGTCGTCGACGCGAGCGACCTGGAGATTTGGTTCGAACAATACGGCGAGACGGAACCGCCGGTGAACGGCGCACCCGCATCGGCGCCCGCAGGAGCGATTGCGGACGAGGGGACGGGCGCCGGTGACTCGTTCGACGACGCGCTTGTCGACGAGCTGCCGGTCGACGACGACATGGCTCTGGAGTACGCCGTGGCCGACTGGACGTCCGGGGCGCCGCAGACGGCGTTGACGGCGCTCTTCGCCGGCGAGCCCGAGCATGCCGCGGCGGACGACGACGCAATGTCGGGGCGGTTCGCCCATTCGTCGGCCGAGGCGAGTTTCTCGTTCGCGCGAGGCTGCGACGAGAGGATCGCGCCCCGCGGGGGACAGCACGCCGGGGAGTCTTGGCAGCGACTTGCCCGACAGACGGCCGATCACGACCATGTCTGGGAAGCCGAGGACGCCGCCGGGGAAGCGGGGTTCGGCCCGCGGCTGAGAAGCGGCCTGCCGACGCTCGCGGCAGCGCGAATTGCCCAGCGTCATGGGGGATGAGGCGGGCCGTTGGTCGGGCCTGTATGCCGGGCAGCACGCCCGGTCAGGCCCGCGTTCAGGGCGGCTGACGGCAAGCTGGGGTGCTAGGACTTGAACCTAGAATAACAGAGTCAGAATCTGTCGTGTTGCCAATTACACTACACCCCAGTGCGGCGCCGGCGCAGGTTCGGCGGCGGCGGTTGGCAGTGGTCAAAGTTAGGTCCGAGGGGGCCGGGAGTCAAGGGCGGCGGTTGTTGACGGCTGCGCGCAAACGCCCGTAGAATCGCGGCTTACGCCGCCGGCCGCTGCGCCGGCGCAGCGGTCGCCGCCCACTTGGCTCTCCCCGCGTTTCGCATGGCCACGCTCAAGATCGTTCAAGGCCCCGAGGTCGGCAAATCGTTCACGCTGCCGCCGACCGGGACGGCCGTCGTCGGCCGCAGTCCCGAGTGCGACGTCGTGCTCGACGTGGCCGCGGTCAGCCGCAAGCACGCCTCGATCGAGGTCGGCCCGCAGCAGATCTGGCTGCAGGACCACGGCAGCCGCAACGGGACCTACGTCAACGGCCAGCGGGTCGTCGACCGGGTCGAGTTGCGCGACGGCGACCACGTCCTGATTTGCGACGTGCTGTTCGAGTTTCGCATCATCGAGGGCCCGACGCTGCTGGGGGGCGGGGGGCCGCAAACCTCGTCGTTGCTGACGCCGCTGGCCGAGTTGGACGACGACGAAGGCCCCGGGGCCGACATCGTGGCGACGCTCGACGTGTCGCGGGGCGTGTCGAACGCGTGGCAATCGGCGCGGCCGGAGACGCAGCTCGCGGCGATTATCGAGATCTCGCACAACCTGGGGCAAACGCTCGACGAACGCGAGATCCTGCCCAAGATTCTCGACAGCCTGTTCAAGATCTTCGTCCAGGCGGACCGCGGGTTCGTCATCAAACGGCCGGCTCCCGAGGCGCGGCTGGCGGCGGTCGCGGCCAAGGCGCGCCGCGGCGGGGACGACCAGGAGATGCGGTTCAGTCGCACGATCGTCCAAACGGCGATGAACGAGAAGAAGGCGATCCTGTCGGCCGACGCCGCGAGCGATGCGCGGTTCAACATGGCGCAGAGCATCGCGGACTTTCAAATCCGGTCGCTGATCTGTGCGCCGCTTATCGACAACAACGGCGATGCGCTGGGAGTGATCCAGATCGACACGAGCGATCAGCGCAGCCGGTTCACCGAGCAAGACCTGCGCGTGCTGGCCGCCGTGGCGAGCCAGGCGGCAATCGCCATGGACAACGCCCGGATGCACGAAAGCATCATGCGGCAAAAGGCCCTGGAGCGCGATCTGGAACTGGCTCGCGAGATGCAGCGGACGCTGTTGCCTTCCAAGGCGCCGAACGTGCCGGGGTACCACTTCTTCCAGCACTACGAATCGGCGTATCAGGTCGGCGGCGACTACTACGACTACATCGCCCTGCCGGGCGAGCGGTTCGCGGCGGTCGTGGGGGACGTGGCGGGCAAAGGGGTCTCGGCCGCGATCATCATGGCCAAGCTGTCGAGCGACGTGCGGTTCTGGCTGGCGCGGGAGGACGACCCGGCGCTCGCCATGAAGCAAATCAACGCCGCGTTCGCCGCCTACGGCTGGGACGACCGGTTCGTCACGATGATCGTCGCGGTCATCGACCCCAAGAACAACGAGTTGACGCTGGTGAACGCGGGGCACATGCCGCCGCTGTTGCGACACGCCAGCGGCGCGGTCGAGGAGATCGGCGGGGACGAAGCCGGACTGCCCATCGGCGTGGTCGACGATTTCGACTTCGAGCCGTATCGCCGCCCGCTCGCCCCGGGCGATTTCCTGACGCTGTTCACCGACGGCTTCAGCGAGGCGATGAACCGCGATCGCGAACTGTTCGGCCTGGAACGGCTCGCCGAACTGGCGGGCAACAACGAGGTGCCGAGCGACTCGCTCGGGCCGTATATCTTGGAAGAGGTCCGCAAGTTCGCCGGCACCTTCCCGCAAAGCGACGACATGTGTCTGGTGTGCTTCGGGCGGGAGTGAGCGGGAGTTGCGAAGCCGGTTTCTCCGCAACCGGCAGAGGCGACTTTTGGGAGAAAGTCGCCCACCTAGGGACAACTACGAGTTCTTCCGCAGCAGCCAGTCGCCGAGTTTGGGGCTGAGCGCAGCGAGGGCGAACAGCAGGCGGGCCTTCGCCGGGACGACGAGTTCCGCTTGACGGCGTTCGCACGCCGCGAGGATGCACACGGCAAGCCAGGCCGGGTCGATCGCTTTGAGCTTCGCCCCGCCGCCCGGTTTGGTCGCCGACTGCGGCAGGCCGGCCGTTTTGTCGGCGTAGCGCGGCGACGCGTCGTCGCGGGCGATCGGTCCCGGGCAGACGAGCAGCGTGTGGAGCCCCCGGGGCCCGAGTTCCAGCCGCAACTGCTGGGCGACCGCGGCCAGCGCGTGTTTGCTCGCCGGGTAGCCGCCGAGGTAGGGGAGCGCGGTCTTGCTGGCCAAGGAGCCGACGAGGACGAGGCTGCCGCGGCGGTCGACGAGCGTCGGGGCGAACGCGCGGACCAAACGGACGGCGCTCAGGCAGTTCACGTCGAACAGTTGCTGCATGTCTTCGGGGGTCGTGTCGGCCAAGCTGCCGCGGGTCGAGCGGCCGGCGCAGTGGACCACGAGGTCGAGTCCTCCGAACTCGCTGGCGACGGTCGCGGCGAGTCGGTCGACGTCCTCCTGCCATGTGACGTCGGCGGGGCAGGGGACGGCGTGGGCGCCGGCGGCGCGGATCTCGGCGACCGCGGCTTCGAGCGGTTCGACCTTGCGCGCGCACAACGCGAGGCGCGCCCCCTGTCGCGCGAGTTCCGCGGCGACGTGGCGCCCCAAGCCGGCCGAGGCGCCGGTGACGAGGCACGCTTTGCCGGCCCAAGAATTGCGTGCCATCGGTGCGAACCTTGAGAACCTTGCGGACGTCGGCGGGACGCGATCGGTGAATCGGGCGGGAATCGTCGAGCCGGCGGCCCGCGCCCCGCTGCAATGCACGACCCTCGCCGCCGTCAGAACCGGCACGCCGGTGACCAAACTTCGGGCGCCCGGAGGGGGTCGCGGGGTTTCGCCGGATGCGAAATCCCGCCGGAAAAGTATCGTTCAGGAGCCCGGCAGCCACAACCTCTGATCGAGCGGGTCCCCTCGCGCGTTTGCGAGTTGGCTTCCCAACCTCGACTCCAAGGCCCACAATATGTCGACTTGCCCGCCCGTCGTACTTCCCTCCCTTCCCGCCTCGTTCACCGCCCTTGCCGCCGCGGACAGCCTCATGGACGCCTTTCCCTTGTCGCAGGATCACGTTCGGTGGGCCCGGACGAAAATCGTCGCCACGGTCGGGCCCGCTTCGAGCGAGCCGGAGCAACTGGCCGAGTTGATTCGCGCCGGGGCCGACGTGTTTCGCGTCAACATGGCCCACGGCGGCCCTGACAAGCAGCAGGGTTACGTCGACCGTATCCGCCAGGTGAGCCGCGATCTGAACGTGCCGGTGGCGATCCTGGTCGATCTGGCCGGGCCGAAGTTTCGGCTGGGAGAGATCCCGGGGGAGAGCGTCTTCTGCCGGCGGGGGGAAGAATTCTTTTTCGTCGCCGGCGAGTCGCAAGCCCCCAACGAGCTCACCTCGGGCTATGAACCGCTGCTGCGCGAGTTGTCGCCCGGCGACGTCGTGATGCTGGCCGACGGGACGGTGAGCATGCGGGTCGAGACGGTCAAGCCCGAGCGGGTGTCGATGCGGGTGCTCAACCAGGGGACGGTCCGCAGTCGGCAGGGGATCAACCTGCCGGGGGTCAAACTGAGCGCCCCGGCGATCAGCGTCGAGGACCACCAACACGCGTTGTGGGCGGCCAAGGCGGGGGCGGACTTCGTGTCGCTCAGCTTCGTCCGCTCGCCGGACGAGGTGCGGACGCTCAAGGACATCGTCCGCTCGACCGGGTCGAAGGCGGGAGTCATCGCCAAGATTGAAAAGCAGGAAGCCCTGCAGCGGCTGTCGGAGATCGTGCGCGAGGCGGACGGCATCATGGTGGCCCGCGGCGATTTGGGGGTCGAGATCGACGTCGCGAGGATGCCGATCGAGCAGAAGCGGGTCATCAAGACCTGCCAGGAGTTCCACAAGCCGGTGATCATCGCCACGCAGATGCTGGACAGCATGCACGACTCGCCGCGGCCGACCCGGGCCGAGGCGACCGACGTGGCCAACGCGATTCTCGACGGCGCCGACGCCTGCATGCTGTCGGGCGAGACGGCGATCGGCAAGTATCCGCGCGAAGCGGTCGACATGATGAACCGGATCGCCCTGGCGACCGAGGAGACCATGAGGGGCCGCCCGCTTCGCAAGCTGGTCGAGGCGGACGACGGGCTCCACACGATCACGCGCGGCGTGGTGCGCGGGGCGGGGACGATCGCCCAGGTCGTGGGGGCCAAGCTGGTGGTGGTGGCCAGCCACTCGGGCCGCACGGCTTTGGCCCTGTCGCAACAGCGGAGCTTCGCCCCGACGATCGGAGTGAGCACGGTCGAATCGACGCTGCGGAAGATGTGCCTGTACTGGGGCGTGACCCCGCTGCGCGGGGCGCCGGCCACGAACGTCGAGCAACTGATCCGTCACATGGACGTGTGGGCCGCGGGCGCCGGGCTGACCAAGCCGGGCGACTCGATCGTGATCGTCGGCGGATCGCACCTGACCGCCGGCCCCGCCGACGAAGAACTGGCCGCGGGGGTGCACGACATTGTGATCGTGCATGAGGTCGAGGCGATGTCGGACTGAGGGGCTCCGCGGGCTTACGCCTTGCGGCTCGGGGTATGCGATTCGCGGCTTGAAGGATCGAGTTGCATGAATCTCGATTGATTCCCGCGCGGTGGTGACAACTCGCCGTCGATCGGAGACAATGGCAGGCGGAGCGGGGGGGCCGGTCGTGCGGCCTCCGCTCGGAACCCCGGTCAGGTCGAAGTCGGCGGCGCGCTCATCGAAGCGCGAGGAGATCGAGACATCGTCGGGCGCCGCAGCGCCCGGAGCAACCAGATGTCGAGCCCAGTGGTCTACGTGGTGGATGACGACGACGATTGCCGCAGGGCGCTCGGGTCGTTGCTGACGGCGATTGGGGTTGCGGTGCGCACTTTCTCAAGTCCCGGCGAGTTCCTAGAGCAGTTGCCGCACGATTCATGGGGCTGCCTGATTACGGACTTGCGGATGCCGCGCACCAGCGGGGTGGATTTGATTCGACGACTGCGGGCGATCGATTCCGAATTGCCCGTGATCCTTATCTCCGGCGTGTTTCACGGCAAGGATGCGGCCGAGGCCGAGGAACTGGGGGCGGTCGCGGTGCTGTCCAAGCCCTTCGGCGCGGCCCAGTTGAAGGAATCGCTCGATCGCGCGTTTCAGATGCTCGAGCAACGGCGGGCGGCGTCGCACTAGCGAGATGTCCCAAGACTCAAGAATGAGCGGCAGGCGCTCGCCCTCGCTGAAGTTCGATCGAGACCTTGGCGGCAATTCACCGGCGGCTCGCGCCGTCCGCTCATGGTCTTTGGGACACAGGCGTTCGCTTGCGTGCGGTTCGAGCGTCGTTGTCCTGTGAGGTTTTTTCCCCGTCGGGCCGCCGGCTTATGTTGCGATTGGCGCAATCCTGGAAGAAGTCGGCGGGACGGCAGGGCGCTCGTGCGGCGCGGACCGGCTCTGGGCTCAAGAGCAGCGACTCCCGCGGGGCGAGCGCTCGCGTCATGCGGCATGCAGCGGTTGCGATTCTCCTTGCTTGGCCGAGCGGACATGCCGCCGTCGCGGTCGAGCCCTTTCAGCCCGCGTACGTCGACCCGCTGAGCGAGCCGTGGCGGGTGCGCGTCTTTCCGGAACTGAGCGGTCTCGGGGCGAATTGCGTCTCGGAGGCCGCAGACGGAACCATGTGGTTCGGCGCCGTCGGGGGCGTCTGGAGCTACGACGGTTTCGATTGGGTTCATCACAGTGAACCGGACTGCCCCAATCAGGGCGACTCGGTCTGCGCCGGCCCCGGCGGAGAGGTGCTCGTCGCGATTGGCTCCTTCGTCTATCAATTCAAGAATAAACAGTGGACGCCGCTGTTTCCTCCCCATCCCGATCGGATCGACCTGACGTTCCGAAAGCTCGTCACGGCAAAGGACGGGACCGTTTGGGCGGCGACGTCGTCGGGGGCGCTGCGCTACGCCGACTCGACCTGGACCCTCTACACGACCGGCGAGATTGCCGCCCGCTTAGCGGCGAACCAACTCAAGTCGGTTCGCGTCGAGATCATTCCCGAAAAGGTCGTCCAAGCGCCGCGAACCAGCACGCTGCCGGCGGAGCGGCACGACTTCGAGGAAGTCTGCATCGATCCGCGCGGGCGCGTGTGGCTGGGAACCGCCGGTGGCGAGGTGTTGTGCTTCGACCGGTCCTCAGGAACGTGGTCGCTGTTCAACGAGACTGACGGACTGACCGTCGGGCGGCGGCCGGCGATTCTGGGGCTAAGCGACGGATCGACATGGGTCGCGTACGGGATCGATTCGGATGGCCTCAACATCTACGACGGCGAGTCGTGGCGAATCGAGTCGTTGGAGGGGTTCGGCGCCCCTGCGCGTTTCGGAAGTCCGATCGAAGCGAAGGACGGCACGGTCTGGCTGTCAGGGCACTACCGGATCGGAGTCTATCGCGACGGGCAGTGGACGACTTATGCGAAACCCGAGCATCCCGTTCCCTACGCGCTCAACTTCCTGCTGCAGTCGTCCGACGGGGCGCTGTGGATTGGCGGCTCGAACACCGAGATCGTTCGCATCGATTACCAGACGTCGCGATGGCTGACGATCGAGGACCTGAATTTCGGGTGGGAAAGTCCCGCGGGCGAGCAGTGGTTTCTCCATCGCAACGGACGAGTCGTCGTCAATCGCGACGACGACTGGACAAGCTACGGGCCCGAGGACGGCGTGATCAATGCGCCGACGGCCCTCATGGGAACACGGTCCGGCGAGGTTTGGGTCGCCGGAAGCCACGACTCGACGGCAGCGACGGCGCGGTTCGACGGAACCGCCTGGACGCGATTCGTTCACGACGAACTGTCCTGGGGCGTCGACCCGCGGGGGGTGCTTGAGGCGTCCGACGGCTCGCTCTGGTTCTCCGCGGCGGTCGACTCGAGCGCACACGAAAAATACTGCCACGGCATCCTGCAGTTCAAGAACGGCGTCTGGATCCACCATCACCAGGCGGAGCGGACGCCGACGACTGGCGTCACGGAGTTGTTGCCCAAGATCCCGCAACTTCCGGCCAAATTGAATCTGCTGGGGGAATCCCGGGACGGACGGATCTGGGCCGGCCGCAATCTGCTGATCGCCCGGGGGCCCGACGGGTGGGTTCGCATCCCGCCGACCGAGCCTGAAACGGGAGCGATTTTTTCAATGCTGTCCACGAGCCGGGGCGACCTGTGGATCGGGTCGCAACAGCACGGCGTACTGAGCTACGACGGAACGACCTGGACGAATCACCAAGGGGAACGCGGGTTGTCGGCCAACTCGGTGTTCAGTCTTGCCGAAACGGAGGACGGAGCGATCTGGGCGGCGACCGATCGGGGCTTCAGTCGCTTCGACGGCGATCTGTGGACCCCGACGTCGCTGCCGGCGCAGTTGACGCTTACCACGGACGGCGGCGGGCTGAAGGCGTCGGGCGCGGGGAGCGTCTGGATCAACCGCTGCAGCCGGGAGTGGAGTCTTCGCGCCTGGCCTCTGTGGGCCGAAGAAATGAAGGCGGCGACGATCGAGTATCAAACCACGCGTCGCCGCTTCCACGGGCCGGCTCCTCGGACGGCAATCGTCGCGGGGGACAAGACCGTGCAGCACCCGGGCAATCTCTCGGTCCTGTGGACAGGCGCGGCGGCGTGGAGCGACGGGCAAGGATCTCAAATGCAGTACTCCTACCGCCTCGACGATCAACCGTGGTCCCCCTTTACGCCCGACCGGGGGACCTCGTTCTTCTCGCTGCCGGCGGGGGCGCACCGTCTGGAGGTCCAGGCGCGCGACAAAGACTTCAACGTCGATCCCACGCCCGCGATCCTCGAGTTCGTCGTGACGCCGCCGGTGTGGCGGCAAAGCTGGTTCATGGGGATGATCGTGACGTTCGCCGGGCTCATCGCGGCTCAGAGCTATCGCGTGGTGCGCGAGCGCGGTCGGCTCCGACGGGCCAACACCGTGCTGGGCACGGAGATCGTTGAGCGCATCCGCACGCAGGAGGAGATCCGCGCCGCGAACGAACGCTACGCCGAGCAGGAGGCGGCGTTGACGTCGTTGACGCAAGCGTATGCGCTCCACCGGCCCGAGGCGACGGAGCTGATCCGTGACGCGGTCGAGATCGTCGCCCGAACCTTGCGGACAAGACTCGCCAGCGTGTGGGTCTACGGTTCGGACCAGCGGACTCTTGCGTGCCGCGAACGGTTCGATCAGACCGCCGACGCGCAAGCGACCGGAACGACGCTCGCGGCGGACGACTGCCCCGGCTTCTTCGCCCAGATCGCGACCGGCGCGTTGTTCAGCGTCGCGGCCGCCGCGGAGGACGAGCGGACGCGGGGGTTCGCCGCGGCACTGTTCGGCGACTCGGGCAAGGGGGCGATCCTGGCCGTGCCGATCCACGTGTCGGGGAGCGTCGCCGGCGTGCTGTGCGCCGAACACGTCGGATCGGCGCGGCAGTGGACGACCGACGAAGAAACGTTCGCGATCGCCGCGGCGAATATGATCTCGCTGTTGTTCGCCGAGGAGGCTCGCGGACAGGTCGAGGAGCGGCTCCGACAGTCGCAAAAGATGGAGGCCATCGGTCAGTTGGCGGGGGGAGTCGCTCACGACTTCAACAACATCCTGGCGGCCGTCATCATGCAGCTCGAAGTTCTGCGGATGCGCAAAGAAAATCCGGCTGAGGTGCTGGAAGGGTTGCAGGAAATCCAAAGCTCGGCCGAACGCGCAGCGGACCTGACCCGGCAACTGCTGCTGTTCGGAAGCAAACAGATGTTGAGGCCGCAAAAGTTGGACCTCAACGAATCGGTGCGGCAGATCGTGCGAATGCTTGAGCGACTCATCGGGGAGGACGTTGCGCTGCGGTTGCAACTCCACCCGGAGCCGTTGCCGGTGAAGGCCGACGCCGGCATGGTCGACCAAGTGCTCGTCAATCTGGCCGTCAACGCACGCGACGCCATGCCTGCGGGAGGAGAACTGACGATCGAGACGATCGAGGCGACGATCGGCGCCCCGCTCCCCGGTTATCAACCCGAAGTCGCCCCGGGACGATACGCGGGCGTCGTCGTCCGCGACGCGGGCGTCGGGATCCCCCCGGAGATCTTGCCCCGCATCCTCGACCCGTTCTTCACGACCAAGGAACCGGGCAAGGGGACGGGGCTCGGGCTCGCCACGGTGTTCGGCATCGTGAAGCACCATAACGGCTGTCTCAACGTGCAGAGCGAAGTCGGCGCGGGAACCACGATCACGATTCTGCTTCCCTACGCCGCCGACGCGCAAGGGAGCGAACGCGTCTCGTCGCAATCCGGCGCTGCGCCGCGCGGCCGGCGCGAGACCATATTGCTGGTCGAAGACGAAGGGGCCGTCCGGCGGCTCGCTCAGACGATTTTGGAGCAAGGCGGGTATCGCGTGCTCGCGACCGCCAGCGGCGTCGAAGCCCTCGAACTGTGGCGGACCAACTCCGAACCGATTGCCCTGTTGCTGACGGACCTAGTCATGCCGGGCGGGGTGAACGGGCTGGAAGTCGCGCGGCGGCTCCGCGAGGACGACCCCGGGATCAAGGTCCTGTATATGACCGGTTACAGCCCGGACGCCGCCGGCAAGGAATTGCGCCTCGGCGATCTGGAGAACGTGATCGCCAAGCCCTTCACCCAGGATGCGATCCTGCGCAAGATTCGGGAGTGTCTCGAGGGCTGACGGTTGCAGCCGGCAGTCACTTCGTCGTCGTGTGCGACGCCTTGCTCACCGCGTCGCTGTCGACGGGAAGCAGGCGTTCCTCGAACCGCGAAGCGAAGTGCATGCTGCTCGCCTGACCGGCGAAGCCGAGCACCCGGGTGTCGCCGCTGTGGCGTTGCTCGACGATCCGGCCCGCTTCCAGATCGAACCGCACTTTGCCGGTGGTGAGTCGATCGACAAGCTGCGACCGGACGAACGGGTCGACGGGGGTGAGGATGTTGTACTCGACGCTGATCGTGGCGACGCCGTTCTTGACCGCAACGAGCTTGCAGATTCGCCGGGTGCGGACGGCGATCTTGGCGCCCCCCTTGCGCTCGGCCGGGACGTCGTAGACGTTCGACCACCGCTCGCCCACGGCGATCGGCTGGGCGGGCAGCGGCAGCGTGATGGGCATGTCCTTGCTCGCCACGGGCTGGGGGTGCTTCTCCTCGCGGCTGACGACCTCGCCGCTGGGGGAGATCCGCACGACCGAGATCGGCACGTTCACGGCCGCGGCGACCCCTTCGAAACCTGGCGGGGGCGAGGAGTCCTTCGCACTGTCGTACGAGTGGCTCGGTCCGCCGGGAGTGTCGTTGGTCATGCGAACCGACTCGACGAGGTGAACGAACTCCATCTCGCCGTCGGGCAGGACGTCGGTCACTTTCCACGCCTTGGTCGACTCGCTGAGCGACTCGGTCTGTTGCGTCTTGCCGTCGATCGTGGTCCGGACGTTCGTGGCGTGTTCGACCTGGTAGCGAAGCACCTCGCCCATCTTGAACTTGTAAGCGAGGGCGTACTTCGTCTTGGCCGGGGTTGCGGCGCGAACCGACGAGGTCGACGCGACGATTGCGACCAAGGCGACCGTCAGAAGAATCCGGTGCGAGGCACGGTGGGCAAGAGTCATGAGAGCGCTTCCTTGCACGAACGGTGGAGCGCCGACGGCTGCGGCGATCGAAGGGGAGGGGAGATCGTAAGTTGAGATTCGGAGGCCGACGCCGCGACAGCTTGCCTACGGAGCGTCGGAGTCAGGACTTGGACGGCAGTTAAGATTCCGGCTCTTGCTTCCCGGTTGCGTCCGCAACAAACCTAGCGATTTGTCAGCTCGAGTTTTTTTAGGCTGCGTCAAAGCACTAGCGCTTTGTCAGCTCGAGTTTTTTTGGGCCGCGTCAACGACTTGCCTGTTTCGGCTCAATCGGTTCCCTTGGTCGGCAGGCGACCGCCCCAGCCAAGTTTTTCGCGGAGCGTGCGGTAGTAGCCGCGGCCTTCGACCTCGATCAACTGAAACTCCGCGTCGGCGCGTTGGATGCGAATGCGATCGGTCGGCAGCAGAGTGCACACGACGTCGCCGTCGACGACCAGCGAGGTCCCCGCGTGCGGTCGGGCGACCGCCAACTCGTACACGCGATCGGCCGCGTCGACGACCGGGCGGTTGGTGAGCGTGTGGGGACTGATCGGCGAGACGACGAACGCCTGCAAATCCTTCCGCAAGATCGGCCCGCCCGCCGACAGATTGTGAGCGGTCGATCCGACGGGGGTGCTGACGATCAAGCCGTCGCAACTATAGGTCGTGACCAATTCACCGTCAACGTAAAGCTGCACCTCGAGCATCGCGAACGGGGAGCCTGCTAGCACCGCAGCCTCATTGAGCCCGGTCCCTTCGTACCGCAAATCGTGCGCAGCCCAAGCGGGGCCGTCCTTGCGAACGTGCCAGCGGAACATCAGGTGCTTGACCAACCGGTACCGTCCCGAGACGACGCACTGCAGCGCGCTGTCGAGGTATTCGGGCCGTACGTCGGCGAGGAACCCCAATCGACCGAGATTGACCCCCAAGACGGGAATCTGTCGATCGCCCATGAGCCGGGCGGCGCGGAGCATCGAGCCGTCCCCGCCCAGCACGACGGCGACGTCGGCCCGGCACTCGGGAAGAACGCCGTCGAGGTCGGCGACCGCGGCGACCGTGTCGAGATACCGGTCGATGAGCGGCCGCAACTCGGCGGCTCGGCTGGCGAGTTCCGGACGGCTGGCGTCGGCCAACACGACCGCCCGCAACCGGTGCGACGGGCTGCTTGTTTCGATTGAGACGGGTTCGACGAAGCTCATGCCCCCCATGATACCACGCCCGAGATCAACGACCTACGCATGCGCGTCCGAAGCAGAAAACGCTGAGCAATTGGGGGCATTTCGGAGCCGCTGCAAGACAGCAGGAACTCTGCACGGCTCGTGCCGACGGCTTCGTTCGCAAGAGCGTTTGCTCTGCAACTGTTGCGACGGCTGCTATGATGGATTTCGGGGGGCGAGAACCGACGCGGCGACTGCCGCACCGACGGGCCGCGACGCCGCAAATCAGCACCGGGAACACGACGATGAAACGACGCGCAATCGAGGTTCTGCGGAGGATGCTCCTCGCGACCGTCGCGTGGGGGCTGGTCGCTTCGCCGAGGGCGTTGGCGCAGCAACGCGATCGCGTCGCCCCCGACCCGGCGGAATACACTCTGACGACGCGGGACGCCGTGCAGTTGCGCATCACCTATTTCCCCAGCGACGCCGGCGTCGACGCGACGACAGTCGTCTTGTTGCACGACCAGGGGGAGTCGCGAGCCGTGCTGCGCGAGCTGGCTCTCGCCCTGCAGACCCCGACCGACCCGCAGGCGCACCGCCGCGCGGTGGTCACGGTCGATCTCCGCGGCCACGGCGACAGCAAGACCGCTCTGGGCTACGACGATGCGCCGATTGAACTCGACGCGACCCAGTTTCGGCAGGAGGACTACGAAAACATGGTCGGGTTCGACATGGAGGCGATCCGCAGCTTCTTGGTCGAGCAAAACGACGGAAAGAAGCTCAATCTGAACAAGCTGTCGCTTGCGGGGTGCGGCATGGGCGCCACGATCGCCGCGATTTGGGCCGCCCAGGACTGGGCCACGCCCCCGCTGGCCGTCCGCAAACAGGGGCAGGACGTGAAGGCCCTTGCGCTGGTGTCGCCGGCGTGGAGCTACAAGGGACTCGCGCTGAACCTAGCCCTGCGGCAACCCGACGTGAGGCAGCGCGTCTCGCTGTTGCTGGCGTACGGCGACCAGTCGCGCGACGCGGCACGCGACGCCCGCAACATCTTGAGGAACGTCGAGAAGTTTCACCCCGCGCCGCCGGCCGACGAGGGAGTCACGCGCAAGACCCTGTTCGTGTACGAGTACCCGACGACGCTGCAAGGGACGGCGCTGGTCACCAAGTCGGAGTTCGCGCTCGCCCCGAAGCTCGACGAATTCCTCGCTCTGCGCGTCGACCGGATCGACTTTCCCTGGGTCGGCCGCAAGGTGAAGTGAGCGACCTGGAAGCGGACTTCGTCGCTCCGAGTCCCACGGCGGTCAGGGCGCGTGTCGCGGGGGGAGTTGCAGTTCGGCTCCGAGCGGCAGCAGATACGGGTTCGTGAGGACGTCGCGGTTGAGATCGAAGATCTCGAGGGCCCGGCGCTCGTCTCCCAGCCGGCGAGCCGCGATCCGCTCGAGCGTGTCGCCGTTGTGGATCACGTAGATCTCCGGCTCGGCGACGGGGGCCGAGGATGCGGCCCCCAGTCCGGCCGTCTGGTACACGACCCCCTCGGGAACCAGCGGAGCGGCGACGCCAGTCGGACCGAGCCGGGGGGCGCCGTCCGGTTCGGCAAACGCCTGTGGGTCGGTCGCGGAAGGATCAAGCCCGACGATCGTCGGCATGGTGACGGGCGAGGCGGCTGCGATCGGCGCCGCGACGAGACGGTCGTCGTCCGCAGCGGGAGTCGGCAGAGCGGGAGAGGCGACGGGGCGCTGCTCCCACGCGCTCACGGCCTCGATCGGCCCGACGACGGACGGTTCGGGGGCCGAGCGGCGAAAGGGGAGGGCGGCCGCCGTTCCGACGGCCAGGACCGCCAGGGCGGACGCGATGCGACGTTGACGGCTCATGCGGACCACGAAGGGGACGAAGTTCCGACGAGCGGAGACCGAGGGAGATCCTCTTCCGCGTCATCGTCCGCCAACAGGGAGCTTCGCGAGCCAATTTCGCCCAGAACTGCGCCGCAGACGCCGCGGCAGGACAAACTGCGCGCGTCGCGCGACCCGCGCCGGCGGCGGCGACCCGTGCGAACGTGCCGGACGTACCGGTTGGGGAAACCGACCTGGGAAGCCCGCGTCAGGTCCCGCTCACGGGTTGCGGCAGCTTGGCGCCGTGGGCCTTGTCGCTCATCCACAGCAGGGTCGGCGCCGCCACGTGGATCGAGCTGTACGTACCGACGACGATGCCGATCAGCAACGCGAAGGCGAATCCGTGAATCCCGTCGCCGCCGATGAAGTACAGCACAATCACCGTCAACAACGTCGTGCCCGAGGTCAACAGCGTGCGACTCAAGGTCTGGTTGACGCTGGCGTTGATCATGTCGCGAGTCAGACGGGGGCTCTTTCCCTTGACTTCGCGAATGCGGTCGAACACGACGATCGTGTCGTTCAGCGAGTAGCCGATGAGGGTCAAAATTGCCGCGACCATCGGCAGGCTGATCTGGAACTTTTCCAGCTGAAGCAGGCTGGCCAAGGCGGGGACGCCGTCGACGACGTAGGCCGACAGGGCGACGATCCCCAGCGTGATGATCACGTCGTGCAGCAGGGCGACCACCGCGGCCAAGCCGTAGATGACGCCGTTGAAGCGGTACCAGATGTAGCCGATGATGCCTGCCAGCGAGATGACGATCGCCGCGATGGCGTCGCCGGCGAGCTTGCCCGCCACGCGCCCGCCGATCTTGCTGGCCAGCGGAAAGACCGGGTGGCCGTTGATTGTCGATTCCAGTTTGGCGATCACCTCCTGGGCCTCCGCCTCGGGCAGCGCGAGCTGCACGTCCCAGGTGACATGCCGCCGCTTGCTGGTCGGGGCGTAGTTCGGTTCGGGGCTCGACAGCCGATAGGCGGCCCCGGTCTTCTTGGTCGCTTCGAGCGCGTCTTGGACCAGCTTGTCGAGCGCGTCGTAACCGATCCCGTCGTCGCTCGAATCGTCCTCGCCCAGGCTGAACTTCAACGTCGCTTGCGTGCCGTTGACGAATGCGTCGTTGTCGTCGTCGTCGGCGTCGGCGTCGGCCGTTGCGGCGGCTGCGCTCTCGGCGGCGGGCTGGTCCGCAGGTGCGGCCGAGTCGGCCTCCTCCTCGGCCGGCTGAGTCGCTTCGCCGACTTCGTCGGCATCGTCGGCATCCTCCGCAGGGGCGGCCTCCGCCGCCGATTCTTCCTCTTCGGCGGTCGCGACCGACTCGTCGCCGTCGTCCTGCAACAGCGACACCAGCGCGAACGGTCCCGCCGGCACGCCCCACAGCCGAGGCGCCCCGTTGCGCGGCATCGTGGCGGAAATCGGCTGGAGCTTCTCTCGTTCGACGTGATAGGTCTTCAACTTCCCTGCGAACGCCTCGGTCAGCAGCAGTTCGACTGCAGCGACGTCCTCGTTGACGGACGTCACCGTGTAGCGGGTCTGCGTGTCTCCGACCTCGACGAGCGTCAGATTCTGCTTGCCCAGGTCAGTTTTCTCCTCGATCGTCTTTTTGACCTCGGCGAACGACATTGGCTCCTCGAACACCATCGTCACCGAACTGCCGCCGGTGAAGTCGATGTTCAAAATGTCGCGTCCGCGGGAGAACAGGCCGAACAATCCGAGGGCGACAAGCAACAGCGAGGCCGTGACGCAGAACCGCTGCAATCCCATGAAGTCGATCCGCGTTCCGCCTACCAGCCGGGCCATCGTCAGCTTCTTGAGGTAGCCGGTCTTTTCGGCGACGTCGAAGACGATTCGCGACATGAACACTGCGGTGAACATGCTCATCAGGATGCCCAAAATGAGCGTGACGCCGAAGCCTTTCACGTTGTCGGGGGCGATCTTGTAAATGACGATGGCCGTGATCAGCGTCGTGACGCTGGCGTCGACGATGGTCGACATGGCCCGCGCGAAGCCGTTGCGGATGGCCATCCGCAGGGCCGTGCCGCGGTCGAGTTCCTCGCGGATTCGCTCGAACACCAGCACGTTGGCGTCGACCGACATGCCGACGGTGAGCACCAAGCCCGCCAGCCCCGGCAGGGTGAAGGCGCCCTTGATCAGCACCATGCAGCCGAGGATCAACAGCACGTTGGCCGCCAGCGCCATGCAAGCCACGAGACCGGCGAACCGGTAGTAGAACACCATGAACGCCAACACCGCGGCCAGCGACACGGCGATCGCCTTGCGCCCCTTTTCAACCGTTTGCTTGCCGATCGTGGGGCTGATCTGCTCGCGGCTGATAGGGTCCTTGTCGAGCGCCGCCGGCAAGCTGCCGGCCTGCAGGATGCCGACGATCTCCTCGACCTCCTTCTGGGTCATGTTGCCTTCGATGATCCCCTGGTCCGTGATCTTGCTGTTGATGCTCGGGGCGTTCAGCAGCCGATTGTCCAACAAGATGCCCAGGCGGTACTTCTCGCCCGAGGGGTCGGGCAAGTTGGCCGCAGTCAACTCGCCGAACGCGAACGACCCGGCCGTGTTGAACGAGAAGTTGACCGCCGGCTTGCCAAGCTGGTCGGCGCCGACCGAGGCCGACTTGAGATGCTGGTCGCCTTTCACGTCCTGACCGTCGTTGGTCAACACCAGCATCTGCGGCTCCGTGGCCCCGACGCGGCGCACCAGCGACGCGTCGTCGCCGATCTGCGCTTCGTCGTAGCCGACCCAGCGGGCCACAGACGTGCCGTCGTCGAGCCGGACGATGTTGGCGCCCTTGGGGAGCTTCTCGGCCAGTTCAATGATCGAACGATGCTTCGAGAACTTTCGCGAGGCGACAATCCGGAATTCGAGCGCCCCGGCGGTGTAGATGCTCCGCTCGATGCTCTCTAGTTCCTCGGGGCTCGCTTTGGGGATGATGATCTCGATTTGCCCCTCGCCGTAGCTGCGGATCGAGACTTCCTTCGTGCCGGTCGGGTCGACGCGCTTGGCAAGCTGGGTCACCAGGGCGTCGACGAGCTCCTGCTGGCTCCGTTTGGGAGCGTTCGCTTGTCGGTCGTCCCCCCCCGCCTCCTTGTCCGCGGCCGCTTGCTGATCAATTTGGTAAATCAGCGTGATGCCGCCGCTGAGGTCGGGACCGAGCTTGATTTCGCCCCGCGAGACGACCACCGCCGCGGCCGCCAACGTGCCGATCGCCACGGCGAACTTCCAGCCATGGTCAGGCATCCGCAGGCGCTTGCCGAGCCAATTGCCGATGAAAGCCGGCGCGATGAAGATCGCCAGCACGATCCCCAGATTGAGCAGCCCCTGTTGCGAGATCCCCTCGGCGGCCGCAGGATCGGCCGCAACCGCCTCCTCGCCGGCTTCCTGAGCGAACGCCGCGGTCGTCGCCGCCATGGTCAGCGCCGCGACCCCGACCGCCGCCGTCCGCGTCCGCAGTCCCGTCGCCAGATTCCGCCAGTCAACGCGCCTGTCCATCGAACTTCCACCTGCGAATTGTTATTTGCTCTCGCCGCGAGGCGAGGCGTCGTGGTTTGATCGCCGTGTCGCCGACGCGAACGGCCGCTTGGTTTGGCTCTGCTTTTCTGAAGTCCGCCTGTCTCGAAGTTCCGCTCTGCTTCGGCTACGCTCCCTTGCCGTCCTTCTTGTCGTCGTCGACGACCACGCGCGACACGGCCGAGAGGTTGACGCGCAGCTTGGCGCCGGTCGATTCATCGACGCGGATCGTCACCTGATCGCTGTTCCGCTGGACGTTGGTCACGACGCCGTGAATCCCGCCGATCGTGACGACACGATCGTTCTCCTTGAGTTCCCCGAGCATGCTTCGGCGCTGCTGCTCCTCGCGCTGCTTGGGGCGCAGCATGATGAAATAGAACGCCAGAAAAATCGCGACCAGCACCCAGGGGCTGAACAGCGCCGGCGGTTGCTCGACAGCGGCTCCCCCTGCCGCGTCAGCGGCGCCCTCGGCCTCGGCGGCGAGCAGAAACAGCGAGTTCAACGAACGGGCAAATGGCATGGCGTCAGCTCCGCCGGCGCCGCTGATCGGGCGGTCCGCAAGCAGGAGTTGTCAAGGATTCGTGGCGTCGTTCGGCCTCGCGACCGCCCGGTGCGGGCGAGGCCAGGGAAGGCGAACGAACAAAAACGGCCCGACGCGCCACCACGCTGCCGGGCCTCACGCCGAACAACAATCGGCGTATCTTAAATCCTGACGCCATAAGGGACAAGGGCGGGAGAACGAAGGCGAACAGGGGAGGGGGGAGGCGGCCTGCTCAGTCAGTCCTGCCGCCTGTCCCGTGACGCCTGCCCCCTTGTTTCTGCCAGCCGCGGAGCTTCTCCTCGCGGAACTCGGCGTAGGCGTCGGCTTCGATCGCCGCGCGGGCCTCGGCCATCAGCCGCTGGTAGTAGGTGAGGTTGTGGATCGAGGCGAGGATCGGGCCCAGCATCTCGCCCGCCTGAAACAGGTGCCGCAAGTACCCGCGGCTGCGCTGGCAAGCTGGGCAAGGGCACCCCGGCTCGATGGGCGACGGGTCGCGCTCGTGGACCAAGTTCCGCAGTCGCAACGGACCGGCGTCGGTGAAGACCAACGCGTTGCGACCGTTGCGCGTCGGCATGACGCAATCGAACAGGTCGATCCCCCGAGCAACCCCCTCGACCAGATCCTCCGGCCGGCCGACCCCCATCAGGTATCGGGGCCGGTCCGCGGGAAGAACCGGGGTCGTCTCGTCGAGGATCGCGTACATGTCCTCCGGGGGCTCGCCGACGCTCAGCCCGCCGACGGCGTAACCGGGAAAGTCGAGTTCGACCAGGGCCGCCGCACAGCGGCGTCGCAGTAGCGGGTCGAGCCCCCCCTGAACGATGCCAAACTGGGCCTGATCGCCCCGGGTCGCCGCCCGTCGGCAGCGTTCGGCCCAGCGAACGCTTCGCCAGGTCGCCTCCTCGACCGCCGCGGCCGAGTTGGGAAGGGCCACGACGTGGTCAAACGCCATCGCCACGTCGCTCCCCAGGGCTTCCTGGATCGCGATCGATCGCTCCGGGCTCAGTTCGACGAGGCTCCCGTCGATGTGCGAGCGGAACGTGACTCCCTGCTCGGTGACCACCGACCGTTCGGCGAGGCTGAACACCTGGAACCCGCCGCTGTCGGTGAGAATCGGCCCCGTCCACCCCATGAAGGCATGCAACCCGCCGAGTTCGGCAACGGTCTGTTCGCCGGGCCGGAGGGCGAGGTGGTAGGTGTTTCCCAGCACCATCTGGGCGCCCGTCTCGCGGAGCCGCCCGACGTCGACCCCCTTCACCGTGCCGAGCGTCCCGACCGGCATGAACGCCGGCGTCTGGACCTCGCCGTGCGGCGTATGAAACGTCCCTCGCCGCGCACCGGGAGCGCTCGTGCCGTGCAACTCGAAGCGGAAGAGCGCGGCGGTCACAAGTCAGGTCTTCCTCGCGCAAAGGCGCGCTGGGGCGCAAAGAAACGCAACGCCAAGACGCCCGGTCCGGCGGAAGCCACCTCAGCGACCATGCCGCGGTCAGCGAGCTGCGAAAGGGCGGCGTGCAAGCTGAATTTTCATTACGCCTTCGCGCGAGTTCCTCCGGGGGGAGACCCGGGGGCAATTCAGGCCGGGCTCAGTCGCCGCGGAGCTTAAGGCCGTGGGTCGTGAGCTTCTCGCGGACTTCGTTGAGGCTGGTGACCCCGAAATTCTTGCATTCCAGCAGGTCGTCCCCCGTGCGGCGGACCAATTCGCCGATCGTGGTCAGTCCCAAGCGGACCATGCACTTGCGGGCCCGGACCGAGAGATTGAGCTCCGCGATCGGACGATCGAGCAGGGCCCGCTCGTCGTCGCTCATGGAGGTCGCCTCGTAGACCGGCTCTTCCTGCCACTTGTTGGCGGCGAACTGGCCCAGTTCGAGCCCCTTCGAGGAGAGCATCTCGCGGATTTCGACGAGCGACGTCTCGCCGAAATTCTTGCTGGACAGCAGTTCCTGCTCGGTCGTCTCGGTGAGATCGCCGAGGGTCATGATGCCCATCTTCTGCAGGCAATTGCGGCTGCGGACCGACAATTCGAAGTCGGTGACCGGCACGCTGAGGATCTGCGACAGCCGATCCTGCCGGCGACGAGCTTCCTCGTCGTAGTACATGTCGCGCGAGGCGTCGGCGTCCTTGAAGTACAGCCGGGCCCGTTCGTGCGACGGATACGAATCGAGAATGCGGTTGTAGCACTGCTTGGCTCGCTCGTACTGCTCTTGGTCCTCGTAGAGCACGCCCAGGTTCAGCAGCGTGCCGACGTGGGCGGGGAACTGCTTGGCGGCCCGCTCGTAGAGTTGAATCGCCTCGCGGTCGTTGCCGTGACGGTCGTTTTCCATGGCGAGCCCGAACAGGGCGCCGGAGTGGCTGCCGTCGGCGTCGATCGCCCGCTCCAGCAGGGCGACCACCTCGGACCGGTTCCCCCCCAAGGCCGAGACAGTGGCCGAGCGCTGGTACAGGTACTCGGCCGTCTGCTCGACGGCGCCCGACAGCTTGTCGAGCGTAGCGAGCGACCCCTGGGGATCGCCGTTGTAGCGCTGGGCCTCGGCCCGGGCCAGGGCGACGTCGTCCTTGTTATAGCCCGCCTTCTCGGCCGATTCGTACGCGGCCAGCGCGTCGCCGTAACGGTCGAGCGACAAGTGGCTCTTGCCCAGGTAGAAGTGGGTGAGGGCCCCGCCATCGGCGGCCTTCAGCGTGTTGACCGCGTCGGAATAGCGCCCCAGCAAATACTGGCAGACCCCCAGCCGGGCCGACGCCGCGGGAGACCGACCCTCCTGCCGCTCCAGTTCGCCGACCGACTCGCGGAGGATCCGCAGGTTGGTCGGATCGGCCGACAGGGCGGAGCGGATCAGCTTGATTTCGTTCGGCCCGAACGTGCTGTTGGAGACGACGATCTGCTTCAGGTCGACTTCGGCTGCCTGCAACATCAGTATCCCTTTTGTGATCTCGAACAACGCCCGGAGAGATTCGCGACCGGGGCGGGGTCGCGCCAGGGTCCTCGCGGGCTCGCAGTACGCCGGCTGGCCGGCGGTCGCCTGACGGCCGTCGCGCCCTGCGACAAAGGCGCCCAGGAAAAGCCAGCGGTCGGAGTCGAACCGACAACCCCCGCATTACGAATGCGGTGCTCTGCCAATTGAAGCTACGCTGGCGGAGCCCGGAGGGCCCAAGGCGAGCCAAACCGGGATAGCCCGGCAACTTACAACATTTTCCAGGGGTCGGCAATGCCCCCGCGCGGGCGGTCGCCGCGCTGCTTGCGCGAGCCCCCGCGGTTTACCGGCGGTCGCCACGATTTCGCTGCTGATTCCCTCGGTTCTCGCCGTTACGCCCCTCGCCGCCGCGGGACTGGCCCTGGCCTTGGGCTCCCTGGGACGACGGCTTCCCCCCAGGCCACGGCTGCGACAGCGCCTGCGCCAGGGCCGACTTGAGCGCCGCCGAGGTCACGTTACCCCGCACCTCGACGACCTCGACCGTCGACTCGGGGTTCGCCCGCTCGTCGAGCTGAACGACGATTTCGCGGATGCTCGTCCAGACCTGCTCCTCGGCTGAGATGATCAGCGTGTTGGAGATCTCGTCGACGCCGATCGACAGGGCGCCCTCGAAGGCCATCTTCACGGGGGCCGACTTCTTGTCTTTGTCGTCGCTGTCGCCCCCGCCGTAGAAGCGATAGTAGGTTTCGTTGCGGGTCGTCCGCTGGCCGTCGCGACCGCCGTTGGCGAACTCCTTGTCCTTCGAGCTCAACAGGTCGCGATAGACCTCCTTGAGAGCCGTGGCGATGTCCTGCGCCCGGGAGTAGCGAATCGGAATCGCCTCGGTGCGGCGCGAGGCGACGGCGTCCTCGCCCACGGGCTCGTCGTAGATCTTGATCAGCTTCTCGATGACCGCCAATTGCGACTTGCTGGCCCCCTGGACCAGAATCGTATTGGTGTCGATGTCCCAAATGAACTGCAGCGGTCGCCGTCGGCCGAGGGTCGCCGGGCCGGCCGCCTTGTCGCGGGAGCCGCGGTAGTCGCCCCAATAGTCGTAGATCGGCTCTTTCTGGCCCTTGAGCTCTTCGGCGAAGTAGTCCTTGAGATTGAGATACACGTAGTAGACGTCGGCATGGCTCAGTCGGAACACGGCGAACTCGTCCTGCGGCGGCTGCAATTCCGCCATCAGTTCTTCGAGTTGGTCGAGCGCGGCCGGGTCGGCGGAGCTGAGCACGAGCCGGCCGTCAGGAGTGACGGTGAGCGTGATCGGCGGAGCGGTCGCCCCCGCCGCGGCCTCTTCGTCGACCGGGGCTGCGACGAAATGCGCCCGCAGCGAACCTCTGCGTTCGATGCGGGTGACCTTGTCCTCGGTTTGGGGCGCGGGGGCCCGCGGCTCTTCCGCCGGGGCGTCTTGCTTCGAGTCGAGGCCGTTGATGATCAGCGGGTTCTTGCCCTGCCATGATTTTTGCAGTTGTTCGAGCAGCCGAGCCGTCTCCTCCGGGCTCTGGGCCTCGTACACGCGCAACCGATCGCCGCCGACGCCGGGAGTCGGCACGACCCCCAGTTTGGTCAGCAGGGCCATGACCTCTTCGTACTCTGCTTCGGTCGCCCACAGCAGCAATCGGTTCTGCTCCACGTCCGGCTGAATGCGGAAGTCCCCTTCCTGAGTCTCTTCCTCCTGCGGCCCGCCCCAGCCGTAGAACATGTACGAGCGCTGGCGATTGTTCTGGTTGTCGGGCTTCTTCTCGCCCACCATGAGCGCTTGGATCGTGCCTGCGACCTGATCGGCGGCCGAACGACGACTGAGCGGAATGACGTGCAGCCCCCGGCCGCTGCCGTCCAGCTTGTCGATCATCCGCTGGATGCTCTCGTGATCGCGGGCCGTGGCGTAGGCGAAGATCGTTTTCGATTTGGCGTCGGTCTGCAGTTGCGTGAGCGGATCAAGGCTGCCGATCTCTTTGAGCGCGTTGACGATCGCGTCGGGGCCGGTCGTCACGGTGCGGTATTTTCGCATTTCCATCGCCCCGGCCGCGGCGAAGTCGCCGTCTCCCGAGGGAACGTCAAGTTCGGCCACCGTGCGTTCGATGATCGCCATCTGCTCGGGGGGAGCGTTGACCAGCAGCGCGTTGCGCCGTTTGTCGACCGCAATGTGGACCGGGGGACTGTCCTTCGACAGCATCTTGCTGACGTCGGCGCCGCGCTGCTGCATCTGCATCATCATCTGCATCCGCTGCTGTTCGAGCTGCACCTCCTGCGGTCCTTTGCGCGCCGCAGGGTCCATTCCCAGCACCACCATGACTTGGTCGGCAATCCAATCGGCCCGTTGATACCGAATCATGAACGGCCGAGGTCGCACGTCTTCCTTGATCGCCATCTGCTCGCCGTACAGCAGGTCGCGGACGTCGCGCAAATTAACCACCGCGTCGATCACCATCAGTTGCTTCGAGGCCAACAGCGGCACGACCCTGGCGTTGGGGCTCAGCAGGATCTTGACGTCCTCTTTGGCCTTTTCCGCTTCCATCGTCGCGGGAAGGACGAACCGCGCCCGCACGAACTCATGCGGGGGGTAGTCTTCGAGGCTGTCGGGATCGACCTGCGGAATCAGGCTCGGGTCGAGCTTGTCGATCTTCACGGCCGAGAGGATCTCTCCCTTGACCAGCAGCGTATAGCCCCGGGCCATCAGGTGACGATTCAAAAGATCACGCGTCTCATCGAGCGTGTAGCTGCGCGTCGTGGTCAGGTTGAGATAGTCGCCGGGCAGTTCGGTCCAGTCGAAGCTGTAGTTCGCCACGTCGGCGTACCATTGCAGCACGTCCTTCCACGGCTGGCCGTGAAAGCTAAACCGGACGCGGCCCTGTTCGTCGGGGGCGATCTTCAGTTCCGCGGGGTCGGCCTTGGTCTCGGGCTTGTCGGGACGCTTCACCGTGCTGGCTTCGCCGCCGGAGCTTTCGGGTTTCTTCCCCTCATCGGCCTTCTGCTCGCCTGGCTTGGATTCCTTGGGCTTGTCGACCGGCGGGCCGCCCGGTTGCGGCCGGCCCATCATCTCCATGGCGCGACGCTGGGCCGCGGCGGGGTCCTTTTTGGCCAGTTCCTCAAGCTCCTTCATTTGCTCCGGCGACAACGGCGAGGCTGCGGGCATAGCCACAGGTTGCTGCGCCGCTGCGATCTGCGAGGTCAGGCGACACGCGCCGCCGACCGCCGCCAGAACAACCGCCGACAAGGCCGCCCAGCGGCCGCAAGAGACGAAGCGTGGCATTGCAAGCTATCCCGAGAAAGGGGGGCGCCGATCCTGTTCCAAGGGAGCGAGTGCGGCGCACCGCCCCCCCAGACCCCCAGTGTAGACGAACCGCTCCCCGGGGCCAAAAGATCCTTGCCTGCCCCCCGCCGCGAGGGTATCCGGGGCGACACAACCAGGGCGTCGACCCTGGAGCCGGCCAACGGCCCCCCCGACCGTTTCATCAGATCCCGCTTACAGGGCGGCGATGACCGCCCCGACGAACTCGTCGGTCCCGGCCGAGCCTCCCAGGTCGCCGGTGACGGTGCGCCCGGCGCCGATGACTTGGCCGACGGCGCGCTCAATCCGATCGGCCGCAGCCTTCTCGCCCAGAAACCGCAGCATGAGCACCCCGCTGAGGATCAGCGCCGTCGGGTTGGCGATCCCGCGGCCGGCGATGTCGGGGGCCGTGCCGTGGACCGCCTCGAACACGGCGATCCCCTCGCCGACATTGGCGCTGGGGGTCACTCCCAACCCGCCCACGAGCCCGCTGCAGAGATCCGACAGGATGTCGCCGAACAAGTTCTCCATCACCATCAGGTCAAACGACTGGGGGTTGCTGACGAGCTTCATCGCCGCGGCGTCGACGATGCAATCGTCGAACTCGATCTCGGGGTACTCCCCGGCGATCTTCTGGCAGCACTCCAGGAACAATCCGTCGCTCAGCTTGAGGATATTCGCCTTATGGATGCAGGTCACGCGGCGCCGGCCTTGCCGGCGGGCGACGTCGAACGCGAACCGAGCGATCCGCTCCGACGCGACGCGGGTGATGATTCGCTGACTCTCGACGACCCCGGGGACGACCTCGTGCTCGAGCCCGCTGTAGAGCCCCTCGGTGTTCTCGCGCACGACGATCAGGTCGACGTCGCTGAACCGCGTGAGGATCCCGGGCATCGATCGGGCGGGGCGGTAGTTGGCGAACAGATTGAGCTTCTGTCGCAACGCGACGTTCACGCTGCGGAAGCCGCCCCCTTTGGCCGTGGCGGTGGGACCCTTGAGCGTCGCATCGACCGCGCGGACCCCGTCGATCGTCTCCGCGGGGAGCGGATCGCCAAGTTGCTCGTACGCCGTCTGCCCAGCGGCGAGCTCCGTCCAGGCGAGATCAAGACCGACGGCGTCAAGGACGCATCGCGCCGCAGCGCACACTTCAGGACCAATGCCGTCGCCAGGGATGAGCGCGAGGGAGTAAGGCATGACGGGGGCTCCAAGCGGGGGGAGAGGGGCGGGAAGGGGAGGGGGGGCGCAAGCGGGAGGGCAATTGACGGCGACTGCGCTGTCGCCGCGATTCTTTGCCGCCAGTTTAACGCCTCGCCCGCGGAGCCCCGACTGTTTTCCCGCTAATCTCTGGCCGACGGCGGCACCGTCAGCACCGACGCCCCGCCAGCCGTCACGGAAATCGCCAGAAACCCCTCCTGCGGCGGCGTCGCCAACGCCGGGGCCAAGTACGGGAACACCTCGGGGATCTCGCGCCGAGCCTCGGCGAAGCTCACCACGCGGGCGAACGTCGTGGTTTCCTCCGGCGACTCGCGCGCGAATTCCTGTTCGGCGATCGCCGCTTCGACCGCCTCGTCGCCGACCCACGCCCGGGCGATCTCGCCGCCGATCTCGTCCTCGCAATCCACGAGCACGACCACGGGGGTCGGCACGTTGCGTTGGATCGCCTCGTCGTATTCGGCGAACACCAAGGGGAGACAGCTCTCAAGGAGCGCTTGCTGCGACTCGAGCGCCGCTTCCAATTCGTGCTGGTCGTCGTCCATGCCGAGCAGTATCGACCGGGCGGACGAAAGAATCCATAGCCTGTGCGCGAACAACGCTCGTGGAGCGACTCATGTCAGGAGCAGGCGCACAAAAAAAGCAGCCCGGCCGTCTCGAGGACGACCGGGCTGCCGTCGTTGGTTGCTTTGAGTCCAGATGCGCGTCGGAATTGCACGCCGACCAAGCCGTCAGGCGGTCGTCGGCATACGGCATGTCCGCCGCAGCAGGCGCTCAGAAGCAGGTGGTGGCGTCCGCCATTGGACACCCGCCGGTGATCAACGGTTTGCACCACCAATCTGGCGTATCTCACAAAGGTTCAACGGACCACCTCCTTCCTTACGGGGTTTCAGCGGCTTGGGGCGTCGCTGCCAGAGGACGCTTCAAGCGGCCAGGATTGCCCGTCGTGCTGCGTACTGCACGACCTACGGCTGCATTATAATCACGGCCCGGCGAAGTCGAGCAAGATCGATTGAGAATTTTGATTTCGCCGAAAAGTACGCCGTCGAATACCACGACAGACGCGCTGCCAGCGTCAAGGTTCGCGCCGCAGAGCGTTAAATCGAAAACACGTGCTCCAGGGCTCCTGTCGATCGACTCGCTGCGAACCTCGCGCTGGCGGGGAACGTCATCGCGGGACGATCGCGTTGCCGCGACCGCCAACCTGCTTACCTCCGACCTCTCCCCCCTCCCCATGAACCGTCGCCAATTGCAGAAGCTCGGCGTCCCGCCGCAATGCGCGGCCGCGGCGATTGATGCGCTCCGCGCCGCGGCCTGCGAGGGTCTGGGGTTTGGGCTCAAAGGGAAACGAGCCAAGGAGCTCGTCCAGCAAGTCGTCGCGGCGCCGGCGACGTATCTGCACGACCCGATCTGGGGAGGACTCGCCCGCGAGCTGAGCGGGCGCGCGGCCCTGCCGGTGCATGAACCGCCGACCTACCAAACTTGGGGCGACGAGATCGACCCCGCTGCGCACCAGCAAATGCGGGACGCCTGCCGCGTCCCGAAGGCCGTCGGGGCAGCGCTCATGCCCGACGCTCATGTCGGCTACGGCTTGCCGATCGGCGGGGTGCTCGCCTGCGAGAATGCGGTCATCCCCTACGCCGTCGGGGTCGACATCGCCTGCCGGATGAAGCTCTCGGTCCTCGACGCGTCCGTCGAGCGACTCGAAACGCGCCGCGAGCCGTTCCGCACCGCCTTGGAGCGCGGCACGCGGTTCGGCGTCGGCGTCGAGCATCGCCCGCCGCAGGATCATCCAGTCATGGACGCCGACTGGAACGTTTCGCGGATCACCCGCGATAGGAAAGACACGGCCCGGAAGCAACTCGGCACGAGCGGCTCGGGGAACCACTTCGTCGAGTTCGGCGTGCTGACGCTCGCTGAGCGGGACCAGCAACTGGGGCTCGACGCGGGGCGATATGTCGCGCTGCTGTCGCACAGCGGCAGTCGCGGCGCGGGGGCGGCCGTCTGCAGCACCTACTCGGCGATCGCTCAGCAGAAACTCCCTCGCGAGTACAAGGACCTGGGCCGGTTGGCGTGGCTCGACCTCGATTCCCAGGCCGGGCAGGAATATTGGGCCGCGATGAACCTCATGGGAGAGTACGCCGCGGCGAATCACGCGGTCATCCACCGGCTGGTCGCAAGCTTGTTGGGGGCGGCGATCGTCGCGGGGGTCGAAAATCATCACAACTTCGCGTGGCTCGAGCGGCACGGCGATCGGCCCCTAGTGGTCCACCGCAAAGGCGCCACCCCTGCCGCGGCCGGCGTCCTGGGGGTCGTTCCCGGTTCGATGGCCGACCCCGCGTTCGTCGTCCGGGGGCGCGGCTCGGCGGCCAGCTTCGACTCGGCCTCTCACGGCGCGGGGCGCTGCATGTCGCGCACGCAGGCGAACAACACCTTCCGCATCGGACACGTGAAGAAGGAGTTGGCCGAGCGGGGGATCGAGGTCCTCTCGGCCGGCAGCGACGAGGTTCCCGGGGTCTACAAAGACATCCGCCGGGTCATGGCGGCACAGGCCGACTTGGTCGAGATCGTCGCCCAGTTCGATCCGCGGATCGTCAAAATGTGCGGCGACGGCAGCCGGGCCGAAGATTGAGCGGGATGGTTGAGGTACGATCTTTGATCGGCAGCGACGACCCGCCTTTCCTCTTGATCGCCAATCGAGCATCACCCGCCTAACATCCCCGTATGGACGACGAAGCCAGTTACGTCTGCGATCATTGCGGCGAAGAGATCATCGTGCCGATCGATCTTTCGGCGGGCGAGGAGCAGTCGTACGTCGAGGACTGCCCCGTGTGTTGCAGCCCGAACGTGCTCCACGTCGCGGTCGACGAAGACGGCCGAGTCAGCGTGTGGAGCGAAGGGGAGTGACCGTCAGAATTCCATCGGCTGAATCACTACCGAGTGCCAGCCGGTCGAGTAGGTCTCGAACCCCGGGGCCTGGGCGTGTCCGATGCACGAGCGGCGACCGTCGATCTCGCAGACCGCAAAGTTCTTCTTTTCGCTGAGGAGTTCGGGCAAGTGGGGAATCGACAGCTTTCCCTGCAGTTGCTTGCCGAACGAATCGGCCAGCAGGTGGCCCGACTCGTCGATGATCGCGCTGCGCGTGGCGGCTCGTTCGTCCTCGGCGACGGGCACCTGCTTGAGGATCGTCTGAGCAAGCCCCTCCCAGTTGAAGACGATCCCCAGCACGCCGATCAACTCGCCGTCGGCCCGACCTTCCGCGCGGACGCCGCACGAGTAAACCAGCGCCAATTGATTGTCGACCAACGGCGAGGCGTGAGCGCCCTGAAAACCGAATTCGTCGCCGCTGTGGGTGGCCGTCGCGGCGCGGAACCAGGGAGCGTGCGATTGATCGCTGCCGACGCTGGCGTACTGACGCGGCCGGCCGTTGGCGACCACCCGCCCCTTGAGATCGCACAGCACCAAGTCGTAGTAGACCGTGTACGCGCTGAGGATGACCCCCATGCGCTGACTTGCAAAGGCCCGGGCCGAGTCGTCGGCCTCGGGGCACAAGGCGTCGACCAAGCTGCTGTCGGTCGCCCACCAGCGGACGTCGCAGGTCCGCTCGTACAGGTTGCGATCGATTAGGTCGATGTTCACCAGCGCCAGGTCGGACAGTCGGGTCCCGCGGACCCGATTGCCGATGACGTCGACGAGTTCGTCGATCGTGCGGCGGGTCGTGCTGGCCAATTCGTGAGCCGCCTCGGAGGTCTTGCCTGAGAGGGTTTGCATCTCTTGGGCGACGACGCTGAAGGCGGCGCCGGCTTGTCCGGCGCGGGCGGCCTCGATCCGAGCGTTCAAAGCCAGCAATTGGATGTCGCTGTTGATGTCGTTGATCTCGCCGATGGCGTTGGCCATCGTCGCATTGAGATCGTGCACCAAGGCAGAGACGCTCTTGGTTTCGTCGTTCGCGGCGACGCTTGCTTCGGGAGCGGCGACGGACATGGTCAGGCCTCCGAGATTCAGGCCGCAAGGGGGGAGTCGGCTGGCCATCGATCGGCCGCGGCAGAAAGCGGTCTGTCAGCCCCTGCCGGACAGGGTCGCCCGGGGGACTCAGATAGATACAATGCGGGTTGCCGCGAGGCGGCCCGTCGGCACGAAAGCGATGGCATTTCTTCCCAGCCTGTTATCCGACCGTGCGGATTGGTTCGATTGCGCCGGCGACTTCGCGCCTTGCTCGGAGCGACCCTGGGGCGAGACCGCGAGCGATCCCCTCAGGGGGCGGATCGAGGGCGAACCTGCCAAGCATCGACAGACTCCGCTGACTTCCTTCAACGAACCCGGCCTGCCATGATCCAATCGCTCATTCCCCGCTTTGGCGAACCCGTGAAGCTGGCCGACTACGACCCTCGCCGTGTCGACGGGGAGTGGGACAAGAAGTCGGCCGAGGAGCAGATCGCGAAGAACACCGAGGCGAGTCGTGAACTGGCCTACCGGCTGTACGCCGAGGATCGTCGCGCGCTGCTCTTGGTGCTGCAAGGGATGGACACCTCGGGCAAGGACGGCACGATCCGCACGGTGATGACCGGCATTAATCCGCAGACGTTCCAGATCACCGCGTTCAAGCAGCCGAGCGAAGAGGAACTCGATCACGATTTCCTGTGGCGAATCCACAAGGCCGTGCCGCGTCGCGGGCATGTCGGGGTGTTCAACCGCTCGCAGTACGAGGACGTGTTGGTGGTGCGGGTCCGCAACTTGGTTCCGGAAAGCGAATGGAAGTCGCGCTACCGGCGGATCAACGAGTTCGAGGAACTGCTCGTCGACGGCGGGGTGACGCTGGTGAAGTGTTTCCTTCACATCAGCAAGGACGAGCAACGCGAGCGGCTGCAAGCACGGCTCGACGATCCGAGCAAACGGTGGAAGTTCAGCAAAGGGGACCTCGCCGAGCGGACGCTGTGGGACGACTACCAACAGGCCTACGAGGCGGTCCTTTCCAAGTGCAACACGCCGCTCGTCCCGTGGTACGTCGTCCCCTCGGACCGCAAATGGTATCGCAATCTGGTCGTCAGCCAGATCTTTCGCGAGACGCTGGAAAAGATGGACCCGCAGATCCCGCCCCCCGAAGAAGGGCTCGACGGAATTGTCGTCGAGTAAGCGAACCTATGCCGAGCGCTCACGGAGCATTCTGCTCGGCGAGCCTGCCGGTGCGCGGCGGCTCCGCTTCACGGCTTCACGGGTTGCGACTTGAGCCTAATTCGCCGAGGGGTCGCCCGGCGTCGCGTCGGGAATCAGGTGACGCCGCAGATACGACGCCCGCTCGATGCGTCGATCGGACTGATCCAGTTCCATCCCGGCGAGTTTCTGCAGGTGAGCCGGCTGCGTGTGGAGCAAGAGCTTGTTGATCGTCGGGATCGACAGGTCGCCGATCAGCCCCAGGTTCACGCCCATCCGCACGCTCGACAACAGGTGCATCGACTCCTCGGAGCTGATCGTCTGCGCCGTGCGGAGGATGCCGTACGCCCGGCTGACCCGGTCATGGAGCGTCTCGTGACTTTCGCGAACCAGGAAGTCGCGAGCCTGCCGTTCGTAGTCGATCAGCACCGGCACGACGTCGGCCACCTTCTTGGCCAGCTCGTCCTCGGTCTGGCCGAGCGTGAGTTGATTGCTGATTTGATAAAAGTCGCCGGTCGCCTGCGACCCCTCGCCGTACAACCCGCGGACGGCGAGGTTGATTTTCTGCAGGCTCTTGAACACCTTCTCGATCTGGCGCGTAATCACTAGCGCCGGCAGGTGAAGCATGACGCTCACCCGCAGCCCGGTGCCGACGTTCGTCGGGCAGGCGGTCAGGTACCCCAGCCGGTCGTTGAAGGCGTAGGTGACCTGCTCCTCGATGAGATCGTCAAGCTGGTCGGCCTGCTCCCAGGCGGTCTGCAGGTCAAGCCCGCTTCGCATCACCTGGATCCGCAGGTGATCCTCCTCGTTGATCATCACGCTGTACCGTTCGGCCCGATCGATGACGGCCGCCCGAGCGCTCTCGCTCTCGGCGTGCTCGCGGCTGATGAGCTGTCGCTCGACAAGAAAACTGCGATCCAGCTCCGGCAGTTCGCCGACGTTGACGTACTCCATGTCGGCCGGGGCTCGGCCGCTGGCCTGCAGGGCGTCGAGCTGGCCGTGGAGGATCTTTTCGATCTCCGCCCGATCGGCGACCGTCGCCCGCGAGATGAACGGGAAATCAGCCAGATTCCGCGCCAGTCGGACGCGGCTGCTGATGACGATGTCGGATTGCGGGCCCGAGCCTCGCAGCCATTCGCCGGTCGATTGGGCCAGTTCGTCGAGGTTCATAAGGCAATGCGGCGGGAACTGGCGCTGGGGAAGAACTGCCGAGGCACTGAGGTCACGGAGAACAAATGCTCGCTCGAAGCAGCGACGACGAGCGAAGCGCAACCGGACGATTCGACCAGCCCGGCTCGCCAGCGTTCGTCTCGCCGTTCAACTCCGTGCGTTTCGCGCCTCCGATGTCCTGTCACTCTGAAACAACTTCTCTCTGCGATTACTCGCTCGCGGGTCGAACGTTCACTTCAATCTCGCGGATCTGGTCGCGCAGTTCTGAAGCCCGTTCGTAGTTCTCGGCGCTGACCGCGTCTTTCATCTCGCGCCGCAGACGGATGAGCTGCGTCTGTTCGTCGGCGCCGCGGGGGCAGCGTTTGGGGCTCTTGCCGATGTGCTGGGTCTGGTCGTGGATATTGAGCAGCAGCGGCTCGAGTTCCTTCTCGAAGAACACGTAATCGTGCGGGCATCCCAGCCGCCCCTGCTTGCGGAACTGCAAGAACGTGATGCCGCACACCGGGCACGCCCGCTGGTCGAGCCGCGCCAGTTCGTCGGCCGTTTCGCCGACCGCCAGATGCTGAGCCAGCAGCCCGGCCATGGCCGGCATGACCTCAGCGGCTTCCTCAGGGGTCGGCGTCAGGAACGCCTGGGCGCATTGCTCGCATAGATGGACTTCGCTCACCCCGCCGATCAAGTCGGTGATGTGAAACGTGGCGGCGCGGTCGCATTTTTGGCATTTCATGATAACGCGAGCAGACGAAGGAGCCGGACTAGCCGCGGATCGAAGGGCGCACAGGTTGCGACCGATGCGAGCAACCGGGACCGGCCGCGCCGCGGCGACCCTCAAGCCGTAGGGGATTCTAGCCGTGCCCCAGGGAGTGTCAAGCTGACCGCGAACGATGCTAAGCCGTTGACGGCCAACAAGTTCAGTCGCGCACGCTCGCGCCGTTGTGACCCCGCGCCAGCAGTGATAGAGTGGGCTTTGGCCCGCCTTGGGGCGAGCTGCCGATCACCTTGCCGCGAAGCGTCGTGTCCGCCGTCAACCGGCGGCGGCAGTCCTCGTTGCATGGCGGTTGAGAGTCGCTCGCATTCGCTCGCCGATTCGCCTCCCAGTTCCCCGGACCCGGCATGTCCCATCTTCCGTCCGCTGACTGCTTCGCCTCGCTCGCGGCGGAATACGACTTCGTGCCGGTCTACCGCACCCTCGTCAGCGACGCCCTGACCCCCGTGCTGGCGTTTCGCAAGCTCGACCGCGGCGGCGCGGCGGGGCTGTTCGAGAGCGTCATCGGCGGCGAAAAGGTCGGTCGCTACAGCTTCATCGCCTGCGAGCCGTTCCTGATGGTCGAAGCCCGGGGTTGCGAGGTGACGATCCGTCGTCGCCCGACGGGGCCAGCCACAGGCGCCAAAGCCCCCGAGCAACCGGTCGAGAGCTGGCTGGCCGAGCGCCGCACGGTCGACAACCCGCTGGAGACGCTGCGCGAGCTGGTCGGCGCACTGAGCGTGGCTCACCTCGCGGAGCTCCCCCCCTTCATCGGCGGGGCGGTCGGCTACGCGGGGTACGACACGGTCCGCTACGTCGAGCGCCTTCCCGACGCCCCCCGTGACGACCGCGGGCTCCCCGACCTGGCGTTCGGACTGTTCGATCACATGGTCGTGTTCGACAACGTGGCCAAGACGCTGCACGCAATCGTGCTGGCCGACGTCCGCGGCGCTGCGGGCGACCCCGAGAAGATCGAGGCGGCTCGCCGCGAGGCCGCCGCCCGGGTCGACGCGTACGTTGCGGTCCTGTCGGCCCCGGGCGCGGCGCTTCCGCTGGCCGACATCGCCCCCGGGGCGGAACTGACTCTTAAACCCCGCTCGAACCAAACGCAGGCCGAGTTCGAGGGGGCGGTCCGCAAGTGCGTCGAGTACATCCGCGCCGGCGACATTTTCCAGGTCGTCATCAGCCAGCGGATGGAGGTCGACTTCGACCTGCCTCCGTTCGAGCTCTATCGCACGCTGCGGGTGGTGAACCCCAGCCCGTTCATGTTCTATCTGCGCACGCCGGCCTGCACGCTGGTCGGCAGTTCGCCGGAGATTATGGTCCGGGTGGTCGACGGGCGCGCGACCGTCCGGCCGCTCGCCGGGACCCGCCGTCGGGGCGGAACCGAGGCCGAGGACCGGGCCCTGGCCGACGAACTGATCGCCGATCCCAAGGAGCGGGCCGAGCACGTCATGTTGGTCGATCTGGGCCGTAACGACGTCGGCCGAGTCTCCAAGTTCGGCACGGTCGAGCTCTCCGACGTGATGGTCATCGAACGCTACAGCCACGTCATGCACATCACCTCGAACGTCACAGGAGACCTGCGCGACGACTGCGACGCCTTCGACGCCCTAGCCGCGTGCCTGCCCGCAGGCACCGTCTCGGGCGCCCCCAAGGTGCGGGCCATGGAGATCATCGACGAAATCGAACCGGTCCGTCGCGGCCCCTACGCCGGCGCCGTGGGCTACATTGACTTTGCCGGAAATATGGACACCTGCATCGCCCTGCGGACGGTCGTCGTGCAAAACGGCAAGGCGTACGTTCAGGCCGGCGCCGGGATCGTCGCCGACAGCGACCCTGCCAGCGAGTACCAGGAGACCCTCAACAAGGCCCGCGGATTGCTGACCGCGATCGAGCTCACGCAACGCCGGGCCCTGGGCGACTCCTGAGCGTCCAAAGCGACAACGAAGACGCATTGATCACAAGGCGCCTGAAACGAGCTGCCGGAGGAGGCCGGCGGAGTTTTCGCGTCCGGACCGCCGATCCGTTGCCTCGGACCGGGCCAGCCGTCAAAGTTCCTATTCGTTCCAGCCGACTGTGACGCCCTCCGTGACTTTGTGGATGCCTTGCGGCCCCCCTCGCCCATGAAATCGCTCGCCGGCAAGTTTCTGGTCGCGTCGCCTCATTTGAAGGACCCGAATTTTGCGCGCACGGTCGTACTCATGCTCCGTCACAATGAGGACGGGGCCCTGGGAGTCGTCCTCAACCGCCCAGGCGACAAGACGGTCCGCGAGGTGTGGGAGCTGATCGACGCCGCCGAGGTCGACTGCGACGACGACATGTATCTCGGCGGGCCGGTGCCGGGGCCGCTCATCGCGATTCACGACCAGCCCGATCTGGCCGACGAGGAGGTTCTGCCCGGGGTCTTCATGTCGATGCAGCGCGATCCCATCGACGCGCTTGTGCGCACCCCTTCTGCCGAGTTTCGCCTGTTCAGCGGTCACAGCGGCTGGGGGGGCGGGCAACTCGAAGGGGAGCTTGAACTCGGGGGCTGGCTCGTCGACTCGGCCAGCGCCGAAGAAGTCTTCGGCGACTTCGAATCGCTGTGGCGCAACGTCTGTAAACGCATCGGCCGCAACATCGCGGCGCCGGGGATCAACCCGGAGGCAATTCCCGAGGATCCCGAGTTGAATTGAGCGGGCCGGCGCCTGCCGTCAGTCGCCGGGGTCGCCGTCCACGGGCTCACCTGCGGGGCGTGGCGTCGCCAACCTTGCAAGCGTTTGTCGCACCTCGTCCATGCCGAGTCCTTGGTCGTGGATGAACGAACTGAAGCGCGTGGTTGCAGGCGTGTCGGCAGGGAGATTGAATTCGCGGCGCAGCGTGTCGACCGAAACGCCCGCGGCGCCTGCGGCCTCGGCGAGGGTGTTGCGCCCGCGGAGGTCGGCGAAGGCCTGCGATTTTTGATCGGCGCCGTGCGACGAGTCCGAGGCTGGCGCGGGTTGCGGCGAAGCTGAAGCGTCTGACTCCGACGAAGGGGCCGGGGCGAGAGCGCCGCGGGTCGTCACGTCGGTCGCCGTAACGAACGGGAGCACGCCCAGGGCGACGACGCCTACGAGACCGGCGAGGCCGAGACCGAACCTCATGCCCGACGCTCCGGACTTCTTTCCCCGCAGCATCGCGACGATCCACTTCCAGTGCAGCGCGAGGTGAACGGCCAGGATGGCCAGCAACACCAGCGCGATCCCGTAGTGGAGCTCGCCCCACTGGTGTCGGTCGAAGCCCCAGAGGAGATCGACCTCGCGCTCCGCGGAACCGCGGCCCCCGCGACCGCCGTGCAGGCCGCCGCTGCCGGGGGGGAGCCGATACTCCAGCACGAGTCCCGTTGCGATCAGGGCCACGAAATTGACGTACGCCACGCCATCGACGAGGGCGTTCCAGTGGGGAGCGCGCATTGCTGGCTTCCTCTCGAAAGAGGCGTTGCGCGGCAACTCCGACGCCGGGAGTGAAAAGACAACCTTTCCCAGGAGAGGGCAATTCACGGACCGCAAACGGGGGGGGCGTGCAAGATCGCCGATCGCCGCCCGCGCGCCGTCAACTCGCCTAGCCGGACCGCGTGACGGTCCGGCTAAGATGTGCCGTCGCGGCGCCGGGGTGTGCCGATACGGATCACTCTTCGCGGTAGGTTGCGTAGCACTTCGGCGTTTCCCACAGCAGCACCTCGACGATCGGGGCCGGCAGGGCGAGCTTGTTGCTTTCCTGGAAGATGTGCTTGGCGATGTTCTCCGCCGTGGGGTTCTCGTCGAACAGGTACAGCGGTTCGCCCATTTGCTGCAGGATCGAGACGACTGGGTCTTCGCGATGGAGCAGCATCCGGTGATCGAGGTTGACGTCGATCCAGGTGCTGACCGCCTCCTTGATGTCCGAGAAGTCGACGACCATCCCCCGATCGTCGAGCGAAGTCCCCTCGATCGTAATGACCGCCTTGCCATTGTGTCCGTGGAGATGCCGGCACTTGCCGGCGTAGTTCAGCAAGCGGTGGCCGTAGCAGAATTCGATTTCGCGAGTGACGCGGAACAGTTCGGGCATGGAAGTGATCCGAGAAAAACTGGCAGGCAGTTGAAAAAGGGGTCTGGATTGCGGGCCCTTGGGATTCGGCCGGCGAAACTCAAAACGCCGCGCGCGAGCCTGGCTCCTTGTTCCACCGCGGTTTGGAGAGCAGGGTCGAAGCGAGCGGAGCCCCCGACCCTGTCGCAAGCTATCACAACTTTCCCCGGGCGACAAAGCGCCCGGCTTGTCATGGCCTGCTGGGGCATTGATACTGTGGGGCCGCCGCGGGCGTTAGCGTTCGCCGCGGGCGGGGACGCCGCGGCTCGCTGCCGCGACGGTCCTTCCCCCTTCCGCCTTTCCTTTCCCGCTTCGCTATGAATCACGCCGCCCGTCGCGACAAACTCCGCAAGTTGCTCAAGAAGGAGCAGCTTGACGCCCTGCTGGTGACCAACTTTCTGAACGTCACCTATCTGACCGGGTTTACGGGGGACGACAGCTATCTCGTCCTCACGGCGACCGACGCGATCATCGTCAGCGACATGCGCTACGACCAGCAACTCGGGGACGAGTGCCCCGACTGCGAACTGGTGATCCGCGGCCCGGGGACGAAGATCCTCGATTTCGTCGTGAAGACGGTCGAGAAGGTCCGCGCCCGGCGGCTGGGGATCGAGGGGGACTCGATGTCGGTGAGCCTGCGCGACTCGGTGGCCGAGGCTCTCCCCAAGGCGACGCTCGTCCCCACCAGCGGCTGGGTCGAGGAGCTGCGGGCGATCAAGGACAAGGACGAGATCGACCGGACCCGTAAGGCGTGCGAGCAGGCCCGGCGGGCGTTCGAGGTCGTCCGCGCCGGAATGACCCCTGAAACGACCGAGAACCAGATCGCCGCGGATTTGGAGTATCAGGTCCGGCGGTTCGGGGCCAAGGGGCTGTCGTTCACGCCGATCGTGGGGGTCGGCGAGCGGGGCGCCCTGCCGCACGGCAAGCCGACCGACAAGCGGGTCGGCGAGGCCGATTTCATCCTCATCGACTGGGGCGCCAACGAGGGGCTCTACATGAGCGACCTCACCCGGGTGTTGGCTACGGGGAAAATTTCCCCGAAGCTCCGCAAGCTGTACGACGTGGTCCTGGCCGCCCAACTCGCCGGGATCGCGGCGATTCGCCCCGGGGCGACCTGCGAGGCGGTCGACGCCGCCGCCCGCGGAGTGATCGAAAAAGCGGGCTACGGCAAGCACTTCGGGCATGGCCTGGGGCACGGCACGGGATTGGAAATTCACGAGGCCCCGCGGCTCGCCAGGGGGCAGAAAACCGAGCTCAAGCCGGGTATGATCGTCACCGTGGAGCCCGGCATTTACTTCCCCGAGTGGGGCGGAATCCGCATCGAGGACGACATTCTCGTGACCCGCGACGGCCACGAGATCCTCACCTCGGTCCCGAAAGAACTGGATCAATGCGTCGTGGGGTGAGTGGAAGAGGGTGATTGGCGACAGGCGACCGAAACCAATCGCCAGCCGCCAGTCGTCATCCTCCCGCCGCTCCCGGCGTCGCCATCGCATTCCCAAGGCCCTTTCCATGGCTGACAAGACCCCGCCTTCCAACGACGTGTTCGAAGTGGCCCGCGTGCGGCAGTTGGTCGAGCTCATGAACGAGTTCGACATGGCCGAGGTGAATCTCCGGCAAGGAGACCAGCGGATCCACTTGCGCAAGAAACAAGACGTGATCGCGTCGATGGCCCCGCTGGCGGTCTCGGCTCCCTCTCCGGCGCCGGTCACGGCCCCGACGGCTGCCGCTCCCCCGGCGGCGCCGGCCCCTGCGGCGGACGCGACCTACATCACCAGCCCGATGGTCGGCACGTTCTACGCCGCCCCGAACCCCGACTCGCCCACGTTCGTCAAGGTCGGCGATCGCGTCGGGCCCGAGACCGTGGTCTGCATCATCGAGGCGATGAAGGTCTTCAACGAGATCCCCGCCGAGTGCAGCGGCAAGATCACGGCCGTGCTCGTCGAAGCGGGCGCCCCCGTCGAGTACGGGCAGAAGTTGTTCCAAATCGAGAAGTGATCGTCGCGGACTTCCGCCCTTCGCGCCGCACCGGCGGCCGAGTCTGCGAACCGGCGCTCGGTCTCGCGGTCTTCCTCGCCACGCTCCTGGTCACGCATCAGTCGCCATGTTTCAACGCATTTTGATCGCCAACCGGGGCGAGATCGCGCTGCGGATCATCCGCGCCTGCAAAGAACTGGGGATCGAAACGGTCGCCATCTTCAGCGAGGCGGATCGCGGCTCGGCCTATCTCGATCTCGCCGACGAGGCGTACTGCGTCGGGCCCCCCAAGGCGGCCGACAGCTACCTGCGGATCGCCAACGTGATCAGCGCCGCCGAGGTGGGAAACGTCCAGGCGATCCACCCGGGTTACGGTTTCTTGGCTGAGAACGCCCACTTCAACGAAATTTGCCGCAGTTGCAACATCGACTTCATCGGCCCGATGCCCGAGGCGATGGCCCAACTGGGGGACAAGAACGCCGCCCGGGCCCTGGCCAAGCGGGCCAAGGTGCCGGTCGTCCCCGGGAGCGACGGGATCATCGAGAGCGCTGAGCAAGCCCTCAAGTTCGCCCACGAGGTCGGTTTCCCGGTGCTTATCAAGGCGGTCGCCGGCGGCGGCGGGCGCGGGATGCGCGTCGCGGCCAACGATCTCTCGCTCAAGAGCTCGCTCCAGCAGGCCCAGGCCGAGGCCCTCGCCGCGTTCGGCAACGGCGCCGTGTACCTGGAGAAGTACGTCGAACAACCGCGGCACGTCGAGGTGCAGGTCATCGCCGACCATCACGGCAACGCGGTCCATCTGTGGGAGCGCGACTGCTCGGTCCAGCGACGTCACCAGAAACTGATCGAAGAGAGCCCCAGCTCGAGCATCACTCCCGAGGCCCGCGCTGCGATGTGCGAAGCGGCCCGCCGGCTAATCCTCGAGGCCAACTACACGAACGCCGCGACGGTCGAATTTATCGTCGACAAGGACGGCAATTATTACTTCATCGAGGTCAACGCGCGGATCCAGGTCGAGCATCCGGTGACCGAAATGGTCACCGGCATCGATCTGATCAAGCAGCAAATTCTGGTCGCCTCGGGCGAACCGCTGCCGTTCACCCAGCACGACGTGGTGCAGCGCGGGCACGCGATCGAGTGCCGCATCAACGCCGAGGACCCCAAGCGCAACTTCCAGCCCTCGCCCGGGCGGATCGAGCGGATGATCGTCCCCGGCGGTTACGGCGTGCGGTTCGACTCGCACGCTCATAGCGGGTACGTCGTGCCTCCGTATTACGACTCGATGATCGGCAAGCTGATCGTCCACCAGCCGACCCGAACCGAGGCGATCGCCACGATGCAGCGGGCCCTGGCCGAGTTGCGCGTCGAGGGGATCAAGACCGTGATCCCGCTCCACCAGGAGATCCTCGGGCACAGTGCCTTCGTCGAGGGTCGGATCGACACGACGTTCGTCGAGCGGACGTTCTTGCCGGGCTGACGCCATGGCTGCGCCGGCGGATGAGGGGACGCTCCGACCTCGAGTTCTTTGCGGCAGCGGGGAGTCCGGCGTGGCGGTTGCCGCAAGCCGCAGCCATGCTTCGGCTTGGGCCTCGCACTCCCCAATCAGCCCGAGCAAGGCGTCCGAAGGGATTTCAGAACGCATTTCCCCCCACGGTTCCAAGGTCCCGGAATTCCCTGTCCCCCAGGGCCCGTTCCCAGTTGGCGCCCTCGCGTTTAGAATGGCGGCTCGCCCCGGCCAGGGGCGTCCCCGCCCGGGCCCTGCCGAGTTCGCGACCCGTGCGAACCGGCCCTGCCAGCCAGCCCGGCCTGCATCACGATGATTGTCTGCCCGAGAGTCTAGAGAGTTCGCCATGGCCGAAAATACGCTGTCACGTCCCCCGAAGATGCCCCACAATTTTCGTCGGGCGGCGATTTTGTTCGCCGGCGGTCCCGCCCCCGGGGCCAACGCCGTCATCTCGGCCGCGGCGGTGTCGTTTCTCCGCAACGAGATCGAAGTCGTCGGCGTGAAGCACGGCTACTCGAATCTCATGGAGTTCTCCTCGACGCGCCCGCTTGTCGAGGGGCAAGACTACGTGATGCTCGACCACCGCTGGCTCCGTCGCACCCGCAACTCGCAAGGGATCATGATCGGCACCGCCCGGGCGAATCCCGGCAAGAACGTGTCGCATCCCTCGCATTTGAGCGATCCCGAACGAGTCGCTCCCCTCAAGACGGTGTACGAGGCGCTCCGTTCGATTGGAGTCGACCTGCTGGTGTCGATCGGCGGCGACGACACCTTGAAGACCGCCAACAAGTTCAAGCTGTACCAAGACAGTCTGCCGCTGGACGCCCACCGCATCCCGGTGGTCCACCTCCCCAAGACGATCGACAACGACTACCGCGGCATCGATTTTACGTTCGGCTACTTCACGGCGGTCGACTTTCTGGCGACCGAGGTCCGCAATATGCTGGCCGACGCCGAGGCGAATCGCAGCTACTTCCTCGCCGAGAGCATGGGCCGCAGCGCCGGCTGGTTGGCCTACGGCGTGGCGATCGCCGGCGAGGCAAGCCTGGTGGTCAGCGTCGAGGACGTCGTCGGCAAGTACCGCGGCACGGAGGAGCGGATCGACCCCGCTACGGGCGAAAAGTCGACCCGCACCGTGATGAAGCTCGACGAGGTGATCACCCGCATCGTCGCCACGATCACCGCCCGCGAACGCGAAGGGAAGGAATACGGGGTGATCGTCATCGCCGAGGGGTTGGCCGAATATCTTCCCTCCCAGTATCTGGAAGGAATCTCGCGCGACGATCACGGCCATATCAACATCTCGGCCGTGAATCTGCACGACCTGTTCGCCGAGTTGATCGCCAAGGAATACAACCGCCAGACGGGCAAGAAGCGCAAGGTGACTGCGGTGCAACTCGGCTACGAGGCCCGCTGCGCCAAGCCCCATGCGTTCGACGTCATGCTGGGGAGCCAGTTGGGCGTCGGCGCCTACCGAGCCCTTGTCGAGAAGCGGCTCAACGGCGTGATGGTCAGCGTCAGCGGCCAGTTGAAGCTCGAGTACGTGCCGTTCGAGGAGTTGGTCGACCCCGAGACGCTGGTGACGGTGGTCCGCTACATCGAGCGGGACAGCGACTTCCAGAAGCTCACCCGGTTCCTGGAAACGTACGTCAACGAAGGGGACAGCGGCGGCCCCAACTGAGCCGAGCCCCCCTGAGCACCGCTATTCCGACCTCCCTCCCCGAGCACCCCGCGCGCCCGTCCCGCTCAAGCACTTTGCAGACTGCACTTTGCCGTCTGCTGTTCCCACCCGCCTTCCTCCCTCCCCCCTTCCGCCTTCCATGGGCTTCCCCTCGCCCTTCTATCGCTGGCGTCCCCACCCCTGGCATGGACTCGACGTGGGGCCCGATCCCCCGTCGATCGTGCACGCCTACATCGAGCTGACTCCGTTCGATCGAATCAAGTACGAACTCGACAAGAAGACCGGGTACCTGCGCGTCGACCGCCCCAATCGGACGTCGTCGTTCTGCCCGACGCTGTACGGGTTCGTCCCCCGCACCTACTGCGGCAACCGGGTCAAGGACCTCATTCCCGGCGCCAAGACGGGGGACGGCGACCCGCTGGACATCTGCGTTATCAGCGAACGGCCGATCCAGAACAGCGAAATCATCCTCAAGGCCCGCGTCGTCGGCGTCCTGCCGATGCTCGACAACGACGAGGCCGACCACAAGATCGTCGCCGTGTTGGAAAACGACAACATGTGGCACGAGGTCAAGGACGTCGCCGATCTGCCCAAGGTGATGGTCGACCGCCTGCGGCACTACTTCAGCACCTACAAGATGCTGACCCCCGAGGACGCCAAGGTCGACATCTCCGCGGCCATGGGCAGGGAAGAAGCCGAGAAGGTCGTCCAGGCGGCAATCGCCGATTACGTGGAACACTTCGGCGAGTGAGCGGAACCGACGAGTCTTCGTCTTGTGATCGACCGCGCGGGATGCCGCTCGCCCTACGTGCTGAGCGTCCCCTTCGTGCTCGGCACGCCCGGCATCCGGGGGTCGAGTTCGACCGCCATGCGAAACGCCCGGGCTACGGCTTTGAAGGTCGCCTCGGCGATGTGATGGCTGTTGCGGCCGTAGTGCAACAGCACGTGCAGGTTGCATAGGCAGTTCGCGGCCGTCGCCTGCCAGAAGTCTTCCAGCAGCTCCGCGTCGAAATCGCCGATCTTCTGCGACGGAGTGGGGGCGTTGTAGGCGAGCGCGTACCGCCCGCTCAGGTCCACCGCGACCGTCGCCAGCGTCTCTTCCATCGGCAGCGTGAAGTGGCCGTAGCGGCGGATCCCTGCCTTGTCCCCCAGGGCTTGTCGGAAGGCCTGACCGAGGCAGATCCCCGTGTCCTCGACCGTGTGGTGTTGATCGACGTGCAGATCGCCGACGGCGCGGACCCTCAGATCGAACGCCCCGTGCTTGGCGAACAGGACGAGCATGTGGTCGAAAAAGCCGATCCCCGTCGCGACGTCGGCCTGACCTGCACCGTCAAGCGCCAGCTCGAGCTCGATCTGCGTTTCAGCCGTTTGACGGTTGACGGAAGCGGTGCGCGGCATAGCGATCCGGAACGAACGTGACGACGTGCGAACCCAAAGTTCGGCGGAAGAGTCGGACCGCCACGCGGCCCGGAGTCCCCTCGGTTCTCATCCACTCGATCGTATCACGGACGCGTGCCGCAGGGAGCCGGTTCGCGGGCGGCGGATTCGGAAGAATCGGCCGCCCCGACCGCGGAATCGGTGCAAGCGGCAGATTTGCGGGAGAAGCGGGCCGGGGCGCACAGCCGCAAGCGCCGGAGTGAGCGGCGGCGGGGCGTTGCCGGGGGTCCCTCAGCCCCCTACGAATCAGGCCCAGTCCAGCCCGGTGGCGATTCGCAGGCGTTCCTCGAAAGCGCCCAGGAGGCCGCCGACGACCTCCCAACCGTCGTGCCGGCGGACCTCGATGTCCCCCTCGTGGTTGACGCGGACGATCGTGCCGTCCTCGACCCGGGCCTGATCCAGTTCGTCGGCGCTCAGTTCGTCGTCGTGCAGGATGTCGCGCAACGTGGCGCCGGTCAACTCGATGAAGCTCATGGCTCGGTCGTCCTCGCAGCCGGACGGGCGGAAACTCGACTCCGCCACGATACTCGCGCGTGGGCGGTTTGTCCAACTGCCTGCTGCGCGCTACAGCGTCCAGTCGGGCGCTTTGGCGCGCACGAGCTCGGTCAGCCGGAGCAGCGTCGCCACGTCGAGCTGTTCGGTCCGCACGTCGTCGGCGAACTCCATTTCGGCCAAGATTTCGTCGACTTCGGCCTTGTCGAGATGCCGCTTCATGGCCGCGACGACGTTGGCCCGCAGAAACTTGCGGCGATGGATGAAGATCGCCTTGGTGAATTGGTGAAAGTAATGCAGGTCGGGCACGGCTGCGCGCTTCGCCTCGTTGACCGCGATGCGGATGATCGCCGAGTCAACCTTCGGCGCAGGCCAGAAGACCGACGGCCCCATGATCCGCACGATCTCGGCGTCGGCCTGGCATTGCATCCAGACGCTGAGCCCGCTGTAGTCCTTCGACCACGGCGACGCGACGATGCGGTCGGCCAATTCCTTCTGGATCGTCGCGGTCATCGAGTAGGGGACGTGCTCGCACGACAGCAGGTTGCTGAGCACCGGCGTGGCGATGTTATACGGCAGGTTGGCGACCAGCTTGAACCGCCGGTCGGGGGCCTCGGCCAGCCGTTGGCCGACGGCTTCCATAACCGCCGGGTGGAAGCGGTTCTTGTTGTGCAGCGCGTCAAGCTTGAGCATGGTCACGTTGTCGAAATCGAGCAACAGCTCGCTCGCCAACTCGAACAAGTGGCCGTCGATCTCCACCGTGACGACTGCGGCGGCCTGACGGGCCATCTTCGCGGTCAGGGCGCCGGTGCCGGTCCCCACTTCGAGCACGACGTCGCGTTTGTCGAGCTGCGCCGCGTCGACGATCAACTGCTGCAGATTCAGATCAATGAGAAAGTTCTGTCCGTGCCGCGTCGCCGGGGCGATCCCCATCTCGCGGAACCGCTGCATCAGAAAGGTCTTGGTCTGGCGCGACATGGCGGCGGCGAGTGGTCAGGGGAGGGAGTTCGGAGGTCAGAGAAAGGAGGAACACGGCGCTGAGTCTGTTCGAGATCAACAATCAAACGTCACGCATCCCTGCGCCCCTGCAACTGCTTCTCGACGTACTTAGCCAGCACGTCGGTTTCCAGATTCACGGCGTCGCCGATCTGGCGAAGGCCCAGGGTCGTCGCCGCAAGGGTGTGGGGGATCAGGGCTACGCTGAACTCAGCGTCCGTCACGTCGACCAAGGTCAGGCTCACCCCGTCGACGGCCACCGAGCCCTTGCTCGCCATCTGCACGAGCAGCGCGCCCGGAGCGAAGAACCTCATCGTGCACCACTGGCCATCGTCGTGCCGCGCGGCCACGGCGCCGACCCCGTCGATATGACCGGTGACCAAGTGCCCCCCGAGTTCGTCCCCCATTCGCAGCGAGGTCTCCAGATTGACCCGGTCGCCCGGCTTCAACTGGCCGAGATTCGTGCGACGAAGCGTCTCCTCGCCGGCGTCGAACCCGAGTTCGTCCCCGGCAATCGTCACCGCCGTAAGGCAGCAGCCGTTGACCGCCACGCTGCCGCCGATCGCGGTCCGTGCGGAGACGTCGCGATCGGCGACGACCAGTCGCACCCCGGGACCGATGCGCTCGAGCGAGCGCACCTCTGCAAGACTTTGCACGAGCCCGGTGAACATCGCGTCAGCCCGCCCTTCCGTGGGCCAGCCGGCGCCAGCCGTGCCATTGCCAGCCGTGCCACAGAGCCGGGGCGATTGCATACGCCGCGCACATCACGGGGATGGCGTACCACCGCACCGCCACGAGCGTCATCACCGCGAACACGATCGCGACAAGTTGCGGAAAACTGCGCTGCCCGCGCAGCAGGTGGTTCACCAAGTGGGGGTAAGGGATCCGCGACACCATCAACAGCCCGATCGCCAGCGCCACCAGCGGCAACACCCGCTGCAGCCACCAGTCGAACTGCTCGAACAAATCCTTCCCGGCGTTGATCTCGTTGCGGAGCGTGTAGGAGAACATGGCGAAGCTGGCGATCACCGCCGCTGCCGCGGGGCTCGGCAGTCCCTCGAACCACGAGTGGTCGTCCTCCTCGTCGATCTCGACGTTGAACCGCGCCAGCCGCATTGCTGCACAACAGGCGAACAACGCCGCGATGCACCAAATCGCCTCGCGATGAACCTCGGCGAACTGGGGGCACATCTTCACCAGCAGGATCGCCGGCGCGACGCCGAAGCTCACGACGTCGCACAGACTGTCAAGCTGGGCGCCGAAATCGCTGGTGACCTTGGCGAGCCGGGCGACTTGCCCGTCGAACATGTCGAGCAACATCGCCGCGAAGATCAGCCCCCCGCACAGCATCAGGTTGTGGGTCGGGTCGACGCTGCGCAGCAACTCGCGGATCGAATCCAGCCGAGGCGAGGGCTTGGCTGCGTGGGGCGCCTCGGCGGAGTCGGTCGCCTCGATCCCCGGCGGCGCCACGAACGTCTCGTCGCCCGGCCGAGCGATTCGCGACGCGACGACGATCGCGAAGAAGCCGCACACGAGGTTGCCCAGCGTGAACAGCGTCGGAAAAACGGCGACGGCGCGGATGCGACGCATTGGGGGGGAGCGGTCGGAGGTCAGGGGGGAGAGCGCGGGACGCGATGGTGCGCGGGCTGAGCCCCTGCAGGCAGCGGGGCTTGGGACGATCAAACGAAGCGCGCCAGCACCGTCGTCCCGGCTTGCACCTTTTGGCCCACGGCGACCTCGACGCGCACCGCCTCCCGCGGGAGCACCAGTTCAGTTCGCGAACCAAGCTTGATCATACCAAACTTTTGCCCCCGCGCCAGCGGCTGCCCCGGCTTGAGCGCACACACGATACGCCGGGCGATCAGCCCCGAGATTTGCCGCACGGCCATCCGCACGTCGGGGCGAAGAGCGTCTTCCAAGCCGATCCACATATACTCGTTGCGAATCGCGCTTTCCGGGTTGATCGCGTTGAGAAACTCTCCCGGCTTGTAATCAAGCGCCGCCACGACCGCAGCCCGCGGCGAGCGGTTCACGTGGACGTTGAAGATCGACAGAAAGATCCCGACCCGTACGGCCGGCCCGTCCAGGAAGTCGTAGTGGTCGAGCTCCGTCACCTCGGCGATCGTGCCGTCGGCCGGCGAAACGATCGCGTCGGGATCGCCGGGGACGACCCGTCGCGGATCGCGAAAGAACCACAGCACCAGCCCCAGCAGCACCCCCGGCACGACCGCCGCCCAGCGCCACGGGCCGCAGCAGCAACCGGCCAGCGCCACGGTCGCCGCCAACAGCGGCCAGCCCATGAGTTGCAGCTCGGCCAATCCCCACCGCGTGAACGGCAGGTTGTCGCGCCACAAGAACGGGTCGTGTTCCGCGGGCCACCGCGCAGCGCACAGGTTCGAGCAATACTTGAGATCGCGCGGATCGAGCACCTCGTGCGGGGCGCCCTCGGTCGACCCTTCGCGCAGCGTCGCCATCCGCGCTACGTACCCGCGGCGAAAGGTCTTCAGCCACCGCCGCCGCCAGCGGCCCCAGGCAAGCTCGATCGCATAGCACTTCCCCCCGCCGGGCTGTACGCTGCGAATGTTGGCGGGGAGCGGAGCGGCAGATTCTTCCATCAATTTCAACCAGTCGGCAGGCCGACGCGCTGCAGGGAGCACGCCCCGCGTTCAATTGACTAATGTCCAAGTCCCAAATACCACTACCACGATTGAACCTCACGCCGATCACGGGTTCAACCCATTGGTCTTTGGAGTTTGGTCATTGGTCAATCATTTGAGCACCGGGCAGGTGTCGAACCACTCGCGCCCCTGGGCTTGCATCCATTCGGTGCATTCCGCGGGGCCCCAGAAGCCGGGGTCGTACATGTACAAGGTCGGGCGATCCCCCTCAGCCCACGCCTCGAGAATCGGGTCGCAGATGCTCCAGGCCGCCTCGACCTCGTCGGCGCGGGCGAACAGGCTGGCATCCCCCTCCAGCGCGTCCAAGAGCAGCCGCTCGTACGCCTCGGGCATGCTCTTGCCGCGGAACTCGCGCTGGTAGTTGAAGTCGAGATCCGTCTGCCGGATCTTCATCCCCGCGTCGGGGACCTTCGTCTCGAAGTGGAGCTGGATTCCCTCGGCCGGCTGCACCTGGATCACCAGCCGATTCCCCTCGGCCGCGGTTCGCGGCCCGTCGGCGAACAGCATGTGGGGCGGCTGGCGGAATTGAATGACGATCTGGGTCGTGCGGCAGCTCATCGCCTTGCCGCTCCGCAGGTAGAACGGCACCCCTTGCCACCGCCAATTGTGAATGCACAGCTTCACCGCCGCGAACGTGGCGGTCCGGCTGGTCGCCTCGACCCCGTCGTGCCGGCTGTAGCCGCGATACTGCCCGCGGAGCGTGTCGCGGCGAATGTCCTCGCGAGACATCGGCTTGATCGCCTGCAGGACCTTCACCTTCTCGTCACGCACGGGGTTGGCCGCGTATTTCACGGGGGCTTCCATCGCCGTGATCATCAAGAGCTGCAACAGGTGATTCTGCACCATGTCGCGCATGACGCCCGCGCGGTCGTAGTACCCGGCCCGCTTGCCGACCTCGACCTCTTCGGCCACGGTGATCTGCACGTGGTCGATGTAGTTGCGGTTCCAGATCGGCTCGAAGATCGCGTTGGCGAACCGCAGGACCATCAGGTTCTGGACCGTCTCTTTGCCGAGATAGTGGTCGATGCGATAGACCTGATGCTCGGCGAAGTGGTTGTGAACGAACTTGTTGAGCGCCTGGGCCGAGGCGAGGTCCGTGCCGAACGGTTTCTCGATGACGACCCGCCGCTTGCAGACGCCCGGTTCGCAGGCCAATCCTGCGTCGCCGAGTTGCTGGATCGCCTGCTCGTAAAACTGCGGCGCCGTCGACAGGTAATAGACGCGCGTCGCGTCGGCGCCCCCCTCGATCTCCTCGAGGAACGCCTTGAGCTTGCCGAAATCCTCGGCCACCCCGATGTCGCCGGCGTGATAGAAGACGTTCTGCGAGAACTGGTCCCACACCCCCGCGTCGAATTGCGCGCCGGCGAACTTTTCGGTCGTGGCGGTCAGCTCCTGCCGCCACGCCTCGTGCGAGAAGTCAGTGCGCGAGAACCCCACGACCCGCGTCTGGTCGGGGAGCCGCTTCTTGCGGTACAGGTTGTACAGCGCCGGGATCAGCTTGCGGCTGGTAAGATCGCCCGATGCGCCGAAGATGACGAAGGTGTGGGGCATGGCCGGAGTGTAGCACGGGTCCTCGACCCGTGTGAAAGGAAACGCGACGTAAATCTTGTGCGGGGCGAGGACCCGCACTACGGCTTTCTTCGCTCCAGCCACTCCGCATGGAACATCTCTCCGCGCGGCTTGTCGGTCCGCTCGAACGTGTGGGCGCCGAAGTAGTCGCGTTGGGCTTGCAGCAGGTTCGCCGGCAGCACCGCGCGGCGGTAGCCGTCGTAATACGCCAGCGCGGTATAGAACGCCGGAACGGGGATCCCGAGGGTCGCCGCGGTCGCCGTGACGTGCCGCCACGCGTCCTGAGCCTTGTCGATCGCCTCGGCGAAGTAGGGCGCCAAGAGCAGGTTCTCCAGCTTCGGATTCGCGTCGAACGCCTCCTTGATCCGGTCGAGGAACACCGCCCGGATAATGCACCCGCCGCGCCACAGCATGGCGCAATCGCCGAAGTTCAGCGGCCAGTCATGTTCGACCGCCGCCGCCTGCAACTGCACGAATCCCTGGGCGTAGCTGACGATCTTCGACGCGTACAGCGCCTGCCGCACTTGTTCGATGAACGTCTTCTTGTCCCCCTCGTACTTCGTGCCGTGACAGTGCTCGCCGTGCGGGCCTTTGAGGACCTTGGCGGCCCGCTCGCGCTCGTCCTTCAGCGCCGACAGGCTGCGGGCGTACACGGCCTCGGTCACCAGCGTGCTGGGGACGCCCAGGTCGAGGGCAAGTTGGCTCATCCACTTGCCGGTTCCCTTGGCTCCGGCCCGGTCGAGGACCTTGTCGACCAAGTGGCCGTCTCCCAGGTCGTCCTTGACGCTGAAAATGTCGCGCGTGATCTCAATCAGGTAACTGTCGAGCTCGCCGCGATTCCACTCGGCGAACACGTCGTACAGTTCGTCGTTCGTAAGCCCGAGCGCTTCCTTCATCAGGAAGTAGGCCTCGCAAATGAGCTGCATGTCGCCGTACTCAATGCCGTTATGCACCATCTTCACGTAGTGCCCGGCCCCGCGGGGACCGACCCACTCGCAGCAGGGGATGTCGCCGTTCGGGCCGACCTTGGCGGCGATCGCCTGGAAGATCGGTTTGACGATCGGCCACGACGCGGGGCTCCCCCCGGGCATCATGCTGGGGCCTTTAAGGGCGCCCTCTTCGCCGCCGCTCACGCCGCAGCCGCAGTAGAGCAGCCCCTTCTCCTCGACGTACTTCGTCCGCCGCTCGGTGTCCGCGTAGTAGGTGTTGCCGCCGTCGATGATGACGTCGCCAGGGGAGAGCAGGGGGATGAGCGTGTCGATCAGCGCGTCGACCGCCGGCCCCGCCTTGACCATCAGGAACACCTTCCGCGGCGCGGCAAGCGACCCGACCAGTTTCTCAAGCGTCTCGCACCCGACGAAGTTCTTTCCGGCCGCTCGGCCGGCGATGAACTCCTCCATGACCGAGGTCGTACGGTTGAACACGGCGACGCAGTAACCGCGGCTTTCCACATTCAGGGCGAGGTTCTCGCCCATAACGGCGAGCCCGATGAGTCCGAAATCGGCGGAAGACATGAATGGCAGCAGGGGGTGAGGGGCCAGGGAAATGACGAGCCGGCCGCGGCCTCCCAGGTCGCCGGGAGGGGCCGCGAAATGCGAATACTCGTGATCATGCGAGAGTTTATCCCCTGAGGCAAGTTGTCACAATCGGCCGCCGCCGCACGGCCGGCGGTCACGGTCCGGCAGCCGATCGTTCGCAACGTGGCCGAGAAACTTGAATTCACGGGAACGCCGGCGGCCGTCGATTCGGTCGACGTTCGGGCGCGAGTCGCCGGCTTCCTTGATCGCGTTGCGTTCGAGGAAGGGCAGGAGGTGAGGACGAGGCGGATCTGGCGCTGGCCCGCGATCGTGGAGTTCGCCGCCGAGCAGCGGCAGCGGGGGCTCGGTCTGCGCGAGGCCGCCGTCGAGGCGGCCCGGTTGCGGTTCCGCGCGATCCTGATGACCGCGTTGTCGTCGATCTTAGGATTCCTGCCGCTGTTGTTCGCCACGGGGGCGGGAGCCGCCAGCCGGCGCGCGGTCGGCAACGCGGTCGTGGGGGGCATGGCCGCCGCGACCGTCTTCTCGCTGCTGTTGACCCCGGTCTTCTTCGTCATCTTCCGCGGCCTAGGCGAATGGGCCAAACGCCGCATCGCGCCCCCCGCCGCGACCGCCAAGCCCTGACCGCTCGCGTTTCACGGCGCCTGCCCGTAAATCGGCAACGACCCGACCCGAACCTCGATCTTTTGCAGCTCTGACTGCAACCGCGGGTCGGTCGGACCGCCGAACCCGGCGCTGAATTCTGCGGCCTGCAAGCCTTCCGGCAGGTCCTCGAGCGTCGGCAACACGGCCGCGACGGTAAACTCGCGGGCGATCCGTTCGAGCGAAATCCGCCCCCCCAGCACGGCATGGGCGAAAACGATCCCCGCGCGATCCGCCATGAGATCGACGAAGCTGAAGCCGCTGCCGCCGTGCGAGTCGACGACCTCCTTGAGCAGCCCCGCGTCGCGCGCCCCGTCGCTGCCGAGGATCACCACCAAGTGGGCCGACACGAAAAAGTGCTTCGCCAAATCGCGCCGCCCGCGCATCGTCGGCTCGCCCACGATTTCAGCGCGGCGGCGGCGTTCGGCGTCGGGGCTTAATTGTCGTTCCACCCCCGACACCGTCGGCAGCCGCGTCAGCATCCCTTGGTCGTCGAGCGCCGTCCCGATCGCCAGGAGGAACGCTTTCTCGGCGTGCTCCTTGCGGACCCGCAACGCCGCAGCGGCCGCTTGACGCACGTACCACTCCAGCAGCCGGTCCCCCTCGTCGCTTCCCCCGGCTTGGGCCTGTTCTGCTATGTTCGCGAGAGCTTGCTCCTTGAATTGCGCCACGCGTTCGATCTGTGCGATGACTTTGCGAGCGTCCTCGACGATCGGCCCCGCCGCGGCGGAACCCACGAGCCGCTGATAGACGGCCGCCGCAGGATCCTCGGGGAGCGTCGGGTCAATCGCCGCATAGATCTCGGCCAACCGCCGCCGGGTGAGCGCCGTCGCGTCGCTGATCGAACTGATCCGCCGCAGCCGCATCTCGTCGGCCACCAGCGACATGGCCAACGTGTTCACCGGGTCGAATTGCACCCGAGCGCCCGCCTCGCGCTGCAACCCCCCGACCAACAGGGGTCGCATGACGCTGGTCGCCTCGGGGCTGTGCACGGCGCCAAGCAGATGGCCCAGTTCGTGGACCAGCAGTTCCAACCGTTCCGTGTTCAAAATCCCCTGCGCCCGTTCCTTGAGCAGGATGTGCGTGTGGAGCGGAGCCCGGGTCCCTCCCAAATGGTACCGGCCGCGCTCGACCGCGTACTGGCTTGAGAACCCGATCGCCACGCCGCCGGGGACAGGAGCAACTTCACGTTCAAACTCGGCCAACGTGCGGAAGAAGTCGCGCTCGTCGTTGTCGCTGTCCCAGGCGTCGAAGCCGACCAACTCCAACCGGACGCCGCAATGGGCCTCGATCACGTCCGAGGCGGCGGCGAGTCGTGCGCGCAGGGCCGGTTCCCAAGCGGCGGCGCGACGCGGTTCGTCGTCGTCCACCAAGGCCCGCACCTTGAGCGTCGGCGTCGCGACCGCCAGCAAATCGCCCCCCGGCAGAACCAGCGGCGGGCCGGGCCGGTCGTTCAGGCCGATTTGCTCCAGCTCGATCGGCTGGCCCGGCGCGGACTGTGCGAAAAAATAGGCGCATCCCGGCGTGAGTCGCGCCGTCCGCGATTCGTCCCCCGCTGACCACTCGATTGTCAGCGATTCCAAGCCGAACACCGGTCTCGAATCGCCAGGGGCCAACATCAAGCCGCTGGGAAGGTTGTCGTCGGCGGTCGTCTTCGCGACGAGCGGGGCGGAGGTCCGATTGCTGACCACTGCGACGGCGCCGTAACTGCACGCCCCGGCGGCCCACAGCGCTACAGCCAGCCCCAGGCAGGCCCTCCTGGCAAGCATGGCAAGGGTGACGAACACGCACGGCTCCGGCGGCGAGGGCGAGCAAGGGCGGGACGGCAATCGTTCCGCTCTCGATTATTCTAGCTCGCGCGGCGGATTCGGGCGAACCGGGCGCTCGGGGGGGAGTTGGGCCCCCAACTCCAGCATCGCCAGCACGTCGCGGTCCCGGCCCGCCATCGCGAGCGTCGCGTGCAGATTCGCCAGCATCCGCGCCAGCCACTGTCGCGGCGTCGCCCGCGCAAGCGGTTGCGGAAAATCGGCGGCCGACCGCCCAGACGCCTGCTCGACCCGGGCCAGCGCCTCGTCGCGAGAAAGGATTCCCCCGCCGAAGAACGGGTCGACGTACATTGTCCGTCCGTTTCCCGCTTCCGCCTCGGCCAGAAAGTGACCTGGGGCGTTCACGCCATGCACGACGAGACCGCAGCCGTAGGCCGTTCGCTGGTAGACCAGGGTCAGCGCAATCGGCAGCCCGCGACGGGTGCGCAACACCTCGGGGAGATAGCTGTTCGCCGGGGCGTAGTAGTCGTCGCCGTTGCCCGCGAATCCCGCCACCTCGAACAAAACGTCGTGCAGGTGTGCGAGCACCGCGTCGATCGACCGCGACCGGACCCGCGACGCCACGGCCGACACGAGCCGGGCGATCGTCGCCTCGCCCGCGGCCAGATCGGCCTCGGGCATCTCATGCAGCGCGATCGCCCAGGCCGCACGGAACAACCCCGGCGGCGACCCGATCTCGGGCAAGCTCCGCCGCCAGGCGCGCATCGCCTCCGGCCGGCAATGCACCGCAGGCGGCCGATCGAACTCTTCAAGCGTCGGAGACATGGAAAGGGGAGGGGGAGTAAGGCGAAAGCCATGGCGCGTAGGTCGGGTCGGCAGTGAACCGAAGCGAGGAGCAACCGATCGCAAACGCCCTAAAGGTCTGGATTGAGCCGCGTTGTTGCGAGGTCCCTCAGTCCGACGCGACGCGTGTTTCAAAGTCCCATGATCCCATCATCCTCCCTTCCCTCGAAACTCGCCACCCTATTCCCGCGCATCGTCGTTGTCGCCCGCGATCAGGGGCACGAACGAGAAGGCGCCGAAATCCTCGATCTTCAGACCGGCCCCTTGGTTGGTGAAGCGGTACATCGTCTGGCCGCGACGGAAGCGACCGACGGGGATGATCAACCGGCCCCCCTCGGCGAGTTGCTCGACGAGCGCCTTGGGAAGCGCCGTCGCACCGGCGGCCACGAGAATCGCATCGTACGGCGCCCGCTCGGGCCAGCCGCGCGTCCCGTCGCCAATCACGACGGTCACGTTGCCGAACCCTAACCGCGCCAGTCGCCTCCGCGCCCGCTCGGCCAACTCGTCGATCCGCTCGATCGAGATCACCTCCGCCGCGAGCAGCGACAAGACGGCCGCCGCATACCCCGAGCCGGTCCCCACGTCGAGCACGCGCTCCGCGCCGACGAGTTGCGCCAGCTCGCACATCAGGGCCGTGACGCACGGCTGCGAAATCGTCTGGTCGCACCCGATCGGCAGCGAAGAGTCGATGTACGCCGACTCGCGCAAGTGACGAGGCACGAACTCCTCGCGGGGGATCGCGGCCATCGCATTGAGAATCTGCGGATCGACGATCCCGTGTCCAGGGAGTTGACGGTCGACCATCCGCGCCCGCTCGACGGCCGCGTAATGTCGCTCTTCGTCGTCGGAGTCTCGCTCGCGCCCGTCTCGCGCCATGGCCGCCTCCTCGGCGCGGACGCTCGCCGCGCCGCACGCATTGTACGCCCCCGGCGTCGAACTCGCCAAACGCCGTCAGGGCCGGGCCAATACGTTCTCCCCGGAGCGCCATGCCTTCGTCCGCTGGGGCATGCCAGACGTGTCGGGGAAACATGGCCACGACGGCGGACCGTCGAGGCCATGCCGCACGTCCGATGGAACAACGGATCGGCCCTGACTGTCGCCGGGGAGCGGATTGTTGTCGACAGGCGTCGTGGCCTATAACAAGGGTTGCCGCAGTCGTTCGGCGGCGCCCGCTTTCCTCGTCACGCAGGACTCTTGCCGTCATGTCCGACGCCCCCGTGCGACTCATTGCCGAATTCGTCGCCAAGCCCGACCGCGCCGAAGAGCTCCGACAACTCCTCACTGGGCTGATCGAGCCGACGCACCAGGAAGAAGGGTGCGTCATGTACCAACTCTGGCGCAGCCGCGAACGCCCCCAGGAGTTTTCGTTCGTCGAGGAGTGGACGAGCGAAGCGCTTCTGGAACGCCACTTGACCGCTCCCCATTTGCAGCACGCGGCGAGCCGACTTTCCGAGCTGCTCGCCAAACCGCTTGAACTGCGAAAGTTCGACCTCGTCTCGTGAATGCTCGGCGGACTCGACCGTGACAGACGATTCGTTGCGAATTCAGGTCGAACCGCGCTCGCCTGTCCGGCGCAAGCCATCTCGTCGACCATGGTTGGCGTGGGGAGGACTGGTCGTCGCGCTTGTTGCGTTGGGCGCGTTTGCGCTGTTGCGGCCGCGCGGTTTCGAAGCCCCCCCGGCCGCTCCGCAGGTCGTGGCCCAGTCGGCGGTCGTCGCGCCTCCCGCGGCCGTTGAGCCCGCGCTGCGCGAACAGGTCGTCGACGACGACGGTCGGCTCTTGTGGGCGTCGCCGACCGCGGGGCCGCCGATCGCGCTCGGCTACGTGCCGGCCGGGACGCAAGTGCTCGTCCACCTGCGCCCCGCGGCGCTCGCCGCGCACCCCGAAGGCGCCAAGGCGCTTGCCGCCCTGGGGCCATGGGGCGACAACGCCAAAGGCGAAGCGGAGCGACTCCTGGGCCTCCCCTTGGCCGATGTTGAAGAGTTGATGCTGAGCGTCACGACCGCGACCGACGACTCGCTTCTGTTCTCCCTGCGAGCCAGGCTCGTTACCGGGGCGCCGCGGCCCGCGCAATCCGAGAGCGTCGGGCGGTCCGTACGCTTCGTCGCGACAAGCCGGTCAGGCGACGCCGACGCAATCGCCGCCACGGTGTTGGTCGTCTGTTCGCAGCAACTCGCCGCTGAGCTGCGCGAGGCGTCGACGGCCCCGCCGCTCGCGGCGGACCTCGAGCGGCTGGTCGCCGCGAGCGACGCCGACCGGCTGGCGACGGTGATCTTTGCTCCCCGCTTTCTTCAGGCCAGCGGCGGCAAGCTCGTGACCGGCGCGGCCGAACCGCTTCGAGCGGCGCTCCGCTGGCTCACCGAGGATCGCGCCGCGGCGGTCGCCCTGAGCATGCACTGGGACGACGACTTCTTCTCCGAACTGCGGACCGCGCCGGTGCGCAGCGCCCCCGCGCAGCCGACCAGCGTCCGGCTTAAGTCGCAGATCCTCGCCGCACCGGCGGCAGTCGAAGAGTTCGTCGCCGCGGCGCCGTGGCATTCGCACGGACGCCGGGTGCTGATGCGTTTGCCGGCGATGCTCCGCGCGGCTTCGCGATTCGCCCGCAACGGGGTCGAGCAGAATCAAGCGGTCGTCCGCTGCTATCTGCCGGCCCCCGCGGGACACAATCTGCTGCTGGCCGCGGAGTTGGCGCTCACCCTGCCTCGCAACGAAGGCGCCCGCGCCGCGACGAGCGAGGCTCCCCTCGACTCCCGCCCCGAGACGATCGACGGCAAACTTCGGCAAACCGTGACGCTGTCGTTCCCCAAGGATACGCTCTCCCAGGCGATCGAACTGTTGGCCGCGGAAATCGAAACGCCGATCGAGATCCTTGGCAGCGATTTGTTTCTCGAAGGCATCACCAAGAACCAGTCGTTCGCGATTGATCAGCGGAACCGACCCGCGGGCGACGTGCTCGTCGAGATCCTGCGGCTGGCGAACCCCGACCGCACGGCGACCGGCCCCGCCGACCCCCGGCAGAAACTTGTCTACGTGATCCTCTCGGCGGCCGACGGCCGGGCAGGACGCATCGTCATCACGACCCGCGCCGCAGCCGCCAAACGGGGCGAAGCACTCCCCCCCGTTTTCCGGGACGAGTAACCCCCCCGGGCATATACTGGAGAAAGCCCCCCCGCGACGCCCTCCTGCAGCGTCTCTCCCGTCACCCCTTGCCGAACGCCGTCTCCCGTGTCCCCCTTTCACGTCATCTGCGTCACCTGCTCGGCTCGGCTGACAGTGCGCAACGAGGCGCTGGTGGGGAAAATCTTGGCTTGCCCCAAGTGCGGCAGCATGGTGTTGGTGGAACCTCCGGCGAGAGCGGCCGCCGCCTCATCCGCAGTCGCCGCAAATCTGGCGTCGCCCAAGGTCGCCGAACCGCCCCCCGCAGCGCCGACATTTGACGAAGTCGCGGATCTTCATGACGATCCTGCGACCTCCGAGGTTGCCTCGGCGAGCTCGGCCGAGGCGTCATCCGTGGCGCAGTCGACGGCTTCGCGGTTCCCGGAGCGGGGCTCCGCGACCGCGATTATCGGCGGCGCGCTAGCCGGCGCCGTGGTCGTCGCCGTGGCGATGACGATGTGGTCGTCGCCCCCCGCGCCGACGACCAGCGCAAACGCCGCTCCGACCTCGACCAACGCACCGCCCGGCAGCGACACGGAAACGTCCCCCGCGCCGGTCGTCGATGCGATCGACCTGACCCAAGACGACGACGCGGTCCGCGCCGCCGCACCGACGAGTCCGCCTGATTCGATCGCCCCGTCGGTTGAACGGACGCCGGAACTTCCGACGATTGCCGCCGAGGCGCCGCTCGACGAGGCCCCGACAGACCCGCGCGTCGCCGACCCCGCGGAACCGCCGGCCGATCCTTTCGCAGACCTCCCCGCGCCCGCTGCTGATTCCGTCGCGCACGAGGCAGTCGGCGCCGACGCCCCGCGGATGGTCATCGAGTCGCCGCGCGGGAGTCGCGAGATCGATCCGCTCGACCTCGATCCCGAGGGACTCGATCTGGCGTCGCTGTTCGTCCCCGCGCGTCCCGCGACGCCCGCGACCGAAGTCGCCGAGCCCGCGCCGATTGCCGAGCCTGCGCCGAGCGACCCCTCGGTCGACGCTCCCGACGCCCATACAGCAGTGCGGCGCGAATCGGTCGGCGCCCCCGTGCGTCGCCCTGACGCGGCGACGGCGCTCGAGCTGCGATTTCCCTCGATCGCGGCAAGGAAGATGCCGTTGTGCCGCTTCGTCGATTTGGCGACGCAGCTTTCCGGCGCGCCCGTGAGCGTCACTCCGCAGCAGTTGCGGCTCGCGGGGATCGTTGCAAGCCGCGGCGTCGACGTCGACATGCAGGACGCGACCTTCGAGCAGGTCCTCGTCGCTGCCGCGAAACCGCTGCGACTCGCCCCGCGCATCGTCGGCGATCAGATCGTGCTCGAGCGGACCGACCTTCCCGCGCGGCGCACGATCGAGTATGCCGTGGGCGACTTGGCGACCGGCGAGTCCGACGCCGACGCGATCGCCCGTTGGGTCCGCGAGCTCGTCGAGCCCGAATGTTGGGACGCGGTCGGCGGGGACGCCACGCTCGCGGTCGGCGGCGACAAGCTTTCGATCAACGCTCCCGAGCCGGTGCAGTACGACGTGCTGCTGCTGTTGGAGCGGATCCGCGTCGCCCGCGGCCTGCCCGCCAAGTCGCGTTATCCGGCGAAGCTCGTCGCCGGCGAGTCTCCGTACCGCATTCTCGCTCCGCGGATGACGGCCTTGGCGACGTTCACCTTCACCGATTTCACGCCGCTGCGCGAGGTCTTCCGCCACTGGCAGGAGGAACTCGAGGTCGCCGTCTTGGTCGATTGGCCGGCGCTTGCCGGGCTCGATCTCACGCCGCAGACGCGGATCGCCTGCAGCCGGCACGGCGTTCCCTGGGACGAAGCGCTCGACGCGGTCCTCGCCCCGCTGGGGCTCGGCTGGGCCGCGGTCGACGGACGGACGATCGAGATTACCAGCCTCGCGACGCTCGCCGATCGCCGCGAAACCCACCTCTACCGCGGCGTCAGCCCGGCTGCTGGCGCGATCCCCGTCGGCGACGAGGTCTACGCCCTCAACGCCTCGCCAAGCGAACACCGGCGGCTTGCGCCGCAACCGGCGCGGTGAGCTCATCGCGCAGCCGGTTGACCGCGACGCGAGTCGGCGCGGTGTTTTTTTTCATTTCCGAGCAAGCCACTCGGCAAAGGCCCGTATTCTGCGAAGTGGCACAAGACTGCGGCTGGAACTTCCCCGGCCGATTGAGGATAATACCCCTGTTCGACGACGGATCCTCGGCGCGGAATGCGGCGGACCGGCGTCGGGGGAGGGCGAGGTCGAAATTGCTCGGCGACGCGCGCGTCGCCGAGTCCCGGGGACCCCGCCGCCTACCGATCAAGGTGATCGCAGACGCACCGCGTCGAGCCGGCGAAAAGCGAACGCGCTTGCGCGTTCGTTCGGACGGCGGGGCCCCGTCTGTTTTTTCTCGACACGGCTTGTGCTCGCAGGCCGCAATTCGAACTCGATTTCGCCCGGCAGGCGGAGGTCGCCCACGAAATCGCTCGCAACCGTTCGAGCAGTCCGACCCCGGCGGTCGGCGCGGGCTCGTCCGCGCGCAAGCGTTTTCCGCCGTGACCTCCGCGCCCGCCGTGGTATGATGCTCGCTGAATTTACGCTAAACAGGGACGGGAGTCGTTGCTCGTCGTGACGCCCTCGACCGACGAAAACGCTTGCGAGGAGAATCGACTCCCGTTGCTGTTTCTCTTGTTCCTTCTGACTCGACTTGGAATCACCCTTATGTTCGCTTGCTCGTCGCGGGGACGCTTGGCGATCGGCGCCCTGGCTTTGGCTCTGTGCATTTCGACCGTTCGGGCTGAAACTCCCTACGAACCGACCCCGGCGAATCTGGCCGCGCGCGAGCAGTTTCGCGACGACCAGTTCGGCATCTTCATTCACTGGGGAGTCTACAGCGTCTTGGCCCGCGGCGAGTGGGTGATGAACGTCGAGAAGATGACCGTCGAGCAGTACGAACCGCTGGCCGAGCAGTTCAATCCCGAGAAGTTCGACGCCGATGCGTGGGTGCAGCTGTTTCAACGGGCCGGCGCCAAGTACATGACGATTACCTCGAAGCATCACGACGGCTTCTGCATGTGGGACTCGCAGCTCACCGACTGGGACGTCGTCGATCGCACCCCCTACGGCCGCGACATCCTCAAGCAATTGGCCGAGGCGTGCGAGCGGCACGGGCTGAATCTGTTCTTTTACCACTCGCAGGTCGATTGGCATCATCCCGAGTACTACCCGCGCGGCTGGACCGGGCTCACCGCCGGGCGACCGGAAAGCGGCGACTTCAACAAGTACGTCGACTACATGAACGGCCAGCTCGCGGAGCTCCTCTCCGGCGAGTACGGCCCGATCGGCGGCATCTGGTTCGACGGGTGGTGGGACCAGCAGGCCAAGCGCTCGCCCGATCGCAAGGACGCCCCCCCCCACGAGACGCTCCTCGATTGGCGTCTGCGCGAAACCTACGACCTGATTCACGAACTGCAGGGGGCGTGTCTGGTCGGCGCCAATCACCACGTGGCGCCGTTCCCTGGCGAAGACTTCCAGATGTTCGAGCGCGATCTGCCCGGCGAGAACAAGGGAGGGCACAGCCGCGACGCCGTCGTCGGCCAGTTGCCGCTCGAAACGTGCGACACGCTCAACCGCAGTTGGGGATACAACGCGGGCGACCAGAATTTTCGCAGCGTGAAGGAGTGCGTTCACTACCTCGTTCGCGCGGCGGGGCGCAATGCGAACCTCCTGCTCAACATCGGCCCTCGTCCCGACGGCACGATCGACGAAGCCTCGACCGAGCGACTCGAAGGGATCGGCCAGTGGCTCGCCAAGTACGAACGGACGGTGCGTCCCACGCGCGGCGGGCCCGTGGCGCCGCAACCGTGGGGCGTCTCGACGGTGTCGCACTCGAAGACGAGAATCGCCCCCACGCTGTTCCTCCACGTGCTCGACAGTTCCGCGGCCGACGCCGACGACTGGCTGACGCTCACGGGAACGAAGGATCTGTCCGCGGATCGCGTCGCCCTGTTTGGCGAGGACGCCCCGGCGCTGGAGACCCGCCGCAACGACGCCGGCGACTTGGAAGTGAAACACGCCTGGGATCCCGACGCGATCGACCAAGTGCTGGTCGTGTTTCCGTACGCGCCGTGAGCATGCTTGCCGTCGTTCGTTCAGCGCCCGCGAATAGCGCGCATTGTTGCGAATGATTCTGCGAGCGAGGAATCGCCAAGCGTGAGAGAGGTCGATCGCCCCGCTACGGCGAGCGGAGCAACCCTTCGACGCGTACGGGCCATTCCGGGGGGAATCCCGGCGCGGATTGCTCCGGCCCGTCGTCCCAGCCGGCGGCCATCAGCGCCGTTGCGACAAGCACCCCGCCGTTGCCCGGCAGATAGACCGGCAGTCGCGGTTCCTGGTAGTTGTGCCCGTTGGGCAAATAGCGGTTCTTCGGCGAGGGGTGCAGCAAAGCGTCGACGGCCCGCACCGGATCGCCGCAGCGGGCCCAGGTCATGGCAAGCATGGGGTAATCCCAACCCCAGGTCGATTCCCACTGCCAATTCTCCTCAACCCACGCGGCGGTGCGCCGCATGGTCGCCGGGTCGATCCCCGCCGTCCGCGGCAACACGCCCAGCGCGGCGAGCATCGACGGATGATCGTCCGGCTTAGTGAACGGTTCCGCGGCGACCGCCGCGTAACGCCCGTCGCGTACCGGCGCCGCGGCCAAGTTGGCGAGCATGCGGTCCCAGTTCGCATTGCGAGCTCGCCCCGCGCGTTCGCGCCACGCTTGCGCCGTTTCCAGGGCGTAGCGCCAGTAGGCTAGTTCATACGTCGGGTCCCGCGTCGTTCGAGGGGCGTAGCACTCCTGCGCGGGGATCAAGGGGGGCCCCAGGTGCAGCGTCCCGGCAGCGTCAGGCTCGGCAAAGTCGGCCATGAACTCGGCCGTCGCCTCGACCAAGTCCCCGTACTGGGACAGCGTCTGATCGCCGGGCCGGGCGCGGTGCACCAACTCGGCCAGCGCGATGACGTGAGGCTGCTGCCAAACGAGGAACTCGCCGACCCCGCTGGGGGAGCTCACGCCGTCGGGGCCGGTCATTTTCGGCCATCGCACGCCGGCGTAACCCTGCCGCGCGGCGATCGCGCGGGCCTGCGGCAGGATCTCGCGATACCAGGCGAGGCTCCGCTCGAGCGCCTCCTCGCGTCCCCACAGCGCGAGGTGAGCCGCATGCCACCAGTGCATTTCGAGATGCTGCTTGCCGAACCACGAGTTGCAGACGAATCCCGTCTCCTGCGGGGGGAGCGAACCGTTGTGAATCGCCGCAAGGTACTGCGACAAGACGATGCGGCGCTCGAGTTCCCGCGCGCGGGGATCGGCGACGGCGCCCAAGTCGATCGCCCCGCCGTTGCTCCAAAACGATTCCCAATGCGCCGCCGCGGCGGCGCGGACGTCGGCGAACGAAGTCGTCGCGGCGGCGGGCGCGTGTTCCGCGGGGGATGCGTCGCGGTGCGAATCGTCCGCGCGGAACTCGACGACCAGTTCCCCCGCGTCGGCCCCGAGCCAGTTGATTCGCCGCGCATGTTCGTTCCACGATTCGACGACCGCGTCGGGGCCGGGATCGCACGTCGCGAGGTACTGCATGTCGTCCACCTGTCGCGCGAACGCGACGGGGCCCGCGGGATCGCGTCGCATCGTGGTGCGATGCCGCTCGGACTGCTCGAAATCGTCGACGGCCGGTCCCCATTCGCCGCGGGGGTAGCTGAATCGCACCGCGACGCCGAGTTCCCCCCGCGTCACGAGCGGCGACTCAATCCGCACTGCGATCGCGTCGCGCCGCGGATGGGCGACAGTCGTCACGACGACCGGCTCGCCGCGGAACCGGTAACGGCTCGTCGCGACGCCGCGCCACAGGTCGAGCGTCTGTTCGAATTCCGTGAAGTCGGCCGACTCGACGGCGCCCCCGGCGTCCTGTCCCCTCCACCACAATCCGATTCGCCCGAGGTTGAACCGATGCGGATTCGCCCGAAAGTGCTCGCCGGCCGGGGTGTTCTGCCGATCGGCGTACGTCGGCGTGCGACGGCCGACGACGAACTCGCTGAGCGTCTCTTCGTAGCGCCGGCCGTCGACGTTGGGGAACCGATGCCAACCCCAGTTCGCCATCGTGTGGAGCGGGATTGCGGGGGCGAACTCGCGATCGAGCGTCTGCAATCCCGTCGCGTCGAACGCGAACGCAAACTCCCCGTTGCCGACCTGCAGGAAGTTCTCGGCCGTCGCCGCGCGATGCACGACGTTGTGGCGTGCGACCAGTGCGCGGCGATCAATCGGGGCGACGTCCCTTGCTTGCTCCGCGCTTGAGCGCAGGGCCGCGACCAGCGCGCAGAAGCCAAGCACTCGCCCGATGGGCGCTAGTCGGTGGTTCGCCATGCCAGAACTCGTCGCGGTCGGCCGCTACGCACGCAGCATGTTGGTCTGCCCCGGCACGGGGACGGGGTAGTAGCCGTCGGCGTTGGGGACGACCGGCGGGGTCGTTTGGAACGTGTAGTCCCCGATCCCCGGCGCCGCGACGCGCTCGCTCGCCAGCGCCTGGTCCCAGGTGATCGCCTTGCCGCTGTAAGCGGCCATGACCCCCATGACGGCAGTCATCGTGGCGATGGCGCCGTTGTCTCCCTCGTTGTAGATCTCGCCGCGCCGCAGCGCCGCAAACAGGTCGTGGTGCTCCTGATGGTGGGCGTCGACGCCGGGGCGACGCGAACGCCAATCTCCCTGGGAACCGAAGATGCGGAACCGGCTCACCTCGGCATGTCCGTTCGTGCCGTGGGCGTGCTCGCCGACCTCGTTCCAACAGCCGTTGATGTGCCGGGCCTGGCTGAACATTTTCGTGCCGTCGGCGTAGGAATACTCGGCCGCAAAGTGGTCGAAGATCTGCCCCACGTCCTTGCCGGTGCGAACCTGGCGCCCCCCCATCGCATGGCACTCGACGGGATGAGCGCCGCCGTCGGGACCGCCGACGATCCAGTTCCCTACGTCGAGGTTGTGGATGTGCTGTTCAACGAAGTGATCGCCGCAGAGCCAGTGGAAGTAGTACCAGTTGCGCATCTGGTATGTCATCTCGGTGTCGCCCGGTTCGCGGTTGCGGATCCAGAGTCCGCCGGAGTTCCAGTAGACCCGCGTGGCGACGACGTCGCCGATGGCGCCGTCGTGAATCCGTTGGATCGTTTCGACGTACCGGGGGTCGTGGTGACGCTGCAGCCCGATGGCGACCATCAGGTTCTTCTGCTTCGCCTGTTCGTTGGCCGCCATGAACAGCCGGACGCCAGGGGCGTCGACCGCCACGGGCTTCTCGGCGAAGACGTGCTTGCCCGCCTCGACCGCAGCCTGGAAATGGAGCGGTCGAAATCCGGGCGGCGTGGCGAGGATGACGACGTCGGACTCGACCGCCAGAGCCTTTTTGTACGCGTCGAAGCCGACGAACTGCCGCTCGGGGGGGCAGTCGACCTTGCTGTCGGACAGCAGCGGGTGGTTTTCCGCCTTGCCTTGGGCGCACTTCTCCTCGAGCGCCCTGAGGCACGCCTGCAGGTTCGGCTCGAACGCGTCGGCCAGCGCGACGACGGTCACCGGGCCCTTGGTCTCAAGGGCCTGCAGCGCCGCGCCGGCGCCGCGACCGCCGCAGCCGATGACCGCGACTTTGAACTCGCTGTTCTCGGCGACGTGGGCCGAACGAGCAATTTGCGCCGAGGCGCCGAGAATCACGCCGCCGGCCGCAAGGGCGCCGGCGCCCTGCAGAAAGTCGCGACGAGGCAGGGCGGGGCGGGACTGCTGACGAGCGGACATAATCGGACTCCTTCGATGAGTGAGCGAGAGTTCGCTGCCGGGCGACGGGTTCCGTCGGATTGCTTGTGCGAGCGAATCGCGGCGATTCGAGCAACGAACATTCGGACGGGGCCGGTGTTGACGACCGGAGTGAGTGAATTTGACGAGCGGTCCGTGCTGCGGTTACTGGGCAAGTTTCTCTGCGGCATCGATCGCCGCAGGCAACTGTCGGTCGACCACCCCGCGTACGCCGCGCCCTTCCTGCAACCGGCGTTGCACCTGCCGAGCGATCGATTCGGTCTCGGCGTCCCAAACGCGAGGCCGATCCTCCGCGGGGACCCCTCCCCACGGCCGGACGACGCGCATGCCGATGCCGGTTGCGGGCTCCTCAGTATACCACCAGGGGCTGTGGGGAGCGTTGGGGTCGGAAAGTTTCCATTCGTCGTCCTCCGACGCCTGCCGCGCAGCGACGCGGAGCCGATCGGCCGTGTCGAGCCACGACCCGCCGCGGACCGCGCGGGGATAGGACTTCGTCGGCCAGCGAACCGCGCGGGCGCCGTCGACGGGCTCGGCGCCGACGCCGCGGAGTTGTTCGTACTGGTCGGGGGCGTACTCGTCGAGCGTCCATTCGGCGACGTTTCCCAGCATGTCGTGCAGACCCCAGGCGTTCGGCTGTTTCCCGCCGACGGGGTGAGTCTCGTAGTCGGCGTTGTCGTCGAACCAGGCGTAGTCCTCGAGCCCGTCGGCCTCGTCGCCGAAGGAGTACGCGGTCGTCGTTCCCGCGCGGGCGGCGTATTCCCACTCGGCTTCGGTCGGCAAGCGATAGTCGCGACCGGTCAGGCCGCTGAGCCATTTTGAGTACTGCCGGGCGGCGAACGGAGTCATCGACACGGCCGGCTGCTCGGGCGACTCGCCGGCGCTGTAGGTGAAGCTCGGATCGTAGAGCGGCGTCGGGCACGTCACGGCGTCGACGACGGCCACGCCGTCGGCGTCGACCGGCACGACGTGCTCGCCGATGATCGCATGCTCGGGCGAGGCCGCGGCAAGCTGCTCGAATTGCTTGAACCGTTCGTACATCGCCATGTACGACTGGTACTCGGCCCAGGTCACCTCGTGTCGGCCGACCCACATGGGGGCAATCCGGACGCGCACCTGCGGGCCCTCGTCCTCGCTGCGGTCGGCCTCGTCCTCAGGGCTCCCGAGCAGAAACTCGCCACCCGGGATCGGGATCATCTCGAACGTGACGTCCGTCCCGGGGATCGTCTCGAAGTAGGGCGCCATGAACTTGCCGTCGACCTCGACGTAAGGCCCCTCTGCAGGCCGGGCGTCGACGATTCCCGGCCCGGACGGCAACGGCGTCTCTTTCGCGCCGACGAACCCGCTCGTGAATCCGCCCGACGCAAGAACGAGCGCGAGACGCACGCTCGGAAGCAGCAGGCCTCGCGATCGACAATCAAGGCACGACATGGCGCAGCAACAGCGTGAGGACAGGTGCAGAGACGGCGCCGGCGATCGAGCGAACTCGATTGTTCCGCCGACGGTCCTACCAGGATAGGCTGAGCCGCGGCGGCTCGCAACGACCGCTTACTCCCCGCCGGGGGGACGTTGTATATTGACGACGCCCGTCCCCCGCGAGTCGCTCTCCTTCGGATCCGTTCGAAATGGCATCGGTCGTGCGTCAAGAAGTCGTGTCCGCCGCGGACACGGTCGTCGTCAAAGTCGGGAGCCGCGTGCTCGCGGGGCCCGACGGCACGCTCGACGATGCGCGCGTCGCGAGCATTGCCGATCAGATCGCCGTGCAGCACGCCGCCGGTCGGCGCATCGTATTGGTCAGCAGCGGGGCTGTGGCCGCGGGGATCGGTCGGCTGGGGCTCAAGCGGCGCCCAACGAACGTCGCCGAGTTGCAGGCGACTGCCGCCGTCGGGCAAAGCCGGCTCATCGAATCGTACAACAAGGCCCTCGCCGTCCACGGGCTGAGCGCCGCGCAGGTCTTGCTCACGGCCGAGGATTTGCGCGATCGCACGCGCTACCTCAACGTGCGCAACACGCTGTTGGCCGTGTTTCGCGTCGGAGCGGTGCCGATCATCAACGAGAACGACACCGTGTCGGTCGAGGAACTGCAAATCAGCTTCGGGGACAACGACCGACTGGCTGCGCTGGTGACGAACCTGCTGAGGGCGCCGCTGTTGGTGCTGTTGTCCGACGTCGAGGGGGTGTACGACCGGCATCCATTGGAGCCGGGAGCGCAGGTGCTGTCGACGATCACCAATCTTGCAGCGGCGCGCGGCGAGTTGGTGCACGACACGCTTCAGGTCGGCGGGCTGCGGCTCAGCACGGGGGGGATGGCGAGCAAGCTGCGCGCCGCAGGGATCGCGGCCAGCGCCGGCGAAAACGTGATCATCGCCGCGGGGCGACGCCCCGACGTTCTGACGGACGTGCTCGCCGGCGAAGAAGTCGGGACGCTCATCTTGCCCGAGGGACGAAGCATCGACAGCCGCAAACGGTGGATCGGCTGGAGCGCTCGACCCGCGGGCAAGCTGACGCTCGACGACGGCGCCCGCGCGGCAGTCGTCGCGCAGGGGCGCAGTCTGCTGGCCGTGGGAGTCCGCGGCGTCGAGGGGGACTTCGTCAAGGGAGACGTCGTGAGCCTGTGCGACGTCGCGGGGACCGAATTCGCTCGGGGGCTGATCAATTACGCCGCCCCCGAGATGGAAAAGATCGCCGGCCAATCGACCGAGCGGATTGCGGATCTGCTCGGCCATTGCCCCTACGACGAAGTCGTCCACCGAGACAATCTGGTGCTGGTAAGTTGACGCCAGCGGTCGCCAGCGAGGTTTGTCCGGGGCGAGGCGAACCCGTCATAGTCGGCACGACCGGACCCTCACGAGCCGGTCGGGGCCCGCGCCGGGCGAGAGTGTTGGAATCGGCGGTTCGGTCTGATTAGCGTGGACAGAAGAGCGGCGCCTCGGTCGCCGCACCCTGGTCACGCAGAACCCAAAGTGCCGCCATGCGCCGCCTGCTGCTCGCCTATGTCATGTCGTCGATTGCGACCGTCGGACGCGCCGACGAGACGTTGCCCCCGGGCCCTGCGGTTCCGACAGAGACGGCTGTCGTCGTCCCGAACGCGTCCGTCACGCTGTCGGCCGCCGAGCAGCGTCTGCACGACTACTTGTACTTCATCTATCCGCAGTACGTCGCGGCGCTGCAGGATCACATCCAACTTGCCCAGAGGGAAGTCGACGTCCTTGCGGCCCGCGTGAAGGCGTATCGGCCGTTTGAGTCGTTTCGGCAGAACTCGCCGACGTGGACCGCGGAGCAAGACGCGCGGCTGGCATTGCTGGCGGCCGAGCAGCGATTGCGGATGCTGCGGCGAATCGACGCCGACCTGTGGATCTACCACCGCGCGAACATCGCGCGACTGACGGTCGGAGCAAGTTGCGTCCAGTAACGGGCGGTTGAGCGATCGTTCGCGGGCGACTTGGCGCCGCGTCATCAAGCCACCGCTCGGCATTCAGCCTGCGCGGCCAACGCGCAGAACCGCTGCGCATCGCCGGCAAGGAATTCCGCGGCAAAGCGAGTCAGATCTTCGAGCAGCGCCTCGAATCCTTCCGACTCGATCTCGTGTCGCTCGGCGAGCAGCGAGCTCGACTCTTCGACCCCGAGCAGGCGCATGTACTCGGCATGTTCGAGGACCCAGTCGCCGACTCGAAAGCGGACTTCTGCGAGCCCCCACTGGTAGCGCAGTTCGATGGCGCGATCGCCGGCGACGAATCGACCCTCGGCGGAATGTCCCTCGTCCGAGACCTCTCCCGGCTCGAAGCCGAACCCGGCGTAGTTGAGGAGCGGAGCGAGAATCCGAGAACCGGCGAGCAGCCGGGTTTGCGGGTCGAAGGCCATGCGCGATCCTTGTCCTGAGGAAGCGTGCCGACGAGCGAGCCAAGAGGGCTCGGCTGGCGACGCCGCGGAGCGCGGGCTCGAAGGGCGTCGTGTGGTCGGTCTGGGGCAAGTTCGTCCTGCCCGTCCGCTTGGTTCGGGGTCTTAGTGTACGTGGCGCAGGCGCTTGCTCAATTACAATTCTCCGCGGTCAGCGCGATTGGTGCGCACAGTTCCTGGCCAGCGACATGGTTCAACTGACGATGCGGTTGGCGTAACATGTTGGCTTCGCTGCGGTTATCGATCTCGGCGGAGAACATCCAAAGAACGCGGAGGCGGTCATGCACATCGGAAATAATTCAGGAATTCTCGCCGTCATCGTCGCATTGGCGACGAGTTCGGCGGAGTGTCGCGCGGCTGAGGAGGGGGCGAATCATGTGCGGAGGGATTACCCCATTCGACCCGTTGCGGCCACGGCGGTGCGTTTTGCCGACGAGTTTTGGGCGCCGCGGTTGGAGACGAATCGCACGGCGACGATCCCCACCTCGTTCGCCAAGTGCGAAGAAACGCACCGCCGCGAGAACTTCTTGATCGCCGCGGGAAAAAGCGACGCCGCTTGGGAGGGAGACTACGGCTTCAACGACAGCGACATCTACAAAGTGATCGAAGGCGCCTCGTACGCGCTGATGACGCGCCCCGATCCGAAGCTTGACGAGTATCTCGACGGATTGATCGCCGACGTCGCGGCCGCTCAGGAACCAAGCGGATATCTTTACACCCTGTGGACCGCAAAGAAGAAACCCGCCAACTACGATCGCATGGTCGTGCGAGTCCGCGAGAAGCCGTTCGACAACTTGCAGCACGATCACGAACTGTACAACTACGGCCACTTGTACGAGGCGGCGGTCGCCCACCACGCGGCGACCGGGAAGCGGTCGCTGCTGGACGTGGCGATTCGCACCGCGGACCAACTGGTCCGGGAGTTCGGCCCCGGCAAGATCGAGTCGACCAGCGGCCATCCTGAGATCGAGGTCGGGCTGGTCAAGCTGTATCGCGCGACCGGCAAGCAGGAGTACTTGGACCTTGCCCGATACTTCATCGATCTCCGAGGACGCAAGACGAAGGATCGTCCCCAGTTGTGGGGCGAGTACTGTCAGGATCACGCCCCGATGCTCGAACAGGACGAAGCGGTCGGACATGCGGTGCGGGCGCTCTACCTCTACGCGGGAGTCGCCGACGTCGCGGCCCTTACGGGCGACGAGCGGTACGTCGCCGTGATGGATCGGTTGTGGCGCAACGTGGTCGGGAAGAAGCTGTACGTCACCGGCGGCGTCGGCGCCACGGGCCGGGGAGAGGCGTTCGGCCGCAATTTCGAACTCCCCAACGCGACGGCGTACTGCGAGACGTGCGCCCAGATCGCCAACGTGCTGTGGAATCACCGCCTGTTCCTGTTGCACGGCGACGCGAAGTACGCCGACGTCATGGAACGGACGTTGTACAACGGATTTCTGTCGGGGGTGGCGCTCGACGGGACGCACTTTTTTTACCCCAATCCGCTGGCGAGCGACGGGGGGGCCCAACGAAGCGAGTGGTTCGGGTGCCCCTGCTGTCCGTCGAACGTCTGCCGATTCATGCCCTCGACGCCGGGATTCGTGTACGGGGTGCGCGACGACGTGATCTACGTGAACCTGTTCGTCGCGGGGGAGGCGACTCTCGACGTCGACGGCGGCCAAGTCGTCGTCCGGCAGGAGACGAAGTATCCCTGGGACGGTCGGATCCGTTTGACCGTGACGCCGAGCGACCCAGGGCGCGAACTGACGCTCAAGGTGCGCGTCCCCGAGTGGGCCCGCAACATCGCCAACGCCGAGGGGTTGTACGAATTCGCCGACGCTGCGCCCAAGCCGGCGCGGGTGACCCTCGACGGCGAGCCGGCGTGGCGACCCGCGGACGGCGGGTACGCGACGATCTCGCGGGAGTGGAACGGCGAGGAGATCGTCGAACTCGACTTGCCGATGCCGGTGCGGAGGGTCATCGCCGACGAACGGGTCGTCGCCGATCGGGGTCGAACGGCTCTGCAACGCGGGCCGCTGGTGTATTGCCTCGAGCATCCCGACGTGCCGGACGGGCAAGTCTCGAATCTCGTCGTACCCGACGACGCCCCGTTCGCGCCGCGGGTCGAGGACTCGCTCTTGGGGGGCGTGACGGTGTTGGAAGGGACCGTCACGGCGACGCATTACGAACAGCACGACGGCGAGCGCCAAGTTGCAGCCAAGCCGGTCGCGGTCCGCGCGATCCCCTACTACGCTTGGGCCCATCGCGGGCGGGGACAGATGGCCGTATGGCTGCCGCGGACGCTCGACGCGGCCGACCCGTTGCCGGCCCCGACGGTGGCCAATCGCAGCCGCGTCACGGCCTCTCCCGGGGCGCAGGGCAACCTCGCCGCGGTGGCCGACGGTCGCGTCCCGCGACGGTCGATCGACCACGAGCCCGCTTTCATCCACTGGTGGCCCCGCAAGGGGGAGGAAGCGTGGATCGAGTACGACTTCACCGAACCGGTGCGCGTCACGGCGGTCGAAGCGTATTGGTTCGACGACACGGGCTTGGGCGAATGCCGCGTCCCGGCCGCATGGAAGCTGATGCTCAAGGACGAGGCGGGCGAGTGGGACGAAGCTCCCGGCGCCGCGGAGCACGGTTGCGAACCTGATCGGATGAATCGCTGCGAGATCCAACCGAGGCTCGCCCGCGGATTGCGGCTGGAACTGACGATGCAGCCCGGCTGGTCGGCGGGCGTGCATGAGGTGAGCGTGGAGACCGCAGAGCGGTAGTCCTCGCCCAGAACCGCGAACGGCGCGAAGAGCGCAAACAACAGGAGCGGCAGCGAACTCGATGCGACGGCAGACGACCTAAACTTGGCGCAGCTGCTCGCCGGCTCTCGTCCAGGCAAGCCGAGTACGGTTGTCTGTTCGCGTCCTGTTGCGCGTTTCGCGGTTGATTGCGACGTGCGCGAGCGACGTTTCAACGCGCTCAAGCGGCGTGGTCGCTGACGACTAGCTCCGCGACGCGGACGCAGAAGTTGTCGTTCAGCACCAGAACTTCGCCGCGGGCGACCAAGCGGCCGTTGACGTAGATGTCGGCCGGGTCGCCGGCGAGTTTGTCGAGCGGGACGACGGCTCCCTTTTTGAGTCGCAGCACGTCTTCCAGGTGCATGTGGGTGCGGCCCAGTTCGATCGTGAGATCGAGTTGCACGTCGCGCATGAGATCGAGCGTGGCGCTGTCGGGGTTGGCCGACGCGCCGGCGAAATCCTGGAACTCGAACTGCTTGATCCCGCGCGGCAAGGGGGCGAGCGGCTCGTCGAACGATTCGAGCGCAGCCTCGGCCTTGTTGAGCAGGGCTTCGACGTCGCTTTGCGAGACGATCGGCTCCGGGGCCGCGGCGACTGCGGCCGCTGGCCGGGGGGCGGGACGCGGGGTCGCCGCGGGGGCCTTGGAGGCGGGCTGCCCGCCAGCGCCGCCGGCCAACAGACGTTCGATTTCGGACTGGTCGAGCGCCGCGTCGTCGCTCCCGGCCTCGGGAGCCTTGCTCGGGGAGGGAGGGGGGGCGCCCCCCGCCGCTTGCTGGGCGCTCTTGAGCAACTGTTCGATTTCGTCTTGCCCGATTTGTTCGTCTGCCATCGGAATCCTTTCCTCGCTGCGTCGTCCTCCCGTCGGCCGGGCCGGCGCGGCTACCGCTCGATGAATGAGAACTTCGGAATCACGATCTGTCGCAGCAGGGGTTTGCCCAGGGCGCGGTTCGCCTTGTCGAGCAGCTTGCGTTTAATGACGTCAAGATCGGCGTCCGTGAAATCCGTGATCTCCATGCCGCGCATCGTCACCGTGACCTGTTCGCTGATGCGGTTCTGGTTGACGAGGAACATCTCGGTGAAGGCCGACTCCTCGTTCGCCAGCACCGTGCCGAACAGGTCGAAGTCGATGTTGACGCTGGTGCCGGTGTTGGGATCGTACGTAAGAACGTGGTAGCTGCCCAGACTGACTTCGCGGGTGTTTTCGGCGACGACCCGGGGGGTCGCGCCGTCGGTCCCTTCGCCCGCTTTGTCGCTGCTAGCGTCGGAGGCAAGCTTGACGCCGACCTTCTCCACGTCCTCGGCGGAGGGGAGGATCATCGAGGCGGCGACGATCTCCAAGAGCACGATCGTCGAAACGAACGCCAGGGCCTTGAGCAGCGTCAGCAGGCTCCGCTTGCCCGAGGGAGAGGCTGAATCTTGCGACATGGCTGGGATCCTTGGATTCGTGGATTCGCTAGCAGGGTCGTCCGGCAGGCCGGAGCGAGGCACGAGGGTCGCAGGGGAGCGGGGACTGGGGAAGGGAAGACTCGAGCGTTCGGCGAGCGTTCAAGGGGCGGATCCGGCGCCGGAGCTCGGCAACGCATCGAAGTCTTCGATCCGTTCGTCCCACATGAGCACCTGCACCCGGGCGTTGCGTTTCAGTTGGTCGGGATCGACCCCGTTGTAGATCGGCTCGGTCGCTCCGGCCGCCGTGAGCCGAATCCGCGCGGATTCGATCCCTTGTTTGACGAAGTAGTCGCGAACCGCCCGGCTGCGGGCGAACGCCAGATCGTAGTGATCGCGATAACCCGCGGCGGGATTGACCGGTGCGCTGGTCGTGTGGCCGCGAAGTTCCAGCTTCTGCGGCTTGCCGGAGATCTGGTCGATGATCACGTCGAGTCCCTTGCGGACCTCGTCGGTGATCTCGGCTGCATTGCCGTCGAAGTAGACGACGCCGCCGGCCGTGGCGTCGTCGCCGGGGCGAACGATTTGCACGCGGTCGTTTTCGCCGACGACGGCTTTCACGTCGGCGCCGCCGTTGTGCGTATCTTTCCGTTTCGCTCGTCCCATCATCATGACGTGTTCCTGCTGGGTCGAATTCCGCGGGCGGATGTCGCCGGGAATGAGCGTCGCGCTCGACATCTCGTGCCCGAACATCTCGCGAAACGACTCGACCATCGCTTGGTACTTGCGATCCTCCTTAATCTCGCTCATCGAGACGAGCATGATGAAGAAGGTCAACAGCAACGACATCATGTCGCCGAACGTGACGACCCACTCGGGGACTCCCGGCGCCGGTTCTTCTGGGATGGCCATGGGAGGGACGGGGGGGTGAGCGACTGGTGACTGGGGGGTCGTCTTCGACTTTGCCGACTTCTTCCCCGCCTCAGGCCGCGTCTTTCGCGGCGCGCAGTTTCGGCGGGACGAAGGTGTTGAGTTTCTGTTCGATGACCCGCGGGTTCTCGCCCGATTGGATCGCCATGATCCCTCGGATGATGATGTCCATAGCGAGCAGTTCTTGCTTGTTGGTGTATCCCAACTTTTCGGCGAAGGGGAGGAACGCGCAATTCGAGATGACCGCCCCGTAGAGGGTGGTCAGCAGCGCGACGGCCATCCCGGCGCCGATCTTCGAGGGGTCGCTCATGTCGCCGAGCATGATGATCAGTCCCATCAGCGTGCCGATCATGCCGAACGCGGGAGCGAACCGACCCATGCAATCGAGCACCGCTTTGCCGTCGCGGTGCCGGGTGGCGACCGCGTCCATCTCGGTGCGGAGAATGTCTTCCATCACCTCGGGGCGAGTGCCGTCGACGGCCATTTGCACCCCGAGGACGACGAACTGGTTGTCGATCTCCCCCAGTTTGCTCTCCAAGGCCAGCAAGCCGTCCCGCCGCGCGGTTTCGGCGAGGCCGACGATCTCGTCGATGAGGTTGGGGATCGAGTCGAGCTTGTAGAAGAAGACCTTCATGGTCACTTTGAACACGCTGAAAAAGCTCCCCAAGGGAAAGCAGATCAGGGCTGCGGCGATCGAACCGCCGATGACGACCATCATGGACGGATAGTCGATGAAGGCGGCGAGATTGCCGCCGCCGATAATGATGGACCCCAGAACCAGGCCCAGCGCGGCGATCAATCCGATTAGCGAAGCAATATCCATGGTCGGTCAATCGACAGGCTGCGAGTCGCGAGAACGGCGCGATCCCCCGGCGGACTCGCCCCACACGATCGGAGCGGATGCGGAGCCGGCGCAACGAACTTCTCGGCAATATTCCCGACAACCATAGCATCGCCCTGCGACGCCGGGGCGGAGTCGGCGGGGGAAGTCGGCGAAGCCGCAGCGTCGGCCGGAACCGGCGCGGCCGGCGCAGGACGCACAATCGGCACGACCGGCCGCGACGATCGGATTCTGGAAGACGCGCCGATGCGCAGAGAGCGCAAGCTGATTGAGAACGGACCCTACGCGGCGTCGGGCAAAAGTCGAATCGTCCGGCGGTACTCGAGCGTGCGGTCGAGCACTTCCTCCGGCGATTCCGCGACGACGATCCGCTCGCCGGACACGAGCGTGATGAACGTATCGGGCCGCTGCTCGACGTACTTGATCAACTCCGCGTTGAGCAGAAAGGCCTCGCCGTCGAGGTGGGTGAGTTTGATCATGGAAAAGGCGAGAAGAAAAGGAGGGAGCCGAAGGAGGAGGGGGGAAGTCGCGCTGCAGGCGCGATCATTCCCCCCAGTCACTAGTCGCCAGTCACGAGTCTCCTTTACCGCCGCAGAGCCAAGAGTTCGTCAAGCAACTCCTGGACCGAGGTGATCACTCGGGCGCCGCCGCGGTATTGGGTGGAGGCGAGGATGAGCTCGATGAGGTTCTCGCCGATGTCGGTGTTGGAAAGTTCGACGGCGCCGGCGGTGACGTTGCCGATGCCGTTGGCCCCCGGGTCGCCTTGGATCGGCAAGCCCGAGTTGACCCCCGCAGCGAACAGGTTGTCGCCGACTTGCTCCAGACCGCCGTTGTTGGCGAATCGGGCCATGCGGATTTGTCCCAGATCGCGGCTGCTGCCGTTGGAGAAGACGCCCTGGATACGGCCCGTTTCGGTGATGATGAAGCTCGACAACGTACCGGCGGGGAAGCCGTCCTGTCGGCTGGCGCTGAGCTCGTTCGACGATTGGTCGAGGCCGCTGATCTGCGAGAAATCGAGCTTGAACTCCAACGGCGAAGCAGCCGGGGTGTTGACTCGGTTGATCGCGACGCGATCGTTCGACACGCTGCTGACTTGTCCCTTGCCGTCGGTCTTGACGATTCCGGTGCCGACGACCGTATCGTAGCCCGACTCGGGGTCGTTGTCGGCCGAGGTGGCGATCCATCGGAACGTGGCCTCGGTGCCGGTGGTCTGTTCCAGGACGGTCGTGATCCGCACGCTCAGCGGGCTGCCGAGACTGTCGTACACGACGAAGTCGGCCGAAGCGCCCTGGCCGTTAGCGGCCTGAGTCGAGCTGAACGTCAGCGGAATCGACGTGCGGATCCCGCTGGCGGGAGTCAACTGAAACGCGGAAAGATTGACGCTCAGCGCGTTTTCAATCCCCATGTTCGAGACGAACTGGAGCCGGCTGCCGGAGATTGTGCCGCCGTAGTTGATCGAGTCGGGAAACGAGTCCTCGGTCGCCGTCTTGACGACCCCCATCGTGTCTTCCATGAACGACAGCAGATCCTGAACCGTCGTCGTCGAGGTGATTTCGAACGTACGTTGGGCGAGATCGCGTCCCCCTTTGGTCCCGGTAAACTCCAGCGTCCCCTCTTGGAACAGATTCGAGTAGTTTGATCCGTTGCGCGCCACGACTTGCACTAGCGGCAGGCCGAACGAGATGCTCGGCCCTTCGAGATTGATTTGCGGCCCCGTCGAGATGACCGCGTCGGGCTTGCTGTCGATGTAGGACACGTCGCCGGAGAACGCCGCAATTTGGGACGGCGAGATCTGATCGACGAGATGGAACGTCTCGCTGCTGTTCCGTAGGTTGCGGTAGATTCGGATGCCGTCGAAGTCCGCCGTCGCCGGCTCCGGCAGGCTGTCGAGCCGGATGCGAGGGCTGGTGGTGGCGTCGGCGGTGACGGGGCCGAAGCGGGCCGTGGGCCGGCTCTCTTCGCCGCTGACCGAGTTATAGTACGTGACGTAATAACTGTACCCGCCGTTGTCGAGTCCCGTGTCGTTAAGCAACGTCGTCCCCGTCGCAGCGGAGTCGACGAAGACCGTCGTTCCCGTGGCGATTTGTCCGACTTGCGTGAAGTCCGTATTCGAACCGTCGTTGCGATAGATGCGAATCTGCGTGAACTCGCTTCCCGAGGCGGGTTGCGGGATGAACGCCAGATCGACCGTCGAGCCGGCTCCCACCGTCACGCTGCCGCTGACTCTCGACGCGGGCCCTTCGTTTCCGTCAGCATCGATGAACGTGACCTTGTAACTGTAGGTCCCCGCGGGCACGCTGCCGGGGGCGGCGCCGGCCGCGACGGTCGTCGATTCGGTCGGCCGCGACAACGCCGACCAGGTGGCCGTGTTGACCGGAATTTCCTTCGATCCGTCGCTGAGCACCGGGCTTTGAATGATCTCGGGGATCGTCCCGACGTCTCCCGCGGCGTTCAGTTTGCCGTCGAAGAAAACGTTCTCAGTCGCCTGGGCGACGGCCGCTTGCCCCAGCGGAATCTGGATCGCCTGCAGGCCGGTCGGTTGGATCTCGAAATTGTCGTCGACCCCGAACCCGAGCACGCGCTGACCGGTGGTCGTGACGATTTCGTTGTTCGAGTTCGTCTTGAACTGGCCGTTGCGGGTGTAGTATTGGCCGCCGTTGGAGCCCTGGACGATGAAGAACCCTTCGCCCTGAATCGCCAGGTCGAGCGGGTTCGAGCTGATCTCGATCGTCCCTTGGGTGAACTCGGGCGAGATCTCCGCGACCTTGACGCCCAGGCCGACCTGCCGCGGGTTGGTGCCGCCGCGACTGTCGGTCGGCGCCGAACCGATGGACTGCGTTTGCAGGAACTGCGTGGCGAAGTTGACCTTCGACTGCTTGAAGCCGACCGTGTTCGCATTGGCGACGTTATTGCCCGCGACGTCGATCGACGTCTCGGCGGCGTTCATCCCGGTGAGCGCCGTGCTCAAGGCGGATTGCAGACCCATGATTCTCTCTCCGAGTGAAGGGCGGGGGGCCCGGTATGCGTGCGACGGACGGCGATCCGCGCGATTATTGCGGCGGACGGATCTCGCCGACGTTTTTCAGACTGACGACGAACGTGCGGTTCGACTCGATGAGCTGCGGCGCCGCGGTGAGCACGGCTCCCGACAGCTCGCTCTTGCTCTTAGTGTCGAGGTAGGTGGATTGATTGACGTCGGCAATCGTGCCGACGAGTTGGAACGGCCCGGTTCCCCCCCCTTCGCGACGATAGACCTGCTTCACCGCGGCGCTCTTGGGAAGGTTGCTCAGCAAGATCGCCTGATCGACCCCCGCCTTGCCGTTCGTGGCGATCGACTTGCCCGGGACATTGGCGAGCGGGTCGACGCCGAAGGTCGTGCCGTTTTCCTGCCACGTGACGATGTATTCGTAGTCGCCGGCTTCGAGAGCGCCTTCGTCGCCGACCGCCTTGGCCTGTGGGTCGAGATCGAGATGGAGCTTCGGCACGCCGCCCGTGACCGACACTCGCGAGACGACTCCGGTGACTCGTTGCGAGTCGTCGGAGATCGCATCGATCTCGGCGCCGATGAGATTCGTGGCGCTGGAGATGTTTTGTCCCAACAGCACCGCATCGAGCGTCTTCGTCAGGTTATCGGTCGAGGCGATCTGCCGAATTTGGCCGATCTGACCAATCAGCTCTTCGTTGTCGAGCGGGTTGAGCGGGTCCTGATTCTGCAACTCCGCGATCATCAACTTCAAGAAGTCGTCGACGTTCACGGCATTGAGGGTGGATCGCTCGCCGAAGGGCTCGCTGGTCGAGGCGGCAGTCGTCGTGACGCGAGACATGGCGGGTGAGGGGAGTGAGTGGTGACTGGTGATGGAGACAACTGGCGCGAACGGCAACTAGATTCTGACGTCCAAACCGTCCGTGGCGTGCGGGGCAGCGGGGAGCGGCGCGGAAGCGTCGGTCGGGGGGCGCGATTCGCGGCGGGGGACGTCGGGGCGCGGGGGGCGCTCGCCCGAGTCGTTCGCATCGCGCCACGGAGTCTGGCCGTCGCTCGGGGCTTGCTGGCCGTTGCCGTCGCGCCGGACGTCGACGTCGAACCGTTCGACGCGGATGTTCTGCTCGGCCAGCCGGTCGCGAAGCGCCGGCAAGTTGTCAAGCAGCAGGTTCCGGGCCGTCGTGGTCTCGGCCTCGATCGACGCGTGCATGACCCCCTGCTGGACCTTGAGTTCAATCCTCAACGAGCCGAGTTCGGGGGGACTGAGCCGGACGCGGACCTGTCCGTCGCGCCCCTCGGCCGTGCGGATGGCGCCGCTGACGCGCTGGACGAACCGGGCACGATCGACTCCCGCCGCGTCCCCAGCCGGCGAGTCGTTCTTGGCGAGGTGAGCGGCTCGCGGGGCGCCGATGCGGTCGAGCGTCGACGGGCTCCGCGAATCGCCGACGGCCGTCGCCGAGTTCGGTGCAATCGGCGCCGGTGCGGTCGACTGCTCGGCCGACGGGGCGGGTTCGGCCGCCGCGTTCGCCGCGTCCTCGGGCGGGGCGTCATCACTCGCGCTCGCTTCGTCCGAATCCGCCGAGGATGCGCCCTTGTCGCGCTTGGTCGAGGCGACTGGTTCCGAATCGACCGGGGGATCGTTCTCGCCGTCGGCGGCGACGTCCGCATCCGAGGAGGCAGCGAACTGGTTCGGCGACTCGTTCACGTCCGATTGCGGGAGTTGCTCCGCGGTGTGTGCGGCGTTCGCCGCGGGCGCGGACTGGTCCTCGGCAGCCTCCGCAGCGAGTGCGGGAGACTTCGTCGACTCGCCTTGCGCGTTCCGCTCGCCGATAGCGGGTACGGGGGACGCGAGCGCGTCGACGACCTCGGCAGCGAGCGGACTCTTCGGAGCGTCTTCTGCGGCAACCGCGTTCTCGGCGAGGGGATCCTCGCCGTCAGTTGCCGGCTCACGGTCCGCGGCGAAATCGGCTTGCGGCGTTTCAGCAAGCTCCGCGGGGATCGCGTCGTTCGGTTTCGTCGCCATCGGCGATTCCGCCTCGTTTGCAGGAGGCACGGTCGTAACAGCTTCCTCGGAGACGAACTCGACTGGTTCGTCGACGAGATGCGCAACGAGACTCGCCGCGGCGGACGCCTCGGCGGCAAGCAATGACGCCCCATCGCCGGCGCTGGCCGCATCGACCGCTGCCGTCGCGGCGTCGTCGACTTCGGCCGTTGCGGAGGCTTCGGGGGGGCTCGGCGCGACGGAGGCGTCGCTCAATCCGGTCTTGCGGGGCAATGCCGACGAGTTCGCTCGCTCCGGCCTGGGGCGAGCCGACTCGGCTCGATCGTCTTGCTGCTCGGTTCGCAGGGGAGACGAAGAGCGTTCGCCGGGGGAGGCCGCCTTGCGAAGGGCGGCTCCGAAACGGGGCTCGCCGACGCTGCGCAACGGCTCGGGACGCACCGGCGGAGCGAGTTGCGCAAGGGGATCGATGACGGGCGCGGACATGCGTAAGGGCCTCCTGGCCGGCGATTATTTCTCTTGATCCTTGAGCGCCTTCAGGGCTTCGATCTTTTCGTCGATGAACACTTTCGTCGGGTCGTTGGAAAGCATCGCCCGCTGGACTTGGTACAGTTGGTCGAGGTCCTCGGGCTGGTCGAACGCCTTGAGCACTTCCTCGCGGCTCCGCTTCTTCAGCAGATTGAGAATGACGATCACCTCGTCGATCCGCTTGTCGTCGATGTACTTCTTGAGAATCGGCTTAGCCTGCTTCTTGGCCGAGAACCCTTCGATCTGCTCTTTGACCCGTTGCATCGCCTGATCGGCGACGAGGCTGTTCTGCTGCTGCAGGAACTGGTTCACCTCGTCCTTGAGCAGCGAGTACTCGCGGGTGGCGATTGTCAGCCGGGCAAGCTGGTAATCGAACTGCGTCAACGAGGACTCGAGTTGCTTGCGCATGGCGTCGAAATGGAGAGCTGCCGCGTCGAGTTGCTTCTGTTTCTGTTCGTACGAGGGCTCTTCCTCGGGCACGACAGGGGTCGCTTCCTTGTCAAGCTCTTGCTGGATCTTGTCGAGGTCGACCCCGTGCAGCAGGGCGGCGATGCGGAACTTGGTTTCGTCGTCGAGCCGGCCTGACTTGGCGAGGTAACTGTAGGCAAGCGCAGCCGTGACGACGGTGCCGACGCACAGGTACGCGATGAACGGGAAGAGGACGCGCGTGATCAGGCCCATGGATCAACCGCTCCCCGCCGCTGGCCGGCGATTTCGTCCATGAGTTTGCCGTCAAGTCGCGACTCTTCGAGGAAGTATTCCGCCCGTTGACGTTCCTCAAGCTTGTCAAGGACGCGGACCTGGCGGTCGGCCTCGACCACGGCTTGGCGGCGTCGCTCGATCTCGACGGCAAGTTGGCGCGATTGATCGGCAAGAGCCGTCCGACGACCCTGCAGCAACAGCGCGTACCGTTCCGCTTCGAGCAGTTGGGTGACGCTCGGCTTCGATTGCTGAACGATCGCCCGCTGCGTGCTCCGCAGCCCTGCGGCCTCGGCATCGATTCCGGCGCGCTGCTGCTGGAGGATCTGTTCGGCCTCGAGCGCCTCGGCCAACCGGGCGCGCAGCTCGTCGCGATGCTGCTCGCGGAGTCGGCGGAGAACGGCAAGGCGAAAGCGGAACATGAAGCGGAGGGGCCAGAGGCGAGAGGTCGGAAGTCGGGTTGAAATACGTCAGGCGTTCGCACCGTCGTCAACGACGGCTCCGGGCAGATTTGATTTCATCAACGCGTGGGTTATTCAGAAGTCCAAAACGCCAGTTCGTCGGCTACGGTTTCTTCGTCGTATTGCCTGGAACTTGCTGATTGGCCGCCAGGGCCCCCCCGCCGACGACTCGACCCGGGGCTTGGCAGCGCGCCGCGAGGATCCGTACGGCAGTCAGCAGGTCGTCCAGAGCTTGCGTTTCGTCAATTTCCTGCCGCAACAGCGCGTGGATCGCGTCGCGGTGTTCGATGGCCAGATCGAGCTTCGGGTTGGCGCCTTTGCGATAGGCCCCGATCGTGACCAAGTCTTCATTCTCGGCGTAAACGGCGAGGAGCTCGCGCAGCGTTTGGGCGGCGCGGCGTTGTTCGGGACTCGACAGGTCGTGGAACAACCGGCTGATGCTCTTGAGGACGTCGATCGCGGGAAAGTGCCCGCGCTGGGCGAGTCGCCGCGACAGCCAGATATGCCCGTCGAGCAACCCGCGGACCGTGTCGGCGATCGGTTCGTTTTCGTCGTCCCCCTCGACCAGCACGGAGTAGAACCCCGTGATGCTGCCGCGGACGGTGCGCCCGGCTCGCTCGACCAGCCGAGGGAGCATCGCGAACGTCGAGGGAGGAAAGCCGCGCGTGGTCGGCGGTTCGCCGGCCGACAGGCCGATTTCGCGCTGGGCGAGCGCAAACCGCGTCACCGAGTCCATGATCAACAGCACGTTCTTGCCGGCGTCGCGGAAGTACTCGGCGACGGCGGTGGCGGCGTAGGCGGCCTGCACTCGCAGCAGGGCGGGCTCGTTGCTGGTCGCCACGACGACGACGCTGCGGGCGAGCCCCTCCGGCCCCAGATCGCGTTGGATGAATTCGTTGAGCTCGCGGCCGCGTTCGCCAATCAGGGCGATCACCGCGACGTCGGCCTGGGTATTGCGGGCCATCATGCCCATGAGCACGCTCTTGCCGACGCCCGAGCCGGCGAAGATCCCCAGCCGCTGTCCTTGGCCGCAGGTCAGCAGCCCGTCGATCGCCTTGACGCCGGTCGCCAGCGGGGCGTCGATCCGCGGGCGTTCGGTGGCGAGCACGACCTCGCGGACCAGCGGAAAGCGTTCGCGCAGCATCGGCTGCGGGCGACCGTCGATGCATCGTCCGCGCGCGTCGATCACGCGCCCCAACAGGCCAGGGCCGATCTTGATGGTGCGCGTGGTGCGAACCAACTTCACAGGCGCTCCGCGGCGAACGCCGTCGAGTTCTCCCAGCGGCATGACGAGCGTATGCTCGTCGCGAAAGCCGACGACCTCGGCGTCGATCGCGCCGCCGTCCTGGCGAGCGATCTGCACCTGCGCCCCCACGGGCGCCGGCATCCCCGCGACCGCGACGGTCAGTCCGACCGTCTGCGCCACGCTGCCGGTGAGCCCGGCGACGAGAGCGGAGTCGAGTTGCGGAGCGAATGGGGACATGGAGAGAGGCAACTGCGGTTAGGCGACTTGTGGCTAGAAATTATCAACTGGCGACTTGTGACCGGCGTTCGTATTGCACGACCTGCCGCCGCCAGCCGTCAACTGTTCGGCTGGCTCCCGCCGCCTAGTTCCTCGACCAATCGATCGAGTTGCGTCTGGAGCCGTTCGTCGACGACGCCGAATTCGGTGACGACGCGGCAACCGCCGGGGGCGACCGTCTCGTCGGCGACGATCCGCATCGTGGCCGTCGGGGCGAAGATCGTTGCCAGTTGCTCCACTTGCCCGCGGATCGTGTCGAGATCTCCCGGGGCGAGTTGCACGGTGATCTCTCCGGCGCCGGCGGCCAGTTCGAGCGCCTCGCGGACCCAGGCGAGCGAGATCGCGGGATCGGCGGCCAACTCGCGGCGGACGATTCGCTCGGCCATGGCCCGAGCCAAGCCGATCGCCTGAGCTTCCCACCATCGCTGCCAGTCGTGACGGGCGTCGGCGAGTTCCTGGGCCGCGGTCTGCAAGGCGGGGATCAGCGTCTGCATTCGCTGGCCCACCTTCTGGTCGAGCACCTTCATCGCGGCCTGCTCGGCAGCGCGACGGCCATTGGCTTCGGCCTCGGCGCGGATCGCGTCGGCCGCGGCTTGGGCTTCGGCGATCAGCTTGTGCGTCTCGACCCGAACCTCCGAGACGTAATCGTCGGCCTGGGCGGTCATATCCGCGAGACTGAACGCCACGCCGCGGGTCGCCTGGCCCGAAGCCCGGGAATCGGCGGCGGATTTGATGATCGTGGCCATGAGCGCTGCTGGCGTGAAGTGACTAGGCTGCCAAGCGGGTCAAAGGAGCGACCGGCGACGGAGCCGCGGCGAGCACGGCCCGCTGCGCGGCGACGAATTCGGCGAGCGTCGCCGGACCGATCTCGGCGACGCGACGTCGCAGCGCCGCCGCCTGTCGTCGCGGCAGTCGCGCGGCCAAGCGGTTCAGGAGCTCGTTGCCCGAAGCGGCCAGCGCCAACCGAGCCGTGCGATCGTCGACTCGGCCCAGCGCCGCGGCGATCTGGCTGGCGTCGAGCCTCAGAAGGGCGGCGGTGATCTCGCTCGGAGGGAGTTCGTCAGGGACGGTTTCCTCGGCGATGCGACTCTCGTTCGTTTCAAGGGCGCCTTCGCGACGTCGCTCGCGGCGCGGCAAACGCACCGCGGTGCGCAATCGATCGCGCAATCGGTTCAGGCGTCCCTCGGAGGCGGAAGCTGGCGGGACTGCGGTCGGGAACGTATCTCGTCCGGCCGCGAGATCCTGCTCCGAGGCGATCGACGCCTGCGTGCCGCCGTCGCAGGGGCGGCTGAGGCGGGCCAAGAGCGCCGCTCGCCGATCGGGCGGCGTCTTCGCGAGCATCTTCATCGCCAAGGCGCCGCCGGCGGCCATCCGCGCTTGCCGCTGCTGGCGGTCTTCCAACCGGCGGGCGAGTTGCTGTTCAATTTCCGTGAGAATCTCCGCGTCGGCCGCGTCGAGGTTCGCCAGCCGATCGACCGTTTCGGTCTGCAGTTCGGGGGCGAGCAGGGCGAACACGGCGCTGGCCTGCTCCTCGTCGAGCCGCGTCAACACGAGCGCCACCGTCTGCGGATGTTCGCTGGCGAGCAAATTGGCGATCTCGGTCGGTTCGGCCCGATCGAGCGGTCCGCGGCGCGTCGATGTTCGCAGGGCGAGCATCGTCGCCGGCTTCAGCGCGGCTGCTTCCGACTCGGCGGAGAACTCGGCCTCGACCCCGTCAATTCGCTCCGACGAGCCCGAGTCGCTCGTCGCCGCAAACGTCTCGCGACGCACGACGGCGCCCCGAAACTCGGCGAGCACCTGCTCGCGTTCGTCGGGGTCAATCTCGTTCAGCCGCTGGAGCTGCTCCTCGACCCGGCGGCCATCGGCCGGGGACAACTGGGCCAACAGTTGATCGGCCAACGGGCTGTCGAGGCTCGCCACGAGAATGGCGACCTTGCGGAGTCGATCGGAGGCGTGAGAGGCGACGGGCACGGGAGCGACTGGCGGTTAGTGATTGGCGACGAACAACTGACGGCTGACTAACTGGCGTTGCCGATCCAGCCGCGGAGGATGGCGGCGGCGGCGTCGGGGTCTTCGCGGACGATCTCGAGGAGGTCGTCCTTCAGACTGGGCCCCTTCTTCAACTTGAGCTTCGGGCGATCGCTGAGCTCGCTGCGCTCGTCCTGCCGAGCGGTCGAACTCCCTTTGGCGCCAAGACTGGACGCGGCCGATTCGGCCAACAAGGCCGGGGTTCCGTACGCGGTGACCGACTCGGAGGGGGGAATCGACTTGACCATCGACCGGAGCATGACAAGGCTCACCAGCGCGAGCCCGGCCATCAGCAGCGTGTTCATGTTCGCCGCCGCCCAGAACAGAGCCGAAGTCGCAGCCGACGGGGGGGCGATCGCGTCCGGCGTAAGCGATTGGAAGAAGTGGACGTTGACGTCCGAGAAAGTCGACTTGGCGAGCTCTTTCGGCAACAGCGGGGCAACGACCCCTTTGATGCTGTCTTCGACCTTGCCTTGGATCGGGTCGAGATCCTCGTTGACCGGGCGATAGTCGGGGCCCTTGTCGGGATTCCGTTCGCGCCAGACAAGTTCGAGATAGTCGCTGGGGATTGCAATCGCCACGCGGACGTGCTTGGGGACGAGTCCCGCTTCCTTGAGGAGTTTCTCGGTCGTCGGAACGAAGTTCTCGACGTCGTCGTGCTCGTTCTTGACGCTGTTTTCGCTCTTGGCGACCGCTTCGTCGCCGCCGGTGCGGCCCGGGCCGTTGGCGCGGGGGCCCACCGGACCGCGGTCCTCGACGCGGTTGTTGGCGACCTCCTCGGCCCGCTTGGTCTGGCGGATCGGCACGCCGTCGCTGGGAGCGGAGATTTCACGGGATTCCGAGCCGAGCACCGGGTCGAGTTCGGCGTTCACTTGCACGCGCAAGCCCGGGATGTCGGCCAGGAGGTCCTTGACCCCGTCGCGGAGCCGTTCCTCGTAGGCGATGCGGGTCGAGTAGTAGGGATCGTCGAAGTTGGCCGCCGGCGAGGCCCCGCTACCGTTGGCGCGCGAGCCGCCGGAGAGGTCGAGCACCGTGACCTGATCGGGCTTGAGCCCCGCGATGGCCCCCGCGACCGCTTTGCGAATCATATTGACCTGATGCGGGCCGAACGCCGAATTGCCGGCCGGCTGGACGCTGACCGTGGCGGTGATCTGCTCCTTTTCGAATCCGCGGCCGGCGCGGACGTCGTACAGCACTTTGGCGTCCTCGACCCCCTCCATCATCTTGACGATCATCGAGAGCTGGCGCTCGCGGGCGGCTTTCCACTGTTGTTTGCGAGTCGCGTCTGAAAGCAGCGGGCTTGAATCGAGCGTGTCTTGCAGCAGCGTGTCGAAGTTGGTCGGCAGGGCGCCTTCGTTGGCGACCGCCGCGAGATAGGCGGCCTTCTGCCCGCGGGGAACCCGGAACCGATTGCCGACCCGGTCGTAACCCGAGAGCCCCGACTTGGCGATCGCCGCCTCAATGCGATTCGCCTCGGCGGTCTGCAGGAAGTCGCCGTTGAACAGGTAATCGTCCGCCCCGGCCCCGTGCGACTGGACGAGGTACCCGAGGCTGACGACGATCACCCCCAACAAGAGCGCAGAGGTGATCCGCGCCGCGGGGGACATCGACAGGAACAGCTCGCGAACCTGGGCGACGGCTTGGTTGATCGCATCCATGGGCGAAAGTCTTGTGTCGGAAGTCTTGAGGTCTGAGGCCGGAGTCTTGAGACGCTTGATCGGGGGAGTCGTCTGGCTCCCCGTCGCCAATCACCCTGCTAAACTCTGATGTCCTTGATCTCCTGATACGCCGCCATCACTTTGTTGCGCATCTGGAGCATCAGTCGGAAGCCGAGGTCGGCTTTTTGGACGGCGGTCAGCACTTCGGCCGGGTCGACGTCGCCGCCGGTCATCAGCGACTCGACTGCTTTGTCGGCCTGCAATTGCATCGAGTTCACGTCGTTGATCGACTCCATCAGCATTTGCTTGAAGTCGACTCCGTCGGGGCGCGCGGCGTTCGGCCCCGCCGGCGGCAACGGCAGCGAAGACCGAGCTGTGCTGAGGCCTTGGATCGGGTTCATGGGCGAACGTGACGGGTGAGTTGCGGCAGTTCCTTGCGGCAGCCAACGGACGACTACGCCAGGATCTGCAGGGACCGGGCGGCCATGTCTTTGGTGATCTCCATGACGCCGATGTTCGCTTCGTAGGCGCGGGTCGCCTCCAAGGCGTCGACGAATTCGGTCGTCATGTCGACGTTCGGGTAGGCGACGTACCCGGCGGCGTTGGCGTCGGGGTGGCCCGGTTCGTACTTCATGCGGGGGGGCGTGTTCGCGTATTCAACCGAGCCGACCTGCACGCCGACGCCGCCGCCGCTCGTGGCAAGCTGTTCGTCTGTCTGAAAGGTGACGTACCTCGGCACGTAGGGGTCGGGCTGACCGAACTCGTTGCGAGTCGTCGACATGTTCGCGAGATTCGAAGTGATCGCGTTGAGCCGCGTGCGCTGCGCCACCAGGGCGCTGGTGCTGACGTCGAGGGCGCCGAGCATGGACGACTCCTGTTCTTGTTCGGGCGGACGACCACGGAGGCACGGAGATCACGCGGAACGGGAATTGCCTTCGGCCGGCGTCGGCCGCTGGCGAATTCGCTTTTCTGTTGACGGTCTCGCGCCTTTCGCGCCTGCGTGGTTGCCGTGGCTACGGCAGTGGACGGATTGCTTACAGTCGCTCGCTGACGATCGTTCGCAGCAGACGGTGCTGCTGGTTCATGATCGTCAGGGCGAGATTGTGCTGCGCCTGGTTCTTGGCGATCTCGGTCACTTGGCGTTCGAGGCTCGTGTCGTTGTCGTCGTGGCGGAGCATGCCCTGCATGTCGCCGCGGATCTTGTCGTAGTTGGCTTGCAGGCCGCTGGGGCGCGTGCGGTCGGCCGAAGTCGTTCGGGGCATGAGCCCGGCAAGGTGCGCGTTGTACTCGAGCGTCGACGGTTCGCGGGGACGCGACGAATCGACCGCGGCTCGCAGCCGCTCGCGAAACGCCTCAGGCGAGAGGTCGCGGGCGCGATATCCCGGCGTGTCGACGTTGGCGATGTTTCCCGCGAGCACGCCGTGACGCGCTTGCGTGAAGCTGATCACCTGTTCGAGCAGGGGGATCGTCGACGTTTCTAAAAGCGATGTGAGCATGGCAGGCGAAACTTCTATAAACTCCCGGCGATTCCCGCCAGAGCGGTCGCGCGACAACCGGGCAATGCAACGAGCATGCCGGGGCGGGGGAGAGTGGAGAAGCTCGGCAATTGCGCGAATCGGGCGCTGCTGGCGCACAGCGGTGCGGCAAGACTTGCCGATCGGAGGGGCGGGCTAGCGGCAAAAATTGCCGATCGCGTTCGTCGGCGCCGCGGCGAAGTCGCGCTGCCGAGGGGCGTAGCCGTACAATCGCAGCTTGCCGCTGAGGGTCCGCACGCCGATCCCCAGCGCCTCGGCCGCCTTGGCCCGGTGGCCGTCGAAATGTTCCAGCGTGGCGACGATCAGCGCCCGCTCGACCTCGTCCAATCGGGCGCCGACTGGCAGGCTCGCCGCAGCGTCGGCCGGATCGAGCTGCGTGGACGCGGCGGGACGAGTTTCGCGGACCGCGTCGGGCTGCTGCAGCCAGGGGCGAATCTCCGCGGCGACGATCGGCTCGCCGGCGTTCAGCACGCACGCCCGGGTGACGATGTTTTCCAGCTCTCGGACGTTGCCGGGCCAGTGGTAGGCCGAGAGCAGTTCGCGGGCGTCGTCGGCCAGGACGAATCCCTCCCGCTTGAGCCGTCGCGATGCGCGCAGCAGGAAGTGATCGGCAAGCAACTGCACGTCGTCTCCGCGCTCCCGCAGCGGGGGGAGCCGCAGCGGCACGACCGCCAGCCGATAGTACAGGTCCTCGCGAAACCGTCCCGCGGCGACCTCGGTCGGAAGATCGCGGTTCGTGCAGGCGACGACCCGCACGTCGGCGGCGATCGTCTCGCTGGAGCCGACCCGCTCGAACGAGCGCTCCTGCAGAACGCGCAACAGCTTGGCCTGGAGCGGCAGATCGATCTCGGTGATTTCGTCGAGCAGGAGCGTTCCTCCCTTGGCCGCTTCGAACCGACCGACGCGGTCGGCGTCGGCGCCGGTGAACGCGCCGCGGCGGTGGCCGAACAGCTCGCTCTCGGCCAACTGGGGCGACAGGGCCGGACAGTTAAGACTCACCAGCGGCCCGGCCGCGCGGCGACTGGCCGCGTGGATCGCGCGGGCGACCAATTCCTTGCCGGCTCCGCTTTCGCCGCAGACGAGCACCGTCTCGTCGGTCGGGGCGACTTGCAGGATGCGGGTTCGCAGTTCGCGCATCGCGGCGCTGCCGCCGACCATCCCCAGGGCGTCGTCGCCGCTTGGTCCCTCGGGCTCTGCGCCGCCGAGAAGCCGCTTGCGATTGAGGGCCCGGCCGACGAGGTCTTCCAGTTGCAGTGCGTTGAACGGTTTTTCCAAATAGTCGAACGCCCCGTGGCGCATCGCCTCGACAGCCGATTCGATCGACGCGTGGGCGGTAACCATGATCGCCTGCACGCCGAGGCGCCGGCGGTTGATCTCGCGGATGAACTCCAGGCCGTCCATTCCCGGCATTTGCAGATCGGTGACGACGACGTCGAAATCGCCCGCGGTCAGTTCCGGCAGGGCTTCGACCGCGCTGGCCAGGCCCCGCACCTCGTACCCCGCGCAGCGCAGCACATCGCTCACCGACTCGCGGGCCGGGGCGTGGTCGTCGACCACCAGCACGCGGCCGAGCGAACGGGCGGAAGCGGGGCGCGTCATGCGGCGGCTCGTTGGGCGCGACGGGGGAGTTCGATCGTGAACGCGGCGCCCCCGTCGGGACAGTTGAGCGCCGTGACCCGGCCGCCGTGCGCCTCGGCGATCCGTTGCACGATCGCCAGCCCCAGCCCCGTGCCATGGTCCTTGGTCGTGAAGAACGGGTCGAAGACGCGCAGCTTGTGCTCCTGGGGGAGCCCCGGACCGCTGTCGGCGACTTCGACCTCGAACCCGTTGGGCCCGTCGTAGGAGGTGATCACCAAATCGCCGCCGCGGGGCATCACGTCGATCGCGTTGAGCGCCAGGTTGAGGATCGCCCGGCGGAGCATCTCGCGATCGGCGGTGACGGTCGAGTAGGGGGGGACGTCGATCGAGGCCTCGATCCCCTGGGCCTCGAGCTGCGGACCGATCGACTCGCAAATCTCGTCGACCAAGTCGCGGACAATGAAGGTGGACCACCGCGGTTCGCGGTGAGCGGTAAAGTTGAGCAGGTCGTTCACGGTCGAATCCAGGTTGGCGAAACCTGCCTCCGCCTTGGCGAGGATGTCGAGACTGCCGGCGTCCCCATCCAAGCGGCGACGCAGCAGGCTCAGGTACAACGTGACGGGAACCAAGCTGTTGCGAACCTCATGGGCGATGTGCGACGCCATGCGGCCGATGTCGGCGAGGCGGTTTTGACGGGCCAACTCGCGGTTCTTCGCCTCGAGCTCGTCGGTGAGCCGGGCGACCTCGGCTTGCAGCGTTTCGTGAGTTCGCTGCAGCCGCTCGGTGGCGTCGTTCCACGCGGCAAGGATGCACGCGAGACTCGGTTCGCCCGGCGGCAGTTCGAGGCCTGGGTCGCGCTGGTCGGGATCGTCGCCGGTGTACAGTTTCATGGGTCGCGGCCGGGGCGCAAGGAGCGGTTCGACCCGGGGAATACTAAACTGGCGACTGAGCGTCCAGGCCGGCTGCCGGCGCCGGCAGAGGCACGTGGGGCGCCGGGACGCCGCCGGTCGAGCGCGCATGGCTCGCGGCCAAGTACGCCGACCGGGCCCGGCTGGCGGCGTTGAAGGACTGCAACTGCTGGCCGACCGCGTCGCGGCGCTCGGTCATCGCCGCCTCGTTCCGGGCTTCGAGTTCCATGACCCGGGCCAGCAAGGTCCGGCACTCCTCCGCTTCGGCCGCGCACGCCGCCCGGGCCGCGGGGGATTCCCAGACGCGAGCATCGGGGTCCTCGCCGTGGAACGGCGCCAGCAGCTTCTCGATCGCCTGCAGCGCCGTGATGAGCTGCGACTTGGCCGACAACAGCCGCAACACGGGCGTAATCTCGCCCTGGGCGATGAACTCGGCCTGCTGTTGGCCGACGTCGAGCAGTTGCGCAAGACAACGCAGCCGCTTGTTGACCAGATCGGCGAGGGTTCTTGTCGATGACATGGGCGCTACGTTCGTGAAAGGAGGCCGAGGCTCACCACCCCGTCATCTGATCCAGCAGCAATTCCCACTGCTGCCGGCTGAAGTTGGTGCTGGCGAGGAAGTTGGCGTCGGCCGGGAGCGCGGCGAGCAGTTGTTGAGCCTGGACGATCGCCAGCCGAGCCTTGACCGGCTCGTCGAGCCGCCGCAGACAACTGGCGATTTGCACTTGGATTTCCAGCACGAACGGGTCGTTCTGGTACAGCGACGAGAGCCCCGAGTACGCCTCGCGGGCCTCGTCGAACCGCCGCAGGTCGAACAGCACGGCCCCGCGCATCATGTAGCAGTTCCGCAGCAGCATCTTCAGCAACGGGTCGTGATCGCCGCCGCCGGCCAAGGTGATCGATCGTTGAACGTCGCCGTAAGTGGCCAGCGCCCGCTCCAGATAGTCGTTCATCGCGACCCGATTCTTCTGCCGTTCGTTCTCGGTCTTGGCCTCGCGCATCCGTCGGGCCGGGGCCTCGGAGGCGCGGTGATTCGAGCGGGCGATCGTGTAGTTGGCCAGCAGCGTCTCGCTGTGTTCGGGGTAGCGAAGGACCGCCTCTTCGATTTCGCGGATCGCGTCGTCGTAGCGGGCGGTCTGGTAGTAGAGCCGGCCGAGTTCGAACTTCGAGTCGCGCCATTCGGGGCTGGTCGGCATCAGGTTGTCGCCCGTCAGGTTGGTCCACAGCAGCCGCTCCGCCTCGTCGTACTTGCCGAGCTCGCGATGCGCCCGGGCCGATTCGAGCCGGGCTTGGAACACCGCGTCGCTGCGGGGATACGTCACGATGCATTCGTCGAGCGCTTCGACGGCGAGCGAATGTTGGCTCACGGCAATGTGAGACTGTCCCAGCCGCAACAGCGCAAGGGCGTTGCGGCTGCGCGATTCGTGCTGGAGATACTCCTGGTACACCCGGGCCGCGCTGGTGTAGCTTTGCCCGGCGAAGTAGTTTTCGGCGGCTTGCCACAGGTCGTCGGGAAATTCGCGCTGCGAGAAACGCAGTCGCGCCAAGTCCTCGAAGGCCCGCCCCGCGATGCGATAGTGGCGACGCCCTTCGCGCTGGTCGTCCGCGATGCGCCACCGGTCGCCGGCGGCCCGGGGCGCCAACAGCGCAGCGCCCCAGCGGGCTTCAGTGACGGCCTGCAGCTCGACGATCTCGGTGCGACTGAACAGGTCGCGAAACATGTCCAGCATCGCGACGGCGTCTTCGTAGCGACCGACGTCGACGAAATCCTGCTGCGCAGCCAGAAGCCGCTTGCGAAGATCGGCCAGCGTGATCAGCGGGTTGACGAAGGCGGAGGGCGGAGGCGCCAACTCCAGCAACGACTGGTAGCTGGCCAACGCGTGCTCGAAGTCGCGCTTGTCGCGGTACGTTTCCGCCGCCCCGAGCATCGCGGCGAGTCCCTCCGCCGTGTCGCCGTAGAGTTTGCCGAGTCGCTGGTACTGAGCCAACGCTTCGGCGGCTTGGCCGCGAGCGGCGTAGCAGCGCCCGAGCCAATACATCGTCTCGCGCGAGACGGCTGTTCCCCCAGGGTCCGCTTCAAGCGCCTCGCGGAGCCGGGCATCGGCCTCGTCCAGCAGGGGACCTCGCTGGGGGGCGTCGGCGGCGAGCGACTCGGCCTCGACCAGCCGAATTCGTCCGGACAGCAGTTCACGCTCGGCCTTGCGTTCCGGCTGGTCGCCGGCGAGACCGAGGGCGTGGCGCGCCGGATCGGGGCGATTCAACCGCAGCAAGACGTTCGTCAGCCGGAACACCGTGTCGCCGCGCAGCTCGGGGGCCAGCGCTGCATCGTCAAGCATGTGCTGCAAATGGGCGAGCGCCCGCTGCAGGTCCGGATCGGACCGGTCAAGATACGCTGTGGCCAATAGCGAATGGATTTCGGTGCGAGGCATGTCGGGCGACTGGATTGCCGATTCCAGCAAATCGATCCCCGCGGTCGATTGGTGCCCCATGATGAGGCTGCGGCCGAGCAGATACTGGAGCTTCGCTTCGCGATCGGCGGGGATCCCCAGAGAGCGCGCTTTTTGCAAATAGCGGGCGGCCACGGCGTGCATGGCGCGGCGCCGTTCAGGCGAAAACTCGTCGTCAGCCTCGTCCGCTTTGAGGGCGCCCATGACGAACAGCGCCGTGCCGAACTTGTCGGCCTCGGCGTACTGCTGCAGTCGACCGGCGATCTGCCGGGCGTCCTCGAATTGATTGGCGTCGTACGCGGTCAACAGGGCTTCGACGGTGGCCTGCGACCCGGCGTCGACCGCCAGTCGGACAAGATAACTCCACGCCGCGAGCGACACGGCGATCAGGGTGACCCCGCCGCTCGCCGCCACGATCATGTTGCGGCGGCTGGCGCGCGACCAGGCGACGAACTTCGCCGCTGCGTCGCCGGCACGGGCGCGCAGCGAAGGCTTGGCCGGGGTCGGCTCGGCGGGAGCGGCAATTTCGGGGGCGTCGGGCACGGGGGCGGTCCTTCGACCAAGCCTGCGCAGCAGCGACCGGCGTCGGCGCGCCGCGAGCGACAGGCGGAATCGCGCGGGCTTGTAACCCACGACCGCCCGAGGCGTCAACTGACAAGTTGGCTCCGCCTCCGCGTGCTAGCTTTGCTCGCCCTCGGGATTCGGCCCGCGGAGGGCCCGGCCGACGACGTCGGGGCGACGCAAGGCGTAGCCGATCCACGCCACGACCCCCACGAGCGGGGGCATGAAGTACGGGTCTCCCACGCGCACGTGCGTGGCCGTCGCCCCGCCGAGATAGCCGGTCACGAGAATCGCCCCGATGAACGACGTTTGCGGGATGAAGTAGAGGACGGCGACCACGATCTCCAGCACCCCGATCTTCTTGATCAATTCGATCGACTAGCCGATGTGCTGAAACAGGTCCTCCTTCCCCTCCCAGTCGACGAACTTCCCGGCGGCGCTGGGACCGATCAGGAAGAAGGTCGTCAATCCGCAGAGAATCCAACCGGCGAGACGCTGTTTGTTCATGGCAAGACCTACGAGCGGGAGCGAGCGGCCAACGCGGCGCGATTGTAACGGGCGTCGAACCTCGGGGCGACGCGAAAAATTGCCCGGCGTCGGCGGCTCAGTCGCAGTTGCACGGCCTGTTTGCGGCGTCAGGCCTCGCTCCCCAGTTTGCGGTCCATGGCAGAGGCAATGCGACGACACTCGCCCATCATTTGCTCGAACTGGGCGAAGTTGAGCGTCTGGTAGCCGTCGCTCATCGCCTTGTCGGGGTTGGGGTGAACCTCGACGATCAGGCCGTCGGCGCCCGCGGCAATCGACGCCCGCGCCAGCGCCGGCACGAGCGCCGTGTGCCCGGTGCCGTGGCTGGGGTCCATGACGACCGGCAGGTGGGTGCGCTGCTGGACGTACGGGGCCGAGGCCAGAGGGAGCGTGAACCGGGTGTGAGTCTCGAACGTGCGAATCCCGCGCTCGCAAAGCATGACGTTCGGATTGCCCCCGTCGAGGATGTACTCGGCCGCCAGCAGCCATTCGTCGACCGTGGCGCTGGGACCGCGCTTGAGAAGCACGGGGCGATCGACCTTGCCGACCGCTTCGAGCAGCCGGTAATTCTGCATGTTACGGGCGCCGATCTGCAGGACGTCGGCGTAGCGGGCCACGAGGTCGACGTCCTCGGTGGCGACCACCTCGGTCACGACGGCCAACCCCGTCTCGGCACGGGCCGTCGCGAGCATCTGGAGCCCCTCCTCCTTGAGTCCCTGGAAGCTGTACGGACTGGTGCGCGGCTTGAAGGCCCCGCCGCGGAGCGCCGAGCCGCCGGCCGCCTTGACAGCTCGGGCCGTAACGACGATTTGCTCTTCGCTTTCGACGGAACAGGGTCCGGCGATGACGCCGACCGTGCCGTTGCCTACCGCAAGACTGCCGGCCCGCACCGTCGTGCTCTCGGGCTTGAGCTCCCGGCTGGCAAGTTTGTACGGCGCGAGGATCGGCAGCACCTCGTCGACCCCGGGGCCGCTCTCCAGCGAGCTGATCCCCGCGACTCGCTCCTCGCCGATCGCGGCGATCACGGTTCGTTCGGTCCCCGTGAGGACGACGGGCTTGAGGCCCAGTTGTTCGACGTGAACGGTCATGTCTTGGATCTCCTCGGCGGTGGCCGAGCGCTTCATGACGATGATCATGAGTGGGTTCTCCGGTATTGAGCCGCCGGCCTCTGACCGGCGGCTCAATGGGTGCTGACCCGGGGGTCGACTGGGACAAGAAAAAAGCCCCGGGAACCGCAAGGGCGCCCGGGGCTTGGTGGTCGTCGTCATCTGCTCGCAAGCGTTACGCACAACCTCCGGCCCTGCCGCCCGGGCAGGTGTAGGTAAACCAGAAGCTGCGGTAAAACGCGTGAGCCATGTTCCCTATTGTCGGCACGATTCCTGGGAAAAGCAAGTGAAAATCTCGCCGCCTAACTCGCGCTCGCCGCGGGTTCCTTCGCCGCCGGTTTTGACGGCATCGCTTTGCGGTCGGCGGGGAGCGACTCGGATACGCCCGGCACCTCGTCGGCGCCGACGGGGACGTGGATGCTCGAATTCTTGAAGGCGTCCCCCACGGGCTCGAACCGTCCCCCCAGGTGCTCGGCGAGGAACGCCTCGGTCACCGCGTTGAACGACATCCGGTTCTCTTCCCCCGCAAAGCCGTGCCCCTCGTCGGGGTAGAGGACGTAGGTCACCGGGATTAGCTTTGCTTGCATCGCGTCGACGATCTGGTCGGCTTCGAGTTGCGTGACCCGCGGGTCGTTGGCTCCTTGGCCGATGAGCAGCGGTCGCTTGATCTCGTCGACCTGGGCAAGCGGCGACCGCGCAAGGAGCTCGGCCCGTCCCGCCTCGGTCGAGACGTCGCCGACGCGGAGTTTCATCACGGGCATGAACGTAGCCCAGTACGGCGGGATGTTCTCCATGAGCGTCACCAAACTCGACGGCCCGACGACGTCGACCCCGCAGGCGAACGTCTCGGGGGTGAAGGTCAAGCCGACGAGCGTCGCGTAGCCGCCGTAGCTGCCCCCCATAATGCAAACCTTGTCGCGCCGGGCGATGCCTTGCTCGACGGCCCACTCGACGGCGTCGACGAGGTCGTCGTGCATCTTGCCGGCCCACTCGCCGTTGGCGGCGTTGACGAAGTTCTTGCCGAACCCTGTCGAACCGCGGTAATTGACGCTCAGCACGGCGTAGCCGCGATTGGCGAGCCACTGGTGCGTGGAGTTGAAACCCCAGTCGTCGCGGGCCCAGGGGCCCCCGTGCACGTCGAGCACCATCGGCACGGCCTCGGCGGGGACGCCGTCGCCGTCGGGGTCGCTCCCCGGGGGGAGGGTCAGATAGCTGACCAGTTCCAGTCCGTCGCGCGACGAGATAAGCGGGGCGTGCATCTTGGCCCAGGGATAGCCTTCCATGTCGTCGCGGCTGGCGAACAGGAATCGGGCCTTCTTCGCCGGGCGATCGTACAGGTAGAACTTCAGCGGCCCGTCGTCGAGGATGTACGCGACAGTCCACTTGTCGTCGGCCAGCGTGCGGCTGGTGACGATCAGTTCGCCGTCTTCAACCGTTTCTAGGTACTCGAGATCGTCGCGGATCGACTCGTCGAGGATCTGCCACTCGCGGCGGGAATAGGTGAAGCCGACCGCCTGGATCGTATGCTTGGTCGGGTGGGCGATAATTTCGCCGACGTCGGCCTTGGCGTTCTCGGCCAGCAGTTTGATTTCATCGGTCTTCAGGTTCCACGCGAACAAGGCGCCGGTGTTCCGCTCGCGGCTGTCCTGGAAGTACAGGACGTCCCCCGATTTGTCGAATCCCGCGGGTCCGGTAGTCGTCGCGTCCTCGGCGCCGATGCGCAGGAACTCCTCCCATCCGGTCTGCCCGTCGTCCCCCGCGGCCGGCTTGAGCATGAGTTGCTCTGCCTGGGGGGTGAACGTGACCGCGAACCGCACACGAAAGTCGTCGTCGGTCACGAAACCGGCGAAGCCCTCCTTGTTCTCCTGGACGAGCGTCCGCTCGCCGCTGACGAGGTCGACGCGGTAGACGTCGTGAAACCGCGGGTCGCGATCGTTGAGCCCAACGAGAATTTCGGCGGGGAACTTCTCGCTGACGCCTTCGATGACCGCGTGCACGGCTGGGAGCGGGGTGAGGTCCTTCGTCTCGCCGGTGGCGACGTTCGTGGCGTACACGTGCCAGTTCTCGTCCCCCGCCTTGTCTTGCGAGTAGAGGATGTGCTCGCCGGTGTAGGCCCAGCGATGGCCGCGGATATCGCGCAGCTTGTCGTCGGTCACCTGCTTGGCGGCAGCGAGGTCGTCGACGGGAGCGACCCAAACGTTCAGGATGCCGTCAACCGGCGCCAGGAAGCTGATCCATTTGCCGTTGGGGCTGACCCGCGCGGAGGCCTTCTGAGGATTGCCGAACAGGACGCTGCGGGGGATCAAGGTCGGTTCCTCGGCGCGGGCGAAGGGGAGGGCGAGAACAACAGCGGCGGCGACCGGCAGGATGCGCCGGGCCGCGGAACGAACGTGTCGAGTCATACGGGGATCCGTCTCCAACGAAGTCGTAAACAGCGGCGGTTCCGAACGGGCGATCGCCGACAAGGTCGCCCCATTCTTCCCGACCCGCCTCTCCGCGGCAACATGGATGCGGGGCCGTACGAGGCCCGACCGGATCACGAATCGAGCAGCGGTCCCGCCGGGCCTGTCCGCTGGCGGCGAGAATTGTTGATCGCAATTACTTTGTCGTCGCACGCAGAGCCCGCGGAGAAACAGGCAAGTCGTCCGAGCGGCCGGGGTCGCAGCACAGCCCCCAGGGAGTCCATGGGGATCTCGCCCCGTTCGCGCCGACGCATACTCTCGGGGGGAAAACGTAGGGGCTTCCCAAACTCCTCCGCGAAATCTGCTTGTCTGCGTAAGAATCCCCAGGCATGGAGCGGCAGGAGCAGGCCCGGAGTTTGCCGTGTGCGGGCGCCGAAGCTATCGTGGCGACGTGTTGCTTTTTCCCGTTGCGGGACTGCCATGTCGGGCGAGTTGCTGCCAGCCGTTGCCGCGGAGCCGAACAGGGGCGGAGTCTATCGCCCGCTGGTCGCGACGGCGCTGGCCGTCGCGGCGGGCGTGGTCGTCGATCGCCTGGGGGAAGCGTCGGCGTCGGCTGGCATGCGGGCGGCGTTCGCGGGGAGCGCGACAACGATCCTGCTCGTCTTGGCCACGAGTCTGAAACGAGTTGGGAAACAACCGGCAATCTGGTGCTTGTTGGCCGCGCTGGCCGGCACGGGCGCGGTGCGCCACGCGATTGGTTGGTCGCTTGCCAGGAGCGACGACCTCGCGCGGTTCGCCCGGGTCGAATCGCAACCGGCCTGCCTGCGTGCCGTTCTCGTTGACTCGCCGCGGATCGCGCCGCCTCCGGCAAACTCGCTGTTGCGCGCCTTGCCGCAGGGTCATTCCAGCGAAGCGACGATCGCGATCACGGCGATTCGCGACGGCGTCGTCTGGCGTCCTGCCAGCGGCAGGTGCCGGCTGCGCGTCGCGGGGCAATTGCTTCACGCCGATGCCGGAGACGCGGTGCTGTTGTACGCGCGGATCGCCCGCCCGGGGCCGCCGCTCAATCCGGGGCAGTACGATTGGGGCGCGGCGGAACGGATCGCAGGGCGGCTCGCCGAGGCGTATTGTCGCGACCCTCAGTGCGTAATCGTCGAACGTCCTGCGGCGAAGTCAGCCGTTGCGGCATGGGGGGCGAGCCTGCGGCGCGCGAGCGAGAACTCGCTGCGGTCCGCGGTGGGGCCGAGGCAAGGCGACTTGGCCGCGGCGGTCATTTTCGGCGCCCGCGAACGCCTGCCCGACAAAACGACCGAGGCGTTCCTGCGGACCGGGACGATTCACCTGATGGTCGTGTCGGGGTTGCACGCGGGGATGCTGGCCGCGATGGCATGGGGGGTGCTGCGGTTGGCCGGCTGCGGCGAGCGAGCCCGCGTCGCGGGGACGCTTACGGCGCTAGGTGCGTACGTGCTGGCAGTCGGGCCGCAGGCGCCAGTCGTTCGCGCGAGCGTGCTGGTGGCGGCGTGGCTGGCGGCGACGACCCTGGGACGCCGGGCATCGGCGGTGAACGTGCTCGCCGCGGCGGCGCTGGCGATCCTGGCGATGAATCCGGCCGAGGCCTTTCGCACGGGGACCCAGTTGAGCTTCGTGAGCGTCGCGACGCTGGTCGGCGCGAGCGGCGTCGTAGCGCGACGATCGCGTCGGACGCCGCTGCAAGATCTGCTCGCCGAGGTCCGGCCGTGGTGGGAACGATGGGGCAGGGGGGCGTTGCGAGCGCTGGCGGTCGGTTCGTTGGCGTCGACCGCCGTGTGGATCGTCGCGGGGCCGCTCGTCGCGGCGAAATTCCACATCGTCACCGTCGGCGGAGTCATGCTGACGCCGTTCTTGATGCCGCTGGTCTCGGCGGCGATGGGTGCCGGGCTGATGGCGACGACGTTGGGGTGGGTCTCGCCCGCGCTCGCCGCGATTCCGGGGGCGATCTGTGCGGGGTGCCTCGCCCTCGTGCAGCGGGCGATCGAGCGGGCCGACGCTTGGTCGTGGAGCCACGCCTATACAGCCGGGCCGAGCGATTGGTGGCTCGTGGGGTGGTATGTGCTGGGGGGAATCGGGATCCTGACGGCGCCCCGGGCCGGCAAGCTGCCGCGGATGATCGTCGCGGCGGCGCTGTGGGGAATCTGCGGATTCGGCGCCGCCGAGATGGGGCGGCGCGCCGGCGATCAACTCGAATGCACCTTTCTGGCCGTGGGGCACGGGACGTGCGTCGTCATGGAACTCCCCGGCGGGCAGACCGTGTTGTACGACGCGGGGAGTCTCAACTCGCCGGAGAGCACCGGGCGGACGATCGCGCAGTACTTATGGAATCGCGGCATTCGTCGCATCGACGCAATCGTCTTGTCGCACGCCGACGTCGACCACTACAACGCCGTACCGACCTTGCTGGAACTGATGCCGATCGACGCGGTCTACGTCTCCCCCATGATGTTCGACCCCGTGGCGACCGACGGCCGGCTGCAGGCGCCGGACTACTTGCGCGAGCAGATCAAACTGCACGGGGCGCCGCTGCGGGAGGTGTGGATGGGAGACAAGCTGCGGCTGGCCGATCCGCGCGCGGCGATCGACATCCTCTTCCCGCCGCGAGAAGGGGTCTACGGTCGCGACAACGCCAACAGCATTCTGTTGTCGGTCGAGTTTGCCGGACGGCGGGTGCTGCTGCCAGGGGACCTCGAATCGCCGGGGATCGAACTGGTCATGGCCGACCCGCCGGTCGACTGCGACGTGCTGCTTGCGCCCCACCACGGCAGTGCCGCAAGCGACCCGCCAGGGTTTGCGGCGTGGTGCACCCCCGAGTGGGTCGTGTTCAGCGGCGGCGACGCGGAGCGAACCGCGGCGGTCGATCGGACGTATCAACGGGCAGGGGCCGTGGTGCTCCACACGGCCGCGTCGGGAGCGGTTCGATTTTCACTCTCGGCCGAAGGGGTCAAAGTCGCCCCGACCGTAAGGCCTTTCCACGATCGGGCCCCGACCGCTCCCGAGGACGACTTTACTGAGACGCCATCTCAATAGCGGCGTCCGCTTGGGCTAGTATCCGGCCGAGCAATCTCGTATCTTGGGACACTCCCAAAAAGTCAGGAATCGCTGGAAATACCGACCTTTGCACTCGCGGTTCAGCGTTTCGAATGGCAAGCGGCAACCGGGTTCGGCGGCAGCGTGCTTGGGCGGGACCTGACTTAATTTCCATTGCAATTATTTTTGGCTCCGTCGACGTCTCGCCCTAAAGCCGGCCAATGATTCGCCGTACTGTCGATCTGTAGCCCCTTTCGCGTGTTAAGGAACTGATACGCCGTGTCCACCATCACGACAAAGAAGCAGGAAAGAAACCCTCGCGTCCGTCCCGTGTCCGGCGATCCGCCGGAAAACCATGACGAGCAAGGAGCCGCGATGTCCTCGAATTTCAATGCGGCGATCGACTCGGCGAGCGAGGCCGTGTCGAACGCCTGTCGGATCGCCCGTGACACCTTCAAGGAATGGGGCGTTTCATGGCCGATCGTGTCGTGGATCGTCGTGGTCCATGTGCTGGCCTGTCTGGCGTTCGCCCCCGCGTTTTTCTCGTGGCCGGCCCTGGTCACGTGCGTGGCGCTGGCCTTCGTGACCGGCAGCTTCGGCGTCTGCATGGGGTATCACCGGCTGCTGACGCACAAGAGCTTCAGCACGTATCGGCCGGTGCGGTGGCTGCTTGCGTTTCTCGGCGGATTATCGGGCGAAGGCTCGGCGTTGACGTGGGTCGCCCAGCACCGGAAGCACCATGCGTTCAGCGATCACGACGGAGATCCCCACTCGCCGAAGCACGGCCCGTGGTGGAGCCATATGCTGTGGTTCATGCCGAATTTTGGCCGCACGTGGCGCACGGAACTGTACGAGCGTTACGCCCCCGACATGCTCAAGGACAAGGTGATCGTGGCGCTGCACTATTTGTTTCTGCCGTCGCATTTCCTGACCGCGGGGGTGCTGTGGCTGCTCGGTTATTTCGGGCCGGAATCGTGGGGCCTCGGCTCGAATTTGGCCGGGTGGGGGATGGTCGTTTGGGGGCTGGGCGTGCGGATGGTCTACGTCCTGCACGTCACCTGGTTCGTGAACTCAGCGACCCACCTGTGGGGCTATCGCAATTACGAGACGACCGACAACAGCCGCAACCTGTGGTGGGTCGGTCTGCTGGCCTTCGGGGAGGGGTGGCACAACAACCACCACGCCTACCAGCGGGTGGCCCGGCAGGGGCATCGGTGGTGGGAATTCGACATTACTTGGTGCGCCATCTGGGTCATGGAGAAGATCGGCCTCGCGTGGGACGTCGTGCGGCTCAAGGATATCCCCAAGACCATGTCCACGCAGTAGTTGCGGCGAAAGTCGCCGCCAGATTCGCCTCGGCAAGCCGGTTCGACGTCCCCGGTGCGCCTCCGTCGCGGGCATGGTCGCAAGTCGAGTTGAGATTTGCGGTTGCAGTCCGGCGCGGCGCGGGTACATTGACTGGCTTGTCGTATCGGTAATTTTCACAAGTATGTAGTAGGAGTCGTTGCAGAAGGACGGAGAAGTTCAGCCGCAAGCGTCCCCGTGGCAGCCCCCCGGTTGTTGCGTTGGCAGCGCGGTCAGGCGAAGAACACGCCCCGAAGCAGTGCGACGAAGAGACGCGCAAGGCCACAGATGTCAGTCACGAAAGAGCAGAAGAGCGCCCTGGTTCAGCAGTTCGGTCGCAACACGACGGACTCTGGTTCGCCGGAGGTGCAGATCGCGATCCTGACCAGTCGGATTGCGACGATGACCGAGCATCTGCAGTCGAACAAGAAGGACTATGCGAGCCGTCGGGGCTTGCTGGGCATGGTGAGCCGTCGCCGGCGGTTGTTGGACTACGTAAAGGCCCACAATCCCGAGTTGTATCTCGATCTGCTCCGCCGGCTCGATATTCGCAAATAGTCCTGGCAGCGCCGGCGGACAGGCCCGCAGGGCGTTTGCCTTGCCAAGCTCGGCCGCCCTTCGCCAACTTCTCGATCGTCCGCGTCACGTTCGCTCGGCCGCGCTTTCGGCGCCGAAGGCGTCCCCGCTCGGCGATGCCTCGTATAGCGGGGCCTCGTATTGCGAGCGGGTGACCTCGTTGCCGCTCGCTCGGGGTCGTCAGGCCGAATTCAGAGCGTCGCCGACGTCTCGTGCCGCTTGCTTCGAGCGGCTCACGCCGGCACGGTTCTCGGCGCGCCCCCTTCACGCAACTGACTCGCCAACCAGCAGGAACAAGACATTGAACAAAGTTCGCGTTGAACGACAAATCGGCAAGGGAATCTTCTCGATCGAGACCGGCGTGCTGGCCAAACAGGCGGCCGGAGCGTGTTTGGTGCAGTACGGCGACACGGTCGTCTTCTGCGCCGCGGCGACCGACAGACCTCGTCCCGGCATCGACTTCTTCCCGTTGACCTGCGACTACCGCGAGCGAACCGCCGCGGCGGGCAAATTCCCCGGCGGCTTTCTGAAACGCGAAGGCCGCCCCACGACCAAGGAAATCCTCACCGCCCGGCTCATGGACCGGCCGATCCGGCCCCTGTTCGCCGAGGGGTTCATCGACGAAGTGCAGATCCAGGCCTTCGTCATGTCAAGCGATCGCCAGACCGACGGCGACGTGTTGGCGATGAACGGCGCCGCCGCGGCCCTGGGCATTTCACACCTGCCGTTTATGGGCCCGCTGGCCTCGGTGCGGTTGGGCAAGATCGACGGCAAGCTCGTGCCGTTCCCCACCCATGACGAACTGGAATTCAGCACGCTCGATCTGATCGTCTCGGGCACCAAGGACGCCGTGCTGATGATCGAAGGATTCTCGCGCGAGATGCCCGAGGACGAGATGACCGAGGCGCTTTTGGAAGCGCATCGGATCGTGCGGGAACTGTGCGACCTGCAAGACGAGTTGATCGCCAAGGTCGGCGTCCCGAAGATGGAATTCCAGGCCCCGCCGAGCGACGGGCTGTACGACCTGCTCAAGAGCAAGTACGCCGGGGCGCTTAAGGATGCCAAGTCGACCGAAGGGAAGCAGGCCCGCGCCGAAGCGGTCGGCGCCCTCAAGAAGCAAGTCCTGGCCGACGTGATCCCCGACCCCGAAGCGGAGGGAGCGTTCACGCTCGCTTCCTTCGGCAAGTCGTGGCATGACCTCGAAGCGTTCGTCGTTCGCGAGTCGATTCTTGCAGGCCGCCGTCCGGACGGACGCGACCACAAGACGCTGCGGCAAATCGCCTGCGACGTCGATCTGTTCCCGCGCGTGCACGGCTCGGCGATGTTCCAGCGGGGCGAAACCCAAGCGGTCGTCACCGTCACCCTGGGAACGGGACGCGACGAGCAACGCGTCGACGGACTGGTCGAGGAATACTCGAAGCGGTTCATGCTCGACTACAATTTCCCGTCGTTCTCGGTCGGCGAAGTGCGGCCGATTCGCGGCCCCGGGCGACGCGAGATCGGGCACGGAGCCCTCGCCGAGCGGAGCCTCAACCCGGTCCTCCCGGACCACGACGACTTTCCCTACACGATCCGCGTCATCTCGGACATTTTCGAGTCGAACGGATCGAGTTCGATGGCCTCGGTCTGCGGCGGGACGTTGGGGATGATGGCGGCCGGCGTGCCGATCACCAATCCCGTCGCGGGGATCTCGACCGGCTTGGTCAAGGAAGGGGACCGCTGGGTCCTGCTGACCGACATCATCGGCGACGAGGATCACTTCGGCGACATGGACTTCAAGATCGCCGGGACGCAGAACGGCATCACCGGCATCCAACTCGACCTGAAGATCAGCGGCATCAGCGAGGAGATCATCCGCGCCACGTTGGCCCAGAGCCGCGAAGCGCGAATCGAAATCTTGCGGGCGATGCTCTCGACGATCTCGCGTCCGCGGGCCGGAGTGAGCGAGAGCGCCCCGCGGTTGGTCCGCACGCAGATCAACCCCGACAAGATCGGGTTGCTGATCGGCCCCGGCGGCAAGACGATCCGGGCGATCCAGGAAGAAGCGGGCGTGACGATCGACGTCGAGGAGGACGGCACCGTCACGATTGCCGGCTCCGACGAAGCGTCAGCCGCCGCCGGCTTGGCGCGGGTCGAGGCCCTGACCGCCAGCGTCCAGGTGGGCCGCATCTACGACGGCACGGTGACCAGCGTCAAGGACTTCGGCGCCTTCGTCGAGATCCTGCCGGGCCGCGACGGGTTGTGCCACATCAGCGAATTGTCGAACGAGTACGTCGCCAGCGTCGGCGACGTCTGCAAGGTGGGCGACAAGATGAAGGTCAAGGTGATCGCGGTCGACGAACAAGACCGCGTGAAGCTGAGCCGTCGCGCCGCCATGCAGGAAGCCGATGGCGCCGTCTCCGGCTCGCCGGCTTAATTGCCGCGAACGGACATGGAAATGAAGCGCGGCAGCGGGGTCCTCGGGGGCCCCGTTGCTTTGCGCGGAGATTGACGGCGCGCCGCCAAGTTCGCTGGGAACCGGCGGCTGTTTGTTGCTGGCGGGTCTCCTTGACTGCCGACGAACCTCTGCCGCCTCATGACCGCTCCCCCCACCTCCGCCGATGTGCAGCAGCGCCTCATTGCGCAGTACACCGAAATTGCGCAGTTAGCCGGGGCGCTTGCGCACGAGATCAAGAATCCGCTGTCGACGATCCGGCTCAACATGGAACTGTTGGCCGAGGATTTAGACGATCCGCAAACGCCGGCTCAAAGACGCGCCCTCAAGCGGATCGACGTCGTCCAGCGGGAGTGCCAGCGGCTGCAGCAACTGCTGGACGACTTTCTCAACTACGCGAAGGTGCGGCGGCTCAACCTGAAGCCGACCGACCTGAACCGCGAGATCCAGGAAGTGCTGGAGTTTTTCGCCCCCGAGGCCCAGGCCGCGGGGGTCGAGGTGTTGCGGTACTTCGATCCCGACTTGCCGACGGTGCAGCTCGATCGCGAAGGATTCCGCGGGGCGCTGCTCAACCTGCTGATCAACGCCAAGCAAGCGATGCCGCACGGGGGCCAACTCGTCGTGCGGACGACCACCGTCGCAGATCAGGCGGTGCTCCACCTCATCGACACCGGGGTGGGGATCGACGACCACACGGCGGCTCACATGTTCGAGGCGTTCTTTTCGACCAAGCCAGGTGGCTCGGGCCTGGGGCTGCCGACCGCGGGAAAGATCATCGAGGCCCACGGCGGGCGGATCCAGGTGCAAAGCGAAGTGGGCCAAGGGACGCAGTTCACGATCGAGTTGCCCGCGACGCCGCGGCTGAAATGACGATGGGACGCCCTTTCGCGAACGGCGCGAATCGACAAGGAACTTCCACCGAGAGCGAGCATGACTATCCCCGCGTGGTTGCGCAGCATTATTGGCCTACGAATAGGCATTCCCGCGCATCGAGCTTCGTGCAGCTATTGCGGCGGGTCTTACTACAAATGCGGACCGTTCGCGGAAGGTCGTCGCGAAGCGCTCATTTGCGGGCGCTGCGCCCTGGAGTGTGCGAGGCTCATCAACGAAGAGCGGCAAAGAAACCCGGTTTGGAAGTCGCCCCCCCAAGTCGGCAATCGACCAACGCCTGACGCCGAGTCCTCATGACAAGCGAGGTTGAACGAGGGGTAGTTTGCCGAAGGAACAGCTAAGAGAATCTCGAATCGGCTTTTTGGAGTAAACAGCGAGAATCGCGAGCCCCTTTTTCCCCGACAGCCAGCCCCGTATCATCGCAGCATGGCCAAGACGACCGCCGCCAAAGCTGGACCGCCGATCAAGGTGCTGGTGATCGACGACGACGAGGCGCATGCCGAGACGGTCGCCGACAGCCTGGCGTCGGTCGGGTACGACTGCACGGTGGCCGACAGCGGGACGCTGGGGCTGGCGATGCTCGAGCGGGACGCCTTCGAGGTGGTCGTCACGGATCTGCGGATGAAGGATTCGACCGGGCTTGACGTGCTGGCCAAGTCGCGCGAGGTGCTCCCCGACGCCGAGGTCATCGTCGTCACCGGGCACGGCACGGTCCAGTCGGCGGTCGAGGCGATGCAGCAGGGGGCGTTCAATTACCTGCTCAAGCCGCTCGACCTCAAGCAACTGCGGGCAGTGGTCGACAACGCGGCACGGAACCAGCACCTGCGACGGGCCAACGCGGAGCTCAATCGCCGGCTCGACGAGAAGTTCGGCTTCGAGGGGGTCGTGGGGAACAGCCCCCAGATGCACGAGGTGGTCAGCCGGCTGCAGCGGATCGCCCCGACCGACGCCACCGTGCTGATTCAGGGAGACACCGGCACGGGGAAGGAGTTGATCGCTCAGGCGATTCACCAGAACAGCCCGCGGAAGAACCGCCCGTTTGTGGCGCTCAACTGCGCCGCGCTCAGCGAGAACATCCTTGAGAGCGAGTTGTTCGGACACGTGCGGGGGGCCTTCACCGACGCCAGCGCGGACCGGATCGGCAAGTTCGAGTACGCGCACGGCGGAACCCTGTTCCTGGACGAAGTGGGAGACATGCCGCTCCCCACGCAGATCAAACTGCTGCGGGTGCTTGAAAGCCGCGAGATCACGCGCGTCGGATCCAACGAACCGATTCCCGTGAACGTGCGGATCCTCTCGGCGACCAACCGAGACCTGGAAGACGCAATCGCTGCGGGAACGTTTCGCGAGGACCTGTACCATCGTCTCAAAGTCCTGACGGTGCGATTGCCTCGGCTGGCCGAGCGGGCTGGGGACATTCCGCTGTTGATCGAGCACTTCGTCAAGATGCACGCCAGCCGGCACCATAAAGAGATCACGAGCATGAGCAACGCGGCCCGGCGACGACTGACGACGTTTCCCTGGCCAGGCAACGTGCGGCAGCTCAAGAACGCGATCGAGAGCATGGTGGTCGTCGACTACGACGGCGTTTTGGACCTGGACGACCTGCCGCCGGAACTGTCGGACGGCGACGCGCTGCCGGCGCCCCTGGAAGCGACGCCGGCCGAAGCGGCAGGCCTCGGCGAACTGGTGGGCAAGCCGCTCGCGGAAATCGAGGGGATCTTCATCGGCGAAACGCTGCTAGCGACCGGCGGCAACCGCGAAGAAGCCGCCAAACTGCTGGGCATCGGCGAACGGACGTTGTATCGGAAGATTAAGGAATTCGGTCTGAATTGAAGGAGCAAGGGAAACGTCCCTCGCGGAGTTCGTCTTCGCTTTCAGTTCGCTTCGGTTGTTGATAGTCCGTCCCTCCCCATTGCGCCTGTCTTTCTTCCCCGCTTTGCGAACATGCCCACGATTCGCCAACTCTCGTCGCTTGTGGTGAACAAAATCGCCGCCGGGGAGGTGATTGAGCGGCCTGCGAGCGTGGTCAAGGAACTCGTCGAGAATTCGCTCGACGCGGGCGCCCGGCGGATCGACGTCGTCGTCGAACAGGGAGGGACCGAGCTGATCTCGATCAACGACGACGGGTGCGGGATCGCGGCCGAGGAACTGCCGCTGGCCGTGGCGAGTCACGCCACCAGCAAGATCCGCGACGCCGACGATCTGTTCCGCGTGGCGACCTTGGGATTCCGCGGCGAGGCGCTTGCGTCGATCGCGGCGGTCAGTCGGATGACAATCCGCAGCCGCGTGGCCGAAGCGGAGTCGGCCGCGGAGTTGGAGATCGTCGGCGGGCGGGCTGAACCGATTCGCCCCGCGGCCGGACCGATTGGGACGCGGATCGAGGTGCGGCAGTTGTTCTTCAACACGCCGGTTCGGCAGAAGTTCATGCGGACCGCCCCAACCGAGTCGGGGCACATCGTCGAGGCGCTTACGCGAGCGGCGCTCGCTCACCCGCGGGTCCACTTCGCGCTCTCGCACGGGGGGCGATTGCTCCACGACTTGCCGCCGGCCGACTTGCCGCAACGGATCGCGGCCCTATTCGGCCCCGACCTGGCCGCGGCGCTGATCCCGGTCGAGAGCGTCGAGCCGGAGCTGCGTCTGCACGGGTTCGTGGCCAACCCCAGCGAGAGTCGTCCCAACAATCGCATGCAGTACCTGTTCCTTAACGGCCGGCCGATCCGCGACCGATCGCTGCAACACGCGCTGGGAGAAGCGTACCGGGGGTTGTTGCTCACGGGTCGGTACCCGGTTTGTTTTCTCCACCTGGAGATGCCCCCCGCGGCGATCGACGTCAACGTCCACCCGACGAAGCTCGAGGTGCGGTTCCAAGACGGGGGGCGGGTCTACAGTCAGTTGCTCGCCACGTTGCGCACCAAGTTCCTGTCGACCGACTTGGCGGCCCGGGGCAATCTCGCCGCGGCTGCCGGCGGAGCGGGAGTGCTGGGAGACGAAGCCGCTAACACACAGGTCAGCGAGCTGGTGGCTTGGGCCCAGCGGCAGACGACGTTCGTGGCCCCACTCGAGGAGGGGGGCGGGGCGTTCGGCGATTCGCCGATCGGGGCGCGCGACCGCGGACCGCTCGCGATGCACGCGGTCGATCCGCTGGCGACGGCGCGGACGGCGATGGGGGGCGCTAGGCCGTCAGCGACGGGCGAATCGACGGGGGCGCAGCAAGGGGGCGGCGGGGAAAACTGCATCGCTGAGCAGGAGGGCCGCGTCGACGGGGGGCACGGGGTTCCCGCACCGCAAGGGGCGACCTTGCGGGCGCTGCAAATCCACGACCGCTATCTCGTGGCCGAGACGGCCGAGGGGCTCGAGGTCATCGACCAGCACGCCCTCCACGAGCGGATCCTGTACGAGGCGCTCCGCGAGCGGGTGCTCGCCGGAGCGCTCGAGTCGCAGCGGCTGCTGGTTCCCGAGCCGGTCGACCTGCCGGCGGCCGAGGCGGCCGCGGCGCTCGAGCAGCGCGAGCTGTTGGCCCAACTGGGGATCGAAGTCGAGGGATTCGGGGGGGAAACGGTGCTCGTCTCGGCCTATCCGGCCATGCTGGCGAACCTGCCGCCGCGGGAGGTGCTCCGGAGCGTGGTGGACCAGCTTCTGACCGAAGGGAAACGTCCCGAAGTGCGGGACCTGCTGGACGAACTGTTGCACATGATCGCCTGCAAGGCGGCGGTCAAGTACGGCGATCGGCTGACCCCCGAGGAGATCGAGGCCCTGCTCGCCCAGCGGCATTTGGCCCAGGACCACCATCACTGCCCGCACGGTCGGCCGACGGCTCTGGTGTTTACCCGGGAACAGCTCGATCGGCAGTTCAAGAGGATTTGATCGCCGAGCCGCCAGAGGCGAGAATTGCAGTTTTCGCGTCCGGGGCCCTCGCCCCCAATTCCAGGCCCCCAGACCCTAGTCCCCTTCTCGCCATGATCTGCGTCGCCATCGGTCGCTCGCGTCACAAGCACATGCTCGCCGAGCACAAGCACCTTGCCGAGCAAGGGGCGAAGATGGTCGAGTTGCGGCTCGACTATCTCACGAGCAAGGTGAGCATCCGCCGCTTGCTGGCCGATCGGCCCGAGGGAACGCAGATCATCATCACCTGCCGGCGCAAAGAGGACGGGGGCAAGTGGGCTGGCTCTGAGGAGGCGCGGATGCTGATCCTCCGCGAGGCGATCGCCGAGGGAGTCGATTACGTCGATCTCGAAGAGGACGTCGCGGCGCAAATCCCGCGGTTCGGACGGACGAAGCGGATCATCAGCTACCACAACTTCCGCAAGACGCCCGACAACCTGCGCGAGTTGCACACCGAGATGGCGCGGCTCGACCCCGACATCATCAAGATTGCGACGATGGCCAACACGCCGCACGACAATCTGCGGATGCTGGAGATGATGCAGGAGAGCACCGTCCCCACGGTGGGGATGTGCATGGGGGACATGGGGACCCCGTCGCGGATTCTGGCGGGCAAGTTCGGGGCGCCGTTCACCTATGCCACGTTCCACCACGAACGAGCCTTGGCGCCGGGACAGCTCAGCTTCAAGCAGATGACCGAGATCTACCGCTACGAACGGATCGGGCACGACACGGACGTGTACGGCGTGATCGCGGATCCGGTGGGGCACTCGCTGAGCCCGCACATTCACAACGCCGAGTACGAGGAGTTGGGAATCGACGCGGTCTACTGCCCGTTCCGCGTGCCGACCGACTGTCTCGATCAGTTCATGCACGACGCGCCACGGCTGGGGATCCGGGGGCTGAGCGTGACGATCCCCCACAAAGAGGCGATCGCCAAGCACCTGACCAAGGTCGATCCGGCGGTGAAGAGCATCGCCGCGGTGAATACGGTCGTCTTCGACGGCGCCGAGCGGATCGGCTACAACACCGACTACAACGCGGCGATGGATTGCCTCGAGCACAGCCTGGGCGAGATCGGCGAACAGCCGAGCCCGCTGGCGAACAAGCGGGTGCTTGTGCTGGGCGCCGGGGGCGTGGCCCGGCCGATCGTGTTCGGCTGCCGCAAGCGCGGCGCGAGCGTGACGATCGCCTCGCGCACGATGAAGCGCAGCGAGCGGCTCGCCGAGGCGTTCGACGCCAAGGCGGTCGAGTGGGAGTCCCGCCACCGCGTCAACTGCGACGTGATCGTCAACTGCACGCCGATCGGCATGCACCCGAACGTCGACGAGTCGCCGATCGGCAAAACCTATCTCAAACCGTCGATGCTGGTGTTCGACACCGTCTACAACCCCGAGACGACGCTGCTGGTCAAGGACGCCCGCAGTCGGCCGTGCAACGTGATCACGGGGGTCGAGATGTTCGTTCGTCAGGCGCAGTTGCAGTTCTATCTGTTTACGCGCAAAGAAGGCTCGGCAGCGCGGATGCACAAGACGGTCAAGCGAGTCATCGGCCCGCTGCGCGATTGGAGCGGGGAGGATGCGGGCGAAGAGCCGAACGGGGACGGAGAGGCGTCGTAACGGGGACCATGGAAAGCAGGGACCCAGTTGGAGTTCGACGTCGAATCCTTTGGCAAACGATTCAGGACGGATTTGCGGCTGACGCTGATCGTATCTTCCTCCATGTCCTCTGTGTCCCGGTGGCAGTCCTCCGATGACCGAACCGCAACGGATTGCATTGATCGGCTACCGCGGCACGGGGAAGACGACCGTGGCGCGGCTCTTGGCGACGGCGCTTGGGTGGGATTGGATCGACACCGACGTCGAGGTCGAGTTGCGAGCCGGCAAGTCGATTGCGGCGATCTTCGCCGATGACGGCGAGGGCGCCTTTCGTGATTCGGAAGCCAAGGTCGTCGCCGAGTTGTGCGGGCGCAAGCGGGTCGTGCTCGCCCTGGGGGGCGGAGCCGTGTTGCGGAAGGACAACCAGGGGGCGATCGCGACGTGCGGAGCCGTCGTCTGGCTCCGCGCCGGCGTCGACGAGATCGAACGGCGGATTGCAGCGGATGCAACGACCGCCGGCCGCCGGCCCAATCTCACCAACTCCGGCGGTCGGCAGGAAATCGAGCGCGTCCTTGCCGCCCGGACGCCGATTTACGCGGGATGTGCTACTCTTGTGGTCGATACCGACGGCAAGGCGCCCGAAACGATCGCCGCCGAAATCGTGGCGGCGATTGGCTAGCGTTTCGGATTGAACCGCTGGGACCCCAGAGCACCAAGACACGAACCGCAACGGCGCCACGGTCGCGACGACCTGCAATTTTGGCGTTGTCCGCCGCGTTCGTCGTGGTTCGCGCGTTGTTGCCACGGACGCTGCCGGCGTCCTTGGCGGTTATTTGACGTCCTCACGATGATTCGCGCCGCGCATGATTCTATTCGCTGCCATTTCTCTGCCGGTCGTCCTCGGCGTTGCGGCCACGGCGGGGCTTCTGCTGGGCGCCGCAGTGAATTGGGCGACGTACTGGCTGTCGTGGAATCGCCGGCACGTGTCGCCGTGGTCGCCGCCGCATGCCGACGCGCCTCCGCGCCGGGCGAGCGATCGGGCGCCGCTGATCGGTTGGTTCGGATTGCGGCGGGAGCACGTGGTGCACGGACCGCGGTTCTGGGTGCGACCGCTGGTCGTCGAATTCGTGATGGCCGTCGGAACGGCGGCGCTCGCTTGGTGGGAGTTCGGCCGGCTGGGGCTCGTTCGGGGGCAGTTTGCGCATCTGGCGGGGGCATGGCCGCCGGACGGGGCATTGGCGATCGACCCCGGCGCCATCCTGCCGACCCTGGCGGCTCACGCGTTGCTCGTGGCGCTCATGGCCGCGGCGAGCCTCATCGACATCGACGAGAAGACGATCCCCGACGGGATTACGGTGTACGGGACTCTGGCGGCGCTGGTGCTGTCGGCTTGGTCGCCGTTCGCCCTGCTGCCGCAAGTCGTCGCGCGCGGCGAGGAACGAGCGGCGGTCGCGGCGCCGATCCAGTTTGAGATGCCCCACGCGGTGCGCGACACGGGCATCGACCTCGAGCCGGTCGGCAACGCGGCGCCCCACCCGCTGCCGCGCACGCGGGTCGAGTCGAGCAAGTTCGCCGATCTGGCGGTCGCCGCGGGATGTTATCTGGCGTGGTGTTTGGCGCTGACGCCGCGAATCTACCGCGGTCGTCACGGAGTCTGTCGCGGGTTGGCGATCATCGGGGCGCGGGTGCGGCGCGAGGTGGCGCGCCCCCCGCTGTTGTGGCTGTGGCTGGCGGGGTGGGGAGCGATCGTCGGCGTCTGGCTGCGCGGCGGGCCCGGCTGGGCCGGCCTCTACGCGGCGCTCGTCGGCATGCTCGGCGGCGGGGCCATGGTGTGGGGCGTGCGGCTCGTCGGCTCCTGGGCCTTGCGACGCGAAGCGATGGGCTTTGGCGACGTGACGCTGATGATGATGATCGGCGCCTTCGTCGGATGGCAGGCGTGCGTCGTCATTTTCTTCCTCGCGCCGCTCGCCGGATTGCTCGTGGGAATCAGCCAGATCCTGCTGCGTCGCGGCGACGAAATCCCTTACGGACCGTTCTTGTGCCTGGCGACGCTGGCGGTCGTCGTTCGCTGGGCCGACGTCTGGAACTTTGCGGCGCCGCTCTTCGAGTTCACTTGGCTCGTGCCGGCGGCCTTGGCCGTGTGTCTGGTCCTGCTGGGGGCGATGTTGGTGCTGTGGCGGAACATCAAGGAGGCGTTGTTCGGCGTTCCGGAGGACGAGCGATGATTCGCCGCTTGCCGCAGAAGGTCGTTGATTGGAGCCGCGACGGAGACGCGCTCCGATCCCGGCGATACGGCGTCATCGAAACCGCAGGCGGGACGGTGGTCGCGGTCTATCTGCGTCCGTGGCCCAAATTGTTCAGTTGGCCCGAGTTGGGGCTCGCCGGCTCGGAACGCCGCCCGAACGGGGCGGCCGATCGTTGCTGGCTGTACTACAACCAGCCGCGGCGGTTCTCGAACTTTCTGGCGCTGAAGTACATGGCGTCGACGCCCGGCACGTCGTACGCCACGTTCCTGGCCAGCCTGCGAGTCCTCGACGGGATCGCGGCGCTCAAGGGTTCCGACGCCCTGCTGTGCGACGCCCTCAACCGACGAATCAGCGACCGGTTGTTGGCCCGCTTGGGGTGGGAACCCCACAAACCGTCGCGCTGGCATCGCAATTATGTGAAGCGGTTTTACGGCCGGTATTCGGCGCATGCACTCTCGCTGGCGTGTCTGGCGCAAAGCGATCGGCACGTGGCGTGCTAGCATCAGCGGCGAGTCGGCCTTGATGGCATTTCGCGAGGGTGATACGGTCCCGCGCGTTCGGCGAGTCTTGCGCCGAATTTCGCGCCCTCGTTGCACTTGTCGCGTATGCTCCGGAACACGCTCTTCTTGGCCGTCGTGCTTGCCGCCGCCAGCGGTTGCGGGCGGCTTGTGTTCCAGCCGAAGAACGGCGCCCAGCAAACGGCGGCGGCGCAGCAGCAGATCGCGCAGCAAACGCAGGAGTACCAAACCCGGGCCGCGGCGCTCGATCGCGACAATCAGGAGCTTGAGTCGCTCTTGGCCCAGTCGCGACAACAGATCCAACTCCTCAACGGCGAGCTCACGGCCACGCGCGAGCAGCTTCGCACCACGACCGACCAGCTCGTTGCGATGCGAACCGACAACGAAACGCTGCGGACGCAGAGTTCGCAGTTGGTGTCGACGCAACAACAGCGAGCCGGCGCCGAGATCCGAGCGAACAATTCCCTGCTCAAGAACCTGCAGATCAAAGGACTGCCCGGAGTCGAGGTCCGGCAGGACGGCGACGTCCTGCGAGTCGAGATCCCCGGCGACAGGATTTTCATGCCGGGGAGCCCCTACCTGCAAAACGGGGCCGAGCAGCTGTTGACGACCGTCGCAGCCGACTTGCGGCGAAACTTCCCCGATCACATCATCGGGATCGAGGGGCACACCGACGACGCAGCAACTCACTCGCAACAGTTCCCGACGCATCATCACTTGTCGGCCGCTCAGGCGCTCACCGTCTCGAACCTGCTGGTGCAGCGCAGCACGATGCCCGAGGCCCAGATGTTCGTCATCGGCCACGGGGCGAATCATCCGATCGTCTCGAATGCGAGCGAAGAAGGTCGAGCCCGGAATCGGCGGATCGAATTCGTCGTCTATCCCGAACGAATCGCGCTGCGGTAAGCTTGCCGAGCTTTCTCACGCAGACGCAGATGCACAGGCAGGAGCGAAAGGCTCACTACCGGGCGGCGACCGAGCGCGTCGGATCGAGTTGCAGGCAAGCGCGAACGATCCCTGCGGCGTCGAGCCCCAAGTCGGCCAACAGTTCCTCTCGTTCGCCATGTTCGACGTAGGCGTCGGGGATGCCGAGGCGACGGACCCGACCGGCGTCGACTCCCGCGTCCGCGGCGGCTTCGAGGACCGCGCTGCCGAACCCGCCGGCCAGAGCCCCCTCTTCGACCGTCAAGACCCACGGGTGATTGCGGACGGCGGCCAGGATCGTGTCGGCATCGAGCGGCTTCACGAAACGGGCGTTGACGACCGTGACTTCCAGCCCCGCTTCGTCGCGCAGGCGCTCGGCGGCGGCGAGGCACTCGCAGAGCAGCGCCCCGCCGGCGATAAGGCAGCCGTCGGCGCCCGTGCGGAGCGTCTCGCTGCGGCCCAGCTCGATGGGCGCCGGGTCGCGGTCGACGATCGCCGCAGAGGCCTTGGGATAGCGGATCGCCACGGGACCATCGTGGGCCAGCGCAAAGCGCAGCATCTCGGGCAAGTCGGCCGCGTCGCCGGGGGCAAGCACGGCAATGTTCGGGAAGACGCGGAGGTATCCCAGATCGAACACCCCATGGTGGGTCGGTCCGTCGGGCCCCGCTAGCCCGCCGCGATCGAGCATGAACACGACCGGCAGGTTCTGCAGGGCGACTTCCTGAAAGATGTGATCGTACGACCGTTGCAGAAACGTACTGTAAATGTCGACGATCGGCCGCATGCCCCCCTTGGCTTGGCCCGCGGCGAACGCGACGGTGTGGGCCTCGCAGATGCCCGTGTCGAAGAACCGGTCCGGCAACTCATCGCGAACCTTCTCGAGCTTGTTCCCCTGACACATCGCGGCGGTGAGGACCGTGACGCGCGGGTCGGCTTGCATGGCGGCGTGGATCGCCTCGGCGGCGACATGGGTGTAGCTGCGGCCGCCCCCCGATTTGAGCGTCACCTCGTCGTCGTTCCGCTCGACGAACTGCGGCGGAGCGTGAAAGGTGACCGGGTCTTCGGCCGCAGGACGAAATCCATGCCCCTTTTCGGTCATCACGTGCAACAACAGCGGCCCGTCGATCCGCTGGGCCATCTTGAGGTACTTGCGCAACAGGCCGATGTTATGGCCGTCGATAGGTCCCGCGTAGCGGATTCCCAATTCCTCGAACATCATGCCGCCGCTGAGTCCCGCCTTGGCCGCCTCCTTGATCTGGACGAGGAAGCGTTCCGTGGGATCGCCCAAGAGAGGGACCTTGGTGAGGATTCGCTGGATTTCGCCTTTGAGCCCCGTGTACGCGGGGTTCATCCGCAGGCGATCCAGCACGTCGGCCCAACTGCCGACGCGGGGGCAGATGCTCATCCGATTGTCGTTGAGAATGATCAGCATCCGCTTCGATTGCCGACGAGCGTTGTTGAGCGCCTCGAACACGACCCCCGAGGGAAACGCCCCGTCGCCGATGACCGCGACGCTGTGGCGTCCTTCCTCGGGCCTGAGAAAGTCGTCGCCGCTGGCCAGTCCCAATGCGGTGCTGACGCTGGCCCCCGCGTGGCCGGTCATGAACAGGTCGTACTCGCTCTCGACCGGGTTGGGGTAGCCCATAAGCCCCCCCTTGCTGCGGATCGTATTGAACTCGGCGAACCGCCCGGTGAGAAGCTTGTGGGGATAAATCTGATGGCCAGTGTCCCAGATGAGCCGATCGCGGCTGAAATCGAAGGTCTGGTGGAGCGCGATCGCAAGCTCGACCACGCCCAGGTTCGAGGCGAAGTGCGCGCTGCGGCACGCGATGAGATTGCACAGGACTTCGCGAATCTCCGCGGCGAGGCGTTCCAATTGGGGCAGGGTTAGTCCGTCGAGATCGCGCGGCCCGGCGATCGTCGGCAGGATGGCCGTCATCGGCATTAGTGGATTCTCCGCCTCAATTGCTCGGCAAGTTCGACGAGCGGTCCGCCCGCTGGGCCGAAGACGACGACCGCCCCCACGGCCGCCGCGGTGAGCTCGTCGGCCTTGGTCCGGCTCGCGGCGACGCCGATCAGGGATGGGTAGGTCATCTTCCCCCGATCGCGGTCCTTGCCCAACCGTTTGCCGACTTGCTGCTCGTCGCCGGAGACGTCGAGCAGATCGTCGACGACCTGAAAGGCGAGCCCGAGATTTCGGCCGTACAGGTCAAGGGCCGCGATCTGCGGATCGCTCCCCCCCGCGGCGATCGCGCCGAGCCGGAGCGAAACGCGGAACAACGCGCCCGTCTTGCGTTCATGAATTGATTGTAGTCGCTCGACCCCCGCGTGGCGAAACTGGGCGGCCAAGTCGTCGGCCTGCCCGCCGACGAGGGCCCCGGGGCCAGCCGCTCGGGCCAGTTCCCGGCAGCAGCGGGCCGCTATCACGGGGTCGGCCAAGCCGGCGGCCAGGGTCTCGAACGCCAGGGCCTGCAGGGCGTCGCCCACGAGGATCGCGGTGGCCTCGTCGAACTGCCTGTGGCAGGTGGGCCGACCGCGGCGGAGGTCGTCGTCGTCCATCGCCGGCAGGTCGTCGTGCACCAGCGAGTAGGCGTGGATCATCTCGACGGCCACGGCCGCGGGCATCGCCGTCGCCTCGTCGCCGCCGCAAGCCGCATGGGCCATGAGGACCAGTTGCGGCCGCAGCCGCTTGCCGGGGGCGAGCAGGGCGTAACGGATCGCTTCGGCCAACTGGGGCGGACAACTGTTGTCGAATTGCGCCGCCGCGGCGAGGGCCGACTCGATCGCCTCGAGTCGCGGGGAGGCCGCTGCGGTGGTCTGAACCTGCTGAGTCATGCGGTGCGTCAATTGGCAGTCTGTTGTCAAAGGGGACAGGCACGCCCGAAAAAGCTATGTCCGGGACATGATTGGCAATGGTCGGCAAGCCAGTCCCATGTTCGACAGTCGGTTAGAACAACGTGCCTTCGTCGTCCAGGCTGCGCCGCGGCGGGCCGGCCGAACGGCGCTGGCTGCGGGCAGCGGCTTTGTCGGCGAGATCCCCGGCGGATTGTTCGTCGAAGCTCGTCGATGCGATCCGACCCTGCGGGTCGATGTGCGACACGAGCTCGATCCGGCGCTCGGCGTCTGCGAGTTGCCGGTAACAGGTCTGCAGCCGACGGACTCCCAACTCGTACTGGGCAAGCGCGGCTTCGAGGCCGAGCTGCCCCCCCTCGAGCCGCGCGACGATCTGATCGAGTTCGGCAAGCGCATGCTCGAACGACGGCTCGTCGGCCTTGGCGGCGGGGGACTTCGCTTTGACTTTCTTCTTGGCCACGGCGAGGAGACGGCTTGCTTCTCTTGGATGTACGAGACTCAGGATACGGAACTTGGCATGCCGTCGGAGCTACGGGCTGCGCAGCGACGTCGACTCGACCGTGCTGATCGCGACGCCGTCGGCAAGCGTCGTCGTCAATCGGTCGCCAGGAGCGAGTTGGTTGACGGACGTCGTCAGCCGGCCCTCGCGGCTGGTTAGGCTATACCCGCGACCGAGGACCGCCAAGGGGCTGAGGGCGTCAAGCTTGCCGGCCGTCGCGGCGAGTCGGGCCTGATGAGCGCGAACCGAGGCGCCAGTTGCCGCATGAAGCCGTTGGGCCCAGTCGTCGACCCGGCAGGCGAGGTTGCGGATCGCGTCTCCGGGCCGGGCCAGAGCGGGGCGGGACGCCAGCGCGTCGAGCCGCTGCCTCAGTTGTGCACTCCGCCCGGCAACGGCCCGCTGCAACCGACCCTGCAGACTGGCGACCAACTCGGCCATCTCCTGCGCCGCGGGAACGACCCGTTCGGCCGCTTCGCTGGGGGTGAGAGCCCGCACGTCGGCCGCGAGATCGGCCAGCGTCACGTCGATCTCGTGGCCGATGGCCGAGATCGTGGGGATCGGCGAGGCGGCGATCGCGCGGACGACCGATTCCTCGTTGAAGCACCACAGGTCCTCGAGGCTCCCCCCGCCGCGCGTCACGATCAACACGTCGGGGGCGGGCCGCATCCGGGCCCCGTCGCGGATCGCGGCGACGATTTCCTGAGCGGCTCCGTCGCCCTGGACACGAGTCGGGAGGATGAACACCTCGACCCCGCGCCACCGGCGACGCAGCACCTCGAGAAAGTCGCGCACCGCGGCGCCGGTCGGGCTTGTGACCACCGCGATGCGCCGCGGCATCCGGGGCAGGGGGCGTTTGCGTTCGGGAGCGAAGAGCCCCTCCGCGGCCAGCTTGTCGCGCAGCTTGCGGAGCGCCGCTTCGAGGGCGCCCTCGCCCTGCAGACACAGTTCGTCGACGACGAGCTGGTAACTCCCCCGCGGCGGGTACAGATCGAGCCGCCCACGGCAGACGACCTCCAGCCCGTCGCGCAAATCGACTCGCAACCGAGACGCCGTGCCGCGCCAAATGACGGCTCGCAACTGGGCCGCGTCGTCCTTGAGCGTCAGATAGCAATGCCCGGATTGCGGACGCGAGAAGTTCGAGATCTCGCCCGCAACCCGCACATCGTCGAAGCTGGATTCCAGGAGCGACTTGATCTGGGCAGTCAACTGCGAGACCGACGGCGCCGATTCGGCGGCAGGACGAGTTTCGGTCGGGCGAGACATGAGCGAGACTTGCGGCAAGTGCGTCCGTGCGTGACGCCCGCATTCTAAGCGAACTGCCGGGGGACTTTATAGGCCGAGCCCGGCGAGTTCGCCTTCCGGCGAGGCGGGGCCATGGCCCGCACCTCGCCAAGACGGCAACCGCCGCGGCATCGCAAGATTAACGCCGAAGACGCTACCCGGCGATCTTGTCTTCGGCGGCGCCGCTCTCTTCGGGATTCTCGCCTGGGTCGTCATCCAGGGGCGCCGCGTAGAGCCGCGGGCGGTCGTCGAGGCGGCGAACGCTTCCCGGGGCGTCGAGCAGCAGCCCTTGTCGCCGGGCGGGGATGGAGCCGGCGACGTCGCCGCCGTTGTCGGCCCAGGCTTCGGCATGAGTCGTCAGGTCGTTCAGCAGTCGTTCGACCTGCTGGCGGCGCAACTCCAATTGGGCGCGGTCGAGCCCCGGGGCGATCCAAATCTCGGGGCCGACCATGGCTCGTGCGCGGGTAAAAGGGCGCGGCACGGCAAAGCGATCCCAACTGCGGGCCCGCCAGGGACGCTCGAGGCCGAACCCCAGCGGGACGATCGGCAATTGCAGCCGCGATGCGAGGAAGATCGCCCCTTGGGCCAGCGTGCGCCGCGGGCCGCGGGGACCGTCGGGAGTGATCGCAATGTGCATCTGCCGGCCTCGACGGGCCAGCTCCATGAGCGCCGAGGTCGCCCCGTTGTACGTCGACCCGCGGACGCAGTGGAAACCCATGTGAGACGCCACGCGGGCCAGTACGTCGGCGTCGCGATGCTTGCTCAGCAGCATCGAAAGGTTCGTGTTGCCGCGCAAATACAGCGGCAGCAGGAGATACTCGTGCCACAGGACGTAAATCCGCGAGCGCTCGGCCGGATGGATCAAATCGACGGCGGGGTCGAAGAAATGCCCGCGGTAGTCAAGCGTGCTCATCCACGAACGGATCGCCGTGGCGGCGGCGAACCCGGCGAAGCGGTTGACCAACGTTGTTTCACGCGACATGCCGGACGTCCTTGTCGGCTTGGGAGGGGCTGGGCGCGATGCCCGAGGATCGGGAGGTTGAAAGCGGAGGGCGTTGCACGAAACTCGAATCGCGAAGTTCGATACGGCCGCGATCGTCGATCGCCTTGGTTCTCGTCTCGGTCGTTCGGTATCGAAATCGTTTCGAATTTCGAGCTTGAGGTCTCACCGTTCCGGCCATTCGCCATTGAACACTTCCGCCGCGGGGCCGGTCATGAACACGTGGTTGTCGGTTTCGTTCCAATGGAGTTCCAACTCGCCGCCGCGGAGTTCGACGTGCAGCCGTCGTTCGGTGCGGCCGGTGAGCACGCCGGCGACGCAGACGGCGCAGGCGCCGCTGCCGCAGGCCAGGGTCTCGCCCGAGCCGCGCTCCCAGGTGCGTTGCCGGACGCGATCGCGCCCGAGGACCTGGACGAACTCGACGTTGACTCGCCGCGGAAACTCAGGGGCGCGCTCGACGAGCGGCCCGTATCCCAACACGAGGTCGTCGGACAACTCCTCGGCGTAGATCACGCAATGGGGATTGCCCATCGAAACGCTCGTCGCCGAAAAGGTACGATCGCCGACGGCCAGCGGGACCGCGATCGGCGGATCGCCGGACAGCGTCGTGGGGACGTCGCGAGCCGTGAGGATCGGCTCGCCCATGTCGACGCGGACCCGCTCGACCCGCCCGGCGGCCGTTTCGACCTCAAGGGCGAAGGTGCGCCCCCCCGAAGCGATGCGAAGCACGTCGCGCCGAGCGATGCCATGGTCGTACACGTACTTGGCGACGCAGCGGATGCCGTTGCCGCACATCTCCGAGTAGGAACCGTCGGCGTTGTACATGCGCATCTCGGCGTCGGCCTCGCCGGCGGCGAGATCAACGGGGCAGATCAGGATCAACCCGTCCCCTCCCACGCCAAAGTGCCGATCGGAGATCGCCCGCGCCAGCGCAGCCGGGTCAGGCGGCGTCGGTTGCGAAAAGCAATCAACGTAGACGTAATCGTTGCCGGCGCCGTGCATTTTGGTGAATTTCATTGCGGCGATTGTAGTGCAGAGGCCCGCGAGGAGGAACGGCTGCGGGCAAATGCTCCGCGTCCGCTGCAACTCGGTTCTCGTGCTTTGACGCAGCCCAAAATACTCGAGCTGTCAAAGCACGAGATTTCGGGGTTGGCGAGATTCCGCTCAGCCCATCAAGTCGAGCGAGTTGCCGCTGGTCCCGGTGGGGTCTTTGGCTCGGTGACGGAGGGCCTCCTCCTCGGCTTCTTGCTGCTGCTTGCGGCGCTTCTCTTCCCACAGCCGGCGACCGTCGGCGTCGCGGTCGCTGGTTTCGGCGTCCTCCTGCGTCTGGCCGATGCCGGCGGCCTTTTCGCTGCGGTCCTGGCCGTCGGTCTGCCGCAACTGATCGGCGGCGTCACGGCCTGACCGTTCCGTCTCCGACCCCTTGGTCTGCGACAAAGGCGCCCCGGCGGCGCTGCCGGCAATGCCTGCGGCGGGTCCGACGTTCATGGGAGCATCCTGGGGAAGGGGGATTGGTGAGTGAAGTGCTGGGCGGCGATTGGTTGGCGGTTCCTTGCGACTCTCGACTCAAATCTCACGTGTTCCTGGCTACTGCGGGGGCATCGGTTGGGGGCGGGTCGCTTGCAGGGGGGGGGATTGTTCGCCGCGGAGGGTCGTGCCGATCTGTTGCACCATCTGGCTCAGGCCCGGAAGGGCCTCAGTCGTCACCACCGGATTCGAGAACGTCCCCGCGACGTTCATCTGCATGATCTGCTGACTCGCTTGGCCGACGAACTGCTTCACGAGCGGCAGGTGAAAATCGTGACGCCCGACCACGCCGTGAAACTTGAGATTCAGTTTCTGGTCGAACCCGGTGTAGCCGACGCCGTACAGGTTGACCACGTCTCCCAGGAAATCGAGCTGGTCGAGGTAGATCGTCTGGTTTTCGAGCTTGAACCGGATGTCGCTTTGGTTGAACGCGGTCGAGTCGCGGCCCCCTGTACGGACGCGTTGCAGGAGCGACGCCAACAGCGGGAGTTCGTAGAGTTGGGCTTCGCGAATGTGAATGTTTCCCTCGCCCCCAAGGGCGTGCTCGCTTCGCCCAGCGCCGCGCAACAGCACGTTGCCGTCGAGCTTGCCGCGGAACTCGCGGCTGCCGCCGAACCGCTCGGCGACGAGCCGTTCCAGACTGACGCCGCTAAAGTCGATCTCCGTGAAGTACTGCGGCACGGGCCCGTCGTATCGGACCTGGGCGTCGAGCGCGAGGCTGCCGTCGAACATATTGGCGGTCAGTCTGCGAGGGCCCTGCCGCTTCTGCAGGTCGATCGCGTGCCTCCCGAGCAGACACTGCTGCTCGTCGACCCAGATCGGCGACCGAACATTGGTGAACATGACGTCCTGGAACACGACCGAGTCGAGATTCAGCTCTCCGGCTGACACGGCGCGCAACCCGTCGTGACGGCCTTCGAGCCGCACCATGCCGAAGATGTTCGTCAGGTCGACGCCGCACTGGAGAGTGGCCTCGTGACATTCGAGCTGGACGTCCCACTGCGTTTCGAGCGGAGCCAGCGGCGAAGCGGGTTTGTTGAACGCGAGCATTCCGTCGTGAATGCCGAAGCTGCCGCGGGGACGAAGCTGCTCGAGCAACCGGCTAAGCTGCCGGGGCAAGGCCACGAGCAGATCTTGCCGCAGCACGACTCGATCGGCGGTGAGGCCGGTAAGGGTCATGTGCCAACCGCCGTCGGGACCGAAGAAACCGCGTCCGTCGGCGGACATGGAGGTGCGGTCGTGCACCGCGCGAACCCCGGCGAGCGTCACCTCGCCGTCGTGGTAGGTGATTGCCCCGCTGACCCGCTCCATGAGGTAATCGAAAAACGTGGGACGCAGCAGGGTCGTCTCGGGGCGCGGGTAGATCGTCGCCCGCACGCTGGGATTCGCCAGATCGGTGCGATAATAGACGTCGGCCACCAGATCGACGTGACCGCGGGGACGCAATTCGGTCCACGCCTGCTGGACCGCTTTGGGGAGGGCGTCGTAGAGATCGTCGTCAAGCGGCGCCTGCTCCGCGGTGAACTGCAACACCAGCTCGGCGCCGCTCGGAACGGGATCGAGGCGCCCCTGGCCGCGAACCGTGCGCCGCTCGGCGGAGACGAGGTTGGTGAATCGCCAGTGATCGTTCTGAGCAGTGATCAACCCGCTCACGTGCCCCAGCGGGTACTTGAACCGGTCGTAGAGGACCGCGACGTCGACCAATTCCAGGCGCAGCGCCGTATCCGGCTTGTCCTGTCCCAGGGCGCGACGTTCGAGAGTCCACTCAAAATGGAACCGCCCCTGCGGATGGAGCGACCCGATGACTTCGCGCGGCTTATCGGGCAGCGCGTCGATCATCGCGGTCTCGATGCCGACGTCGCGGCCCGAAATGGTCACCCGGCCGATGGCGCCGGGGCGAGGGTCGATCACCTCGCCCACGATCCGCAGCGGCTGTCCGCCCCCGTGGCCGATCATGTCGATCGCCAGCCGCGCGGGTTGCTCGGCATCGGCGGGAGTGAACTTGAGCGTGCCGCTGCCGTTGCGCAGCCGATAGCGGAACTTGTCGGAACTAAACGCGAGTTGTTCGCCGCGGAGATGGGCCGACTCGGGTCGCCACTGCGCGCCGTCGAACCGGGCTTGGAGTTCGCCATGAACAAGCCCGGTCGGTTGGAACTGATCCCATTGGTCCTGCAAAAACGGCGGGAGCACGCGGTACAGCTCCGCGTCGAGCGGCATCCCCGCCACGCGACCGGCCATCGCGATCGGCGCCGCGACGTGCCAACCTTGGCGAACCAGTGAGAGCGAGACGTCGCTGGGGCCGCACTTCGCCTTGAAGTCCTCGATCCGCAAGCGAGCGGCGTCGGCGGTCAGTCGGGCCGTGGCCTCGGTGAGCGGGCGCGGCAGGCGCGGGTCGGAGATCCGCCCCGCGGTCCAGTGCAGGTCGGCCGCGACGACCGCCTCGCGCCAGCGCTCGGCGACGAGCGAGACCGAGACCGTGCCGCTCAGCTCGCCGCGAACCTTGGCCCCGCGGGTCGCGGGGCTCATGCGGGGTTGCAACCACGCAATGAGCGTCTCGTTGACGTGAACGCCGCCGACCTTCGCCGTGGCGCCGAGCTCATGCGCCAGCGGAAACAACGTGGCGCGGAATTCGACTCGATCGACCAGCGGCCCGCCGGCCGTGCCGTCGATCCGCACGGCGACGCCCCGCTGCGGATCTTCGGCGGTCGGGTCGACCGCGGCCGTGGCGTTGAGGTCGCGAATCACCAGCGGCTCGGCGCCCGGGTTGGCTTCGTCGCTCACCGACAGCCAACCGTCGCGCACGACGATCGGCGGCAGCGAGTTTTTGTAGGGAGGCAACGGGAACAGCGTGGCGATGTTCCATGTGCCGGTTGAACTGCGCGACAGCCATGCTTGCGGATGCTTCACCTCGATCCGCTTCACGTCGAGGTTGCCCTGTACGAGCTGCGTCACCTTGGGATTGCACGCCAACAGCAGTTCGTCGACGTGCAATAGGCGGCGTTCGTCGCGCGCAGCTCCGGGGAGCGAAAACTCGATGTCGTAAACCGCGATGCCTCGCTCGGCGATGAGCCGCGCACCGCCGACGCTCACCTTGAGCTGCGGGAAGCGCTCGGCGAGGACCGACTCGACGTGCTGCCGAATCTCGTCTGCCATGTGCGCGTACAGATACGCTCCGCCGCCAACCGCCGCGAGGAGTGCGACGACCAGGACGATCTTGAACACGGACCAGCAGGAGTCGATCAGCCGCGCGAGGATGATTCGGACCTGGGATAGACGCGAGGGAATCGGAGGCGTACAACCGCCGCCGGCGCGCACCGTGAGCGCAAACCGGGCGGGGGATGGTAGATACGCCGGCAAGGGGCGGTCAAGGCAGACCCGGCAGCTAGCGGCCCTGCGCGTTGATCGCCAGCACGTCGCCCGCGACGATCGCCCGCAGGTTGCCAGGGAGGTTGAGGGTCGCGCCCGACTTCGACTCGGCAAGCTGGGCAAGCTGCTGCCAATGCCGGCGGGTCATCGCTTGCTCGGGCAGAGCGACCTCGCGCCAAGCGGCTCGCAAGACCTCTGCGCGCATCCAAGGCGACTCCGCAGCGAGCCGTTCGCGATCCAAGCGGATCAGACGACGCTCACGATCGTCGTGGCGGGTTAATCGGGGAATGCGAGGCTCTGCGGCGCCAGCGGCGCACGGGCTGGGCCGCGCCGCCTCCTCCCGCGTCCTCACGGCGTCCTGGCTGCAGCGGCATTCTGCAAGCACGACCTGCGCCTGCGATTCGACCAGGGAGCACGCCTCGCGGGCGTCGTCGGCCAGTTCGAGAATCGCCGCGTCGAGGTCCGGCCCCGCGACGGAACGAAGCGCCGGCAGCAATTCGTGCCGCACCCGGTTGCGGGCGTACAGCGGGTCGTCGTTCGAGGAATCGTGGAACCACTCGAGTCCCGCCGCTTCGAGCGCGGCAAGCAATTCCTGCCGCGTTGCAGCGAGCAGCGGGCGAACGAGCGACACGCTAGGGCTCAGGGGCCGACATCGCTGCATCCCCCCCAAACCGCGCAAGCCCGCGCCCCGTTGCAGCCGCATCAACACGGTTTCAACTTGATCGTCGCGGGTATGGCCGACGGCCACGTACCGCGCACCCCGGGCCTCGGCCATCTCGGCAAGCGCGGCGTACCGCTCGGCCCGCGCCGCGGCCTCGACGCCATCACCATCGCGTCGGGCGCGCTGGCTCACGGGGCGCCGCTCGACCGCGAGCGGCGTCTGAAGCCGCCCCGCGAGTGCGGCGACCCACTGTTCCTGCCGGTCGGATTCGGCGTCGCGAAGCTGGTGGTTGACGTGCCCTAGCCAGAGTCGACCCGCCCCGCCAGCCGTGCGCTTGGCGGCAATCAGCCCCGCGGCGAGAGCCAGGCTGTCGACCCCGCCGGAAACGGCGACGACGACATGCACGTCGCGCCAGGCCGCGGCGGGCCACGAGCGAGTCGCGATGCGGCTCAAGTCATCCATCGGGCCGGCGTGGAGTTCATGGACGCTGGGGTCGGTGCAGAGCGGAGGCAAGTCGGTCGCCAGGGGGGGAGTGCGCGGTTCCGGCGGACCGGCGCGTCACTCTCTCGCGGGAGCAACGAACTCCCCTTGAATGGCCAAGTCGCGTTCTCCGCCATTTGCAGCCGGGGGGAGATTTGATATTGTACAGATTCGACGCAAAGGCCGCCCTGCCGAGCATTTGCGAGCCGGCAGCGAGAGGTTCTGAGGCCCTCCGCGGGCCCCGCCGCTTGCGCCGCTATGAGCATGCGTATCCACTACGCGTCCGAACGTCCGCGACCCCGCGGCGAGATCGGGCCGTTGCGATTGTTTTGAGTCGTTCGTTCGAGAAGTCAACCAGGGCAAGCGTCAGGTTCCTGCGACGCGGCCGAGGTTTCGAGATGATGGCGTTGGTGCTGGTCCTTTTGGCGATGCTTGCGTCCGCGGCAGGGCTTTGGCTTGCCGTCGGGGGAAACGTGCGCCGACCAACCGTCGCTTCGCTCGGGGTCGCGGCTGCGATGATCGCCGCGCCGGTGCGGGGGGCCTTTGCGGCCGTTCCCGAGCTGCGCGGTCCGCCTCTCCATCCTTGCGATCGTCGAGGGCGCGGCCGACTGGCCGCAGCGACGGTCGCCGGGGGGCCGCTGTCTCACGGCGGTCGGTCGGAGCGCCGCGGGCGTTAACCTGAATCTCCGCTTCGTCTTGTCGGGTCGCCGGCGCTGGTGCGCCGTCTCGCGATCCCTTCTCGTCGACCGGCTGGCAATCGCGCCGGTTTCCGCTCGCTCGGTCTTGGACGCCGCGGATCCGCGAGATTCCCTGCGGTTCACCTGCTGGAACATAGGCCATGATTGTCGCTGGACTTGGAACGCTTCTTCCTGGGCTCTTGGCCCTGACCGACGGGCAGACCACCGCCGCGGTGCTTGCGGCGGCTCTGCTGGGCATGGGCGCCGTCAAGGGGCTCGACTACCTCCGTCGCCGCGACGCCGACAAGGAGGCGGCGCTGATCCTGCAACGGGCCGAGACTGAGGCCGCTGCGCGCCGCAAGGAGGCCCAGATCGAAGCCCGCGAGATGGCCCTCCAAGAAAAGGCCAAGCTTGAAAAGGAAAACGAGGAAATCCGACGTCAACTCCACGAGCGGGAACGGCAGCTCGACAAGCTCGAAGACGCACAAACCGTCCGAGCCGAGCAGCTCGCCAAGCAGGAGAAAATGGTCGAGGGGAACCAGCGCCGCCTCGCCGAAAAGCTGGAGGACGCGGGCCGGCGGCAGAAGGAACTGGACGACCTGCTGGATCTCGAACGCCAGACGATGCACCAACTGAGCGGCCTGAGCCCCGCCGACGCCGAGGCGAGGCTGCTCAGCCGATTGGAGAAGGAGCTCGTCAAGGAACAGGGCGCGCTTGTGCTTCGCTATCAGCGCGAGGCGGAGCAAAAGGTGCAGGAACAAAGCCGGGAAATGCTGATCACCGCGATCCAGCGGTTCGCCGCGGCTCATACGGCCGAATCGACGACCAGCACGGTCGACATCCCCAACGACGAGATGAAGGGTCGCATCATCGGCCGCGAAGGGCGGAACATCCGGGCGATCGAAAAAGCGACCGGCGTGGACGTCATCATCGACGACACTCCCGGGGTGGTCATCGTCAGCGCGTTCGACCCCGTGCGGCGGGAGATCGCCCGAATCGCCCTGTCGAAGCTGATCGCCGACGGGCGGATCCACCCGACCCGAATCGAGGAGCTTGTCGCCGAGACCGAGAAGGAGGTCGAGGCCGCCATCATGAAGCACGGCGAGGAGGCGATGCAGGAGGCCGACGTGTTCGGGCTCCACAAGAAAGTCGTCGAGTTGCTGGGGCGGCTCCGTTATCGCACCAGCTACAGCCAGAACGTGCTGCGGCACTCGATCGAGGTCTGCTTCATCGCGGGCATGCTGGCCGAGGAACTGGGGATGGACGGAGACCTGGCGCGGCGGGCCGGGCTGCTGCACGACATCGGCAAAGCGGCCGACCACGACCAGGAGGGGGGGCACCCGAAGATCGGCGCCGATTTGCTCAAGCGGTTCGGCGAAGGGCCCGAAGTCGTCCACGCGGCCCTGGGGCACCACGACGACATCCGACCCGACATGCCCTACACGGTGCTGGTGGCGGCGGCCGACGCGTGCAGCGCGTCGCGTCCCGGCGCTCGGCGGGAGTCGCTCGATCGGTATATCAAGCGGATGGAAGAACTGGAAACGATCGCCACGAGCTTCTCTGGGGTGCAGCAGGCGTTCGCAATCCAGGCCGGGCGCGAGGTGCGGGTGATCGTCAGCGCCGACGACACGACCGACGAATCCGCCGCGAAGATCTGCCGCGACATCGCCAACTCGTTCGAGCAACAGCTCACGTATCCCGGCGAGATCAAGGTGACGCTCATCCGCGAGACGCGCGTGACGGAACTGGCGCGATAGCGATTATTGGCGAATGCAGAGTCTCACTCAGCGTTGAAGAGACAGCCGTGCGGGTATTGTTCATTGGCGACGTCGTCGGACGGCCCGGGCGCGATATTATTTGCGACGCCCTCCCGGGGCTGATCGTGCGCGAGCGACTCGACGCGGTGATCGTCAACGCCGAGAACGCGGCCGGGGGGTCGGGACTCACGCCGCAGATCTACAAGGACCTGATCGCAGCCGGGGTCGACGGGATCACGCTGGGGGACCATGTCTACCGGCGGCGAGAGATCCAATCCGTGCTCGAGCGCGAAGCGAACATCGTGCGCCCCGCCAATCTGCCCGAAGAGGCCGTGGGCCGCACTTGGGCGACGGTCCCGGCTCGCAACGGGGGGCAGGTGGGGTTCTGCTGCGTGCTGGGGCAGTTGTTCATGAACCCCGTCGACAATCCCTGGCGAGCCGCGGATCGGGCCCTCGCTGCGATGCCGGGGGACGTGACGGTGCGGATGGTCGACATCCACGTCGAAGCGACCAGCGAGGCGCAACTCTTGGGCCGATACTTCGACGGCCGGGCGACGGCCGTACTGGGGACCCACACGCACGTCGCCACGGCGGACGAGCAGATCCTGCCCGGCGGAACGGCGTTTCAGTGCGACGTGGGAATGACCGGCCCGCACGACAGCATCCTCGGGCGGCGGATCGACCGCGTGATGGAGACCAAGTTGACGGCTAACCCGACGCAATTCGAAGTCGCCAGCGGCGACGTGCGCATCAACGGCGCGGTGATCGAGGCCGACGATGACACGGGCCGAGCCGTGGCGATCGCCCGGTTGTGCGTGTACGAAGCGGACGTGCCGGCGCTCGCAGCGCTTGCTAGCAAGCGGTAAACCGGGACAACGTCGGCACACGACTGCATGCTTGAAGTTCGCGATTAGACGGACTTGCAGCCCCCGATTGCAGCCAAGAAGCGGTCAGGTCGAATTGTTGATTCCAGACAGCCCCGAACTCGCAGCAAGCAGGAATGCATGCTGTTTGCGGTTCTCGGAAGGAAGGCGGTTGTCGTCGTGAGAGCGCCGCCGAGGAGGGCGAGCCACTCGGCGCCACCGCTCGTTTGATTCGCCTTGCAGTTTGGGCGACCGTTTCCTACTCTCCGCGCGGCTAGGTAGTCCCTCCGTGACGCCCGAGCAAACCGAGATCGCCGAGATTCGAGCTTCGTCGCAATCGATGTCGCGGCGCGACCGTTGGCTGGCCGCCCTGGGGGCGGCCGTCCTGGCCGCGCTCGTGGCTGCCGCCGCGACGGCGACGCCCGACCCCCGCGGTTACGGAACGCACGAGCAATTCGGGTGGGGGCCGTGTTCATTTCGCGATTGGACGGGGTTCGCCTGTCCGTCGTGCGGCATGACTACGGCCTGGGCCTGCCTGGTGCGCAGCGACGTCGCGCGAGCGGCGGCGGCGAATCTGGCCGGCGCCGGGCTCGCCGTGGCGGCGCTCCTCGGTGCGCCGTGGCTCGCGTGGGCCGCGGCCCGCGGCGCGTGGCCGTGGCGCCGTCCGCGATGGGACGGCGTCGTGTATGCCGGAACTGTCCTGCTGGGGGTCGCCGCCCTGGACTGGGTGCGACGCCTGGCCGTGGGTTGACGACCGACTGCCGCGAGTTGACCGCTCGCTCGAACCGAAACACCTCCTCCGTCGCGGGCCGCGCCCGCAAGGATCGACGCATGGATCGCACATTCGCCCACGCCCCGACTGTTCATCGCGCGGCCTTGCTCGCTGCCGCGATCCTGCTGGCGACGGGAACCGGATGCATCGGCTCGATCATCGCCACGGGGGTCTACCTGTTCCAGGGGGGCAACGTCGTTCCCGCGGAGTGCAGCGATCTTGAGAATCAGCGCGTGGTGGTCGTCTGCCGGCCTCCGTCGTCGCAAGAGTATCGCCACGCCGGCGCCGCCCGGGCCGTCGGCGAACGAGTCGCCAATTTGCTCGAACAGAACGTCAAGAAGATCGACGTGGTGAGCCAGCGCGAGGTCGACAACTGGATCGACGAGCAGGATTGGGAGAACTTCAAGGACCTAGGCCGCAGCGTCAAGGCGACCCGCGTCGTGTACATCGAGCTCGACGACTTCGAGCTGTACAAAGGGAAGACGTTGTACCAAGGCAATGCGGACGTTACGGTGTCGGTGTACGACATGAACGAGCGCGGCAAGCTGATGTGGGATCGGCAACTCGGTCAGGTCCTCTTCCCCCGCAACAGCGGCATCCCCGCGGCCGACAAGCCGGTGCACGCGTTTCAGCGACAGTTCGTCGAGGTCATCTCGACGAAGATCGCCGAGCACTTCTACAAACACAACCCGAACAGCGAGTTCGCGCTGGACGCGGTGGCGAATCAGTAGCGTGCGACGGGCTCCCCGTGAGCCCCCGGGCAATGACCGGGGGCAAGAAGCGACCGATCGGGATCAGAACCCCAACGCCCTCCAGGCAATCTGGACGATCTTGACGTAGGCGTTGTCCCACGCCTCGGGCCGGAAGAACTGAACTTCCCTGTCCGGCGCACCCAGGAAGGGGCGCAACAGCCAAGCGAGTTGGATCGCCACGAGTACGTAGATCGCCGCCCACGCGACGAGCAATTTGCGGTGGCGCGGATCGCGCCGCACGAGGGGCCGAAAGAACGCCCGCAGCAAGAATTGCGCAGCGAGACTGGCGACGGCGAACATGGCGCCGTTGAACGCGAGCGCCTGATCGTAGCGTGCGGACGAAGCGTACCAGGTCATCGTCAACGGGCTGAGCGACGCGAGCACGATCGCCAGTCCGGCCTGAGCGGCGATCAGGGCACGCAGCGCTTCGCCAAAGTCGCGTCGCAAGCCCCACAAGGTGCACAACACAAAAAAGCTGGGGAGCCCGATGAGAAACGCCCCCGACAACAGTAGGGGGACCTTCACTGCGGAATAGAACGTCTGCAAGAGCCACTGGTCTTGGCCAGTCAGTCCGCGGAACGTCCCCATGGCCGCCCCGTACCACAGGGAAAAGACCAGCAAGCAAACCGCGAGCCGGGCGACGGCCGGACCCATCCGCTCGGAACGGGTCGTCCACTCCGCTCGTCGAAGCACGTCGTCGGCAGTGCCCAGGAGCGAAACCATCGTCCGCCAGGGTCCTTGAGTTCGCGTCGATGCGTCGGAAAGCGTCATTCGCCGAAAAGCAGCTTGCCGAGGGCGTGGAGAACGGCCGTAAAGAAGTTCGACTGCCGCTCGCGGAACCAGGTGAACGGCAAGTCAGGCGAGCCGATGAACGGCCGCATGACCCACCCCATTTGGGCGCCCACCAGCGCAAACAGGACGACCCAGCAGCGGAAGATCAATCGCGTACGCTGCGCAAGCGATTGACCCGCCGGCATCTCCAGCGGGCTGGAATCAAGGGACTTCTTTTCGAGCAGCGCCGCGCTTGCAGCGTCGCTCGGCGAATCGTCGGGAGATTGGCCTGCCGTCTCAGGGCCAAAGTGCGATTGACTTGCCTCGACTCGCTTCGCCGGGAGGTCCCGGGCGACTCGCGACTCGACCAGGACCGTGAGTCGATGCAATGTCTGCAACAGGAACGCGAGTCCCAGGAACCCCGCGATCGAGAACATCGCGACGTTCATCACCACGACGAACGGGTGACTGTTCGTGCTGACCGAGAAAAAGGCGACGATCGGGCCCAAGGAGGCGAGCACCGCAGCATTCACTGCGACAGCCGCCGTCAGCAATCGGCACAAGCCGTCGGCGCGCAGCCTTGATCCGATCAATGCGTTGAGCACGTACAGCGAAGGGAACGTCACCAGGAGAGTCAGCAAAAACACCAGCGGCGTCTTCACCATGGACGCCACAAGCTGCCAACACCGGTCCGCCCCGCCGGCCAATTCGGGGGGCGTCGCTTTCAGCAGCGAGTAGCTCCCCATGCATAGTCCGTAGATCATGCACAAGAGAATGATGGCGCCCAGCGTGCGGCGAACACTGACGGAAACGTCGCCGGTTTTCGCGAGAAGCTCAGGCGCCGTCGATTCGCCCCGCAACAAGCCGTCGACTTCGGCAAGCCACGTTCTCAGTTTCAGCCACATATCACCGTCTCGGGGTGCGATCGAGCGACGCTCACGCTCCTATCATCGCTGGCGGCGAAAACCGGGGCAATTGTCCCTCGGTCCCCATGGCGCGAAAACTTCGTCATCACAACGGCGGCGGGTCGCGGCGGGGCGGGCCTTCGGGGATCGGCCGGTCCTGCTGCGGGCGGGGGGGGCGATTGTTGTTCGGCGGGTTCTGTCGGGGCAGGGGGGTGTAGCCTTCGGTCCATTGCCAGCCCAGCGGCACGGCCAGTTCGCGCTGGGCGAGGTAGTGCCACGGAGTCCCCGGGTGCTCGGCGACGACCCGGTCGAGATACTCGCGCGACCGCTGCGCCGTCTTCTCCAGCGCGCTGTTGGGAAAGTCCGACCCCGGGCGCAGGATCCAGGTGTTGTTCCGCTCGCTCTTGAAGGGCATCCCCTGCTTCGCCTGAGCGAGCATGGCGTTGTAGCCGGCCGTGCGAACCTGGACCGCCAGGGCCCGCCCCATCGCCAAGTCGTACCCGGCCTGCCACCGCGGCTCGGCAAGCCGGTCGCGATCCTCGGCTCCGGTCGCGAGGATCTGCACGACGCGGTCAATCTTCGGCTGCAACACGGCTGCGGTGCGTTGAGCGGTCGTCAACGCTTGGGCGAGCTCCGCTTCGTCCCGTTTGGGAAAGCGCAGACGGACGTTCTCCATCGTCGCGGTCCAAGTGAGCGCGGCCGCCTCGACGAGCGCTCGCCGGGCGCGATTCGATCCGATCAGCCGTTCGTACTGCGCGACCGAGACGTACTCGGGCTGATAGCGGACCATGACGTCGGGATCGAAGAACCTCGCAAAGTGAACCGCCAACGTGTCGATCTCGCCCGGGCCTATCGAACGTCCCAGCGTGCGGTTAGGGTGGACGGTGAAGTAGATGCCGCCGGTCTCGAAGCAGAGCCGCGTGAGGGCGTAGGGACCAAACCCCGAATCGAGCAGTTCCTCGATCTCGCCCCGGTCGCGGCCGTCGGCGAACGACAGCTTGAGCCGCTCGGGCAGGAGCGACTCGGGTCCCAGCCGCACCGGGGGCCACTGCGGTCGCTGGTCGTACCGCGGGTCGGGATCGACCCATTTGACGCGGGCGAACTGTCGCCCGAACGGCGCCGGTCGGCCCACGACGTAGACGGGGATCGCGCTCTTGCGGCACAGATCGACCGCCTCGTCGAGCGCCGCGGCGTCGTCCCCCGATTCGTCGGTGAACACGACGATCATCACGTTGCGGCCTCCCTGACTCGCCGAACGGTATCGGCGGTACTTCTCCGCGGCCATGGCGACGGCGGTGAACACGTTCTCGACCTGCGTGTCGGCGTCGCGCATCGACTTGATCGCGAGCTCGATCGCGGCGAAGTCGTCGGTGGGCTCCGGGGTAAGGGCGCGGGGTTCGGCATCGAAGCCGACGACCGCCGTCAGCAGCGGCTTGTCTTTGTGTCGTCGGAACGCGGGATTCTCGGCCGCCTCGATCACACCCAGTTCGTCGTAGATGCGTCGAAATCGTTTCAGCACCGCCTCGCGCTCAGTGCGCATGCTGCCCGATTGGTCGAACATCCAGACGACCAGCGTGGGGCGCTGCTGCAGCGAAGCGAGGATCTCGTGGGTGATCCGGTCGATGGCGCCCTCGGCCCCTGTGGCGCCGACGCTGCCGACCCCCTGGGCGAGCGGGGCGTCGAACTTCTCCGGCGCTTCAAGGGCGTTGCGCATCAAATCGAGCGGCGCCGCTTCGGCGACGACCGGCGTCAGCGGCTCGTCGATCGACACCAGCGACTCGAGCGACAACTGCGGGGCCGAGGCAAGCGCCGAGTCCATTCCGCCGGCGCTCAGCGCCCCGAGCGCGTCGTATTCGTCGTCAGCCGAGGCGAACTCCTCGGCAATCTCGACCTCCTCGGGCAGATCGAGCGGTTCGAAAGCGAGCCCCAGGTCGGCCTCGCGCGCCGGCAGTGCGAGGGACGCCGCAGCCAGTGCGACCATCAGCACGACATGCACGACTAAGCTGGCCACCCAGGCGACCGACTCGGAATCGACGAGCGCAGGAGACGGACCGTCTAGGGGGGGGTCGGCAACCGGGAGACTGCCGAACGCCGGCCCGGCAACGGCGCGATCGTCGGCGATGAACGGTTCGGTGACGGTCGCCATATCCAGCCCGGCGGCAGCAAGAAGGGCGGAGGAGGTGGCCAAAGCGGCTCTCTCTGCCATTCTCGCTTGAGACGGAGAATCCGGCAACCAAGCTTCACGGCGGATCGTGGTGATACCGTTTGCGCCCTTGGAAGGACGCCTGGGGGCACAGTTCAGCGGAGCCCCTCGGAGATCGCCTGGGGGCTCACTTCGTTCGACCCCAGCCACCCGTCGCAACCGGTGGACTCGGGAATCATTCGCCGGGCCGCCGCAGACTTCTCCGCGTCGCCAGCTTGCGGTAAGCGAACATCAACCTCAGGTTCGGCCGCGCGAACAGCAGCCGGGTCACGAATCCCCAGAAGCCCGACCGGTGCGCGTACACGATGTGCTCGTGAATCTCGGTCACCGAGTCCGACACCGGGGTAAACGTGTGGGTGTGCTCCCACTTGAGGGCGGGGCCCTCGGTCTGGACGTCGGTGAACCCGCGGTCGGAGACCCCGCGATGGACTGCCGTCCACCGCAACGGCAGCGGTCCGACCCACAGCGTGAAACGCGAGGTCGACCCCTCGCCCAGCGGTTCGACGTCGTGCAATTGGACGAGAGTCGGCGGCGGAGTGAGGGTTTTCAGCGCACTGGTATCGCGATGAAACTCGCCGACCGCTTTCAAAGGGGCGTTGACGGTAAAGCGGTAATCGAAGACCGGCATCGAACGCGTCTTTCCATCGCGGGGCGGCGGATTCGGCGCCAAACATGGAGAGCGAGGCTCCGTCGAACTCGCCTCGCCAAGCCTCGCCCATTGAAAGCTTAACCGCAGTCAGCCGCCAGCGTACACGGCCCTTCTCACGGCGCCCGCACCAAGTTCGCCGGCTCGATCCGTCCCGCGGCGAATCCGCTGACGTTGGCGAGGGTCGTCTCGGCGATCTTCTCCATCGCCTCGCGCGTGAAAAACGCCTGATGGCTAGTGATCAGCACGTTGGAAAACGTGAGCAATCGCGCCAGGGTGTCGTCTTGCAAGACCTTGTCCGAGAGATCCTCGAAGAAGACGTCCTCCTCCTCTTCGTAAACGTCGAGGGCCAGTGCGCCGATCTTGCCCGACTTGAGCCCGGCGATGACCGCCTGCGAGTCGACCAGCGGGCCGCGACTGGTGTTGACGATCGTGACGCCGGGTTTCATCCGCGCGATCGCCGCGCCGTCGATGACGTGGTGCGTCTGCGGCGTCAGGGGACAATGAAGCGTGACGACGTCCGCCGCGGCGAGCAACTCAGGCAACTCGACGTACTCGACGCCCAGGACGAGACACTCGGGATTGGAATGCACGTCGTACGCCAGGACGCGGCACCCGAACCCGTGCAAGATCCGGCAGACCAGGGCCCCGATGCGTCCTGTGCCCAAGACTCCGACCGTCTTGCCCTGAAGATCGAATCCCAGGAGCCCGTCGATCGCGAAGTTCCCCTCGCGGACCCGGTTGAACGCGCGGTGGATGCGGCGGTTGAGCGTCAGCAACAACGCAACCGTGTGCTCGGCCACGGCATGGGGCGAATAGGCCGGCACGCGGGCGACGGCGATGCCGTACGTCTTCGCGGCGGCCAGATCGACGTTGTTGAACCCCGCGCATCGCAAGGCGACCAGTTGCGTGCCGTGGGCGGCCAGGACTGCGAGCGTCTGACCATCGAGCCGGTCGTTGACGAACGCGCAGACAACCGGGAACCCCGCCGCCAACGCGACCGACTCGGGACTCAGCCTCGCTTCAAGATAAGTCAGTTCGTGGCCATGCCGCCCGTTGGCGGCGTCGAAAAAGCGGCGATCGTACGGTTTGGTGCTGAAGACGGCGACGTTCATCGAGGGGTTTCCTTGTCAAATAATGCGGAAACAGCGAGGTCGCCCGCAGAAACTTGACCGTCCTGCTCCGTCCGAGCGAGCGTATCCGAAACTGACCGTTGCACGGAACCCCACGGAACCCGTTCGAGACGGTCTCGACGGCACGGATCGCCCGCCCCGCGCGACGGCATCTTGGACGCAAGCCGCTCATTGGAAACGATTTAGGTCTGCTTTTCGTTCGGCGGACGCTGGTAGTTTCCCATTGGTCAACCAGCCGCAGGGTCGCGAGATCGCTCCGACTGCTGGCGCTCGTCGATGAAGAATCGATCCGCGTACTGCGAATTTGCTTGACTGCGCGGCAGGGGCCGGTAGCTTGACGGTTGCGGGGAACATGCTACGGATTTTAACCCCCGTGCTTGCTTCTCTCGTGGAATGCGTCTGGTTCAGCATGTCGCCGACGGAACGGCCCGTACATGGCGCCGCTCCGCCCGGGGTTTGCCGGCGCCCGTGCGCCTGCCGGGCGAATCGTTTTCTCTTGCTCTGACGACGGGAGGGTCTCATGAGTCGGTACATTGTTTCCGGACGGTGGCGCCAAGCGCTCGCGGCGGTATGCGTCGCCGGCGCCGCCATGCCGGCTTGGGCGGGCGATTACTACACGACGGTCCCTTTCCCCGCAGGGATCTTCATCGGCGGAACCGGCGCAACGCCGGCGCATGTCGTGATCGGCAAAGAGTATTCGCACAACCGCGGCATCCCGGGAACCGATCCGCGGATCGTCAGCTTCGACGATCACGACGCGTTCGGCGCCCCCGACCCGCTGCAGGTGGTGTCGTGGGACGGCATTCCCCGCGCCGGCGTGGGGGGCGGCAACAGCGGTTCGAACGACGCGTTCGATTTCGGCGTGCCGGGGTTCAACTTTCCTCAGGGACAAGTCGACGCAATCGCCAATCGGGGCGACTTTTTGTTTCGCGAAGTGATTGAGAACAAAGCGTCGCTGTTGTTCTCGTCGACCCTCGACACGAGCGTTGTCGGCGGCGTGCATGTCTGGTGGGAAGATCCAACCGGCGCCTTCGGCATCTGGGCCGATGCCGAAACGCTTGGCATCGCCCATCCCCCGGGCCCCGGGCCGGGCGTCAATCATCACCCCGTGTTCGACCTCGATGGCCTGGAAGTGTGGGGGCCCGAGCCCCCCACGCATCTGCCCGGCGGCAATGTGGTCGTCGAGGGCTATCTCGGAGGCTTGCATGTCGCCGACTCCGATCGGTTCTCGCTTGACAACGATTCTGCTTCGGGCGTCTCCGTCTGGGCCTACGACATCGCCGCCAAAGCCATCGCCCCCTGGGTGCTGCACGCGGACGTCGTCGCGGCGGTCGAACACGCTTTCCTGGGCCCGGGGGCCGCGTTCCCGAGGGAGATTCGCGACTTGATTGATCTCGATGCCCTGATGGCACGAGACTTGGGACCGATCGCGGCCCATGGACTGTTCGCTCCCGGCGACGAGATCCTGTTCAGCATCGACCCGATCGACGCCGTCGGCATCGACGGCGGCGAGATCATCCACGCCTACTTCGACGCGGCCGGCGGAATCGTCGGCGCGTTCCTGTCGCACGGCGGCCACTTGTGGGACACCGCCTTCGACATTCGCGGGAGGTTCGGCGTGGAGTTCGAGGACATCGACGCGATCGAAGCGGTCGGCACGCTCACCGGGGACCCGATCGACGTCCCCGACCCCTACATCCCCGAACCGGCGACAATCTGGCTGGCCGGCCTGGGGCTGGCAGGAATCGCCGCCCGGCGGAGACGACGTTCGATCTGACGCAATCACGAACTGCACGTGGTGCGGCGGGGCCTCGATGTCGGGGCCCCGCCGCAACGTCTTTTCATCGGGCGTGACGCTGCGTCGGCGCCGTCAGCGCGGCCAAACGCGTCCGCGGCCCGCGCCAAGTTCCAGCCGATCTCGACGAGTAGTCCGGGTAGGATTCGAACCTACGACCAAGGGATTATGAGTCACATGCTGACGCATCTCTTTCACGGAGAATAGTGGTCTTGCACTACATTTCTGGCCGGTTTTGCACTACATTTCTGGTAGTGACTCGCCCCGAAGCTTCCTCCGTCGGGATGGCCAGACCATGCAAGGCAAGACCCGCAAGCGGCGTGTGCCGCAGCTCAAATATACCGAGACCCGTGGAATCGGTTGGCACGTATCGTACCGCGACCCCGCCACGGGGACGCCCCGCAAGCATCGCTTCGATGCCGCCAGCAAGGGCGAGGCCGAGAAGCAGTACCACGACTGGGTCGCTTCGTTCCTCCAGGGAGTGGTTCCCGAGAAGAAGACGCGTCCAAGGCCGAACCCGGCGGCTCAGAAAGCTCGGCTGGTGCAATCTGATGTGCGGACGGGTAGCTTGCTACACGTTGCGTCGAGCCTTCTGCACTTCGAGGAGGCTCGCGTGAGGTCTGAGAGTGAGCCACGACGGCCGGGCACGATCACGAAGAACCTTTACGAGCGAAGGCAGCTTTATTCCAAGGAGTTCTTGGCTTACCTGAATTCCCGGTACGGTAACGGCGCCGTCGGGCGGATGGAGTTGGCCGACCTCCAGATGCTAGACGTCGAGGCGTACAACCGGTCGCTTGTCGAATCAGGCTACTCGCATTCTCAGGTCTCCAAGCGGATGCGATTCTTGAAGACGATAATCGACCGAGCCGGGCGGCCGGAGCACGGCAGTCAGATGCTAACGTGGAACTGGGACTCGCGCGACCGCTTGCACGGCAAGCCAGCCGTGAAGCGGACGCTGCCGTCGCTCAAGCAACTCAAGCTGGTTCTCAAGGCCTGCGGTGTTCGCGAGACCGCAATGGTCTGGATGGCCATCGGATGCGGATTCGGTCAGAGAGACCTTGCCGCAGTACGGGTCGGCCAGATTGACCGCAAGAGCTACGACCTACGTCGCGGCAAGACCGGGGTCGATCGCTATGGCGAGACGCCGCCGCTCGTGTGGAAGTCGATCGCCGCCTATCTCAAGTCCGCAAAGCGGTCATCGGGCGAGTTGATGTTCCTGACGCGAAAGCTCCAGCCGCTTGTCCACGACAATACGGACTCGGTTGCGCAGTGGTGGGGCGGGCTGCGTGATGACCTTGGCGCCGCGGGAGATGGCCTGGGAGGATTCTACGTCTTGCGCCACCTCGGAGCGACCGAGTTCGGGTCGCGTCCGGGTTGCTCTATTGGAGCGATGCGACGCTGGCTGGGTCACTCCGCGAGTTCGCAGATGGCCGACGTCTACATGAAGCCCGTATCGCCCGAGGACAAGCCTGTAGTCGAGTGGGTCAGGAAGAACCTGGCGAGCTGACCCTCCCTATACAACGATTGCTGCCTGGTCACCGCCTCGATAGAGACTTGACGCTTCTACTGGTCGGAAAGCGGCGGTGGGAGCCACCTCAGCGAGTTCGCCCGAGGCCAAAGTCCGCGAAGTCGATGCAACTTCGCTTAGTTCGCGGCTCAGCAAACTGCTAGAGGCGTCAGCTCCACTGTGGTCGCCTGCGCGGGGCTTTGCAGCGAGGCCCAGACTTGGACCTTACGCCGTAACCACGTCCTTACATCTACTCAAGGGGGGATGATTGCACCGCCATTTTAGGCGTTCCGGGTTGACTTTGCGGCCAGAAGCCGTTTCGGATAAACTGATTAGCTCGAAGTTGCCGAGTACTACTCACTGTAGTCGTAGTCAGAAGTTCGTTTGGGCTTACCCATGTTTCCACGTGTCGACAATCTGAAGCAGCAAATCGCCGTCGCGGCGATCCTGCTATCATTGTCGACGCTGGCCCAGAATGCTGGGCTTTATTGCGCCCTTGGGGCTTGCGGCACAGGTGGGGTTGCTAGCTCGGCCGAGCCTGAATCTTGCTGTCACAAGCATGTTTGTGATTCAGACGAGGAGCCGGCACCTCAGCAAGATCAAGAGCACCAGCATCGCCACGATTCATGCCCTTGCCCCGATAGCTGCTGGTGCCATCAGGTCCCGCAGCCATTCGAGTTGCCGAGATCGTTCGACAAGCCCTTTGAATTGGCGTTCGTCGGCATCTTTGCTATTAGCAATGACCTTGTTCCCGGCGGTGCGTCCGATCATTCGGCGTTCGTAACTTGGTCCGCGCCTCCTAATCTGGATGACGAATCGGCCCTTCGGCGCTGCGCGAAGTTTTGCCGCTTCTTGATTTGAGTTCTCTTCTGCGCGGGGCACTCTGCCTGCGCTATGCAAGCCTGATCGGTCGCTGTTAGGTGACCTGTCGCTGTCAGGCATCTGTCGTCTTCCCACCTTCGGTTGCCCCTGCGCTCAGCGCGTAGGCATGCGGCCGCCAGGAGTATCCACATCAATTCCATGGAGGAGCTATGCGCATAAATACCAATTACCTGATTGCAGCAGCCATCACGATCGCCGCCGCATCTTCAACCGGCTTCGCCCAAACGGCCGCACTCCCACCGGGAGATAGCGAAGTACAGGTCATCGCAGAAAAAATGTGCTGCAAAGGCTGCGCCCAGAAGGTTTCTGGCCAGCTCTACACGCTCAAGGGCGTCAAATCAGTAGGAGTTGACCTCTCGACGCACACGGTGAACGTCACGCTGCCCGTCCCAAGCGCAACGACGCTGGGGCGCATCTGGCACGCCGTCGAGCAAGGGGACGGAGGTCCCACCTCGTTGAGCACGTCAACCGCCGCGTATCAAATCGTTCGTCCGCAGAACGAACAGGAACTGCGCGCTGTTCAGCAGATGGGGGCCACGCAGCATATCGTCATTGATAACCTGCATTGCAAGGGATGCGCTCAAAAGATCGCAGCTCAGCTCTACGGCCTGAAAGGGGTTACTAAGGTGAGTGTCGATATGGAGCGCGAGACCTTGATAGTCGAAACGAACCCGAAAACGCCGGTCTCTCCGTGGCTCGTAATCGATGCGGTCTCCGCAGCCAAGGAACGTCCGGTCGCGATTCGTGGAAACTACGGAACTTTGGCGATTTCCTGGGCCACTGAAGCCGCGCCGAAGTCAAACCATCAAGCTCAACAACTCATAAATGGAGGAATCCAAAGATGAATTGGACATACCTAGCACTCTTGGCATTAGCCTCTACGTTGGTTGGCCTTTCCGGTTGCGGCAGCACGCCAGCTGAGGAGTCGACCGCGCAATCTGACATTGATGGAACGCAATTCCTGCTGAGCGCAGAACCCGACGGCGCAGTGGGCGTCATTGCTGCCCGCGAGTCCGCCGAGGATGGTGCGCCCTTGGTGCTTGTCGGTCGTGTCGGCGGCTCAGCCAATCCGTGGATCGACGGCCGGGCGGCGTTCATGCTGCTCGACGCATCGATGTCAGTGGTTGCCGAAGGGGAAGACTCTGCTGAGGGCGAACTCTGCACGGGCGATTGCTGCGCCACGGAACGTCTGGCTTGCACGACGCTGGTGAAGGTCGTGGACGCCGGCGGGCAGGTGGTGCCGGTCGATTCACGCAAGCTGCTCGGCCTGAAGGAGTCCGACATGGTTGTGGTCGAAGGCACCGCCAAGAAAGACAAGAGCGGCAATTTTTCGATGCTCGCCAACCGCGTGTTCATTCGCAAATAGAGGCAGCCGCGTCGGCTGCCAATTGGAGACTCTCACCATGCTCGCATCAAAACTCCTGCCCTGGGACTATGGCGTGCGGAACCTGTTCCGCCGCCCCTCCCGCAGCGCATTGACGTTCGGCGGTCTGACGATCGTCGTGCTGCTGGTGCTAGTAGTCGTGGGATTCATTCGCGGTCTGGAGAAGTCTCTCTCGGCAACCGGCAATCCCAACGTGGTGCTCGTGTATTCGCTGTCGTCTGCGGCGGACATTGAGAACTCGTCGATTCCAGGCAGCACGGCCTCACTGCTTTCAGCGAGCGTCGATGGCGTTCGTCAAGGTCACGGCGTCGAGTACATCTCGCCGGAGTTGTACTTGGGCACGCGGATCACGACAGAAGGCCTTGAAGAACCTGGGATGGGATTGGTCAGAGGGGTCACGACAAGCGCCCCCTTGGTGCGTGACCGGGTTCAGATTGTGGAAGGCAGTTGGCCGCAGGCAGGCGAAGTCTTGGTAGGTCGCCTCGCACATTCCAAGCTAGGAGCACGAGACGAGGACCTGGCAGTTGGCAGCGAGATCGCATTCGACGGCAAGATGTGGAAGGTCAGCGGGAGGTTCACGGCCGCTGGCTCAGCGTTTGAGTCGGAGGTGTGGGCCCCGCTCGCGGACTTGCAAACGACGCTCAAACGCCAAGACCTGAGCCTGGTCGCGGTCGCCATGGAGTCACCTCAACAGGTCGCCGATATCGACATGTTCTGTAAAGAACGCGTCGACTTGGAGCTGAAAGCGGTGGCCGAAAGTGCTTACTACGCCGCTCTGCAGAAGCACTACAAACCGGTTCGCATGTTGGGTTGGGTTGTAGTCGCGCTGGTGGCAGGTTCCGGTATCTTTGCCGGGCTGAACACTATGTACGGCGCAGTGGTGGGCCGCATACGCGAACTGGCGACGCTGCAGGCGATGGGCTTTCGGCGGCGCGCGATCCTGCTCACGCTCGTTCAAGAAGCGACGCTGCTCGCGTGTGCTGCCGCCCTAGTAGCATGCGTATTGGGGCTGCTGTTGGTCGATGGGGCCGCTGTGCGGTTCACGATGGGCGCGTTCATGCTGCGCGTCGATAGCGTCGGCATCTCGGTGGCCTGCACCGTTGCGGCGCTCCTGGGCGTCGTGGGAGCGATTCCTCCGGCGGCGAAGGCAATGCGGCTCCCGGTTGTGGAAGCAATCAAGGCAATTTAGCGGCAGGGAAACTAGCCGGAGCGTTTATATGTCAGAAGAATCTTCAAAACTCGACCTCAGTCAACTGGCTGTCGACCGCGGCGCGCCGAAAGCGGCGAAACTGAGGCAGAATCGCTCGTGGCTGACGCGGTATGTCTTGCCGCTGGCGATCCTCGCAGGGTTCGTTGGGCTGTTCGGTTGGGCGGCGCGCGAGAGTTTCCTGCCGGCCCACCCGATTACAATCACGCCCGTGGTCGTCAGCAGGGCGGAGATCAAGCAGGAGGGCACGCCGCTGTTCCAGGCGGCGGGTTGGGTCGAACCGCGTCCCACGCCGGTGCTCGCCTCTTCGCTGGCTCCAGGCGTGATTCGTGAATTGCTCGTCATCGAAGGCCAGCACGTGGATCAAGGTGAGCCGGTGGCGACGCTTATCGACACCGATGCGAAGATCGCTCTTGCGGATGCCCAGGCCCGTCTCGAAATGCAGAAAGGAGAACTGGACCGCGCCGAGGCCACCTTGGTGGCGGCTCAGACGAACTTAGAGAGGCCGGTCGTCTTACAGGCGTCGCTGGCGGACGCCGACGCGCTACTGGCCAAGACGCGACGAGAACTCGATAACCTGCCGTACGCAATCGAGGCCGCGAAGACCCGTCAGTCTCTGGCCGCCGAGAACGTCCGCCGTAAAGAACTCGCGGGGGACGCCATCACCGGCCGCGTCCTACGCGAGGCCCGGGGCGAACTGGCGACCGCCAACAATGCTGTCGAAACGCTCGTTGCGAGGCGTCCGACGCTGGAATCTCAACTGGAGTCCCTCCAGCGAAAACGAACGGCGCTCGCCGATCAACTCACGCTTCTCACCGAAGAGAAGCGAGGGGTTGCCGAAGCGAAAGCAATGCTCACGATCATCCGCTCTCGCGTCGAACAGAGTCGCCTCGCGGTAGAGACAGCCCAGCTGCAGCTTGAACGTATGACGGTCCGCTCACCCATTGACGGCTGTGTCTTGAGCCTGGAGGCTCGCCCTGGTCAGTGGCTGTCTGGAATGGGCGCATCGTCGCAGCAAGGCTCAAGCGCCGTCGTCGGGCTCTATGATCCGCAGAGCCTGCAAGTGCGGGTCGACGTGCGGCTGGAAGATGTGCCCCAGGTGCAAATCGGCCAGCCGGCGCAGATAGAAACCGCGGCCCTGCGCGAAGCCATCGCTGGAGAAGTCATCTCGGTCACCACCCAAGCAGACATTCAGAAGAACACACTGCAAGTGAAAGTCGCGGTGCAGAATCCGCCCACCGTCATCAAGCCCGAAATGCTCGCCAAAGTCACGTTCCTTGCCCCACCATCACCGGTCGTCGAGGAAGAGCCGGGCGAGTCGCCGCTAAGGATGTTCGTTCCGCAAACTCTCGTTAGCGCCGCGAAAGGCAGCGCCACCGTCTGGGTAGCCAACCTGACCACGGGCCTAGCTGAGCAGAAGTCGGTCGAGGTTGGGCGCGGTGCCACCGAGGACGGATTGGTAGAAATCATCAACGGACTCGTCCCGACAGACAAACTGATCGTCGGCGGCCGAGAATTGCTGTCCCACGGCATGCGGGTGCGCGTGACCGGTGAAGATCGTTCTGCACCCGGCAATTGGTCACCGCCGAGCGGCTCCGCTGCAAGAACCGCACAGGTCGCTGAAACAAATAGCTAGTTGAATAAGGAGCCCTGCCATGTCCCTAGTTGATGTGCTGCACGTCACAAAAGAATACGCCAACGGTGAGGAGACGATTCGTCCGCTCGATGGAGTCAGCCTGTCGATCGAGGAAGGCGACTACGTTTCGCTGATGGGCGCGAGCGGCTCCGGCAAGAGCACGCTGCTGAACCTTATCGCCGGCATCGACCAGGCGACCTCGGGTGAGATCAACGTCGCCGGAACGGAAATCACGAAGCTGTCGCGTGGGAAGCTGGCCGATTGGCGGGCTGCGCACATCGGCTACGTTTTCCAAACGCACAATCTCATTCCTGTTCTCACTGCCTACGAAAACGTGGAACTGCCGCTGCTGCTGTTGTCGATGTCGGCGGCGGAACGCCAGAAGCGAGTTGAGATCGCCATGGAAGCCGTCGACCTCACTTCGCGGGCTTCTCATTACCCGCGTCAGATGTCGGGCGGACAGGAACAGCGGGTCGGCATCGCCAGGGCCATCGTGGCGAACCCGACCGTCGTAGTCGCCGACGAACCGACAGGAAGCCTGGACGACGAAACAACCGAGCAGATTCTACAATTGCTTAGTCGCGTCAACGACGAGTTGGGGATGACGCTGCTGATGGTGACCCACGACGCCGACGCCGGAAAGCGGGCCAAACGGCAAATCCGTTTGGAACGTGGGCGGCTCATGGAGAACGGCAAAGAGACGACCTCCACTCACTTGAGGACGGCCTAAAGATGTTCAAATTCGTTCCCTACGTACTCAAAAGCCTCTGGCGGCATCGCGCGCGCACGCTACTGACCGTGAGCGGTACAGCCGTTGCGCTGCTCGTGTTCTGCTTCATCGGCTCGGTGCAACAGGGACTGCTAGCGCTTACCTCCGACGCCAGCGCTGACCGCACGTTAATTGTCTTCCAGGAAAATCGCTTCTGTCCGCAGAGCAGTCGCTTGCCGCAAGACTACGGCGGCACAATCGCCAAGGTGCCGGGGGTCCGCGACGTGGTGCCGATCAAAGTGTTTACAAACAACTGCCGGGCGAGCCTGGATGCGATCGTGTTCCAAGGGATGCCGCCGGAAAAACTCACCACGGCGCGAGACTTGTCACTCACCTCGGGGAGCATGGGCTCGTTTGCTCAGCAGGACGATGCGGCGCTAGTGGGAGCGGACGTTGCGACACGCCGTGGATTGGCCGAGGGCGACAAGTTTACCATTGGAGACGTGTCGGTTGTGGTAAGAGGCGTCTTTCGGTCCAGCGTTGCGGCCGAGAACAACCTGATCTACACGCACCTGGAGTTCCTGCAACGAGCCAGAGGCGCCAACGACGTGGGAACCGTCACGCAGCTAGAAGTCCACGTGGCCGATGGAGTTGACGCCGACAATCTGGCCAAGCAGATCGACCAGGAGTTTCGCTCTGGGCCGGTGGCGACTACAACCAGGACCAAGGGCATGTTCCAGGCGGACACGCTCGGCGACCTAGCGGAGTTGATCGGCTTCGTCCACTGGCTGGGCTACGCCTGCGTCGGTTTGGTGCTCTCGCTGGTAGCGACGACAACCGTCATGTCGGTCCAAGACCGCATCAAGGAGCACGCGGTGCTGCAGACGTTGGGACTGCGTCCGCAGCGGGTGTTTCGTCTGGTGCTCATCGAGAGTGTGGTCCTCAGTACGCTCGGCGGAATTCTGGGAGTCGTCGGCAGCATCTTAATCCTCTCATCCACAGGCATGTCGGTCGCCGCCGAGGGCGTCACCATAGCGTTTGAGCCGTCGGCTGTGCTAGCAACCCAAGGGCTGCTGGTTTCCCTGGCTGTGGGGATTCTCGCGGGGCTGGCGCCGGGCTGGCATGCGTCGCGAACCGAAATCGTCCCTGCCCTTCGGCACGCATAACAAGACTCGGTGGTCAAAGAATGCTGGCAACACCGATGAATAAGGTAAGGAGGTCAAGGATGACCGCAAGCCATATATCAATCCCAATCGCTCTGCTGGTTGCTGCGGGCTGCGCATCAGGTCCGCGCGAGGTAACATCAAGCTCGCCGGCTTCGGTTACCACAAATGAAACGCCGCAAGTCGTGCAGACGAGCTACCAGGATAAGGGCGATTCCGTCGAGCTAGCTATGCCGCCGAGCGTTGAAGGGCCTTCGCAAGTGGCGGAGGAACTCGTGACGCCTACGCCGGTAGCTCAGAGTGAAGGGCTTACGCTCCAAGCCCTGGAGCAAATGGCGATGTCCAATAACCCGGCCGTTGCTCAGTCTTCGGCTCGCGTGCGAGCGCTGCGGGGGAAATGGGTGCAGGCTGGGCTGCCGCCTAATCCGACGGCCGGCTACACCGCTGGCGAAGTCGGCAACGATGGACGCGCAGGCCAGCAAGGCGGATATGTTGGGCAAACATTTATCACTGCAGGCAAACTTCAGCGTGACCGGGCCGTCGTCGCGGCGGAGATCACGCGGGCTGAACAACAGCTTGCCGCAACCCAGCGACGGGTGCTGACAGACGTTCGCAAAGCCTACTACCAGGCACTCCTAGCACAGCGTCGCGTGGAACTTGCCGAAGAGTTGCTCCAGGTGACATCCGACGCAGCGGAAGCTTCCAAGTCGCTTGTCGAGGCGGAAGAGATCCCAGTCGCGGGTCTGTTGCAGACCGAAATCCGTCAAGAGAATTCCCGTGTGTTCCTAAGGACGGCGAAAAACGCTCAAGAACAAGCTTGGCGACGTCTCTCCGCGGTGGTAAGCGGACCAGTACTGCCCCAGCAAGCATTGGAAGGCGACGTAACGAACCTACCCGAGCAACTGGACTGGCAAGATCAACTGGTCAGACTCCAATCGGAAAGCCCAGAGATAGCCGCTGCGGTAGCCGACATGGAGCGCGCGCGTCGCGCACTCAACCGCGCGAGCGTCGAAGCCGTGCCCGACATAAGTACGCAGGTGAGTGTGCAGTATGATGCGTCGTCAGAGTATACGATTGCTGGCGTGCAGGTTGGCATGCCGATTCCGCTGTGGAACCGGAATCAGGGCGGTATACGGCAAGCCCAGGCTGAGATAACGGAAGCGGAACGGAATATTCAGCGTATCGAGCAAAGCCTAGGCCAGAGACTGGCCGACGCTTTTCGAAGCTATTCGGATGCACAAGTCACCGCGACGAATTACGCGGCGGATGTCCTGCCGCGTTCTCAGCGCACCCTCGACTTGGTGCGTAAAGGCTATGAGCAAGGAGAAGTGGGGTATCTCGATCTGCTCGCTGCCCAGCAGACCTATTCGCAGACGAACCTGGCCTACTTGGACGCTCTCGGAGAGCTTTGGCAGAGCTACGCCCTGATCGACGGGCTACTGCTCGACGGGAGTCTTGCAAATGTACCGCAGTAAAGGCACGAGGTAGCTGCCGCAACGAGCCGCGATTGCCCGAAGTCGTTCTGTGGGATACACTTGTGAGTTCGAAGGCTATCACTAAATAAATCGATCAACGCCTATCCAGCGAGCAACTAATCCGTTTCCTTCTTGCCATCGCCGTTTTGACGCACGCACTGTTGGGTTGCTGCGCCCACCATGCGCATGGCGAGAGTACGTCGTGTGCTTCAGGCTGTCGTCATGAAAGATCCGTTGATGAGCGTTCGTCTGCGTGCGGTCATAATCATGCCGGCGCTACCGGTCATTCGACAAGCGAAGGGAACGTCTCGTTCGCTAGCGAAGCAGACCAGCGAGGACTCGAACCCGACTTCCCTTCCCGTAGCTGCGAAGAAGAGCAGTGCAACTGGCTTGCGCCTGGTGTAGGCTTCGACCTTGCTGAGATAGCTTTGTCCGAGTTCGACATGTCGGCAGCACTACCTGAGTCGCTTGCGCCTCCCGAGGTTCTGCGCGGCCATCTTGAGTGGCAACTCTCCTCGTGCGGACGCCGACCGCTACCGGTGCGCGCGCATCTCGCCAAGAGCGTTCTTCTTATCTGAATCGCTCCAGCTTGCCGCCGAACGGGTAACCACCCGATTCTCACGACGGCTTCTTGTTGGCAACGCGGACTACAAGTTCTGTCCGCTTCACAACGGACTCGATTGGCGCGCCCTTTTACTTGGGCGGCTTCTGCCTGCGGGTGCAGGCATTTCTCGGAGTACTAATATGTCAACACATCCTAAGAAGAAGTTATGGCTTCTAGCCGCATTTGCGGCCGCTGCCTTGATTGCAGGCGGGGCCTTCGTCATGAGAGACACGTGGCTGCCCCTGCTGCAAGCGGCGACTCGGGTGGACGGTGCCCCGACAAGCTCGCCAGCAGAAGACTCCCACGACGATCACGCTCACGACCATCCTGGACACAGTGAAGCGTCGTCGATCACGCTGAGCGAACGTGGGCTCAAGAATATCGATTTTGAGCCATTCGCGATCGCCCCTAGTGACTATGCACGTCGACTCAATGTGCCCGCCGCCGTGGTTGAAGTTCCGGGACGCTCACAGGTCCACATTACCACGCCGCTCACAGGAGTCGTCGAAAAGGTCTTTATTACTCAGGGAGAGGCCGTCGAAGCCGAACAGCCCTTGTTCGAGATGCGGCTCACGCACGAAGAACTTGTCGCGGCCCAGCGTGAGTTTCTAGAAACCCTATCGCAATTGGGAGTGGTTGAGCGTGAGCTTGCGCGTCTGAACGCGCTAGAAACAGGCGTAGTGGCGGGTAAGCGAATTCTTGAGCAACAGTACGAGCAAGACCGGATCAAAGTTGCACTAGATGCCTCCAGGCAAGCCATGCTTCTTCATGGCCTCACCGAAGATCAGGTCGAAGAGGTTCGCCGGTCCGGCAAGATGTTCCGTGAAATCACGGTACGCGCGCCCGAGCATGCTGAGACAGAAGAGGCGTGCGAAGCGCCACATCTTTTCACAGTGCAGAGCCTAGGGATTGCACTTGGAGAACACGTTGAGATCGGACGCGAACTGGCGCTGCTTAGCGACCACTGCGAACTATTGATCGAAGCTTTGGCATTCGAGGATGACGCAGCTTCCATCCGACGCGCCGCTGAGGCGGGCCTTCCCGTTGAGGCGAAGCAGCTCGGCCAGTCGTCGCCGGGCGGACAACCAACAGGGTTGGAGATTCTTTACGTCGCTGGCCAGATCGACCCGGAGTCCCGCGCTTTCAAAGTCTATGTCCGCTTGCCGAACCGCATTGCACTGGAGAAATCCGGTCCGCGTGGCAAGAAGTTCCTCGAATGGGCTTTTAAGCCGGGGCAGAGGATGGAACTCAGCATCCCTGTCGAGACCTGGGAACGCCAGATCGTCGTGCCGACCACGGCTGTCGTCGATGAGGGCGCTGAAGCCTACGTCTACCGGCAGAACGGCGATCATTTTGATCGAGTGCCGGTCCACATCCGTTACCGGGATCAGAACGCTGTGGTAATCGCCAACGACGGAGCCGTCTTCAAGGGCGACATCATCGCGGGCGACGGCGCGTACCAGATGCATCTCGCGCTAAAGAACAAATCGGGCGGCGCCATCGACCCCCACGCCGGCCACAATCATTGATCGGAAAGGACTCCACTAGTGCTCAACACAATCATCCGATTCTCGCTCCACAACCGGGTGCTCGTCGCCGCGCTGGCGGTGTTCCTGGTCGGCTACGGTGCCTGGCAGGCGTCGCGGTTGACAATTGACGTGTTTCCCAACCTCAACCGTCCGAGGGTTGTCGTCATGGCCGAGGCGCCGGGCATGGCGCCTGAGGAAGTCGAAACGCTCGTCACGTTTCCGATTGAAACTGTGCTTAACGGGGCGACAGGCGTACAGGCGGTACGCACGTCGTCGGGAATTGGCTTGTCTGTCATCTATGTCGAATTCGACTGGGGCACCGACATCTACAACGACCGGCAGATCGTCGCCGAGCGATTGGCGTTAGCCAATGACAGGCTTCCCCCCAATGTGAAGCCTCAATTGATGCCCATTTCGTCGATCATGGGCCAGATCATGATCATCGGGATGACGGCCGAAGAGGACACAACTCAGCTTGAACTTCGTACGCTGGCCGACTGGGTCGTCAGGCAACGGCTCCTCACGATTGAGGGTGTCTCCCAGGTCATTGTGATGGGGGGCGATCGGAAGCAGTTTCAAGTTCTGGTCGATCCCGACCTCATGCTGAGATACGGCGTAACGCTGCATGAGGTGAAGCAAGCGCTCGAAGAGAGCAATCAAAACACTGCTGGCGGATACCTGGACGAGCAAGGCCCCAACGAGTTTCTCGTCCGCTCGCTCGGGCGTGTCAAAACGGTCGAGCAAATCAGGGGCATCGTCCTCAAGCAGCGTGACAACCAATCGGTCACGCTATCGCAAGTCGCCAATGTGGTCGAAGGGCCGCAGGTCAAGCGGGGAGACAGCGCGGCCTTCCAGCGCGACGACGAGGGGCAGATCAACGGCGGACCGGCCGTCGTCTTGACTGTCCTTAAGCAGCCCCAAGCCGACACTCGAGTCGTCACCGACAAGGTGACCAAGGCCCTAGAAGAAATGGCCCCTTCTCTGCCAGGCGATGTCCGCATCATGCCGGAGCTGTACCAGCAAAAGGAATTCATCGATCTGGCAATCGAGAACGTCTTTGAAGCACTCCGCGATGGCGGTGTGCTGGTCGTGATCATTCTCTTCATCTTCCTAATGAACCTGCGAACAACGCTTATCACGCTCACGGCGATTCCGCTTTCCATCGCCATCACGGCGATAGTATTTGCGGCGTTCGGACTGTCGGTCAACACAATGACTCTCGGCGGTTTGGCCGTCGCGATCGGGGAACTTGTCGATGACGCGATTGTTGACGTCGAGAACATCTTCCGCCGGCTACGGGAGAACCGGCATTCCGAGTCGCCGAAGAACCCGCTGTTGGTGGTGTTTCAGGCGAGCGTTGAGATCCGCAACTCCATCGTCTACGGCACACTCATCGTCGTGCTTGTGTTCGTGCCTTTGTTTGCTCTGACCGGCATGGAAGGCCAGTTGTTTCGGCCGATGGGCGTCTCGTACATCGTCTCACTCGTCTCGTCGCTGCTGGTATCCCTGACGGTCACGCCCGTCCTGAGCTACTGGCTGCTCCGCCATCAAGGCGGTTCCGGAGAAGAGAAAGATGGGCTCGTGCTGCGGGTTCTGAAAGCCGTTGCTGATGGCGTTATCCGAATCAGTCTTCGGCTGTCGTGGATGGTGCTGATGTTAGCGCTGGCGGCTGCTGCCGTCGCCGGTTGGGCCATGTTCCGACTAGAAAGCGACTTTTTGCCGCCGTTCAATGAAGGAGCGGTGCAAATCAATGTGCTCTTGCCCCCCGGAACTTCTCTCGCGACTTCCAACCAGGTCGCAAAGAAGGTCGAAGCGAGACTTGTCGAGTTTGAGGACCTCAAGACGTTTGTACGCAAGACGGGACGGGCGGAACTCGACGAGCACGCCGAAGGGGTGAACGTCACGGAAGTCATTGCGACGGTCAGCCCCGACTCCGAGCGGTCGCGAGAGGAGGTTATCGAGAAAGTGAGCGATGCCCTCGCAGACATCCCCGGCATCGTGGTATCTGTGGAGCAGCCTCTTGCCCACCTGATTTCTCACATGCTGTCAGGCGTCAAAGCGCAAGTCGCCATCAAGCTTTACGGCGACGATTTGGATGAACTGCGTCGTCAAGCAGAAGGCATACGGGGTGCGATCTCCGGTATCGAAGGCATCCGCGACCTCCAGGTTGAGCAGCAGGTCATCATTCCACAGCTACGCATTGAGGCGGACGGCGACAAGCTGCGAATGTTTGGACTGCGACGCGCTGACGTAAACGAGTTTGTAGAAACCGCGATGCAGGGAGAAGTCGTCTCTGAAGTGCTCGATGGTCAACGCACTTTCGACTTGATGGTTCGGCTGGGGGAGGATTCTCGGGAGGATGTCGAAGCGCTGCGGCGACTGCGAATCGAATTGCCGCAGGGCGGCACGGTCAAGCTCGAAGACGTGGCTCGAATCTACAAGGCCGCTGGTCCTAACACGATCAACCGTGAGCAAGTGCGACGACGGATCGTCGTCCAGTGCAACGTTTCAGGTCGTGGCCTAGTCGATGTGGTCGGCGACATCCAGCAAAAGCTTCAGCCCGTCGTCGCGGAGTTGCCCACTGGGTACTTTGTCGAGTACGGCGGACAGTTTCAGAGCCAGAAGTCGGCGTCCCGGATGATCGCGATCTTGTTCGGCATCTCGCTCGTGGCCATGTTTTTGGTGCTCTACAAGCTCTTCCGGTCAGCCAATCTGGCCCTGCAAGTCATGGTGGCGTTGCCTATGGCGTTCATTGGCAGCGTGGCGTCGCTGTACCTCACCGGCCAGACGCTCACCATTGCCAGCATGGTGGGGTTCATTTCGTTGTGCGGTATCGCGTCCCGCAACGGCATCTTGCTGATCAACCACTACCTGCACCTAGTCAAGTACGAAGGAGAGTCGTGGTCGCGGGACATGGTAGTTCGCGCTGGCAAAGACCGACTGGCCCCAGTGCTAATGACGGCATTGACCTCGGGCATTGGTCTGATACCGCTCGCTCTGTCAGCGGGCGAGCCTGGCAAGGAAATCCTCTATCCGGTGGCGACCGTCATCATCGGCGGTTTGGTCACCAGCACGCTGCTAGAGTTCCTGGTGCGTCCCGCGCTGTTCTGGTCTCTGGGAATCGGGGCCGCACAGCGAGTCGTCCAAGTCGGCCAGCAGCAAGTCGAGCTAGTAGCTGAAGAAGAGGAAAGCTGAGACAAGGGTGCCCATGTCGGGCAGAGTATTTTATTTGTTGACTAACACGAAAAGGAGTAGCCATGAACTTGTATTCTCACATTTCTGCGAGTGTCGCGTGCTTAATTATTGCCGCAGCCGTCACCCTCAGCGGGTGTGGACAAGGCCAGAGCGGCGGTCAGTCGTCAAAATCAGCTGCCACAGGCGAGTCGCACGAACATCCCACGGAGGGCCCACACCACGGCTCTCTCATCGAGTTGGGCAACGAAGAGTACCACGCCGAACTCCTGCATGATGAGCACGCTGGGACCATCACCGTGTACATCCTAGACTCTGCCGGAAAGCAAGCCATTCCCGTGGACACCAAGGAGTTGACGATCAATCTCAGCCACGATGGGCAAGCAGAGCAGTTCTCTTTGGCTGCGAGCCCAGAGGCTGGCGATCCCCCAGGTCAATCGTCACGGTTTGTGTCGTCCGATGCAGAGCTTGCTGAAGAACTCGACCACGAGGGCGTCCAAGCCCAGTTGGTCGTTTCTGTTTCAGGCAAACAGTTGCGAGGGGTCATCGAGCATGACCATGACCACGAAGGGCATGATCATTAGTTCGATATCACTCAATGGTCTTGCGACTACGGCGGGAGAGCGAGACTGCGGTGGATGCCCCCCGCTCGTTGCCGCACTCGCTTTCCCGTTTTTGATTCACCCAATGAAATGGATTGCCGACGATGAACTACTTGACGGTTAATGCTTCGGTGCCGCTGTTATCCGCTATGATGACGACTGTGCTCCTCTCCCACTATACAAGGGCGGAGGAAGCTAATAGTCAGCACGAGAATAGCAAAGTGTCCCACGCAAAAGAGCTGTCGCAAGAATTTCGCAGCGCAGCAGAGCTGGTATCGCCTAGTGTCGTTCTTGTCGAGACACTGCGAGGGCCGCGTGAAACACCCCAATGGCGACTGCATGAACAACGGCAAAGAAACCAAGATATTTGGCAAACGCACTCCTCGCCAGATTTTCCTTATGTATCAGGCGATGAACGTGGTTCTGGGATCATTATCGACCGCTCTGGTGTCATCCTAACTTGCAATCACGTGGTTGCCGGTGCAGATGTCATCTTTGTCACCCTGCCGGATGGTCGCCGATTCGAGCCTGTCGAGGTCCTTTCCGACTCTGGTCGCGATGTGGCCGTTCTGAGGATAGAAGCCGGTGCAGAACTGCCTGCCGCAAGCCTTGGGAATTCCGATGCCTTGCAATTGGGAGATTGGGTTGTCTCAGTCGGCAATCCTTACGGTCTGGAGAGGTCGGTTAGTACGGGCACAGTAGCGGCAACCGAACGCCACACCCCTCTCAACTCCACGCCGTTGATTCAAAGCGACGCCTCTTCCAATCCAGGCAGCTCGGGTGGGGCACTTGCGAACTTGCAGGGGAAGATTGTGGGAATGCTCGCAGGCAGCATCGGCGTCGATGACGGGTTCCAAGGCATTGGACTAGCGATCCCAATTAAGGCGGCTAAACAAGCTGCGGATAAGCTGATGCAACAGGGTGCCCCAGAAGGCGCCTACATGGGCTGCGACATACAGCCTATCTCCCCCGCGATGGCCCGTCAGTTAGAGCTGCCCAAATCGGGTGGCCTCTACGTAATGTACGTGGCGGACAACACGCCAGCCGCGAATGCAAAGTTGCAGGTGGGCGACCTGATTACGCATTTCGACGACCAGCCGATCGACGAGCAATCTCCGTTGCGACAGGTCGTTGACGAACCTGCACCAGGCGAACCGCATCGGATGACCGTTTTTCGCGATGGACACGCAGAAGACGTAAGCATCGTTATGGACCATCGGCCTGAAGGTCAACATCCCTCGAGACATGTTCAGCAGGCTCACCAACATGAACCGCCGCAGGAATTTTGCAAAAGGTTCGGGCTGTGTGTCGATGAGCTGCATCCTGACACCACAGAGCTGCTGGGCTATCAACCGGATACAACGGGAGTGCTCATCACGAATGTGAAGATCGCAGGAGTAGCCTATAAGGACGGGATCGCTGCTGGGATGGTTGTTCTGCGACTCAATGACCGCGCGATCCGCAACATGGACGATTTTCTGCGAGTGACGGAGGAACTACCTAGAGACAAACCCGTTTTGATGCTTATCGAGTCACCCGAGAGACGCTACCTAACGGTGCTTGGTAGATGATACGTAATAGAGACATCGTGATTGGCCCACTTTCTTGAGAGTCCTTGGGGAACTGGCGGATGCGGTAGTCTCAAGAACACGTAATGCAGGAACGCTAGATGCCACAGAAAGCTCGACTTAAAATTGATTTCGTCCTGCCAGACGTGCCCGATTCACAGGACGCTTGCGTTGATCGCCTGAGAAGATTGCTAGATGCAAAAAAGGGAATCGACTCAAGTCATGTGGTCGAATCATCAGAGGACACCAATGGCGAGTTCTGTATCCACTACAACCCCAACGTATTGTCGCTGGCTGAAGTCCGAGACCTGTCTCAACAGATCGGACTGGAGCTGGGACAGCGATTCGGCCACTACCACACAGAACTTCAACCGATGCACGCAAGACGGGCGAGTGCCATCGAGTCGCGTCTGGCGCGAGTCAATGGCGTACTGGAAGCGGCCGTGTCAGTAGAAGGTGGCGTGCGAGTTGAATTCGATCGAACCATCGCAAACGAAAGCGTCATCCGCGAGGCGCTTGGCAACTGGTCGAGGTCGCAGCCAGCGATCGCTGGAGAACGATTCGATGAAGGCCATCAAGAGGACCACGATCACGCAGATCACGACCACGCTCACGGTGGCATCTTCGGACAGAAGACCGAGCTATTCTTTGCAATTCTCTGCGGTCTATTCTTGCTGATTGGCTGGCTGCTTAAAACATTCACTGGAGTAGATGAATGGATTCCCGTTACTACGTTCATCATTGCGTACTTCTTTGGCGGCTACTTCACGGCCAAAGAGGCAATCGAGAAGATTCGTAGCGGCAAGTTCGAGATCGATTTCCTGATGCTAATCGCAGCCGCAGGCGCCGCAGCTTTGGGGGCCTGGGCGGAAGGCGCCTTGCTGCTCTTTCTGTTCAGCATCGGTCATGCCCTGGAAGGCTACGCGATGGGTCGAGCCAAACGGGCGATCGAAGCCCTTTCGGAGCTGGCCCCACGAACAGCGCGCGTCCGTAGAAATGGACAAGAAACAGAAATCGCCGTCGAAGAGCTTCAAGTCGAAGACATTGTGATCGTGAAGCCCGATGAACGCATTCCTGCGGATGGATTCGTCATCGAAGGCGAAACGAGCGTCGATCAAGCGCCTATTACCGGCGAGAGTGTGCCCGTGGACAAGCAACCAGTGGGCGATCGTGATGACGCCGCCGCCGATCCCGAGTCGGTTGCCGCCGAGCATCGGGTGTTCGCAGGCACGATCAATCAAGCGGGAGCCATCGAAGTTCAAGTCACCAAAACGGCGGCTGAGAATACACTTGCCCGTGTGGTAACGATGGTGAGTGAAGCGGAAACACGGGTATCACCGACTCAAAAGTTCACCAAGCGGTTTGAACGCTACTTTGTGCCGTCGGTTATCGCTATCGTCCTGCTACTCTTGTTCGCGCCTCTTGTGCTGGACGAGTCATTCAGCGAATCGTTCTACCGGGCGATGGCGGTCCTCGTCGCCGCCAGTCCGTGCGCATTGGCGATCGCAACGCCAAGTGCGGTGCTGAGCGGCGTAGCGCGAGCTGCGCGAGGCGGCGTCCTGGTTAAGGGCGGCGGTCCGCTGGAAAGTCTTGGCAGCCTCGACGCGATCGCTTTCGACAAAACCGGCACGTTGACCGCGGGAGAGCCAAAAGTAACCGATGTCCGACCAGCCGAAGGCGTTGACGCAAGTGACTTGTTGCTGACAGCCATTGCTGTGGAAAGCCTCAGCAAGCACCCCTTGGCGAAAGCGGTGGTTCGTGACGGGCGATCGAGAATTGACGAGTCACGAGTTGCAAACGCCACTGACTTGCAAAGCGTCACAGGTCGTGGCATTCATGCGAATGTCGAAGGGGAGGCTGTTTACATAGGTAAAGACGAGCTGTTCAGCGAAGTCGGTGGCGCTCCAGTTCCTGACGCCATCCGTCGAGTGGTCGAATCGCTGGAGAGCGATGGCCGCACCACGATGATCGTGCGTCGCGGCGACCGTTACCTGGGCGTCATCGGGCTGATGGACAAGCCGCGCGAAGCGTCCAAACGCACGCTGCTCCGACTGCGGGAACTGGGCATCAAACGGATGATCATGATCTCGGGCGACAACCAGCGAGTCGCCGATGCCGTCGCTAAAGAGGTAGGGGTCGACGAATCCCGTGGCGACCTGATGCCCGACGACAAGGTCGCCGAGATCGAGCGCCTGCGAGGCGAAGGGGGTGTCGCAATGGTGGGAGACGGAGTCAACGACGCCCCCGCCATGGCATCCGCGTCGGTAGGCATCTCGATGGGGGCGGCCGGTAGCGACGTGGCTCTCGAAACAGCCGATGTCGCCCTGATGGCCGACAACCTCGAACACCTCCCGCTAGCAATCGGACTCAGTCGGGCCACTCGGCGAATCATCCGTCAGAATATATGGATGAGTCTCGGCATGGTCGCGTTCCTCGTGCCTGCGACGATATTCGGGCTCAACATTGGTCCTGCAGTGGCCCTCCACGAAGGCAGCACGCTAGTGGTTGTCTTTAACGCGCTGCGATTACTCGCTTACCAATCAGAACGCTGAGAAAGGACTCATAGTATTCCCTGCTGCTGGAGCAGGTGACTTCGCCGCATCGGTGAGGACACCGATGCGAGTTCACTATCACTTCAGCTGAATGAAGTTGGACCAGCTTCGGCGTCTTTGCCGAACCGCCAACTTGCTGAGGTGGCCGCGAGTCCAGGACACCGTTGCAGGTACGCGACACCGCTAAAGCCTCTCGCCAAGAGGGAAGGAAGGTAGGCCCGGAGGGACTCGAACCCCCGACCAAGGGATTATGCTTACCAGCTACGGCTTTCGCCGCCCCTTTCGGGTTTGTGGTCTGGACTGTCTCTTCTCTTTACGAGTTCGCCGTACAGTCTCTACACCTTCCCACCCCCACACCTTGCGTGTGACGGCGGGCTTGGCTCGGGATTAGCCTATCGCTGCGGCATCCAAGACGACGCTACGACTTAGCCTTCCCCGAATTTGACGAATTCTACCAAAGCCCTCCCAAGGGAAGGCCAAGGCAACCCAGTTGCTTCAAGCCATGCGACCGGTTGGTCGTTTAGGCTCCTTGCAGTTAAGTCCCCTGCTCTAACCGACTGAGCTACGGGCCCATCCTTTCTTCAACTCGCTGAACACTGTTCCGGAGCGGTCGCCGCTCGGGAAGCCCCGATTGTAGCCGATTCCGACGCTGTCGGCATCTGCCCCCGGCGCCACGCGTGCCGGGGAGCCTTCCATTCCCTTCCAAGGCTGTCGCTGATTCCGGCGCGGACCTTCGTCGAGCGGCGCGTAGGCCGCTGCGATCTGTTTACGGGCCCGGTCCTCGTCCACGCCCGCGATGTGCCGCCACAGCCCTCGCCGCACCATGGCCGCGAAGAACCCGCACGGGTTCTCGGCGCCGCAACGCTTCGCCCGCTCGGCGGCGGCGAAGAACGAGAGCTTTCCCGCCTCGGTGCGACTGACCAAGCCCGCCTTCCCCGCTTCTTCAAACAGCGCTTCGAGTCGCCTCGGGTCGGAGAGGTCCGCAGGGACCACGTTTCTCAGAATCGGTTTCGTAGAAACACCAGCATCGAGTTCTGGTCTTTGAATCCTCAAAGAGGGTTCATGGTGAATAGTAGGGGCTGCCGAATCGGCGTCATTTCCCTCGCGTTGGGCTGCCGTTTCGTGACCTCGGTCGGGCCGTCGCCAGGCGAGGTCGATGACAAACCGCGCCCCCAGACGGCCCCCTTGTCGGCCATCCTCGACCGGCCTGAGCCAGCCTAGCTCGATGAGCCTCTGACGGCTGCGATGCACCGAACGCTCGCCAACGCCGAACTGTTGGGCGACCCATGACGCCGTGCAAGCGCCGCCCGACCGAAGCTGCTTCGCGTCACGTTGATAGTAGAGGCAGCGCGCGGCGTGCCCGATAACGGTCGCCACGTCGGCCGCCGTCCCTTGCCGAGCGAGATGACGCAGCACTCGTCGCGGCACGGGAATGCGGGCGCGGCCGCCAATGACTTCGCCCTCGCGCCGTCGGAAGCGAACCGTCGATTCGCTCCACTCAATCGACCCACAATGAATGAGCCGCCTGCGGGAGCTGCTGGCTCTCCGGGCTTCCGGGGTCCCGGTGAGCCGGGCCAGTTCCAGGTCCGAGTAGGTGGGTCTGCGTCGCTCGGTCGCGGCTCGGCGTCGCGCCATCATCTCGTGCAGCGCCAGCCACGAGCGGACATCCACGAGTTTCAGGTCGTTTCGCTCGTAGCTTCGCCAGACGTTGGCCAAGGCGGCCGAGTCGATGAAGGCGAAGCCCCCGGCGATTCGGCCTTCCTGCATCCACGGGGCGGGACGGAATTGGCCGCGGTTGGTTGATTTATTCATCTCTGCTCCTTGCACAGAACAGAGTCGGCGCGGACGTGCGGTCGCTGCTTGACGACGCCCCGCAAAATGTGCGAACGTCGAAGCGTCAACTGAGGACCACGCAGCGGGAGCGCTCGACGGCTCCTACCCGCTCGCTCGGGCCTGCTCTGTTTCGTTTCCTTCAAAATGCATCAGCACGCGACGTCCCCAAGGGCGTCGCGTCTTTTTCTTTGATGCGCAGTCTCTTGCGGACGATTGAAGAACGTCTCGCATCCCAGCGCAAGAGGTCAACTTGCTCCGGGACTCCGGACCCCCGTCGCGACCAGCGGTCCGGGGTTCCGTTTCGCCTGTTGCCATCCGGCCCGCGGTCGTGCTACTCACTCCTCAGGCATTGAAGGAGAACCAGTATGGGAGAGCACGACTCGATACTTCACGACCCGTTGGCGACCACCATCGTTATCGGCAACCAAAAAGGGGGCGTCGGCAAGAGCACCAACGCCTGTCACCTGGCGGCGGCGCTCGGGGAGCGGGGCCGGATGGTGCTGCTTATCGACCTCGACCCGCACGCGGGCGCCACCAAGCACCTGGGCGTCCCCCCGGCGAGCTACGCCGGAACGCTGGAACTGCTCTGCGGCGAAGACGACTTGGCGTCGCTCGCCATCCGTGAGGGGATGCCCGATGGGGTGGAGCTGGTCGCCGCACGCACCGAACTGGCGGAGCTCGAGAAACGGGTCTCCAAGTTCGTCGACACGACGCGGCTCTTGGAGCAGCCGCTGCGCGACGCCCGCAAGTCGTACGACTACATCCTGCTCGACACGCCCCCGGCGGCCCGCTCGATCGCCACCATCGCCGCGTACTCCGAGGCGGAGTGGATTCTGCTCTCGGCCTTCCCCCATCACCTGTCGGTCGAGGGGCTGACCGAGGCGTTCCGCGACATCAACGACGTGCGTCGCTACCGCAACCACAAGCTCGAAGTGCTCGGCATCCTGCTCTCGTGCGTCGACCGCCGGGTCCGTCGCAGCCGCGAGGAAGTCGAACGGCTCGTCGCTTCGGCGCTGCCGGGGAGGGAACTCGACACGTCGATCTCGCAGGCGGCCGTGTTGCCCGAGTCATCGGCGATGGGCAAGACCGTCTTCCAGCGTTACGAGTGTCGGGGGCACCTAATCGTGCGGCAGTATCGCCGCCTGGCTGCCGAGGTCGAGCACCGCGTCGCGAACCGCCCGCAGTTCCTGGCGGGCCAGCTCGACCCGCTCGCTTTCCGCATCCCAGAGCACGTCCGTTCGCTGGTGCGTCCTGCGGTTGACCTGCTGCCCGCTTTGGAGGTCAACGCCCCCGCCAAACTTAAAGTGCTGAACTAGGGGGTGCGTATGGCCAAGGGTCTTTCGAATGGGACGCCGTCGAGCGCCGTGGCTTCCGACCTGCTGCATGCGGCGCGTGCTTGCGTGGCGCCGCCGTCATCGCCGCCTGCCGAGTCTCCCACGAGGAGCAAGCCGTGCAACGTGCGTCGTGAGTTCGCGATCCCGCCCGAGCTGGATGAGTTGCTGGGCTATGAGATCGTGCCCGCCATCCGGCGGCGGACCGGGCTGCCGGTCAACCGGAGCACCGTGGTGCGGGGACTGCTCACAACGCTCGCCGAGCTTTGGCGAGAGCGGCGGCGAGTAAACGCTTCACTCCCTGTGCCCACCAAGGACGCCGACCACGCGGCCGCCCTGGTGTTGGCTGAACTCTTTTCAACTGCTTCCGCATCCCCTGGGGAGCGGGAGGAAGTTGAGTAGCTCGATGAAGCTGCTAGCCTTCCGCCGTGGTTGCAGGTTGTGGGCTGATCGTCCCGCTTCCATTTTCTTGTTGCGAGTAGAACCGACACCGCTGGCGAGTCTCGCCGAGTCGCCGACCGATGGCGATTGCACGAGGCTGGCGGCGTGCAGCACCTAGCTAGCTTTCGAAGGTTCTGAGCGTTCGCTCAGAAGGTTCTCTCTGACGTCCGTCTCCGGCGTCTGGCCCATCGTGCCACAAGGGTCAAGGGCCGCTCGGCCCTATCTCTCTGTCGAGAGGGGTCTCGCTGCTGCTTGGGCCTGCGGCCCAAGGCTTCCCCTTGACCTCTTGTGCCCTCAGGCCAGGCGAACGCCGCCGACGGGCTCTTTCCTTACTCGTTTTCGTTGAGTCTGTCGGCTCAATGAGAAAGGAGCACTTGCGATGAAGAAAGATGATGCGAAGAAGATGAGCGACCAGGCCCTGGCCGAGTTGGCGAGCCAGCTTGAGCAGGGGCGCACCGAGGAGTACGCAAAGTACCTCGATGCGATGAGCCGGTTCCACAACTACTCGTTCGGGAACTGCATGCTGATCGCTCGGCAGAAGCCGGACGCGACCCTCGTGGCGGGCTTCCATGCTTGGAAGCGGCACGGGCGGAGCGTCAAGAAGGGTGAGAAGGGGATCTGCATCCTCGCCCCCATGGTCGGCAAGAAAGACGCGGACGAGAGTGACGAGCGGGAAGTATTTGGCTTCCGCGCGGTCCATGTGTTCGACGTCTCGCAGACCGACGGGGAGGAGATGCCCGAGCCGAACCGGCTCTCCGGGGAACCGGGCGAGCTACTGGCTCGGCTCCACCAGGTCGTGATGTCGTTTGGCATCGCGGTCTTCTACGACTTCTTCCCAGACGCCTACGGTGTCTCCCTCGGGGGACGCATCGGGTTACGGGAAGGGCTTTCGCCCGCGGAGGAGTTCAACACCTTGGCCCACGAGCTGGGGCACGAGCTGCTTCACAAGAAGGTGGAACGACTCCAGCTCTCTCGTGGCGTCAAGGAGTTGGAGGCCGAGTCGGTTGCTTATGTCGTGACGCGGGCCGCCGGGCTTGCCAACGCGATGAAGCACTCGGCCGACTACATCTGCTCGCACAAGGGGGACGCGGAGATGCTCTCCAAGTCGCTCGAACGGGTGCAGAAGGTCTCGACGCTCATTCTTCAGTCGCTCGAATCGGTCGAGTTGCTCGAAGTGAGTGAGGTCGCCTGAGGTTCTCTTCCCTTGAGGTTCTGGAATTTGGCTGCACGCCGCCGGAGCCTCAACCTTTTCGCTTCGCCCCCTACGACCTCGGCGTGGCGCTCGACCCGAGGAGAGTTGCTGTTTCGCGGCTCAGCGGGCGTCGGCAAGAGCATTCTTGTTTTGGGTTGCAAGTCGTTGTAGCTCATCTGTTTAGGCGGATGTCGGCGCTCTGGGGCGTCATTTTCCGCTAGGCGTCAGCCCTTCGGCGAACGCCTTTATTCGCCGTGTGAAAGCTCTCTTTCACGGTCTCGGCCGCCGCTCGATGCGGCCTGGCGGTAAGCACGGGCGACGGGGTCGCTCGCGAGTAGTCTTGCATCAGCCGCGAGCTGCGGTCGCCGCCCCTCGGGACTCGCACTGCAACGGCAGGTTGGGAGGGGGGGGTGGCGAGACGGTGTGGCTCGATGACGGCCTGGCCGTCTTTCGCGTTTCGTCCGCCGGGGGCCCCTGAGGTGAGCCCCGACGGACGAAACGCTGCGACGGCAGGCGAGAAGCCTTTGGCAAGACTCCTTGTTGAGAAGACGGCGCCCGAGTTGATGCGTAGCTCAAAGCACAACGCGAACCACGCTCAGCCGCCCGCGAAGGCGGACGGGGAAGGTTTGCCGCGTTGGCTCACGGTCGAGCAGATCCGCAAGTTGCAGCGGATGCGGCGCGAGAACGTGGTCGAGGCGATGGAGTCGGGAGAGTTGCCGTATGAGCGGCGGGGGCGGATTCGGTACGCAAGGCTCACCGACGTGCTCGCGTGGGAGGAGCGGCGGCTCAAGCCGGAGGCGAAGCCTTGCTCCGCAAACATTCACAGCTCACTGCTCGACCTGGCGTAAGCACGGCGCAGGCCGTTCGCCGCCGAGCGAGTATTCGGGCAACGACCGGAGGAACTCAGACGATGCAAGAACCGAACATGGTCTATCACGCTTGTCACCGCTGCACGGCGAAGTTCTACAGCCCCGTCGGTCTCGACTCGTGTCCGCGCTGCGGCGCGTGCGACTTGCTAGAGGGACCGTCGGAGCCGCCTTGGCAGAGACCGCCTACGCCGCCGCGCGAAAGCTCAGAAGCGGCGGAGTCATGCGACCACACGCCGCAAGCTTTCAATGAACAGGGCGGGCTGGTCGGGAGCTGGCGCATCGACGACTCCCAGCGTCCGCCGAGGGTCGTCTGCTCCCAGTGCGGCAAGTTCTACGGCTACCTCCGCGACGACCGGCGGCTGCAAGAGCGTCTCGAAGCGGCGTATCGCCAGCAGCAGCAGCGCCTGTCGTGTCCGGGGTGCGGGGAGGAGCCTTTTGTGGGGTGAGTCGTACACGACTTACGGAGAACAGTCAGGGAAAGAAGGACTAGCGCCTTCTTTGACAAACCAACCCTTTCACGCCACATTTTCGTTTCGCAGGTGGCTTGAGGTTCTCTTTCCTTGAGGTTATGGAATTTGGCTGCACGCCGCCGGAGCCTCAACCCTTTCTGCTCAACTCGTACGCGGGTGTACCCCCACAAGTAGCAGGAATATGCGGCACTCTTCAAGAACTGAATCTCGCGAAATGACGCGTCGCGATGATGTTACCCCCAGAAAACGCAGAGGATTATGGCCCTCGACGTTAAAGACTTTCCGAAAACGGGTTAGGAGCGGGAGAGTTTCCGGCTCACTAATGCACGTTCTGACAGCACGTCGATGAGTGCATCCTATGCAGAGCGATGTCGCATGCTCATGCCTAGAAAGCCAATGAAAATCAGCGTGAGTGAAGTTGGCTCTGGGATTGGCACCGTACCGGTTCGGATGACCATACCATCCCCAGCACCACTTACAACGTCGAGACGTACGGCGTCTAAGGCAATATCTGTTTGCAATCTTGCTTGTGTCGAAATTGCTGAACTCGATGTGACATTTCCAAACAGCGTATTCGTTGCGTCGTTCCACGTAGGAAGTGGGACTGAGAGGCCATTGACCTCAAAGATGTCAACTGACCAGTCAACGGCGGTCTCAACTCCCCCGACAAGTCCCGTGAACACGATTGACGACCCGGGCTCAAGATCACCAATCTGAAAAATCCCCTCTGCCGGAAGGCCACCTAGGTTCACAAATTCATAAAGAAGCGTAAACGTGTTTTGGCCACTTCCTACAGGATTAGTGGCGAGCCCGTTACTCATAGCGAACGGAGTGCCACTCAGGAATGCTCCCGACAATAAGTCGAATGAAGCATTTACCGTTAACTCGCTGGAGCTACCTTGCCCCGAACGGTCACCGGGTGACCAGTTAGGGAACACCACCCACTCAATTGCTTCGGAGTCGATATTCTGCGCCAAAGCCGGCTCGACCCAACAAACAGCAAACAATAATGCAGGTACGTACAGCAACACTAGTTTGGCGTTATCCATGAGATGTTACTCCCGTTCATCGATGTTCACATCGTAGTGGTGATGGCTCACCGTGAATATTAGCGCTGGGATAGTCCCCACGTTAACACATCTGGCAGCAGGGCCGACTTTTTTCGTTGTCTTTGCTGTGGCGACGGTCAGTTGGAAGCGCTGAGTCTGTATCAACGTGAGCGACCCGGCAAGCCATCGCGAATGATGACATCACTCACGTGTCATTGCTGGCAATGTCACTTGCGGACCGCGGCCTCTTCTACGGCCAGTGCGAAAACCTGGAGCACGAGGTCCATGCGGTCGGTGACGCCGACCCGCGCGAAGACCCGCGTCAGGTAGGTCCGCACCGTAGGAACCGTAAGCCCCAGGGTCTCGGCGATATCGCGGTCCTGTTTGCCGCAGAGGATCAACTCGACGATCCGCTTCTGCTGCGGCGAAAGAGCGAGCCGCTCTGCCACCCGCTTCCAGGTGGCGGCGTCACAGGGGAGTTTTGGGGGCGGCGTTTTCTTGCCAGTGGCAGGACGGCGGGCGGACATCGAACAGCTTCCCGAAAACAAAAACAGGGCGCCGAACCAAGTACGCTCCGCGAACCCCCGCCAAGGGGTATAGAGAACGTGCCCTGGCCGGCGCCCCTTTCGGGGCGCGGCTTCAAGGCACTGCCTCTCTATTGAGAATTTGGCGGTTTTCGCGGAAGCAGCGCTTTGACGCTCGCGCGTCAGTTCGGATTGTCGGCCCAGGCGCTTTCGCGCGAGGGCTGCTGTCATTCTAAGCGATGTCATCGGGAGCGTGAACGCCGCAGTGAGGACCTGCGGGGCAGGGCCGGGATCTCGGACTGGGTGGCTGCCGCCCTCGCGCTGGCACGGACCGGGCCGGGCGGGCGCCGCGGGCCCCTCCCGCGGTGGCCATCCTGGACGGCGACCCGCCGCTTGGAAGGGGAGCTTTCACGCCGACTTCACCGAAGAACCGGGTTGGGCGGCCTTCGCAACTGGCGGGAGCGGCGGCTCGTTGGCCGTCGGTGGCGATCGCTGGCCGGGGAATCGCAACCGGGTGTACTCACGAGACCGTTGCTAGACGGTCAGAGACAAGAATGGTCGAAGACGCATCCCATATATCGCAGTGTTAGCGACCACAACTTCCCGGTTGCATGCCGTCGGACCCGGCTCTTCAGCTTCGTGACAGCTGGTTGATGTGCCCTCGCTGAATGGATCTTGTTTCGATGACCTCCGCCAACTCCGCCGTGCTCGCGACCGTTGACTCAAACGGCTTCACGATCCGTCGACGAAAACGGATGACGTCGGCGGGGATGATAGAGAGTCCCGAAGCCTTTCGCTTCGAGTTCACGCGACGGAGCAGTTCGAGCATCTGCTTGCGGACCGGGGCGTACGGTTCGAAGCCGAGGTTCCAGAATCGCCAGCGGAACCATTCTTCTCGTCGGCAGCAGGCCTGGCCGACCAACTCCGCCGTGAGCTGTGTGTAGAGACTGCGGGCAATCTGAACACGCACGCGGTGCTTCCGGTCTCGCTCGGGGCTACCAAGTGGGTTCGCCTGAGTCCGTTTCAAGACGTTCCCGCCCTGCACGTACTTGATGGAGTAGCCGAGGGCGATAATGGGTACCTTCCAGCAATCGCGGATGTTCCCCGCCTCGCACTCGAAGAACTCGTGCTGGCCTTGCGTTGCGAGTAGGAGCGCGAAGCGACCGAAGCGGATGTACTGGAGGTTCGCCAGGCCCTTGTCCTTGCGGCGGAACCGTTTGCCGGAGTCCATCGCCACGCCGTACCAGCCGATGAGCTTCTCGTCGACTCGCTCCGGTTCCTTGCCGTCGGGAATCCAGACGGGCACGAAGAAGCGGTAGCCACGGTTGACGTAGCTTGTCGCCACTTGCTGAATGAAGCCTTCCCGGCTCGCTGCCAGGTAGCGATAGTCTTCTCTCAATCATCATCCTTCGATGGCGGACGCCTTCCGGCACTTTGCTCCTACTTCGGCGGCGGTTCGCCCGCAGCCAATGGCGTGCAACGCTGTTATGGCTCCATCGCCCTCTACGGTGACTAATAACCGACCGGAGCCCTCGGCCAAGTCACTTGGATTCTTCGGGGCGTTCAGAACCTGCTGTCTCATCTTGTTCCTCCTCGGTCACGACGTGGAGGGCTGTGGGACGAGAGAACCCCGGAATTGGTCAAGAGCTTTCCTCGCTTCGCTCAGACCTCTGCTCTTGACCAACTCCGAGAACCTTCTCGTTACCCGCCCTCCATAACGTCGTAACCGAGGAGTAACCCTATGCAAAGACAAGCAAGTCCTGAACACCCCGAAGCACTTTCCGCCGAGATGCTCTCGGCCCACCAGCCGCTGCCAGCGAACGTGGAGATCCGATGCCTCTCTGGCATAGAAAGCTATATCGACTACTGGGCTGAGGTCGCAGCCGCCTCCGCTGGGGAGCTCTTCGCCATGACCGTCGTCGCCATCCGTAAGCACCACGATGCGGCTCAAGTGCATCACCGGCTGGCCCCAGAGCACGGCAGTATCTATTCGCTTGGGGTTGGCAAGCTCATTGCCTTCTACAGCTTCCACCAAGGCGTGGTGCATGTCCGCGGGTACGCACCGAATCTGCCGGACCACGAACTGCCGAACAACGTTTCCGACTGTGACGCGATGGCGTTTGGTGGGTACTACTCCTGAGGCGCCATACCGCCCGCAACGGAAACGGAGGTGCGTTTGTGTTCCGGCCCAAACGCACAAAGACCGCTTAGAAAACCTTCGGTCTGCCAACCCTCCTTTCCATCACACGCGTGAGCCTTCCCTCGCTCCCGTGTGTGTTTCCTATGGAACTTCGTCCAAATCCATACTGATTCGCTCCGCGAATCAAAACCCTATCCTGCTTGCGATACCATTGCTCGTCGCACTCGGTCGCTCGCTATCGGCTCGCCGACACTCGCTAGCAACCCACCAGGGAAGCTCGCACGCGTCCGCGTCGCTCCTCGCTCCGCCAAGAAGGGCCCCGGTGTCCTGAGACTCCGGGGCCCTTGGCGAACTCACTGACGGCCTCGGCTCGATTGCCACTGGCCGGTCACGCCTTTCGTCGTTGAGGACTCCTTCCGGTGACTAGCCGGAAGCTCAAACGGGTCTGGACCTGCTCCAGCCCATCCTCCGCCGGTCGTTTGCTCGAAGCGCTGCTTCGAACATTCGACCGCTTCTACTTGGCGCCCACTCCCACGGTTCTCTCTGACTCGACGCCGGTTACGCGTCGCCCCGCCGTCACCACGACGGCGGCAAGGGAACCGCTTCCCGCATTAGTCTTGCCATCTGCATCTCGACTCACGTGGCTAGCTGCCCGTTAGACAGCGGACCTGAACCTCCGCAGAGGTCTCAACGGTGCGTGCCGGGTCCCCCCGGTCGCACTTTCGTTGACTCCAAAATGGGAGCCAACATTTCAGCGGCCAAAACACACAAACTGCCGCTTACCGTCCCGTCGAGGGCTGTTCGCCGTCCGGGGTCGCCTGTCGGCTGCCCCGAACCTACTGGCTGCGTCTTTCGAGATACTGACCGAGAAGGGGTTGCCCCCCTTTCTCCGCTTGAGCTCTTTCCGCTCCGGGCTTTTCTCCCGGATGCCCGCTCGCAACCTACGAGCGGCGGCGTTCGTCGCCGAACGCCGGGTCCACGGCTCGGCCGAGGTTGAAGGAGGCCAAGGGCCCCGTCATCCCCCTCGGGTGGATTAGCCGGTCCGTTAGACCGGGTCACCACTTCCAGCAAGACGGCCTTGCGTTGAGCGACAATCTCAACGCCAGGTCTTTCTGCGTCGCCCGTGTCTGGACCGTCCTGGCGGACGGTCGGGCGAATTGGGTCGAACCACTGGATTACTCTTGTGCGATACAAAGGCACAAGGATTAGTCAGCGGAGCACCCATCGAGCACGGACAAGCCCCTTTCGAGGCATCCGGCTCTACCGGCGAAGAGCGGTCGAGAACGACCTCGGCTGGTTAGGCCAACACGCTTAGGGAGGGGAGTCACCCGCTCCTTTACCGCGGTCTCTTCCGCCGTCAGTGAGTGCGTCACGTTTGGTGAGCACGACATGAGCGACCAGGCACGTCGGCCTCGTCGCGAACCCCCAACCATGCCCTTTCTCCCCCTGCAAATCAAACGGCGTCCCACCGGCTCGCCCCGCGTGACGTTGGCCCGCTCGTTCCCAGGGTTCGCCTAGGCGGCTCGATGGACTCTTGCGGACGCCGATTCTTGGTTTGCAGGCCATCTTCTTCGAACGTTCTTGCTAAAGAGGCTCCCTAGCCCGCGGAGCAACGGCGTCGCCAAGGGCCTCGCTGCGCTCCCGGCCCTTGTCACCCCCGCTGCTATTTTCCGCGGGGGAGCCGCTCTGTTCGTTTCGTTCTCAAGTTTCTCCTCGTGGGCGACGCCATTGCCCTCATCGATTACGAAGGGCGAATGGGTCGCCCACTTTCTAAGGAGAAACAAAGATGACTGAGCAAACCAAGAACCAGCCCATCCACGAAGTCCGACTCGGCCGCATCAAGGCGACCATCTGGCGGAACGAGACCGAAAACGGCGAACGCTTCAACGCGACGCTGACCCGGCTCTACCGCGTTGATGAAGAGCAGCGGGAGGGTCCGAAGGACAAGGGCTGGCGAGAGTCCACGAGCTTCGGCCGCGAAGACCTGCTGTTGGTCGCCAAGGTCGCGGACCTCGCCCACACGTGGATGCACTCGCAGAACGGCGAGTCGAACGGCGAGAACGGAGCTTCGTAGCCTCCATGCCTCAGCCAGACGGCCTCGACCAGCTCGGGGCCGTTTGGCTCACTTCCTGCTAGTGAACCCTTCTCTCACTGGCCCCCCATGCCAGCCTTCAAACACTGCTTGTTCGGCCGCCGCGCCCTACGCCATCCGGCGTCGGGCTCATCCTCTTTCATACAAGCCTCGACCCTGCCGGAATCTTGCGGTCCCTCCCAGGCCTCGGCATGTGGATAACTGGATTGCTGTCAGGCCTGTCCGCTCTTTGAGCGGCGGTCCTGTCTGTCCTTTCTAGGGCGGTACTCAGCAAGCTTCCTACCGCTCACCAAAACGTCACTCGCTATTAGGCTAGGGCCTGCGAGTGGCTTCGTGGCCCTCTTGGGAGGGCCACTACGAAAAAAATGACAAGCTGGTCGGGCCCGGCTAGGGCCGAGCTGTTCCGACCAGCTTGGGCGCCTCGGCGTCCAGGGCCGCCGAGGTTTTCCGCTGCACGCGTCAAAGTCTCGCTCATCGCTCGACCGCAAGAAGTGCTCCGAGTGTCTCACCGAAGAAGGCATAAATGCCTCCATCGTCGAGCCTCTCTCCGCTGCACACCCGTTGCACCTGCCGGTATGCCGGGGGGCCAGTGATTGCCTAAGAGGCCCTGCTTCCCAAGGTCGAATACGCGGATACAATGCGTATACGCCGACACGCTGGCAACGCGGTAACCTGTTGCCATGATGGGCTTTGCCACGTATCTAATGGAGAGCGTTTTTCAGATGGAACCGATGGAGAACGTCCAAGGCAAGCTGCCGCTGGAAACCTATCGGAAGCTCCGCGCCTACATGGAGCTGCACGGCATTGAGACCCGTAGCGACGCGGTCAGGAAGCTCATCGCGAAGGCCCTCGCGGACGAATCGGTCATCGAGAGCGTCCGCTTCGAGCACCAGGAGACCAGAAAAGAGATGGAGCGGCTGGCGGCCTTCCTCGCCGGGAACCTGCACGCCACCAAGCCGCTCGATTCGGCCGAGACGAAGGCGGTCATCGACCGGATCGCCGCGAAGACCAAGTCGATGGAGTAGCCGCCATGCTCTCTGCGAGCGTCGTAACTGGAGACGGGAAGTACTTCACGGACCTCGCCCGAGACGAGTACTACACCAAGGGGGGCGAGCCGCCCGGCCGCTGGTTGGGGTCAGGGGCTGTGCATTTCGCCCTGGACTGCAAGAAGGTCCACCGCGACGCGCTGAAGTCGTTGCTTCGCGGGTTCTCCCCGCTCGACCACGAGACCAAGCTGGTCCAGAACGCGGGCAAGCCGACTCGGCAGTCGGGGCTCGACTTCACCTTCTCGGCCCCCAAGTCGGTGTCGGTGTTGTGGGCGGCCGCCCCGCAGGAAGTCCAGCAAGAAATCCAGAAGTGCCAGGCCGAAGCGGTTCGGGCGGGCATCGAGTACCTAGAGCGGAACGCCGCGTATACCCGGCGAGGCAAACAAGGCTCGGAGGTTGAGCACGCGAAGCTGGTCGTTGCGACTTTTGAGCACGCCACTTCGCGAGCGGGCGACCCGCACCTGCACACGCACTGCGTCATCGCCAACGCTTGCGTCCGAAGCGATGGCACGACCGGCACACTCTACGGCCGCGTGGTCAAGGATGACGAAGGACGCATCCTCGACGTAGAGAGCCCGCTGTTCGACCACAAGATGGCGGCCGGGGCCATCTACCGAGCCGAGCTGGCGGCCCAACTCGCCCGGCGGCTCGGCGTTCAGCTCTCGATGGACGACAACGGGTTCTCGTTTGTCATCGAAGGCATCGCGAAGGAGGCCTGCGAACATTACTCCAAACGGCGCGAGAAGATCGAGGAGCAGTTGCGGCAGGTCGGATTCGAGACGGCTGAAGCCGCCGAGATTGCGACCCTATCGACTCGGACGGAGAAAGCAGAAGTCAGCCGCCCCAAACTCTTCGAGGAGTGGAAGGAAGAGCTGAAAGCGTTCGGCGTCACCACCGAGACCCTCAAAGAGGTCACGGGCAAGATGCTAGCAACGTCCTACACGCGGGAGGACTCTGCCCTGGCTCTGCGTGAGGCGGCCGAGGAGCTTGCGGGCGAGATGGGCTCGTTCCCCGTCCGCGAGCTGCACCGCGAACTCGCCAATCTGCTCCAGACGCAAGGGGTTTCCGCGAAAGAGATCGAGACGCTCGTCCAAGAAGAAATCGTGTCGGGGGAGCTGGTGAGCTTGGGCGAGGAAAAGCTATCGCGGGTGCTGTCGACCCAAGGCGTGCTCAAGGGGGAGTGGGAGTACTCGTCGCTCGTCCAGCAGAGCGCCAGCGACCCGCACCATCGCCTAGAGAACTCGACGCTCCGCACGGTGTTCCGCGAGAACGAGGAGTCGACCACGGAGCACACGCTCTCCGAGGAGCAGCGGTTTGCGGTCTCTTACCTGACCCAGGGTCTGACCCGGCGCGGCGAAGTGGCGGGTGGCGTCCGTGTGCTGACGGGGGACGCGGGGACCGGCAAGACGACCGTGCTCCGCACGGCGAAGACCGCGTGGGAGAAGGAGGGATGCCGGGTCGTCGGCGCCGCCCTCGCCGGGCGAGCTGTGCTTGAGCTGGAGAACAGCTCGGGGATCGAGTCGTTCACCGTCGCGAAATGGCTCCACGACAACGCGAAGGCTGCGAGCGAGCCGCATCGCGACTCAGCCGACCAGAAGAAGACTCCCCAGCTAGACGCCAACACGGTGCTCGTCATCGACGAAGCCGCGATGGTCGAGACCCCTTCGCTCTACCGATTGGCGTCCCTGGCGCGCGCGAAGGGGACGCTCGTCTGTCTTGTTGGCGACGAGAAGCAATGTCAGGCGATTGGCCACGGCGGGGCCTTCACCGTCACAAGCCGGGCTGTACCGGGAGAACGCTTGACCGAGGTCTGGCGGCAGAAGCAAGCCGAGGACGTGGAGGTCGCGGTGAACCTGGCGAGCGGCAAGGCGGACCTCGCCCTGCGGAGTCTCGCCGAGCGGGGACGCGTCCACGTCCGCGCGACCGAACGGGAAGCGATGGAAGAACTCGTCTCGCGGTGGAAAGAACAGGGGGTGAGGGACCCGGCGGAGAACCAAGTGCTCGTCGGCACGCACGAGCAACGCAGGTCGCTCAACGAGATGCTCCAGGCCGAGCGATTGGGCGCCGTTCAACGGACCTTGGGGGCGGCCGTCACGAATCACGAGGGGCAGAAGTTGTACGCCGGTGACCGCGTCCACTTCCGCGAGTCGCTCCACTTCTATAGAGACGCCGAAACGGTTGGCGAGGTCGTGGAGGACTTCGCGAAGAACACTTGGCTCAAGAAACAAGTGTCGCGTCGCGAGCAAATCAACCGCGGCCAGTTCGGCACGGTTCTCTCCATCAATCCGTTCGCCAAGTGCATCCGCGTGGCGATGGACGACGGCCGGACGCTCGACGTGCCGTTGGAGGTGATGACGCGTCCCGAGGAGGGACGACCCCCGCTTTTCAAAGCGATTCGCAAGGCGGAAATCGCCTTGGGGTACGCCGTCACGACCCACGCCGCGCAGGGCAGCACGTTTGAGAACATCTACGTACTGGCCGGAGGACCCGCTCAGGACCGTGAGCTGTCCTACGTGCAGTTCTCGCGAGCATCCGAGAAGACTGAGCTGTTCACCAGCGAAGGTGAGGCGGGCGCCGAACTCACGCTGCTGTCGCTCCGCAGCAAAGCCGAGCTTGAACGGGACGACCAGCAGCAAGAGGAGTACGACAAGAAGCTCAAGCACGTCTTCGAGGGAAAAGAATCCTTGAAGCAGTGTCACCTCACGCGAGTGATGTCGCGGACGCGACGGAAAGTGTTCGGGCTCGACCGCGAGAAGGAGGTCGCAAACGAAGAGCAGGAGAAAGAGCGGTCGCTGGAGCTTGAGCGATGAGCGCGCCACCACAAGTTGCTTCCGACACTCGTTTACCCATCGAGCTTGTGGCGTATAGCAGGCGACTTCACGCGCGCTGGCCGGTCACCTCGGCTGTTGAGCCTCAACTACACCTGCACGCCGACGGCCGCGTCGAAGTTGAAACCAAAGCGGGTCGCGTTTCACTTGGCCGATTGCCTTCGCACGCTCTACTTACGGACGGCGCCGCCGTGATGGCGGGTCCTCGGGGCGATGGTCGGTATCAGATCGACGTTCACCGCTCGGACTCGCACGAGGCGGTCACCTATCTTCACGAGTTCGGAGTGTGGTATCGCATCGAGTATGCGCCTATCGGGGCGAAGCATCCGCCGACGAGTTCGACACCGAAGCCACACGGCACGGAGGAAGAGGGAGTCGCGAGATTGATCGTCGACCCCGACGCTGTCGTCGAGTTGTTTGGGTCCCATCAGGCGGACTTATACGACTACCCGATTAGGCTTGATCGAGGCGGTCGAGTCGTCCTTTCCGACGACGAGGCGAGAGTCCTGGAGTTTGGAAGGACCTACACGCTGGCCGACGGGTCCGAGCTGTTCTTGACTAAGTCGGCCCCCGATGGCTTCGTCGCTCAATTGAACCTGAGACTGCGAACCTTCGACCGCTTCGGTGAAAAAACGGCTATCTGGGTCTACGACGAAAACCGGGGCTGGGCTGAGGTTAGAACCTCTCCGGAACCTCTATGGAGTAAACACCAGCCGTTTCGCCCGCTTAATCTCTCCCAGTATCACTGTACGACGCACGCACTAGGTACCAGCGTCATCCTCGACCACATCAAGCTGGGGGGGTGGCTGCTAGGAGACCGGCTGCCGATTGAGTCGGTCGAGCTGACGGAAAGCAGGCAGGTGACGCTTCTGGGGCGACACTACCTGCTGCTCAACCCGGGGGGCGTCCAGAAATTCACGTGGGGACAAATCGTCGTCTCGCAGTGGGGCAACACCGTTCAGGTCGATTTTCTCGGCTACTACTGGGAGCGCCATTTTGCATGGACGGTGCTTCATACCGGCGACGAGTGGAAAGAAGTCCGCTACTCGTGGGAACCAATCCACGACGGCGCCCCTGATGGGTTCGGTCGGTTTGCGTACGTCGCGAAACTGGAGGAGGACTTTCGTCTCAACCGTGGAGACCTAGCCGAGCCCATCCCTGGCGAGCTTTCGCTTGCCGACCGGCAGCGTGCGGACCAACTGATCGCCTCCGACTATCGGCGCCCCGTCAATCTCCCTGCGATTCGGTTCGGCGGGGCCCCTCTCCGCGAGTCGCATGTCGCGCAGCACTTCTTCTTTCACGGGAATATCGGCTCCGGCAAATCGGTCTTCATGAAGGAACTGCTGCTGCAAGTCCTCGAACGGGCGTTGCAGGACCCGCGTGTGCGGGTGCTGATCCACGACCCCAAGGGCGACTTTGTGACCATGCTCGACGACTCGTATGGCGCCGCTAATGAGTCACTGTACAAGATCATCAATCCGTTTGATGACAGAGGAGCCGCTTGGAATATTTCGCGTGACCTCGGGGTCCTCTCCACCCGACGCTTCGCCGACATGCTCTTTCCGGACGACTCACGGGACCCCTTCTGGCCGAAAATCAGCCGGGTCCTGTTCCAGGCCATCGTCGAGACGTTCTCCAGACAGGCCGAGTCGTGGGGGTTGCGGGACGTGCTTACCGCCTGCCTCTGCTGCGACAGCCTTGACGCGGTGCTTGGCCAAAGCCCCGGTGGCCGCCGCTTCAAGCGGCTGTTGAGCCAGACCCGGACGACGAAGGGGAACATCGTCCAGACCTTGATTGCTTACCTCGATGACTTCGTTCCCCTGGCGTGCGCTTCGAAGGAAGCCGAAGCGGAAGGTCGCTACTTTTCCGTTCTGGATTGGGCCCGTCGCGTCCCGAGCGAACCCCCGGTCCTGCTGATGACGGGGAGCCATCAGGCGGCCGACGTGCTGGCTTCGTACTATCGCGGCCTGATCCGCCTGGCGGCCGACAAACTGCTCGACGGTCCGGAGGTCGAAAATCCGATCACTTGGCTGTTTATCGACGAGGCACAGATGATGGCTGACCTCGACGAGCTGAGCGGCATCGCGGACAAGGGACGCTCCAAGGGGCTAGTGCTAGTGCTCGCGACGATGAACGCGCTGAAGTTTGAGCAAAAGGCGGCCGCCACCAACGAGAAGCACGCAGGCTTCTTGATGGGACTTGGCAACAAGGCGCTGCTGCGGTGCGACAGCGAGTTGGCCACCTGGTCGTCGAAGTTCTTCGGTAAAGGCTGGCGCACTAAGACCAACCTGACAACCGGCTCGACCTTGAACGCGGGACGCGACGCCAGCACCTCGGCCAGCTCCTCGGAGACAACCAGCGACCACGAGACCGACCTGGTGCCGCCGAGCGGTTTTGCGGACCTGCCGAGCGGCTCGCCTGAAGGAGGTTTCCACGCCTTCATTAAGTCCGACCCTGAAATTAACGGCGGCATGTGGAAGGACGTGCTCGCGGGCGACGGCAGGCAAGATCCGCTTCCTCCGCCGCCTCGCAACGAAGAACACGAGAAGACCGAGGAGCAGCTCGACTATCTTCCCGAGTGGGAAGCGCAAGACATCAGCCGCCTCCGGCTGCCGCCGAAGCTGCTGGCGACCCTGCGTGGTGACGCGGAGCCAGAAGACAAGTCTGACGACGCAACCGCACACGAGATTGTCGAACCCGACTTCTGAGGCCCATCGGTAGCAAGGCGGGGATGGCTACATGCGTGAGTCAACAACTATTACAATTCATTACGTGCAACCGTCGGAAACTCGGCGAGCCGCTCGTGCGCCGCTGAATCTTGCTTGGAGAAAGCGATCGTAATGCGAGTCATCCTCCTCAACGACATGAAGGACCCGAAGGCCCAACGCTTCAAGCTTGTGCTCTTGGTGTTGTTTCTGTTGCCTGTACTCGCAGTTCTGTACTACTTCACTGCCGACTACATCGCGTCACATAAGCGGCACGATTCCACGCAGGAAGATGAGATTGAGCTGCGGGCGAAGCAGGCCGCTTATAGCGCGAACGATGGCCTGCTCGAAGTAATTCAGATTGTCAAGCAACTCGACCGCGATGCAAAGCGATACTTCGGGCCCACTCACGAGTGGCCCGAGGGGCGTCCCGAGACGCACCCATCGATCATGAAGTGGGTTAACGTCAGCGAAGACACGGAGCCTTTGCGAGAGTACCACGAACTAGACGCCAGTCGACTCGCACTGGAGAAGACGCTCGCGGAGCTGGCCGAGCAAGTCGATCAGGCGGCGTCCCGTTCGAGCGGGTCGGTCGCGTCCGAGCTACGAGTCAAGCGGCTTGCAGAGCAACAACTCACCCAGGCGATCGCCGACGCCCAGGCACTCGCCGCGAGTCTCGACGATCTGGGAGCAAAGTACCTCTCATTCAAGGAGACGCAGTAATGCCCCGAGCCTTGTCCGCGTTCACCCTCAGCGGCTGCTTCATCAGCCTTCTCGCTGTGAGCAACTTGTACGCTCAGGAAGCGAAGGGACCCGCCACGTTTGCCGACCGGTTGGAGAACTACCGCCAGTCGATGTTGGAGGAGCAGAAGAACCTGCTCGGGAGCGACCCAAAGCTCGCCGAGTTCGTCGCCGTGGCCGAGCAGGCCAGGAGCCTGGTCAACGCTTCGGACCCGGCGCCGGGCCAACCGACGCTGCTCAAGCTCCATCAGGAGTTCAGCACCCGATTCAACGAGCTGCTCCAGAGCAACCTGGGGCGCTACGTCGCGACCGAACAAGAGGCGGTGCAGGCGTGCTTGCGGTTGGAAGAGGTCAAGAAGGGCTTCTCACCGGAGGCCATCGCCGAACGCTATCGTCGCCTCGGCAAGAGCATCGAGGTGCTGCAAGGGTACAACGCGACGCTCGGAGAGTTCGACCCGGAGAACAACGAGACCGCGAAGGCGATTCTCGCCGATGCGACGTGGGTGAATGACTACTACGCGAAGGTCAAGAAGCAGGTCGCCCTGCTCAACGCCTTCGAACAGACGGCGTCGGCAGACGCAGCGGCGAGTAGCGCCGACGCGGTCGCGACGAAGGCGACTCTTCGCCAGGCGATGGACGCTTATCAGGCGGAGCAGCTCTTGGAGAAGCTGGACCAGGACACGTCCGCCATTGAGAAGGCGACGGTGGAAGCCGAAGCGGCCCAGCGGGCGGCCGACGTGGAGATCATCAAGAAGCGGGCCGTGGTCGAGGTGGAAGCGAAGAAGAAGTTGGCCGCGGTGGCTCGCGAACTTCTGGCGGCCGAAATGGACTTTAAGGCGGCCGAGCAGCGGCTAACGACCGCCAGGGTGAGGCGCCAGGAGCAGGCGACGCTCGACGCCGCTGAAATGGAACGAACCCTGTCGGGCATCGACAAGGAAGGGGCGGAGCAAGAACGGCTCGACGCGGAAGAATTGGCGGCCAGGGCTCGCCTCATCAAGTACCTGCAAAGTGCGCGGGTCAAACAGTTGCTCGCACCGTTCTGCTCCCCCGGCAGCATGGCCGCCTCGAATGCGCTGGGCCAGGGAAGGAGAATCGAGGAGATCGGCAAGCATCCCATGTCGCTTTCGCAGCTCGCGAAGTGCGAATGCCTGGCGAGCACTCGTCAATCAATGGAGTATCTGATTACCGTAGCGAACGATGAGAACGACCGCCCCGGATGGCCCGTGACTCACGAGTCGTGGGAGAGACATGGGGAGACTTTCCGTGACATCGACGGAAAGAAGGTCAACCCGTGCGTCGAAGGCCAAAGGATTCTGCGCGAACACGGAGGACTGCTCGTCGAACTGAAAATGTTGAGGCCGTAAGCTTGAGCAACGACCGATGGGGGCGGGTTCCTTCCGAGAACCTGCTCCCTGCCGGTCGCGAGGACGCCTGGGCCGTTCGGTCATGTCGGGTACCGTGACTTGATCATGGATGTCCCGAATCGATGGACAACAGCTTGCGGAATCGCAAGGTTTCGAGCGTCGATTCGAGACTCCCTGGGGCGGAGTTGGAGGTCTGGGCGAGGTATCGAAGCGCCGCGTCGTGCAGCTCGTCCGCTTCCTCCTCCACGAGGCCGACCAGCCGCAGCAGCTTCTCGAACGAGAGTTCCATCAGTTCGCTGAGCGTCAATAGGTGCCTTGCGGAAGGCAGGCCGCTCCCCTTCTCCAGCTGCTCGATAACCTCGACGCTGAAGCCCGCGTCGTCGGCGAGTTCTGCTGTCGAGAGCCCGTGTTCGAGCCGCCAGTCGACGATGAGTCGTCCCAACGCTTCGCGCCCGAAGGTCGAAAGGTAACGCGGCGTGCGGAGCTGCTTCAACTCCTCCGACGGATCTGGTTTCGGTCTCAGTTCCACCACTTTGGCGCCGCGACCAGGCGCAGCGCCGTTTCTCTGTTTCATAATCAACTCCTGTCACATTGCACCGCCTCGAAATTGAAACGGCGTTTGAGCGGGAGGATGCCACAAACAGCCGCCCTAAGCGAACCCCCCCGACCAGTCGAGCCCTTTGCCTCGTCGAGTGAAGAGGCTCCCGGCGTTCTTCAACCGTTATGGACCGAACGCACGTTCGGTTGCCGCGCATTCGCGAGTTGGCGGCTTGACCCTGTGGGTGATTCCATCGCGTAGCCACGTTTGGTAAGGTTAGCTAACCTACTGCGACAGTCCGACCTGACGCCAGGAAGCGAAGCAATGCCCAAATTGGATGGCTACCTCCGAATCAAGGAGGCCGCAGAGTACCTCGGCGTCTCGCCGAACACGCTGCGGAACTGGGGACGGAGTGGCAAGCTGGCGGAGCGTCGCCATCCCATCAACCGATACCGGCTCTACGCCAAAGAGGAACTCGACGCACTGCTCAGCGAAGCCGAGACACCCGAGAAAAAGACCAGGAAGCGACGCAAGCCGAAATAGACCTCGACGGAGGGCGAACGTGCCCGACTCCTCTCACGAATCCGAATGGCTCACCCGCAAGAAGCGGATTGACCCCAAGCTCAAGGCATTGGGTTGGGAAGTCGTTCCATTCGTGGAGGGCCACGAGCTATCTGAGTACTCCCATCACGCGATTGAGGAGTATCCTACGGCCAACGGTCCCGCCGACTACGCCCTTGTCGTCAACGGTCAATTGCTTGGCGTCGTCGAAGCAAAAAAGCTCTCCCTCGGCCCGCAAGGTGTTCTGCTGCAAGCCGAACGCTACTCAAAAGGCGTCGCCGACAGCCCATTGGAATACCGTGGCTTCCGCGTCCCGTTTCTCTTCTCAACCAATGGGGAGGTCGTCTACTTCCATGACGTTCGCCACGAGCTAGAACTCTCACGCAAGCTTGCCGATTTCTACACGCCATCGGCACTCGCGGAACTCATGGCGACCGATATCGAAGCAGCTTACCCCAGGCTTCAGCGGCTTCCGAACAATCACCCCCGGCTGCGGCCATACCAAGGCGAGGCGAACGCCGCCGTTGAAGAGTCCATCATCGGCCGCAAGCGACAGATGCTAGTCGCCATGGCGACCGGCACCGGCAAGACGTTCACGACCGTCAATCAGATTTACCGGCTGATGAAGTCGGGGGCGGCCAAACGAATCCTCTTCTTGGTCGACCGACGTGCCTTAGCCGCCCAGGCGGTGAGGGCGTTCGCAGCCTTTGAGCCAGAGCCGGGCCTTAAGTTCGACCACATCTACGAAGTCTACAGCCAGCGGTTTCAAACGGGCGATTTTGGCGACGACGAGCCGTTCGACCCCAAGGTATTGCCCAAGAACTACCTGGAGAACCCGACGCCAGGTCATGCTTTTGTCTACGTCTGCACCATCCAACGGATGACCATCAACCTCTTCGGGCGGCAAGCGGTGTTTCAGACCACCTCGGAAGAGGAAATCGACGACGATGCCGAGCAACTCAAAATACCGATTCACGCCTTCGACCTCATCGTGGCGGACGAATGCCATCGCGGTTACACCACTGGCGAGGTCTCTGTATGGCGGGATACGCTCAACCACTTCGATGCGATCCGCGTGGGGCTCACGGCGACGCCCGCCGCCCACACCAAAGCCTACTTCAAGGACGTCGTCTACCGCTACGAGTACGAGCGGGCCGTCCGCGAGGGCTTTCTCGTCGATTACGACGCCGTGCGTGTGAAGTCGGACGTGCGGATGAATGGAGTCTTCCTCGACGAAGGAGAGGAAGTCGATATCATCGACCCGGACAGCGGGGCCGAGACTCGCGACGCCCTTGAAGATGAGCGCCAGTTTGCGAACACCGAAGTCGAACGCGTGGTGACCTCACCTGACTCCAACCGCAAGATAGCTCAAGAGCTGAAGAAGTACGCCGACGAGCACGAGCAGGCGACCGGGCGATTCCCGAAGACGCTCATCTTCGCCGCCAACGACCTGACCCACACGTCTCACTGCGACCAATTGGTCGAAGTCTGCCGCGAAGTCTTTGGGCGTGGCGACGCCTTCGTTCGCAAAATCACAGGGCGAGTCGACCGGCCGTTGCAGCAGATACGTGAGTTTCGCAATCGAAAGAATCCGGGGATTGCTGTCACGGTCGACTTGCTCACCACCGGCGTCGATATCCCGGACCTGGAGTTCATCGTCTTCCTGCGACCGGTGAAGTCACGCATCCTGTTCGAGCAAATGATGGGTCGCGGCACCCGCAAGGGAGAGCACCATCCCGATAAGTCGCACTTCGTCGTCTTCGACTGCTTCGACGGCACATTGCTCGAATACTTCCGCAAATCGACCGGCATCACGGCGGAACCGCCCGATAGGCCCGCTCGCACTATCCAGCAGATCATCGACGACATTTGGAGCAATCGCGACCGCGACTACAACGTCCGCTGTCTGGTGAAACGCCTGCAACGGATTGAGAAGGAAATGGATGCCTCGGCCCGCGAGACGTTCGCAGCATTCGGCATTGCCGATGGGGACGTAGGCAAGTACGCCCGTGCGTTGCCACGGAATCTGAACGACGACTTTGTTGAAACGATGAAGCTGCTCCGTGACCAGGGGTTCCAAGACCTGCTCGTCAACTACCCCCGCCGCAAGAAAATCTTCGTGCGGGCAACGGAGCACGAAGACACGGTCACCAGCGAATACCTCATCCGCGACGGCAAGGGGAACGAGTACAAGCCGGAAGACTACCTCGCCGCCTTCGCTCGGTTCGTCGAAGAGAACACCGACAAGGTGGACGCCATCGGCATTCTGCTCGACCGGCCTCGTGACTGGAACACGTCAGCCCTCTCGGAACTCAAAGACAAACTGGCCACTGCCCCTGAGCGGTTCACCATCGAGAACCTTCAGCGGGCTCACGAGCTGCACTACCACAAGGCCCTTGTGGAGATTATTTCGATGGTCAAGCACGTGGCCGACGAAGCCCAGCCGCTGCTGACTGCCGAGGAGCGAATCAACCGTGCCTTCTCGAAGCTGACCAAAAACAAGTCATTCACCGACGAACAACAAAAGTGGCTCGACCGTATCCGCGATCACTTGGTAACTAGCCTCTCAATTGACGAAGACGACTTCTCGTTCATGCCTGTCTTCGAGCAGGCAGGCGGTTGGGTGCGTGCGAATCGGGTCTTCGAAGGCAAGCTCAAGGAACTCCTCGCCGAACTTAACGCAGCCATTGCGGCCTAACTTACCTACTTCGAGAGTCATGATGTCTATTCACAAAGAGAAACTCGACCTCGCAGAGGAACAGGCTGATAAGAATGAGCCTCTGCAAGCAACTGTGCGTGAATTCCTGGGGTGGTTTGGTTTCGAGCGACGCGGTTGGCGAGTTGTACGCGACATCAGGGCAACCCTACGAGAACACAACCTCACCACACAGCCCGACTTTGAACACACGTGGTTTGATGGATCCGTTGCGTTTGTACGACCTAGTACTGAAGCAGAAAGGGTTCAGACAGCTAATGCTGAATCGGTTCTAAATATGGAGGATGTGGCGGATGCTACCATTGTCAAAGCCCTAGTCGGAGGAGCGGTTGAGGACCCAGCCTTTCGGATTGGCAAGTTAGATGCCGCAAACACTGCACCAGCGAGTATTCCTCCAACAGCGAATCTCCAGGAAGCGATAACAGTGATGCTTCGTGATAACTTTTCACAACTGCCGGTAATGACAAGTGAACGAGAGGTTAAAGGTGCAATCACATGGCAGTCGATAGCAAAGCGCACGGGGTTGGGGCACCAATGCGAGACTGTGCAGGACTGCATGGATTCTTCCGTCGAGATCGTTACTGAAGATGACTCGCTATTCCGTGTAATCGAGCGAATAAGAGAGAACGATTTTGTTCTTGTACGTGCAAAGGACAGACGCATATGCGGAATTGTTACTGTGGCGGACCTGAGCGAGACACTTGATGAACTTGGTCGACCATTTCTACTACTGAGCGAAATTGAGAACCACATTCGTGGCCTAATCGATGGGAAGTTCTCACGAGAAGAACTCAAAGCTGCCAAGAATCCAGGAGATGAGGAGCGTGAAGTAAGCGATGTGTCTGACTTGACGTTCGGCGAATACGTCCGGCTTCTCCAGAATCCAGCTAACTGGCAGAAGCTAGGTCTGCCCATTGACCGGAAGACTTTTGTCGATGACATGGAGCGAGTGAATCTAATACGCAATGACGTAATGCATTTCGACCCTGACGGTATTGGTGAAGATGACCTTGAGACGCTTCGAAAGAGTTCACGGTTTATTCAAGAACTTCGCGATTTAGCCGTGAGCCAGGAACAATGTGATGAGTGACGTTGTCCAAAAACTCTGGGGCTTCTGCCATACGCTTCGCCATGACGGCATCGACTATGGAGACTACATCGAGCAAATTACCTACTTGCTCTTTCTCAAGATGTCGAACGAGCGGGGCATTGACCTGACCAAGGTCAAGATGCGGGCGGTCGACGACCCCAAGAAAACAACCGTACTCGACTGCTCTTGGCCAGCCCTCACGTCCAAGGCAGGCACCGACCTGACCGACTACTACGCGAACGTATTGCGGGCACTCGGTCAACAAGAAGGCTTGCTCGGCGATATCTTCTCGGGGGCACAGTCGCGTTTCAACAAGCCGACCAGCCTCAAGCAACTCTTGACCACCGTCGACGAGACCGAGTGGACGACGCTCGAAGTCAACGTCAAGGCAGACGCCTTCGAGGGACTGCTCGAAAAGGCGGCTGCGGAAGGGAAGAAGGGAGCCGGGCAGTACTTCACGCCGCGACTGCTCATCCAGTCCATCGTCCGCTGCATGAAGCCCGATCCTCGCACAACCAAGGACTACAAGATTTGCGACCCCGCCTGCGGCACGGGCGAGTTCCTTGTCTCGGCGTATGAGTGGCTGCTGAGCGTCACGAAGAACGGGGCCGACCTCGACCGACCGACCGCCAAGCGGGTGAAGGCCTCCACCTACTACGGCCAAGACCTCGTCGCTCGCCCTCGCCGTCTGGCCCTGATGAATCTCTACCTGCACAACCTGGAGCCTCATGTCGGCCTGGGCGACTCCATCTACGACCCACCGCCGGGTGACCGGTTCGATTGCATCCTCACCAACCCGCCCTTCGGCACTCGCGGGGCGAATCAGGCACCCACGCGAGACGACTTCACGATCGCCACGAGCAACAAGCAGCTCAACTTCTTGCAGCACGTACTCACCACGCTCAAGCCCGGTGGTCGGGCGGCGGTCGTCGTGCCCGATAATTGCCTGTTTGCCGACCAGGCAGGCGAGGTCTTCAAAATCATCGCCGAAGACTGCGACCTGCACACCGTGCTCCGGCTCACCAACGGCACCTTCACGCCGTACAGCCCCGGCACGAAGACGAATGTCGTTTTCTTCACCAAGGGCTACCCGACCGAGACGGTTTGGATTTACGACAACCGCACCAACATCCCCGGCCTCACGAAGAAGGACCGCCCTCTCACCGCAGAGCATTTCGCCGCGTTCGAGAAATGCTATGGCAACGACCCCAATGGGCAGGCGAAGCGAAAGGCGAGTGACTCGAAAGAGGACCGCTGGCGAAAGTTCAGTATCGCCGAAGTAAAGGAACGCGACTTCAAGCTCGATAGCCTCAAGTGGCTGCGAGATGAGTCGCTCGACGACGCCGACGACCTTCCTCCGCCGGAGCAGCTCGTCACCGATGCAATCTCGGAGTTGGAGAGTGCGATACTGGAACTCAATGGCGTTGTCGCTTTGCTAGAGAATGGTGGTTCGTAGTGCAACAAGTGCTTCCCAATCTGCTCTTTGGCAACGAATCGGCTTGTATGCTCGACACGAGCGGTGCGGTGGCGGTGGTGCATGCCTGCAAGGAACCATGCCATCGTGCCGCCGTCGGCTACTCCAGCCGTAGCTTGCCAAACACGCACCCGAACTACCTGGTGTTGGAGCGAGACTACCACTTGTTCTTGAATCTGATCGACCCACCGGCTCCGCTCTTCATGATGCCGTCATTCGAGGCCTTTCTTGCGTTCGTCGACAAGCACATTGCCGAGCGACGAGTCGTCATTCACTGCAACCAAGGCGAGTCGCGTGCTCCCTCACTGGCATTGCTCTATCTAGCGAAACGGACGGATGAGTTGCCGAGCGACTCTTACGAAGCAGCGGCACAGGCTTTCCGTGAACAGTACCCCTACAATCCTGGGCGTGGCATCCAGTCGTGGCTCTCGCAGCATTGGGAGGAAATCCAATGAGTGATGGCCATGAAGGCAGCAACGGGATACTGCCAGAGGGTTGGGGCACATTTCCGCTCGGACAGTTAGTTTCTCCCTCGAAGGAGAAGATTGAACCATCCCGGTGTCCAGACGCCCCCTATCTCAGTCTTGAGCACATCGAGTCTGGCACAAATCGAATCGAATCAAAAGGAGTAGCGTCAGACGTGAAGAGCACAAAGGCCGTGTTCCATCGCGGCGACGTGCTTTACGGAAAGCTCCGTCCCTATCTGAACAAAGTCACCATCCCAGACTTCGACGGAGTGTGCTCGACCGACATTCTCGTCTTCCGCCCATCTACTGGCGTTCTTCCCGAGTACCTTCTGCGATTCCTTTCTGAGTCATCGTTTGTGCAATACGCCACAGACCATCAGAAGGGGAACAGTCTGCCACGAGTGGCATTCGGCGACTTGGCGAAGTATCCCTTGCCACTACCCCCATTCGCCGAACAGAAGCGAATCGTGGCGAAGGTCGAGGCTCTGCTCGCGCGGGTGAACAATGCCCGCGAGCGGCTCGACCGCGTGCCCGACATCCTCAAGAAGTTCCGCCAATCCGTCCTCGCCGCCGCCTGCTCGGGTCGTCTCACCGCCGACTGGCGTGAGGAAAATCCCAATGTTGAGTCAGGCGAGTCGTTGCTCTGCCTAATGCGGAAGAAGCACAAGGCGGCCTGGGAATCCGCAGAGTTGGCGAAGCTAGCTGCAAAGGGCGGAGCCCCACGGAGTGACGGTTGGAAGAAGCGATACAAGGCAGAATCAGACATTGAGCTGACTGGTCTACCGGAGGTGCCAGAAAGCTGGGCATACGGTCGGACAGATGAACTTGTCGAGCCTGACACTGTTATTACCTACGGCATCGTTCTGCCAGGCCCACAAGTCGACGAAGGAATTCCCTACATTCGCGGGCAAGACATCGACGACCGAGGGCGAATCCTTGTTGAGCAACTCGCGAGGACTGCCCCGGAAATCGCAGCGAAACATTCTCGCTCACAAATCGCAGAGGGCGATGTGCTTCTGTGCGTAATCCGAAATCTCAGAGTGGCGGTTGTGCCACCTGGGCTCGATGGCGTCAATCTGACACAGGGAACTGTGCGACTCCGTCCTTCCGATGTGGTTTCCGCTACATACTTAGCCGCCTACCTCGCAGGCCCGTACGCACAAGAGTGGATGAAGCAACGGTACGTTGGTCTCGACATGCCACGAATCAACGTACGCGATTCGAGGGCCATCCCAGTGCCATTGCCCCCTAGAGAGGAGCAGGAAGAGATTGTCCGACGAATGACGCGGTTACTCGGCGTCATCGATTCGGTCGAAGACCGTGTGAGGGAGGCTACCGCTTCAGCAGAGAATATCTCGCATTCAGTCCTAGCCAAGGCATTCGCCGGAGAGCTTGTGGAAACCGAAGCCGATCTGGCCCGCCGCGAAGGCCGTGAATACGAACCGGCTTCGGTGCTGCTGGAACGCATATTCGGGCAACCAGCAAGAGCCGCTTCGGCGGTCCAGGTGGAGAAGGGACGTGCCATCCTCGACATCCTGTTACTCCTTGAGGCATGGGGCAAACCCGTTTCAATTTCGGCCCTTGAGCCCGCTCTCGTCCTGATGAGAAACGAAGCCGCAAGGCAAACTCTGCTCAAGGGAGTCGCTACCCCAGGCCAACGGCGGTCGATGGCAAATGAGCCCGAATTTGTCGACGGACTGGACACCATTTACCAAGGTCTCATCGCAAACGGAGCCGTTCGGAAGGCAGGCAGGAGCGGCTTAAAGCTGGCGAACTCCCAACTACTGGCCAAAGCAAGCAAGGCCGACCGAGCCCGAGCCGCAGAAACACTTCAGGCAATCCGAGCCCTCAGCACTCTACGAAGTCTACCCAAGGTGGTCGCTGCAATTACCAATGAGCGATACGAGATTACCGTTTGACGAAGCGGACGAAGGAATTCGCCCGGCTGCCGACCGATTGAATCCAATCCTGTGGATTCGTCGGCTGGTCATCGTGGAACGGCTCGCTCCAGACGCTCAGCCCATTCGGGAGGTCGAGTTCCGAAGAGGTTTGAACATTGTCGCAACGGCACGCCCCGATGAACTTGTGGATGGCCCCGTGGGGCACAATGTCGGCAAGACGCTTCTCACCCGGCTGCTGCGGTACTGCTTGGGCGAGCAGCATTTTGCGAGAGAGGCCGTACGGCCTGCAATCTCGGCAGCCTATCCAGAAGGCTTCGTAATTTGCGAAGTCTTGGTTGACGGGAGCTGCTGGGTGGTGGCTCGACCAATCGGGGACACACGATCCTCCGAATCGAAGTGCCTCCAAGTCAATGACTGGCGTTCCATCCTCGAAGAGCAGAACGGCGCAGAGCGATTCGCCAAGCTCGTGGAGACGATTGAGAAAGCGACCATCGCCCGCTTTTCCGCGACGTTGTTGCCCCACGTGAATCGGCCCGTCCGTTGGCTTGACCTGCTTGCCTGGCTCAGCCGCGACCAATACTGCCGATACCGTCATCCGTTGGAATGGCGGGTAGCGTGGACGGAGTCGGGCACGGCAGATCTGCACAATGAAGACGCGAGCATTCTGATTCGCCTCGTCATGGACTTGCTCGACGACGAGGAGGCCAAGCTCATTCACCGACACAAGCAATTGCTCACCGACAAGAACGCCAAGGACGCAGAGGTTGCCAAACTGGAACAACGACTTTCGCAAACGCGACGCTTCCTCGAAGAGCGTCTGCATATCGGGTCCGAGATGCTGACCGACGACCTCTTCGGAGAAGCAGCGAGGGGACAAGCGGAGGGAACCAGAACCGCCTTGCAGAAGCAACTGGCCGATCTAGACAAGGACAGCGAATGGAGTTCTCTGCTGGAAGAGTTGGAGGTCGCCAAACAAGCCGTCGCTCGCAAAGAGCAAGAAATCGCAACCCGCACGGCGGACCGCCAAACGAAGGAAGGGGAATTGAAGCAGCACGAAGCCGCTTCAAGTGACGACCTTGCTGCATCCCTTGCCAACCTGGGCGTTCCTTGTCCGCTACCGGCTGATTCCTGCCCCATGAAGAACCCGGCACGTCAACCGGGAACGATTGAGCCCTTCAGGCAAGTACGCATTCAAGAAGCCACTCAAGAGCTACAGTCGCTCGACCAATTGCTGGCGGGCTTGGAGGAAGAGAATAAGAGCCTGATTCGCCAACGCGAGCGACTACAGACCGAGGTCGATCAGCAGCAGGCGACGCGAAGGCAGCAAGAGCGGCGAATTCGCGGCGAACTGTCGGTGCTGGACGCCGTTGTCCAAGAAGCAAAGGACTTTGTGGATTCGCAACGGACGTTGCGGACTGCAACCGGGGTACTGGCACGACTCGAACGCGACCTTTCGCAATCACGCGAGTCGCATCACTCGGCTCGGAGCCAGTTGGTACAGCGGAATGCCATACTGAACCATCACTTCAACCTCGCGTTGCGGTCGCTCGTCGCGGTGGACATTGCTGGTTCTGTGCGGATGGACATGCGAGGGCTGCACTTGTCGTTCGGCGACAAGGAGCCCGCTCTCGGCGAAGCCATGGCGACCTCAGAAACAGTGCTGAGTCTCGACATTGCCTGCCTGAGTGCAGCAATCTGCGGTCTGGGGTACTCGCCAAGGTTCGCAATTCACGACAGCCCGCGTGAGGCCGACCTTGAACCGCATATCTACGCTCGGCTCTTCGTGTATCTCAAGTCGCTCGAAGATGCGTTTGGCGGGAGTGAGCCTTCGTTCCAGTACATTGTGACAACGACGACTCCTCCGCCGCCAGACATGGAGAAGCCGCCGTATTTGCGGCTGGTGCTTGATGCCAGGAGCGATGAGGGATTGCTACTGCGTAGGCGATTCTGACAATTGGCAAGGACGTTGTTAAATACTCCCTCTTGAGATCGGCAGAAACTGATGAAAGCATCAAAAGTCTTATTGCGATGGTACAAGTCGTTCAACGTCAACTACATGAACTATGCCGACAGGAGACAAGGCATTCTCCCAAGGCCGTGGAATTCGTTGCACGTAGACGGAGGTGGGGACACTGACTACGAATTCATCGAGATTCCGATCGAGAAAGACATCACAACAATTGTCGGGGCGAACGAGAGTGGCAAGTCGCATCTCATTAGCGCCATCAGCAAGGTTATCAAAGGCACGGGCATTCCCGGTGCATGGGACAAAGGACGCGAGTTCGGCTTGACTGACTTGTGTCACTATGCGTCGGTACGTTCCAAGAATGCGACGGTCTGGCCGAACATTGGGATGGAGTTCGCCGAACTGTCGGAGCAAGAGAAGAACTCGATAGGCGAAGCCCTCGGAGCCAAGGGGGCGTCGTTGGATTTTGGGGATGCATCGCGTTTCACCGTAATCTTGGGACCGAAGAGCGACGAAGAGTTTGCATATGTCTACGTCGGGAACAGCACTACTCCCGTTACTCTTGACAAGAGCACCTTCGGTGCCCTGCGAAAACTACTGCCGACGGTCAAGTTCATACAGTCCAATGTCGCTATCTCGGACCACGTGCCTATCTGTGATCTGCTGGCCGAAATGGGCGGTAAATCCGCCGAAGGCGAAGAGTTCTTTGGCTTCGAGGCGGCGCAAGCAGCCGTGCGGTTTCTAAAGTCGCTGACGCTTACTGCGAACCAGCAAGTACCCGCGGACATCGTAGGTAAGCTTTCCACCCTACAGCAAGGGCTAACCAACTCGGCCAAGAAAAAGTCCTCGGCAGTGCTTGAGACCCTGCTGTTCCGGGATGTGCTCGAAGTCACCTCCGATACCGTTGAGTTTCTTGCCAAACTGGGCGAAGAAGACCGCAGCTACGCGGAAGGCTTGGTGGAGACTTGGAACGACGAAGTCGAGAAGACGCTCAACCTATCGCACTACTGGCAGCAAGACGACCTGTTCAAGCTCCGCATGGATTTCAAGAGGGGCATCATCTTCTTCGAAATCTCGGACAAGACCGGCGCCGTCTACACATTTCGCGAGCGAAGCTCGGGGCTTCGGTTCTTTCTTAGCTACTACATCCAGGCAAAGGCGTTGGAGATTGCCACAAGAGAGAATAACTGCATCATACTGATGGACGAGCCCGATTCGTTCCTTTCAATCATTGGGCAACGGAACCTCTTGGCAGTTTTCGAGTCCCTGGTAAGCGCCGATACTTCCCGGCGGAATACACAGTTGGTCTACACGACCCACTCGCCATTCTTGATCAATCGGAACTTCCCTCGCCGCATTCGATTGGTGCGGAAAGGCGATGCCGAAGAGGGTACCCAGTTCGTGGACGAGTCTCGATTGCGGCGTTACGAGCCGGTTCGGTCTGCGTTAGGGATTGACTGTGCTCAAACTCTGTTCATGGGCGTGACCAATGTCGTATTGGAAGGGCCGACGGACCAATTCTTGGTAAGCGAGCTTATTCGTCTCTTCGTCACGCCCGAGAACGTTAGCGACTTTCTCGACCTGAATGCGGTAGTTCTAGTTTCTGCTGACAGCGCCCCTGGCATAGAAAAACTTTTGGCGGCTTCACGATGGGGCGATGAGAAGAATCCCGCCACGGTTGTCGTAGTGGATAATGACGATGCTGGGGAACTGTGCCGAAAGCGGATCACTGGAGTTGAACGCCATCGAGACGAACTCATCAAGAATGAGTTCGTCCTGACCATTAACGAAACGCATGAAGCGGATGAGAACCAGCAATGTGTCACGACCGAAGACCTGGTGCCTACTCGGCTCTACGCCAAAGCGGTCTGTGCCTATGTAGAGCGCTGGTTCCCAGATGAATACAAGGCAAAGAAGGCAGAACTTACCGAAGCCATTGAGAACGACGAATACGGTCAAAATGGCCTGGTCGCGGACACCAAGGAAGTGATGACCCAGTTCATCCATCCAGGTCGAAACGGTTACGACAAAATGGGCGTGCTCCACGAAGTTGTGCGATTGGCGACGGTGGCGCAAGCCGAGACAGTGCCAGATGAGACATTCAAGCTGCTGCGAAACCGCATGATATCGTTTTGCAGGGCACTACGGGAGAGAATTGAAGCTAGCGAGCAGGCCGAGCGTCGCACGACGGGCAAACAAGCAGTCGTACGCGTCGTACGCGACTTCTTTGTCAAGCACAAGGAATCGACGGGTGTCTACGACCTGGAACTCGTGCTCAAACGTTTGGAACGCGAGGTTGAGCTTCTGGGAGACGATGGCGAACCGCTCAATAACTACCTTCGACATTGCCTTGACGATGTGCGGAACTTGCGTTCGTCGAATCAGCAGAGAATTGTCGAGGATGAATGGGCACAGTGGCGGGCTCGGCTCGAACGTGTTCGTAAGAACCCGTTGAATCCGAACGGCGAGGGTGGTTCCAGTCAGAATAACGAAGATGGCAAATCAACGACTGCCGGAGTTGACAGGGAGGCGACTACGACTGCGCCCACCGAGATAAGCGAAGCAGCGAGTGCCGACAAGGAGAAGGCTAGCGCAACGAGGCCGAAGTGATGCGACCTGAGACCTGCGTCGGATACCTGCTTCACTACATCGTTCACTACAAAATCGGTCGATCCTGCACTACAAAGGGCGATTATGCGTCCGTTCACTACAAAAAAAGTTTCTCGAAAGCGCTTGCCATGCAATGACTTACGGCGATTACGGCAAGGGACGCGGGGGGCATTCGGGGACTTATGAGTCCCCTGCTCTAACCGCTGAGCTACCGGACCGTACAGCAAAGTCATCCTATTTTTACAGGGTTTGTCAAGTCGTAACCGCTCACGCCCCGGGGAGGAGTGAGGGTGTCGTTTGGCCGGTGATTCGCGCTTCGAGGCCCTGCACGATGCAGTCGAAGCCGGCGCGGTTTTGTCGGCGGCAGGTTTCGACGATGGTGAGCATCGCCTCGACGAAGCGGCTTCCCGCGGCGCTTTGCGTGCCGAAGGAGCGTATTCTCCAGATCACCGCGTCGCGGCGCGCATTCTAGCGAGCGGCCCGAGCTTCTCGACCACGAGCCGCCGCCCAGGTTCAAGAACGTAGTGCTTTGTCAACTCGATTATTTCGGGTTGGCGACGATGCAACCTGCTAACAGAGTGAGATGTTGCGTCATCGCCAACCCGAACTCTAGCCAGCGTCAAAGCACTAGTGCTTTGTCAACTCGAACTCTAGCCTGTGTCAAAGCACTAGGCCATCCGTCGCTCGGCGCCCGAGTGCAAAACTATCTTGTTGTTTCGTGCAAAACTCCCGCCGGCGGCGGGGATGCGACGCCCCGTAATGGATTGCCTGCCATCGACTTGCGCGCGTTCCGCCGGAGTGCGAGCGGGCGAGTTTTGCCAGCAAAACTCCCCTCGAGCGAGCAAAACTCGCGGCCCCCTCCCGGTTCTCTCGCCTTGTGCGGGGTGCCGCCATCGCGTCCCCCAGGCCCGGAGGGCCTGACTCGCCCGACGAAGCTCGATTGAGGCCTTGGCGGCTAGTCACCGGCGGCTAGCGCCGTCCGCTCATGGTTTGGGACACAGCCTGACGTTCGTTCTACACGATGCGGCGGCCCATTTTCTACAAGAATCTTGCTGGGCTCGCCGGGTTGGGCGCGGTCGTTATCGATCTGTTCAGCCGCAAGGTCGTCGGCTGGACGCTGGGCGCCTCGCTGGCGGGAGAGCGACGACAACGCCGTCGCCGAGCGAATCTTCTGGTCGGGCACGCACGAACGGACCAAGCGCGAGACGCCCGCCGACCTCGAAGCGGCGCGGCTGAGCGTGTTCAAGGACGTCGAGACCTTTTACAATCCCGTCAGACTACATCAGTCGCTGGGCTACAAAAGCCCCGACAAGTTCGAAGCTGAACACGCCCCCGGTCTTAGCGGCGTAAACTCAAGCCCAGCCGCTGTCCGAAAGCCCTGGGCCATCGCAGTCCTATCGAGTGCGTTAGGCTACCGCATTCAGGCTAAGGGCCGTACCATATTTGGCAGGTATTGATTCACTCCGCACCATAGGCCAAAGCCATGAACGTCTATCCCGATATGGATATTCGCTACCCGGAAGGCTATGAACCATCGCTTGCAGAGAAGATGGTTTCTCGGGCAACCGGAATCTGGCGGAAGTCTGGCAGCCCGGTGAATCGGCCAATCGAAGATGGCCAGTATTTTTTTCACCGGGATGCGAGCGGCGGAATTGTGCCTTGTATTGTCTGTCTTAATCGCAGCGAGCCAGGTCACTTGGTTGTGGTTAACATCGTTCCCGACAAGATGGGCGACCAGATTTCAATTGACCAGTACGTCACGATTCTACAAGACTTCAACAGCACGATTGCAGAACCGGCAGCGGATGAAGTTGGCGGGGTGACTTCGATTGATACCAGCAAGCGGACGTTGGAGGATTACTACTCCAAGGAATCGCTGCAACTGCTGGAATACTTTTGCAAGTCGTCCAACGGCTACGGCTCGCATCCATCGGACCAAAGGAAGTGGCGGGCTTTCCTATTGCACGTTCATCGCAACGAAAAGGAACGTCCGCACGGCGATACTCTTGGACGGCTGCTGGCCGCGACCGATTGGTTTCCTCAAGATGGAATCCGAAACTTGGCAATGGAATACAACTTCGCAATGGAGTTGCTTGACCAATTTTGGCTAACCCCGATGAAAGCTAAGCCGTGACCACAACAATTCTCGCCGTAGTTAGTGTACCCTCTGTTCTGTAAAAGGGACGCGTAGCCTTCGCTGGAGCGGGGGGAGCGCAGCGACCGTAGCGGAAGCGGAATCTACGCGTCGCGGATGGCTTGAAAGGGGCGGGCCAAGACGGTTTCCTATTCGTTGTTCACTAAGCAATGAAAGGAAGCGCGCACGACCCGCCTGACGCAATCTACCGAACTCGACGCGATTGTCCAACTGCTCAGCGACCACGGCTTCGACGGCATGGCCAAGCCATCGAGACGCTCTTGAACGAGGCCATGAAGCTGCAGCGAAACTCTGGGGGCCGGTCCCTGTCAGAGCACCGCCGAGCGCCGCGGCCGCGCCGACGACTTCAAGCCCAAGACGGTGCTGAGTCGGTTCGGCAAGTTCGAACTCGCCGTGCCGCAGGTCGGGAACTTGTTTTATCTGTCGGCCCTCGAACGGGGCGACAGGTCTTCCGACCGTTTCGTCGTGTCGCCCCTCCGGGGCTGCGCATCGCGCGCGTCCTCCTTCCAGGGGCTTTCGCCCCTGGCGACAACCTGTCGGCCCTCCGGGCCTGAGGCGGCCGGGGCCCCCTCTTGCCGTCGGGTCTTTGAACAAGACGGCTGAACCCCTTGCACGGTTGTTGGGCCTTGTCCCGCAACTCAAGAATGGGAGGCCGGCGCTCGTCACCGAGGAAGCGACGTCTCTTCTGAAATCTGTCGGATGCGTTGGCGGCAGTTTATCGGCGGTTAGCGCCGTCCGCTCATGGTTTGGGACCAAGCGCGAGGCGTTCGCTGATCACGGGCGCGACTTGTTTCCTGCTGGGGGCGCCGTTTTTTCTTGACTTTCCGCGATCCTGGGGCGACACTTTGACTAGTCAGACTAGTTTTTTTGCTCGTGCCAGGAGGTCGCCGTGCCGCACGCCGAGTGGTCCATCGCCGACGCCAAGAGCAAGCTCAGCGAAGTGCTCAATCTGGCGGAGCGCGAAGCCCAGATCATTACCCGCCGGGACCGGCGGTACGTCGTCCTGGACGGGGACGAGTATCGCCGCCTGACCGGCGCCGCCCCCAGTCTGAAGGATTTGATTTTGAGCGGCCCAAGCCTGGAGGGGCTCGACCTGCTGCGCGACCCCAGCCCCGGTCGGGAGCTTGAGTTGTGAGAACCCTGATCGACACCTGCGTCCTTTCCGAAGTTCAGCGCAAGCAGGGACACCCGCGGGTTCGCGAGCGTTTTGCAGCCCTCGCCGCCGAGGACGTCTTTCTCAGCGTGCTGACCCTTGGCGAGCTGCGAAAGGGCATCGACAAGCTCAAGGCGAGCGCTCGAAAGCGAGCGCTCGCCTCGTGGTTCGACCGAGTCGTTGTCGCCGCTGGGGACCGCATCTTGTCCATTGATTTGGAAACGGCCGCGATCTGGGGCGAGATCGCCGCGAAGTCGGAAAAGAAGGGGAAGCCGATCCCCGCCATCGACGGCTTGATCGCCGCGACGGCGCTCCGCCACGGGCTTCATCTGATGACGCGCAACGTGGCCGACTTTGAAGCCACCGGAGCGATGCTGATCAACCCGTGGGCGGAAAGCGCGGACTGACTCTCCGCGATCGCCCACGCTCCAAGACGAGCGGGTGGGAAGGCGGGATCGAATCGCATTCCCGCCGGGGGGGGGACGCGACCCGTCGTTTGATCCGTCGGCCCTTGAACGGGGCGACAGGTCATTCGACCGTTCCGTCGTGTCGGCCCTCCGGGCCTGAGGCGCCCGATGAAGCTCGATTGAGGCGTTGGCGGCAGTTCATCGGCGGCTAGCGCCGTCCGCTCATGGTTGGGGACGCCGACTCGACACGGAGAGCGTCGCGGCGTGATTCGCTACAATCCATGGCATGGACCCCTCCGCCCGAGAACGCCTGACCACGCCCGTGGAATTCGTCCGCGGGGTCGGCGCTGCGCGGGGGGAGTTGCTGGGCCGGTTGGGCATTCGGACCGCGGCCCAGTTGCTGTTCCACTTTCCCCGCGATTATCAGGACCTGTCCGACGAGCGGCCGGTCGCGGAGCTTGAGGAAGGGCGGCTGTTGAGCGTTCGCGGCGTGGTGCAGGAGGTCGCTGCGGCGTCGAGCGGGTTCGGCAAGAGCCGCGTGTCGGTGCTGCTGTTGGACGGCGCCGGTCACGGGCTGCGGGCCACGTGGTTCAACCAACCGTTCATGCGCGACAAATTCCAGAAGGGGCAGCACCTGCTGCTGACGGGTCGGCCGACGCAGAAGCGGCTGATGTGGGAGATGTCGCACCCGCAGGTCACGCAGTTGGCCGACGAGGAGGCGCCGCTCGACACGAAGCTGCTGCCGGTCTACCCGCTGACCGAGGGGATCAGCCAATATGCGATGCGGAAGTGCGTGGCGGGGGCGGTCGAGGGATTCGCCGAGTTGTTGGACGAGGCGTTCCCGGCGTCGCTGCTGGCGCGGTACGACTTGATGCCGTTGGTGGAGGCGGTGCGCAAGATCCACCACCCGGCCGATCGCGCCGAGATGGAGCGAGCCCGACGGCGGTTCGTGTTCCAGGAGTTGTTCATCCTGCAACTGGCGCTGTCGATCCGGCGAAGCGAGCAACGGGCGCTCCCCGCACCGCCGCTGGAGGCGACGGCGAAGATCGACGCGCGGATCCGCCGGCTGCTGCCGTTCGAACTGACGCCGGGGCAAAACCAAGCGATCGCCGAGATCGCGGCCGATATTGCGCTCGCTCGGCCGATGAACCGGCTGCTGCAGGGAGACGTGGGGAGCGGCAAAACGATCGTGGCGTTGTACGCGATGCTGGCGGCGGTGGCGCACGGCTGGCAGGGGGCGCTGATGGCGCCGACCGAGATCCTCGCCCAGCAACACGCTCAGACGCTCGCCAAGCTGCTCGAAGCGAGCCGCGTGCGGTGGACGCTGCTCACGGGGGGCGTTTCCAAGGCCGAGCGCGACAAAGCGCTCGCGGCGATCGGGGCGGGGGAGATCGACGTCGTCATCGGGACGCATGCCGTGGTGCAAGACGCGGTGAAGTTCGCCAAGTTGGGACTGGTGGTCGTCGACGAGCAGCACAAGTTCGGCGTGCGGCAGCGGGCCGCGCTGCGGCAGGGGGAGATCGCTCCCCATTACCTGGTGATGACCGCGACGCCGATCCCGCGCACGTTGGGGATGACGCTGTTCGGCGACCTCGATTTCTCGACGCTGCGCGAGTTGCCGCTGGGGAGGCAGCCGGTAAGCACCTACCTAGTCGATCCCGACAAGGAGGCCCGTTGGTGGGCGTTCGTCCGCGATCGGCTGCGCGAGGGTCGGCAGGCGTACGTCGTGGCGCCGCTGGTCGACGAATCGGAGAGCGTGGCCGCCCCCAGCGTCGCGGCGGCGTTCGAGCAACTGACCAACGGGGAACTCGAAGCGTTCCGGCTGGGGGTGCTGCACGGGCGGATGAGCCCCGCCGACAAGGCCGAGGCGATGGACCGGTTCCGCGCCGGCGCAACGCAGGTGCTGGTCAGCACGACGGTGATCGAGGTGGGGGTCGACGTCCCCAACGCCTCGGTGATGACCGTAGCCGGGGGAGAGCGATTCGGTCTGGCACAATTGCACCAACTGCGGGGTCGCGTCGGGCGGGGCGCTCATGCGGGGTTCTGCGGGGTGCTGGTGGGCGAGGCGACCGAGCAAGCCCGCGCACGACTGCAGGCGTTCGCCGACAAGACCGACGGGTTTGAACTGGCGGAACTCGACTTCGCGCTCCGCGGCCCGGGGGACCTGTTCGGCCAGCAGCAGCACGGCCTGCCGCCGCTGTTGGCGGCCGACCTGATGCGCGACCGCGACGTACTGGAGGAAGCCCGCCGCGAAGCGCAACTGCTGGTGGCGCGCGATCCGGGGCTCAAGCACGCCGACCATGCGGCGCTGCGGCAGCAGATGCTCAAGCGGTACGGCGAGGCACTCGAGTTGGGAGACGTGGGATAGCGGCCTGGCGATCGCGCGAGACGGCGCCACGTCGTCAGCGGCAATTTCGAAGGCTCGTCGTTCCCTGCCGCTTGGAGCAATTGGAGCACCGGTCTCGGCAATCGCGGCGACTTCACGAGCGTGGCGGTCGGCGTCACGGTCGGCGCGGTTCCCGAGCCGGGGGCTTGGGGGGCTGGCGGCGTTCGCAGCCATCACCCTGTTAGGCGTCCGTGGTCGGGTCGGTTGAGGAAGGGGAGAGGCAGGCTTACGGATTCCTGCTTTCGGACGACGTGCGGCGTGGGTCCGCGCGTCCGGCCCCTGTTTCAACCGTCTGCTACTGCTCTTCGGCCAGCATCTCCTGCAGTTTCGCCAGCGATCGGGAGAGCATGACTCGCACGGCGCCATCGGTCTTGCCGAGCTTGTGGGCGATTTCCTTCGAGGGGAGCCCCACCAAATACCGCAGCCGCAGCGCTTCGCGCTGGTCGGGGGGCAGCAGGTCGAGGGCCGCCAGAACGCGCAACTGACGTTGATCGCGCGAGAACGCCTCGCTGGGAGTGGTCATGCTGGCGGCGAGCAAGTTCGCCAGACCGACCCCGGCGGCCGAGTTCTCGGGGAGCGCGGCCTCGCGCGAGGCGGCGCGCTTCTGGCTCTCGAAGAATCGCCGATGGGCGTCGATGATCTTGCGTTCGGCGATCTGAAACAGCCAGTGGAGGGGATCCCAGTTCTCCAGCGGCGTTTTCTCGAGCGAGCGAATCGCTTCGATGCTGGCGTCTTGGAGGATGTCCTCGGGCTCGATCTTCTTGGCCAGATGGGCGCCCGTCCGGCTGCGGATGAACGCCAGCAGAGCGGGGCGATTCGTTTCAACGAACTCCGCCAGGGCCGTTTCGTCGCCGGATCGAAGCCGGGCGACTATTGTCGTATCATGGGAACTCACGACGACGATCCTTGCAGTCAGCGGCAGTTGGCAAGTCGGCAGGAACCACGGAGTTACGGAGCAGGCGGAGTCGAACCACGGCGTGAGGGGCGGCCCCCACCGAGCGACCGCCCGGTTGGGATTCACCGAGTTCTCGGCGCCTCGCGACTCGGCACGGTCAGTTCCCTGGGCCCTCCGCGCCTCCGTGGTTAAGATAGAGCGGCAAAATCCGTCGGGAGCGTTTCCCCGGCTTGGCAGCGGTTACTTTCTGTTTGCGCCATGTCACCTAGCGACGGTCATTCTAGCTCACTCGGCGGCAGTTCTCCTACCATCGAGCCGGCGTGGGATGCGATTGCCGAGCGGCTCGACGCCTTTTCGGCGACCTGGGCCGTGGCGCTCGAGGTGCAGGGAGAGCCCCCCGCGATCCGCGATTTTCTCGGCAATCTGGCCGATGGCGACGCCGCGGTGCTGGCGGTGGAACTGGTGAAGCTCGACCTGGAGCACCGCTGGCAACACGGCCGTGAACCGCGAAAACTTGAACCGTATCTCGCCGACGTGCCCGAACTGGGGCCGGCGGACCAGTTGCCGGTCGAGCTGATTTACGAGGAGGTCCAGGCCCGGGTGCAGGCCGGCGACGGGGTCGACGACCTGGAGATTCGTCGCCGCTTTCCGCGGCAGGCCGACGCCGTCTGCAACCTGCTGGGCGGGATGTCGGCCCCCGGGAGTCCGACGAACACCTATTACAACGACACGGTGGTCGCGTCGGGCAAGGAGCGACGCGAGCGACCGAGCGGTCCGCCGCTGGGCGAGCTCAAGCCGGGAGACGTGATCGACGACTTTCACCTGATCACGCCGCTGGGATCGGGGGCGTTCGCCAAGGTCTACCTCGCTCGACAGCAGTCGATGGAGCGGCTGGTGGCGCTGAAGATCTCGCGCCACGTCGGCAGCGAGCCGCAGACGCTCGCCCAGCTCGATCACCCCCACGTGGTGCGGGTGTACGACCAGCGGAGCAGCGTCGACCCGCCGGCACGGCTGTTGTACATGGAGGTCGTCCCCGGCGGGACGCTGCAGGACGCGTTGTCGCGGGTCCGCGACAGTTACGACGGTCGCCCCGCGGGCGACATGATGCTGACCGCGATCGACGCGCGGCTGGCTGCGGCGGGAAGCCTGCCGCCGTCGAGTTCGGAGCGCCGCACCTGGTTCGCCGATTCCCCCTGGGCCGACGTCGTTTGCAAGTTGGGGGCCGAGTTGGCCGAGGGGCTCGCCTACGCCCACTCGCGGGGCGTGCTCCACCGCGACATCAAGCCGGCCAACGTGCTGCTGACGGCCGACGGGACGCCCAAGCTCGCCGACTTCAACGTCAGTTACAACGGCGGCCGGGCCGACGAGGACCCGACCGACACGTTCGGCGGTTCGCTGGCGTACATGTCGCCTGAGCAGCTTGAGGCGTGCCACCCGCTGCTCGGGGGCTCGCCGCACCAAGTCCGCGAGCCGAGCGACGTGTACTCGTTGGGAGTGCTGTTGTGGGAAATGCTCGTCGGCCGGCGACCGTTCGCCGACGAGGCGATTCCCGGCGGCGGCGGGACCCTTGCCCGACTGCAGCGGATGATCGACAGCCGGCGCGGAGTCGACCTGAATCAACTTGCCGCGACCCTGCCGGCGGACTGCCCTGCGGCGCTGCGTCAGACGTTGCAAAAGGCGCTCGCGCCCGACGTCGCGGAGCGCTACGCCTCGGCCCGCGAGTTGGGTCAAGCCCTGCAGCTGTGCCTCAACAAGCGCTGCTGGAAGCTGCTGCAACCGCCTACGAGCCTCGTCGGACGGATCGCCTTGGCATGGCCGATCGTCACCGTCGTATTGGCGGGACTGATCCCCAACGCCCTCGTCGCGGCGTTCAATTACCACTACAACCTGCTGCGGCTGTCGGATCCGGACTTGGAGATTTCGCATCCCGAGATAAACGACGTCCACTCGGCGCTGATGAAGACGTTCGATGCGGTTCAGTTGTGGGTCAACGGGCTGGCGTTCCCCATCGGCATCGGGGTGGGCGCTTGGTTTGCCTGGAAAACGCTGCGAATGTTGCGGCCTGATGCGCCGCGCTCGGCGAGCGTCGGGTGTTCTCAACTGCTGATGTTCGGCGGCTTCGTGTCCAAAATGCTGCTGGTCATTTGGGCGATTTCGGGAGCCGTGTTCCCGATCGCCTTGGCCTGGGAATACGCCGACCTTCGCGATGCGGAGTTCCAGATTCATTTTTTCGTGTCGCTCGCGCTGGCCGGGTTTGCGGCGATTGCATACCCGTACCTGATGATCACGGCGCTTGTCGTGCGATACTTCGTCCCCGACCAGATGCGACGAGGGGTGATCGCCGGGCCGCGCAAGTCGACGCTTGCACGGGTCGGCCGGCTCAACCGATTCCACCTCGCGTTGTCGGCCTTGGTGCCGCTGTTGGGGGTGCTGCTGATCGTGCTCTACGGCAAGCAATACGACTGGCTGCTGAAGGCGGTCAGCGGCGGGGGACTGGTCGCCTTCGCGGCAATGTTCTTCCTGGAGCGCGAGATCGATCTCGACATGCAAGCCCTCGCCCATGTCGCCGTCGACGACCGGGCCAACGCCGCGTGGATTCAAAGCGTCGAAGACTCGCAGGATCTTGCCCGGTCGAGCGCCGCGGCCGCCGGCCTTCGGCAAAGCGACGTCCGGCTGGCGTCGGGGCAAACGCCGTCCTCGCGCTCATCGTGACGAGCCGGGCGATGTTCGAGATTGAGCGGCGCAGCCTCGAACGCGTTCCCCCAGTCCAAGCCTAGAACGCCGTGAGCACAGCGGCCCCGACTTCGTCGTCGCCGTAGAGCGCGAACGCCTCGTCGGTCGCGTCGGGTTCTGCGGACCAACGTTGGTCGTCGATTAAGTCGTCGTCGCTCGCGGGAATCTCGTCGTCGAACAAGGTCTCGACCGACGGCTCCCAAGACGGCAGCTGTGCGATCGGCGGAGCAACGAACGACTCGTCCTCGTCAACCGGCGCCGAGTACGCCAGCCAAGCGAGGGCCGGATCGCTCGCCGGACCGACGCCGAATTCATTGCGCCAACTTTGCAGTTGGTCGGCCGCCAGCGCCGGTTCGACGGCGGCGGCTTCTCGTTGCCACGCCAGGAAGTCGCCGCCGTCGACCGCGCCGTCGCCGTTCGCATCGCCCGCCGATCCTGGCAACGCCGCCGCTGCGACGGCGGTCGTCGGCGTGAAGGTCAGCCGCCCGATCTTGCCGCTGATGTCGACGTAGTACATGAACCCGTCGGGACCCATCGACATTTCCACGACGGGGCCGACGTTGAGATTGAGCGGCGCGATCGAACGGAGCGAACCGTCCTCGTTGACGCGCAGATATCGCAACTGGTTGTCGCCGAAATCGGAGAAGAACAGGGCCCCGCGGTATTGCTCGGGGTAGGCGGTTCCCGTGTAGAAGTCGCCGACGACGATCGCCACCCCGCCGGCCGCGTGCGAGCGCGACCACAGCGGCGGGACGGCGTTGTTGTTGGCGTAAAACGCCGCGGCCGTCGCCAGCGTGTTGTAACCGCCCGTCTGAGCGTTTTGTCCTTGGATCCCTTCGTAGTAGGGCCAGCCGAAGTTCTTTGCCCAGCCCGAGTTGATCTCCTCATGAGTGTTCCACCCGACGTCGCCCACGAACAACGTGCCCGAATCAGGCTGGATGGCGAAGCGGAACGGGTTGCGCAGCCCGTAATTGACGACCTTCGAGCGATTGGCGTCGGGATCGCCGTTGTAGTAGGGGTTCGACGGCAGGCCCTGGCCGGTGATCGGGTCGACTCGCAGAATCTTGCCCGACAGGCTGTCGATGTTCTGTACGCGGACCGCGCGGGGATCGACGCGGCCGTACGAGGCCCCGTCGCCGTTGGCGACGTACAGCGCCCCTTCGGGGCCGAACACGAGATTGCCGACGGCGTGGGTCAAGGTGTCGATGATCAGGATGTCCTGCATCGAGCCGTCGGGGCCGCCTGTGGCAGGAATGTTGATGTCGTTGGTGCTGTCGAGTTCGGGGTGGCTGATGTTGTTCCACGTGCCGTTTGCGCCGATCAGCACGACTTCGCTCCCCGGGACGGCTCGGTTGTATCCGGCCGCGGCGTCGGCGGTGAACCGGCTGACCCGCGAGACGCGGTTTCCTCCCCCGTCGCGCCCGGCGAGCCCGGTGAAATTCGCGGTCTCCGGCGGGTCGTAGACGTAGGAGACGTACACGTACGGCGTGGCCGGAAAGTCCGGGTGAACTGCCAGACCAATCATGCCTCGGTCTTGGATAAAGTTGACCTGCGGCTGAATGTCGAGGAACGGCTGGGCCAGCAATTGTCCGTCTTGCACGACACGGACCACGCCCCGTTGCTCGGCGACGAACATTCGCCCCGTAGAGTCGAAGTCGAGCGCCGTGGGTCCCGACAGTCCTGTGGCGATCGTCTGCCCGGCGAACGTGCCCGGGATCGTGATCTGCGGCGGCGGGCTGTAAAGCTGGCTGGCGGGGATCACCTCCCAAGGGGTGCTGGGGCTCGACCATTCGAGCTTGGCGAGGGCGTAGCCGGTTTTTTCGTAGTACTCCATCATCAGGTCGTACTTTTGCCCCTCGACCAGCGCGATCGACCCTTGATGGCTGGTCAGCGCCTGATCGCGGTACTGGGCCACCAACTGGACCCCGTTCACCCACAGATTCACGCCGTCGTCGGTGCTCGTGCGGAACGTATAGGTCTCGCTGAACCGGGCCTCGACCTGTCCGACCCAGCGCACGGAAAACAGATCGGCCGCAACCCCCGGTCCGGGCGAGCCGAGGACCCAGTCGAAGTCGATCGTCGCGTCGGTCCGCTCGAAGACAAGGGACTGGTGGTACTGACCGTTGTAGTAGGCGCCCAGAAGCCCGTTGCCGCTGCCGGGAGGCGGGGGACCGTCGTCGTCGACGATGGTGATCGTCGCGGTGCGCGGCTGGCCGAGGACGGCTCCCCCCAGCACGCGATCGGTCGCTAGGTTGAACGTTTCGTTGAGTTCGTCCGTCGCGTCGTCGAGAATCGAAACGACGATCGATTTGCTCGTTTCGCCGGGAGCGAAGACGAGCGTGCCGCTGGCGGTGACGTAGTCGACGTTCGCGGTCGCCGTGCCCGGAACGGTCGTATAGTCGACCGCCACCGTCCCGGCGCTGCCGCCGGTTCGCACCACAGGAATCGACACGGTCCCGGCATTCTCGTCGACGCTGATCAGCGACGTCCCCAGGGCGATCGTGCCGGGATTGCCGGGGGTCGCATAGCGAAACTCGCCGTTGCCGTGAAGCCACTCGGTGCGCCAGTAGCCGGGCCGGATGCCGACGCCGCTGACGAACGTCCCGGTCGAATAGACGTCGGCCGCCTCGGACTGGTAAACGACTCCGCCGATCGAGACCCAATCGACCCGCAGGTTACGATCGTAGGTGTAGCTTCCCAACTCGTTGGTCAAGGCGACGCTCACCTGCGACGGCGACACCGTGCCGGTCAACGTGTAACGAAACTCGTTGAAGACGCCGGTCCCCGCGCTGCCGCCGACGTTGACGAACGTGGCGAACGTGACGCCTCCGATCCGCAGTTCCATGGTTTCATCGCCGATCGAGCCGGCGGCGCGGATCACGATCTGAGTCTGGTTGAGCTGCGGGGCGACGGCGGTGCGGTTGTCGCCGTACTGGAAGTACCCGTTGATGAACATCTTGTCGACTTGCAGAAACTGCGGCACGCCGCCGTAGCCGGGGCTGCCGGTCGTCAAGACGCCCGGAGCCTCGGATTCGTGCTTCACGTTGTCGAGCAGGATGCCGTCGATCCGCACGTTGCGATCGCCCGTCTCGGTGACGGCGTCGTTGATGAACGCGACCCGGACCTGGTTCTCGGACAACGGCGCCGAATGGTGATAGGTGAACCGCTGGTAGTTCGACCCGCCGAGGTAATCGCCGCCGGTCACGTCGTACGTGGCGACCGTGGCGCCGTCAATCTGCAGCGCAATCCGTTCCTCGCCGAGTCGCCCCGCGGCCAGCACGTCGATCGTCGAAGGGGCTTGGCCGTAGCGGAACTGGCCGTTCACGTGGAGCCAGGGGCTCTGCTTGTACCCCGGCGTCACTCCGATCCCCGCCATCCAGGTGCCGGTCGAAAAGACGTTGTCGGCGCGGGTGTCGTATCGCTTGCCGTCGAGGACGACCGAGTCGACCAAGAGGTTGCGATCCGCCCCTGCGCCGTTGAAGGCGTCGTTGGTGAACGCGACCCGCACGCGGTCGATCGTCACCGACGTGTCATGATCGTAGGCGAAGCTGGCGTAGGCGCCGGTCGACGTATTCCCCCCCACGCTGTTCCAGATCGCGACGGGAGTTCCGTCGATCAACAGCTGCATCGTTTCCGAGCCGGTCTGCCCCGCGGCATTGATCTGGATCCGAGCCCCCGCGAGCAGACGCCGATCCTCAAGGGTTTCGAACGCCAGCCGACGACGGCCAAGCGGCGAGCAGGACAACGACGTCATCAGGCGACGAGAGGACTTGAACAATTTAGCCATGATGGAGAAGAATCTCGGGCAATGCGATCTCGGCGATTTGGGCAATATGCGATATTACCCTGGCTTGATCTGCACCTAAAGCAGATCCCCGAAAAATCGGGCGGCGGCGTATGTTTCCGGAGATTTCGAGCTTCAACCCGTCGAGCCCGGCCGTCACCGCGGCGGTTGGCACGACGGGCACCAGTAGGTTGACCGGCCCGCGTCCCCTTGGCGGCGCATCTCGATGGCGCCGCGGCATTTAAGACAAGGCTGTCCGCTGCGGTGGTAGACCCATTGTCGGCTCCCGGAGCTGAGGCGGGTCTGCCGGGGGCGGCCCAGTAAATTCCGCAGCATGAGCTGCCGAGCCTCCGCGAGCAGCGCTGCCAGTTCCTGGTCGGAGTACGCCGCGACAGAGGCGAACGGATCAAGCCCGCGGATAAACAGAACCTCGGACTTGTAGATGTTGCCGATGCCGCTCACGACTCGCTGGTTCATGATCGCTTCGCCCAGCGGCGCGGCGTCCACGGCGCGGAGCCTCGCGAGCGCCTCCTCGCCGGCGAACTCCCCCGCCAGCAGGTCCGGACCCAAGTGCTGCAGTTGGGAATGCCGTCGCAGCGCGTCAGGGGATAGCAGTTCGAGCGTCTTGGGGGTGAAGCAGACTGCGTCCACTCCGCGGACCGTCAGCACCAGCGCCGCCAGGCGGGGGGGCTTTCGCCACGGCTCGCCCGGCGGGTAGAGATGCCACGAGCCGGTCATCCCCATATGCGAGTGAATGGCGCCCGCAGCGCCCAGATGCATCAGCAGGTGCTTGCCGCGGGCCTCCACCGCGACGATCGTTTCGCCTGCGAGCCCGGCGAGCGGCGAATCGCGCAGCCGGTCCCACGCCGCCGCCCGCTCGACGACGCCCCCGGCCAAGGCTCGGCGAAGCTGGGTAGCCGAGCGGAAGATCGTGTCCCCTTCAGGCATCGTCGGCGTCCTGGTCGAGGGGCTCGTCGCTCAACTCGGCCGCCAAGGCGTCGTCGCTGGCCGGCGAGGCGGCGTCGAGCGGAAATCGCCGCCGGTCGGTCGCCATCCGATCGAACCGCGTCGTCCGTCCGACGCCGCGATGGAGCGAGCCGCGCGACGTCGGCACGAAGCCAGCGCGACGCAGTTCGTCGGCCAACGGAGCGTCGCCGACCGGAGCGCCGTCAACCTGCTCCACCAAGAGCGGCCCCGCGTCGCAGGCGAGTTGAGCGAGCCGCTCGGCCAATCGTCGTCGCCAGAGCGGTTCGTCCTCGAGAGTCGGCGCGGAGAAGGTCGACAGCTTTCGCGCACCGCGGCTGAGGTATCCCAGCAATCGGCCCGTCGCCGCGTCGACGATCACCGCGGCCGAGCCGGTCCGCTGCAGCGCGGCGCCGGGATCGTTCGACGCGGGCCACTTGACCTGCGCCCCGTACGGATTGGCCGGGTCGACCGCGCTGAGCACCAGGGCGAGTTCCTGCACCGGAGCGTCGTCGCGCAACATTGGGGCTCGACGTAAGCCGTCGTCGGCGCCGGGAAGGGCGAACTGCGCCCCGCCGAGTCCCTCGATGAAATACCCTCGGCGGACCCGCCCCGCCTCTTCCATCGCTCGCAGCACCGGGTAGAGAGCCCCGAACCCGCCAGCGAGGGCCTCCCGCCCCGCGATGGTCCGCGTGACGACGCCGTAGCGTTTGAGCAATTGTTCGGCCAGCGCGGTCTGCCGCTGGGTCGGCGAGGGAACCGAGTCGCCGCCGTAGTCCAGCAACGACCAGCGACCCTCGGCGCCAGGGATCGTGGCCATGCGGCGCGAGCGAAACCGACGCCCGGCGTCACGGCCGCGTCGAGGGCGTCGTTCTCCGCTGCGCGGCCGACGAAGCCGGGAGCGGAGCGGGGCCAGCGTGTCGTTTGTCACGACGCCGGCCCACGCCAACTGCCACAGCATGTCGAGCACGTCGTGCTGAAACCCGCCCGCCTTGCGGGCCAACTCGTCGAAGAACATGGCCCCGCGCTCCCCGAGGGCGGCGACGATCCGCTGAGCCAGCGGCTCGTCGACAATTGCCGGCGGCGGTGCGAGGAGCGGAAAGCTGTCGGCCAGGTAGAGCGCGACGCGGCCATCGTGGGGGCCGCTCGCCTCGATCCCGCGCCACACGACCTCTCCCACGGCGCACAGTTCGTCCAGATCGGCGGCGAAGTAGTCGATGATCCGCCCCGGCAGAATCGCCGCGTCGAGGGCCGACGCCGCCAGCGGGATCCCCTGCAACTGCTCGACGACGTCGAGCAATCCGTCGAGCCCCCGCCGCGGTTGCGTCACCCCCTGCCACACCGGGAGAAACCGAGCGAGCGTCTCCGGCGACACGGGCTCGACTTGTTTGCGCAACCGGGCGAGCGACAACCGCTTGATCCGCTTGAGCACGCCGGCGTCGACCCACTCCTGTCCCGCAGCGCCGGGCAGGAACTCGCCGACGAGGATCCGGCCCTTCTCGGCGAGCCGTTCGAGCGCCGCGCGAACAGTCGCCTCGCCGAGTCCGAATCGCGCCGCGGCGTCGGCGACGGTGAACGGCCCGCGCGTCCTTGCGAATCTCGACAACAGGTCTCCCAGCGGATCGGCGCCTGATTCGAGGAAGGCTTCCGGCAGTCCCGGCGGGGGCTGCACCCCCAGCGCGTCGCGGAGTCGGGCCGCGTCCTCCGCCGCCGCAAGTCGTAACTCGCCCCCTAGCCGGACGCACATGATCCGTCGCACGGCGAGGAGCTGCTCGACCCACGCGGCTGCCGTCCCAGCGGCGACCGCGGTCGGGTCGACGCGGGCCTGCAGTTCGTCCTCGGCGAGGTCTCCCAGGTGGAGCAGCAGGTCGTGGATCGCGTCGGGATCGCGGACGCGCCGCTCGTCAAGCCGCTGCAGTTCCCGCTCGACTTGGTCGATTGCCGCCGGGTCGAGCAACTCGCGATAATCCGCGGCGCCCAACAGTTCGCGCAACTGACCATGATCGAGCGCAAGCGCTTGGGCCCGCCGTTCGGCCAGCGGGGCATCTCCTTCGTATAGAAAGTTCCCCGTGTAATTGAACAAGAGCGAGGCCGCGAACGGCGACGGAGCGTCGGTCTCGACCTGATGAACGCGGATCGCCTGCCGGGCGACGTCGGCCAACACGGTGCGCAGCCCGGGCACGTCGAACACGTCGCGCAGGCACTCGCGGTAGGTTTCGAGCAGGATCGGAAACCGCTCGTACCGCGCCGCCACGGCGAGCAGGTCGGCCGCCTTGCGGCGCTGGAGCCACAGCGGGGTGCGGCGATTCGGTTGCCGACGCGGCAAGAGCAGGGCCCGCGCGGCGTTCTCGCGAAAGTGCGAGGCGAACAGCGCCGTCGACCCCAAATGCCGAACGACCAGGTCCTCGACCTCGTCGGCCGCAGGGAGCAATTGGTCGACCCCTGGGGGCCGCTCGCTCTCGGGAAGTCGCAGCACGATGCCGTCGTCGGCCCACATCATGTCGATCTCAAGTCCCTGCTCGTCGCGCAACCGTTGGGCGATGGCCAGGGCCCAGGGGGCGTGAATCCGAGCTCCCAGCGGCGAGAGGATCACGATCCGCCAGTCTCCGATCTCGTCGAGAAACGACTCGACGACGATTGTCCGATCGGTCGGCGCCTCGCCGGTCGCGGCGAGTTGGTCGTCGACGTAGGCCAGCAAGTTTGCAGCGGCCCGCTCATCAAGGCCCGCTTCCCCGCGGAGCGACTCTGCGATGGCCGCGCGATCCTCCCTGGCGAGTCGTCGCGTCAACTCGCCGACGGCGCGTCCGAAGTCGAGCGGTCTCCCCGGTCCGTCGCCGCGCCAGAACGGCATCTTCCCCGGCTCCCCCGGCGCCGGAACGACGATCACGCGGTCGCGGGTGATTTCCTGCACCCGCCACGACGAGGCGCCGAGCAGAAAAATCTCGCCGGGGCGCGTCTCGAAGACCATCTCCTCGTCGAGTTCGCCGACGCGCAGCCCCGTCGCCCCCGGCTCGGCGGCGAGGAAGACGCCGTACAACCCCCGATCAGGAATCGTCCCCGCGTTCAGCACGGCGATCCGCTGCGAGGTCTTTCGCGGGCCGACCGTGCCGGCCAGCCGATCCCAATTCAGCCGCGGCCGCAGTTCCGAAAACTCGTCGCTGGGATATCGCCCGGCCAGGAGATCGAGCACGCCTTCGAACAGCGACCACGGCAACTCGGCCAGCGGGGCGGCCCCGCGCACCGTGGCATACAACTCGTCGACCGACAGCGTCTCCATCGCCGCGATCGCGACGATCTGTTGGGCGAGGACGTCAAGCGGATTGCGGGGATAGCGCGTCGATTCCACGTATCCGACGCGCATCCGTCCCGTCGCGGCGGCGCAGGCCAACAGGTCGCCGCGGTACTTGGGGAAGACGACGCCCTTCGAGGGCGCCCCGATGTGATGTCCGGCGCGGCCGATCCGCTGCATTCCCGAGGCGACCGAGGGGGGCGCCTCGATCTGCACCACGAGGTCGACCGCGCCCATGTCGATGCCCAGTTCCAACGACGACGTGGCGACGATCGCCGGCAGTTGCCCGCGCTTGAGTCGGTCCTCGATCGCCGCGCGTTGCGGCCGGGCGATCGAGCCGTGATGAGCCTGGGCGATCTCTTCGCCTGCCGACTCGTTGATCGCCGTGGCGAGACGCTCGGCAAGCCGACGGCTGTTGACGAAGATCATCGTCGCGCGGTGCCGCCGGATGAGTTCCACCAGCCGCGGGTGAATCGCCGGCCAGATCGACGGCGGCTGCGAAGGGCCCGCCGTCGGCCCCGGGGTGAACTCCTGCGGGCGCGACAGGTCCGTCATGTCGTCGACCGGCACTTCGACCGAGAGCTCAAGTCGCTTCGGCTCGCTGGCGTCGATGATCTCGACCGGGCGCCGGCGCGGCGGCTCGTCGGGGTTGGCCGTCGCCTCGCCGCCGCCCAGCAGCCGAGCGATCTCTTCAAGCGGTCGCTGCGTGGCCGACAAGCCGATCCGCTGCAGCGGACAGGCGGCGGGATTCGCTTGCCGCCGCAACCGTTCGAGACGCTCCAGCGAAATGAACAGATGCGCGCCCCGCTTCGTCGCGGCAACGGCGTGGATCTCGTCGACGATCACCGTCTCGACCCCCGCGAGCACATCGCGGGACTTCGACGTGAGCATCAGGTAGAGCGACTCGGGCGTCGTGATGAGAATGTCGGGGGGACGTCGGGCGATGTCGCGGCGATCGGCCGGCGAGGTGTCTCCCGAGCGCACCGCGACCCGCGGCAGGCAGTGGGCCGCGCCCAACCGATCGGCAGTAGCGTGAATCCCCGCCAGCGGCGCCCGGAGGTTGCGATCGACGTCGACGGCCAGCGCCTTCAGCGGCGAGACGTAGACGACGCGCACGCCGGGCGCAGGCGCGCGCACAGGCTCTCCTCGCTGCCGACGAGAGGTTCCTCCGGCCGCCGGGTCGCCGGCGGGGGAGGGCGAACCTTCGTGAAAGATCAGCCGGTCGATCGCCGCCAGGAACGCCGCGAGCGTTTTGCCGGATCCCGTGGGCGCGAGCAGCAGCGCACTTCGCCCTGTCGCGAGCGTCGGCCAGGCGGATCGTTGGATCAGGGTCGGCCCGTCGAACGAATCGGCAAACCACCGTCGCGTGCAGGGATGGAACGCATCCATGCCGGAGAGCGAGTCGACGGCGGGGGCCTCGGGAGCGGGCACGGGAATTGGCAGGGGAAGACTCGGGAGAGGCTGACGGGGCGCGACAACCGAGATTGTACCGCGCTTCGTGCCGAGGCGGCGAACGGCCCGCGCCAGCTCAGCGACCCGCTCGTGGGCAATTGGCAGCTATCCCTTGATCTCTTCGTACGCCGCGAGGGCTGCGTCGCGGGCTTCGCCGTGGTCGACGATCGGCTCCGGGTAGTCGTCGCCCAGCCTCACGCCGGCGGTTGCAAGGTCCGCCTCGTCGGCGTTCCAGGGTTCGAAAATCGCCGGAGTCTCAAGCCGGGCAAGCTCCGGAACCCAGCGGCGGATGTAGTCCCCTTGCGGGTCGAACTTCTCGGCTTGGCTGGTGGGGTTGAAGATCCGGAAGTAGGGCGCCGCGTCAGCCCCGCATCCCGCGGTCCATTGCCAACCCAGGCTGTTGCTCGCCAGATCGGCGTCGACCAGCGTGTCCCAGAACCAGCGGGCGCCGTCCTGCCACGGCACAAGCAGGTCCTTGGCAAGGAACGACGCGACGAGCATCCGCGCCCGGTTTGGCATGAACCCGGTCGCCCACAGATCACGCATCGCCGCGTCGACGATCGGGTACCCGGTCCGCCCGCGCTGCCACCGCTGCAGCTTCTCTCGACTTGCTTCCCAGGGGAACTCCTGGAACCGCTCGCGCAGCGGGCGCTCGGTCGTGTGCGGAAAGTGATAGAGAAGGTGGTAGGCGAATTCGCGCCAACCGAGTTCGCTGAGGAAATGCGATCCCCCCCGTTCAAGCGACTTGTCGCCGTCCATCGCGGCTCGCGTTGCGGCGGCGATCTGCCGGGGGCTGATTTCGCCGAAGTGGATGTGGGGAGAGAGCTTCGAGTAGCCCTCGACGTCGATACGATTGCGGTCGTCTTTGTATTCGGCGAGTCGGTTGCGGAGAAAAATATCGAGCCGCCGCTCGGCAGCAGGGGCTCCGATCTCCCAAGTCTCATAGAACTGCCGATCCCAGGGAATCCGCGGCAGAAGTTCCAGCTCGTCGAGTTCCAAGCTCGCCGGCCATCTCGCCGGCGCCGGGATCTCGCGGGGCGCCGGGGCGGGGGTCAGGTCGGCCCCGCTCGCCAAACATCGTTTCCAGAACGGCGTGAAGACCGTGTACGGCTCTTCCTTCTGCGTGCTGATCGTCCACGGCTCGTGGAGCAGACTGCCGTTGTCACTGCCGACGTCGATGCCGCGTTCCGCGAGCGCGGCTTTGATCCGCTTGTCGCGTTGTATGACTGCCGGCTCGTAGCGCCGGCACCAAACGACGCGCTCGGCGGACGTTTCCTCGACGAGCCGTTCGAGTTCGGCGAGCGAGTCGCCGGCTCGGAGCACCAGCCGCGAGCCAAGTTCACGGAGCTGCCGATCAAGACTGGCCAGCGAGTGGTGCAGCCACCAGCGGCTCGCGCCCCCGGGGGCCCAGGGGGCTTCCTCGTCGGGAGCCCAGATGAAAACGGGGATCACCGGCCCGCGTTCGACCGCCGCCGCGAGGGCCGGCTGATCGGCAAGCCGCAAGTCGAGTCGGAACCAAACGATCGTCGGACGAGCAGACATCGTGCTTGCGAGTGATCCCAAGGGGCAGCTTGCGGTTGGGCGGAGGGGGGATGCTCTGCATCCGGCTGAATGTGACCGCAAAATGTCCGCAAGACCAACCGGGATTCTGACCATGGAGGCAAATTCTTCGGCCCCCGGCGGGGTCGTCGTCCTTGGCGCCACCGGGAGCGTCGGAAGCGAACTGGCCCGCTGGTTGCGTGCCGAGGGACGCCCCGTGCTGCTGGCCGGCCGCGACGCCGAGCGGCTGGCCGCACTGGCCCACGAATTGGACGCGCCCGCGGTCCCGCTCGCGGCGACGGATTCGGCCTCGGTCGACGGGGCGATCGCCGCGGCCGTTGAGGCATTTGGCTCCGTGAGCGGCGTGGCCCATTGCGTCGGCTCGCTCCTGCTGCGCCCCGCCCATGCGACCTCCGACGATCAATGGCGCGAGACGATCGAGATTAACCTATTCTCTGCATTCGCCGCCGTTCGGGCCGCCGTACAAGCCATGCGAAGCGGGGGAGGATCGATCGCGCTGGTCTCTTCGGCCGCCGCCTCGATCGGTCTGGCGAATCACGAGGCGATCGCCGCGGCCAAGGCGGGCGTCGAGGGTCTGGTTCGCGCCGCCGCGGCGAGCTATGCTTCGCGCGGCGTCCGCGTGAACGCCGTCGCTCCAGGACTGGTGAAGTCGCACCTGAGCGCATCCTTGTGGCAAAATGAAGCGGCCGCCGCCGGATCGCGACAGATGCACGCGCTTGCGCGACTGGGCGAGCCGGCCGACGTCGCCGCCGCTCTTGCTTGGCTGCTGTCGTCAGAAAGCTCCTGGGTCACCGGGCAGGTGCTGGGAGTCGACGGCGGCTTGGCCACCGTCCTGCCGCGTCCCACGACTCGGCCCGCGTGATTGGGTCTTCGCCGCTTTCCTCGCACAGGCAGTTTGTATGTCCGCTTCGGCCGGCGCCGCGACTCCCCGGTGGATGAAGTCCGTCTTGTTGGCGGCGGCCGCGTACAACCTGGCGTGGGGCGCCTGGGCGATCGCCGCCCCGCAGGCGATCTTCCGCTGGGCGGGAGTCGATCCGCTTCCCAACTACCCGCAGCTCTGGCAATGCATCGGGATGATCGTCGGCGTCTACGGCGTCGGCTATGCGATCGCGGCGTTCGACCCGGTCCGTCATTGGCCGATCGTGCTGGTCGGACTCTTAGGCAAGATCCTCGGCCCGATCGGGTTCGCGGCGTCGGTCGCGCGGGGCGAATTTCCCCTGGCCTTGGGGTGGACGATCGTCGCCAACGACCTGATCTGGTGGATTCCTTTCGCCGTCGTTCTACGGCATGCCGCCCGAGCCGCGCGATGAACGCCGTCCTCCTCATTCACGCCGCCAGCACCTGGGCCATGGCGGGGCTGATCTGGTTCGTCCAGTTGGTCCATTACCCGCTGTTCGCCCGCGTCGGGGCCGCGGGGTTCGTCGAGTACGAGCGGCTTCATTGCCGACGGACGACCTGGGTCGTCGCGCCGCTGATGCTCGCCGAGTTGGCCTCGGCCGCGTGGCTGGCCTTGGCGCCGAGTTCGCCCGCGCCGGTCGCCGTCGCTTGGCTCGGCCTGGCGTTGGTCGTCGCCCTCTGGCTCTCGACCGCCCTGGTGCAGGCGCCGCTGCACGGCAGGTTGTCGCAAGGCTACGACGATCGGACGGCGCAAAAACTCACGACAAGCAACTGGTTTCGGACCCTCGCGTGGAGCGTCCGCGGGCTTATTGCGTTGTGGTGTTTGGCGTGAGCGACCGACTTGCGGCGGCTATTCGGCCGGCGGCGGGTCGGTCGGCGCTACGATCGTCGCGTGTTCAATCCCCGGCAGGAACGCGGTTTCGAACACCTCGTTTCCGCCGCGGACGAACTCCAGCGAACCGGTCTCGCGCCCCGTGGCGAGGTCGACCAGCGTTACCCCGGCGCGCAGCTCCCCATGCCGATCGCGCACGGGGGGGGCGTCGAGGATGTGCTCGGGGCGAATCTTCGAAAGCCCGACGATCGCTCGCCCCGCAGCAAAGCACAAGCCGCGCGTGAACCCTGGCAACGAGGCGACGGGATCGCACACGCCGGGCTCGGCGAGCCGGCAGAGGGTCCCTTCGCCCGAATTGCAGACCCACCACGCCCCCTCGTGCCGCCGCGGGGAGTGGGGCATGCAAAGTCCGCGCGCCACCGTCTCGCCCCCGGGAACCGCGACCATGACGCCGCTGGTGAAGCGATCCGCCTCGCGCCACCCTCCTTTGCGGCCCGTGGCGCAAAACGCGGTGATCATCGCCGGCTCGCCGTCGCGCATCCCCAGCCCGTTCAGGTGGCAGCGATCCTGGGGGACCGTCTCGGCGATAAACGGCGGCGTCCAGACGCGGCGAAAGCTGACCCGCTCGCTCGGTCGAGCCACGCAGTTGTAGCGCGTGTTGGCGAAGTGGATCCCGCGCCGTCCGAACGCGACGTCATGTACGTTGAGCTTGCCTGTTGCGCGACTCTCAACCAGCGCGTAGATCGCCGGCGCGGAATCGGCGTGATTCGCTTCGCGTCGAAACACGAGGAGCCGCTCGCGGATCGCGAGCGCCAATTGAGCGCCGTCGACCGCCATCCCCATCGGCCGGGCAAACTTCGTCTCGCGGATCGTCAACTCGCCCCGCGGTGCGCTGGCCAGCAGGAGTTTGCCCGAGGTGTAGGTCGTGACCGCCAGCGAACCGCCCGTCGCAGCAAGCCACTCGACGAAGTCGCCGTGCACGCGAACGCGCACCGGTCCGGCCGCGGGGCGTTGAGCGTCGGCCGAGCTCCGCTGGTCCTCGTCATCGCGGCGGGGCAGGGCAGGGGAGGACATGGACAACGACCGGCTTAGGAATTCGGAGAGACCAACCACAAGATCGCCGACGAGCTGCCTCAGCCCCCCGCTGGCCGGCGGAATCGCGCGCCGGCTCGTTCGCATGCTTACGACACCGTGTTGCCGCCGTTGACGGCGATCGTTTGGCCGGTGACGTAGCTCGCCTCCTCGCTCGCCAGAAACGCAACCGCGGCGGCGACTTCCTCCGGCGTGCCGAACCGTCGCGCAGGGACTTGCGCGGCGTAGGCGTCGCGGGTCGCTTGCGACTCGCCCGCGTGGCGCTCGACGGGAATCCACCCCGGGGCGACCATGTTCACGGTAATCCCGTAGGGAGCCAGTTCCCGCGCCAAGCTGCGCGACAGTCCCGTTTGGCCTCCCTTGGCAGCGACGTAGGCGCTGAACGGGGCCGTCCCTTGGGAGAACACCTCGCTGGTGATTTGGATGATCCGCCCCCACCGCTGCCGCTTCATATGGGGCAGGCACGCCTTGGCCAACAGGACGGGACTCTTCACGAAATAATCGAGCATCCGCTGATAGTATGCCCAGTCGGACTCTTCGATCGGCAGTTGCGGCTGGTCGCAGGTCGCGTTGATAACCAGCACGTCGATCGGCCCCAGCGAATCGGCGACGTGTCGGCAGACGTCGGGGGCCTCGGACTCGCTGGTGACGTCGCCGGCCACGAGCCACGACTCGCGGCACGCCCCTTGCAGTTCGACGAACGCCCGCTCGGCGGTCTCGCGATCGTGGACGTAGTTCATCGCCACTCGTTTGCCGCGGCGCCCCAATTCCAGGGCGATCGCCTTGCCCAGTCCGCGCGTACTGCCGGTCACCAGGGCGACGCGTGGGGACATGGACGACTCCGAACTTGAGGGGGTTTGAGCGGCGAGACCGGGATGCCCGGCGTCGTGAAACTTCGCCCGATTATGCCGCTTTCTCCCGGCCGCCGCAAACTGACGCCGCTTGACACCTCCCCCGAGCACAAGGGAACATCGCACCTGCCGGGCGTCGTGGCGTCGGCGCGGTCGCTTTCCAGCACTTCGGGATCCTGTCTGATGAACATCCTCCTCACCGGCGGCGCCGGGTACGTCGGCTCGCACGCGGCTTGGGTCCTCGCTCGCGGGGGGCACGACGTCTGGGCGTACGACAACCTCTCCTACGGCCACCGCGCCGCGGCCCCGGCGGGGAAACTCGTCGAGGGGGATCTCATGGACGGCCCCAAGCTGGTCGAGGCGATGAAGTCCCGCGGGATCGAGGCGGTCATGCACTTCGCCGCCTTCGCCTATGTCGGCGAGAGCGTCACCGACCCCGCAAAGTACTACCAGAACAACGTCGTGGGGACGCTTTCGCTGTTGGACGCCATGCGCACCGCCGGGGTCCGCAAGCTCGTCTTTTCAAGCACCTGTGCGACCTACGGCGTCCCCGACGTCGTGCCGATCACCGAGACCGAGAAGCAATCGCCGATCAATCCCTACGGCTACACGAAGCTGGTCATGGAACGGGCGATGGCCGACTATGCCCAAGCGTACGGCTTGGGGTACGCGGCCTTGCGGTACTTCAACGCCTCTGGCGCGGCGAGCGACGGTTCGATCGGCGAGGACCACGACCCCGAGACCCACCTCATCCCGCTGGTGCTCGACGTTGCGCTGGGGAAACGCCCGGAGGCGCTTGTCTTCGGCGACGATTACCCCACCCCCGACGGCACCTGCATCCGCGACTACATCCACGTCGAGGATCTGGCCGAGGCCCACATTCTGGCGCTCGAGAAGATCGTCCCGGGCGAGGGGCTCAAGCTGAACCTCGGCACAGGGCACGGTGCGAGCGTGCAGGAGGTGATCGACGCCTGCCGCGAAGTCACCGGCCATCCGATCCCGGCCCGCATCGTCGAACGCCGCGCCGGCGACCCGCCGATGCTGGTGGCCGACGCCAGCCTCGCTCAAAAGACGCTCGGCTGGAAACCAAAATTCGTCGGCATCAAACCGATCGTCGAAAGCGCCTGGGCGTGGCACAAGGCGCACCCGAACGGGTATGGGGAGTGAATCCAATTGCCCTGCTCATCGGTCAACGGACCCTTCTCATGGGAGATCGCTTGAATGTCCAAGAGACTTGGAGATCAGGGCGATTGCACCACAATGGCTACGGTTCGGCAAACTACTTTGAGGTTCAGGTTGCCGGGTCCCGCTTGATCGATATCGAAGGATGGAGTCAACGAATTGCGATTTTTCCGCTAACGACAGAATGCACGTTTTGAGTCTCACCTAGCTAGGCAGGCTCGCTGCCGACCCGTCCTGCCTGATCGGATGCAATGTGATGCAATCGCCCTGCCGGGCATGCGTCTACTGCGGGATCTCCGGCGTTTCGAAGTATTTCGCCAAGTCGATCACGAGCCCCGGCAGAACCTCGCCGCCGGTCAGTTGATCTTGCTCTCCGAGCACCGTTTGATTGTCTACGGCAGTGAAGACGTGAACGTTTTTTGTCTCGGGGTACACGTACCACACGAGCCGCGTTCCCGCCGTGAAGTAATCGCGAAGCTTGCGATCCATTTCCTCGCGGGTGTTGCCCGGGCTGATGATTTCGACCGCCAAATCGGGAGCGGCCCGAAGCACGGCAGCTTGCGGAAAGCCCGACGATTTCAAGCGCAGGTTTGACAGAAACGAAACATCGGGGAGGCGAACCTGATCGGGTTGCAGGCGGAGCATTCCGTCGGGTGCAAGCACGATTCCCAATTTGTTCTCTCTCACGAACGTGGAGAGCAACGCGATCAGTTCGACGGCAAGAAAGGATTCATAGGCTCCCATCGCTTTCCTCACCAACGTTCCGTCAATCAATTCGCATAGCGAGTCGTGGCGCTCGTTAAGCTGCAACGCGTCTTCCACGGTCGCCGTTCCCGGCGGCGGGTCGAACACGATGCGCGACAACGGCATCGGTCCCAATGCAGCGACCAGTTGATCGGCCGTCCAGACAAGCGAGGGATCGCCCAGATAAGGCATGGACATGGCGCAGCGCTCCAGGACAGGGGGACCCCTTCAGTTTATCGCAGCCGGCGCAATTCGCCAAAAGCGGCGCGAAATAGGAAGCGAGCGCTTCCGGGGCGAGCATCGGCAGGGTCCGCCCAAGGCGTTTTCCCGCTCGCTCCGAACAACGGGCCGCCGGGCCGCCGGCTAGGAACGCCCCGGCCTCAATCCACCCCCGCGCCCTTAATCAGCGAGACGAACTCGGCGTTCGACTTGAACTTGCCGAGCTTCGTGGTGAGCTGCTCCATCGCGTCGACGTGGTGCATCGACGACAGCGTGCGACGCAGCATCGTGGTGGCGTGCAGCGTCTCGGGGGGGAGCAACTTTTCCTCGCGGCGGGTGCCGGACTGCTCGATGTCGATCGCCGGAAAGACGCGGCGGTCGGCCAGCTTGCGGTCGAGCACCAACTCCATGTTGCCGGTCCCCTTGAACTCCTGAAAGATGAGCTCGTCCATTCGGCTGCCGGTGTCGATGAGCGCCGTGCCGCAGATCGTCAGCGAGCCGCCTTCTTCGAACGCCCGCGCCGTGGCGAACAGCTTTTTGGGGATGTCCATCGCCTTGATGTCGACGCCGCCGCTCATGGTGCGACCTGTGTTGCCGACCCACTTGTTGAACGCGCGGGCCAAGCGGGTGATCGAGTCCATGAGCATGAACACATCCTTGCCCATCTCGGCCAGCCGCTGGCAGCGAGCGACCACAAGCTGAGCCAACCGGACGTGACTCTCGACGTCGCGGTCGAGGCTGCTGGCGAACACTTCGCCGTTGACGTTTCGCTTCATGTCAGTCACTTCTTCGGGACGCTCGTCGATGAGCATCACGACCATGGTGACCTCGGGGTAGTTCTGCGAGATTGCCTGGCTGACCTGTTGCATGAGCACGGTCTTGCCGGTGCGCGGCGGGGCGACGATCAGCGCCCGCTGCCCCTTGCCGAGCGGGGTCAACAGATCCATCACGCGCGTGCTGAGCGGCTGCTGGCCCGTTTCCAGGCGGAACCACTCTTCCGGCGAGATCGGGGTGAGTTCGTCGAACGTCTTGACGTTGACGTAATCCTCCGGCGCCATGCCGTCGACGTCCAACAGTTCGCGCAGCCGGGGGCCCTGTTGTTTGCGTTGCGGCTGCACCAACCCGCTTAAGAGGACCCCTTCGCGGAGACCGAACTTCTCGATCATCGTGCCGGGGACAAAGGGGTCGGTCCGTTCGCGCGTGAAGTTGGACGCGGGGTCACGGAGAAAACCGTAGCCGTTGGGATGCATTTCAAGCACGCCCGAGCCGGCAAAGAGAGCGGAACCGTCGCCGTTGTCGGCGGCGAAATCGTCCTGGCGGGGCTCGTTCGCGTAGTTGCGGCGACGGTTCTGATAGCGATTGCCGCCTCCTCCGCCGCCGCCTTGGCGATTGTAACCGCCGCGGCCCCCTTGGCCCCCCTGCTGGCCGCCTTGGCCGCCTTGGTTGCCGCCTCGACCGCGATACCGGCCTTGGTTCCGCTGTTTCTTCTTGCCCATGTTGTTCTTCAAAATCCTGATCCATTTCTGGTCGCGACCGGCAAAGGTCGAGACCGACAGGCGACGTCCAAAGGCGCGCACGAACGCGCGCTGCGGGAGGTGTCGCCGACGAACGCTCCGAGAATCGAGCTGGCGCGGTCCCGAAGGGGGACGACGCGTTGAGTTGCATCCTGCTGCGGCTGGCAGCGGGCGCGACGCCCGGCAGCACAAAAAAACTGAGTCACTCCCAAGTTAGGAGGCGCGAGCATCCGCGTCGCAGCGGCGCGCACCATGCGCCCGTGCGCCGTCGCCGGTCGTCAGCGCGGGCAAACTCCGCCAATCGCTGCGACTCGGCCGCGGAAACCCCGCAACGCAAAACGCCCTGTCGCTCAACCCGTGTCGACCGCTACGGCTGGTCTGTGGCGAATGACGCCGCCGGAGCAAAGGCTGACGACAGACTGCAATCAACGGCGAGACCGCCATCGACTGGAAACTGCCCCTCAAAACAACGTGGCGCCGCGGCAAGTCTGCTGCTGACGGCTGGGCTGCCAGCAAATCGCTTGGTACGGGTCGAACTGCCAAGCCTCAGCCTTGCAAGTTCGCCAAGCGACGATCCGAAGAACTGCACCGCCAAGGGGCGCCGTAATAGGCCCAAGATCCCGTCGATCGACGGGGCGATGACCTCACTCTGCGGTAGTATTCGCCGCTGGCGACGTTCTGTCAAGCTAGCTTCTCGGATCCGCCCGAGCCGCCCTAAGTTTTTCACGGCGGCAAGATCCTTCGTTCGGCCGTGCTGGCGCCGCCAGGGGGCCGGGCCTCCTCGTTGCGGCCGAGAGCGTTTCCGCTTGGCGCTCCAGGAGGAGCCCGCCGAAGTCCGCAACTTGCTGTATGACAAAGTGTTACGGAAATTCAGCCATACTCTTCCCGCATCCGTTTGGCAGCCAGTCGCGGGGCGAGAGTCGGCACGACGTCAGCACGACAGCCCAGGCCTTCTCTCCCCCCCCGAACAATCGAAAGAATCGGCAAACTCGCCTCAATTTAGCCGACCCTCCCGGTCGATAAGTCGAACACCGACGCACCTCTGCGCCTAGCAGGCTCGGGGCCCAGTCCGCACGTTTCGGACGGGGACGACTTCGTGACTCAGCGGACATCGCCATGACCATTGCACGCCCCGGAATCTTTGTCGCCGCGATCGCTTGTTTGTTCGCCGCCGCATGGTCGCCCTCGGCGATTGCCGAGGGGGTCGCTTGGCGCACGAATCTCGACGCCGCCAAGGTCGAGTCGGCCTCGACGGGCAAGCTGCTGCTGATTCACTTCTACACGACGACCTGCGGGCCGTGCAAAGTGCTCGACAACGCGGTGTTCAGCCAGCCGCACGTGGGGCCCGCACTGGAACAGAACTACGTCCCCGTCAAGATCGACGCCGACTCCTCCATGGCGCTTGCGGGGATGTACCGGCTCAAGTCGGTTCCGACCGACGTCGTGCTCGATCCTCAGGGTTCGCCGCTGGCGTCGCTGAACTGTCCGCAACAGGCGGACAAGTATTTGGAACAACTCAGCACGCTGGCGGCACATTATCGGCAGACGATGCAGCAACAGGCGGGTTCCGGCGGCCAAGCTTCGACGAACCGAGCCTATGCGGGGCTCAACATCGCCCCGCCGCAACTGCCAGCCGCGCCGGCCGCTGGAGCCGTAAGCCCGTACGGGCAGACTCGACCCAATTACATGGCCGGGACGACGCCGGAGACAGGCTACGCCGCTCAGTACGCTGCGGGGCCATCGCAGGGCGGCGCTCCCGGCCAATCCGTTGCGAACCGGTACGCTCCGGCGCCGACAGGACCGGCTGCAGACAGTCCGCAAGTGGTGCAAAACAACTTCGTGAACGCTGCCGCGCCGGGCGGTTCTGCCTCGACGCCCGTGGCGCCGACGGGCTCGGACATGGCTGCGGCGGCGAATGCCTCTGCAGGGCGGTACGCAACTCCTCCGGCACAAATCGCCGCGAGCGCCGACGCCCAGTTTGCGGCTGCAACCTTTCCGCCCGGATCCCCTGCAGGGGGAATCACCGGGAACGGGGCTGCCCCGGGTTACGCAGCCGCCTCGGCGCAGCCAAGCACGCCGGCGCCGGGTTCGCACTTCGCCCCGCCCCCGCAAGTCGCGGCCGTCGCGCCGCAAGCTCCCGGACAATCGCAATTGCCGGCCGGCGCAGCGCCGGTCGGGCTGGACGGCTACTGCCCCGTCACGTTACGCACCGCCGGCAAATGGGTCGCCGGCAACGCCGTCGTCGGCATGGAACACCGCGGCCGCACTTACCTGTTCGTCAGCGACGTCGAGCGGCAGCAGTTCGCGGCCAACCCCGACGCATACAGCCCCGTATTCGCAGGTCAGGACCCCGTCGAGTTGCTTGACAACGGCCAGGAAGTCGTCGGGACGCGGCGACTGGGATGCCACTACGCCGGGCAGATGTATCTGTTCAGCAGCCCCGCGTCGATGCAGAAGTTCGCCGACAACCCGGCCAAGTACGCTGCCGCCGTGCGGCAGGCGATGAGCCGCATGGACGCCGCCGGCGGAGAGACGATTCGGCGGTAACGAGTGAGGACGGGCGACCGACGATTCGGCGACGAGTGCTGCCGCAACGGTGCGTCCTTGTTTCGATCGAGCGATTCCTCGGCGAATTCGCGGCTTGCTCGCCCCGGGACGCCTGTCTCGGCTAAGCTTCAGACAGTGCCCTTTCGACCGGGCATTGCCGCTGGCCAACTGAACCGAAGACTCAGTGCTGGTTCCGGCGACTCGAGCGCCTGGAGCGTGCAAAGCGCGGCACGGTCGAAAGGGCCTCTTTCTTGAGAGGCGCACAGGGAGAGGTCCGAGTTCAGGACCGGCTCCGCAGCCCGAGCATGGCCTTCGTCGCGGGCAGCAAAGCGTAGGCGTGCGCCGCGGCCGGTTACTGCTGCTCTTTCAGCATCCGTTGGAGTTGGATCATCCGGGCTCGGATATCCTCGAGTTGCGGGTTGATCCGCAAGGCCCGGCGGTAGCATTCCAACGCCGCGACAAGATCGCCGGCCAGTTGCCGGGCCTGTCCCATGGCGGCCGCCGCGCGGAAATGGTAGGCGTTGATCTCGAGCGCCTGGTGACAGTCTCGCGTCGCGGCGTCGTACTGGGCAAGATTGAAGTACGCCTGCCCCCGCTGGAACCACGCGTGAGCGATCCACGGGGCGTCCTGAATCAGCTTGCCTGCGAGCATCGCGGCCCGTTCGTAATCTTGGTCGTCGAGCTGCTCGGCAATGGCGGTCAGCCGGCGTTGCTGGGCGGCCGTGCCGACGCGCAGCCACAACTTCGCCAGCGCGTTCTCGGCCAGGGTCCGCACGCCGCGGTCCGAGTCGCACAACGCACGGCCGACGACGGTGTTGGACCGGTAATCGGCCAACCGCCCGAGAGCAATCACCGCGGCCCGACGGGCGGCTCGCTCGCCGGTTTGGGCCAATCGTTCCAGCGTGCCGACGAAATAACGCTCCGACGTCTGCCGGAGAAACGCCGCCATGTCTTGGTCGATGAGATACTGCTCGTAATAATCGACGAGCAGGGACGTCCAGGCCGGTTGATCGTGCATGGGAAGGCGCTCGTGGTAGTCGACCGGACGACGGCAAGGGTGGCGGAAGCGACGAGACGTCTCGCCGCACGGCAAGCCGGGCCTCGCGTTGCCGATCGAGCGATGCCGACGCGTCTGCAGTTCGGCAAGAGATCGGTTGCGGTTGACGGCTAATCCTGAGTGTAATTGGGGGCCGGGATCATACAAACGATTTTGAAATTCCGCCGAATTCCGCCCAGCATTCGCTTGACGCCCCCGTGGCGGCAATTACGCGCGCGCCGCCTTGCCGTCTGCGCGGCGGTCGTTGCGGCCGGACTGGCGACGGCCGGGCGCCCCGTTGCGCGCAGCGAGGACTCGCTCCGCGGAGTGCCGAACCTTGCGCGCCCGTTCGCCGCAACATGGCGCGATCAGCAGTTGGAGATCGTGCTCCAGCGGACCCTCGAAACGGCGCACACGCCCTTGTGGATCGACCGCCGCGTCGATCGGCAGCGACTCGTCTCGCTCGTCGTGCCGGATACGTCCGTTGCGGAAGCGCTGGAATTGATCGCTCGCGAAACCGGGTCCGAAGCGGCGGCGTGGAACGGCGTCGTGTGCTTTGGTCCGCCTGGCGCCGCGGACGAGATTGCCACGCTTGCGCTCCGGCTGCGCGACGATCTGCAACGGGCGCCTGCCGCGGTGCGCAAGCAGTGGCTGACGCCTCGCGCCGTCAGTTGGCCGCGACTTTCGGAATCGCGGGCGCTGGCGACCGAGTGGCTCGCGCCTGTGGGCCTGACGCCGGCGACGGCGGAATTGGCGCCGCACGACTTGCTCGCCGCGGGAAAGCTGCCCCCCCTGGCCGCAGCCGATCGCGCGGTCTTGCTGCTGGCCGGGTTCGAGTTGGCGCTCTCCGCGGATCGCGCGGGTCGGCCCGTGATCGGACCCGTGGAGCGTCCGGTCCGCGTCACGCGCGAGTACGCGGTGCAAGCCCGCAACCGCGCGGCATTCGACGAGTCGCTCGCCGAACTTGTCGCGACGGAGCTCGCGGCCGTCGTGCCGCGCGGCGGGGCAGGGCAGGGGAGCGTCGTTCGCGTCGCCGCGACGGCCGCCGGACACGCTCGGCTCAAGACCGCGCTGCGGGGCGCTCCCGGATCAGCCGCAGCCTCAACATCGCGCCCCGCTGCGGCCCCAGCCGAGCGACGCTATTCGCTCCGGCTGGAGAACCAGCCGCTGGGGAGCGTGCTCGATCAACTCGTCCGGCAGATGAACCTGCACATCAAGTGGACGGAACCAGAGCAGGCGACGGCGCTCCGCGCGGTGCGCGTCTCTTGCACGGTCGAACAAGCGACGCAGCAAGAGCTCATCGACGCCGTGCTGGCCGACGCCCGCCTGCAAGGCGAAATCCACGCCGGTCGATTGACGATCCGTCCCGCGGAACGAAGCGATCGTTGAGCACCAATCCCGAAAACGACAGCAGGCGCCCTGCGCTTGCGAGCGCGGGACGCCTGCTGATGTGCGGCAGGTTGGCTGCAGAGGCCGGCAGCGCGGCGCTTCAGCAGCCGTGCTTTTCGAGCTTCTCGCGGAGCGTGTCGGCGGTGAACGGCTTCACCAGGTAATCGGAGACTCCGGCCTGGATCGCCTCCAGCACTCGCGACTTCTCCGCTTCGGTGGTGACCATGATGATCGGCACCTTGGGATCCTGCTTGCGGATCTCTTGGATCACTTCCAGGCCGTTCTTGCCCGGCATGTTCCAGTCGGTCAGCACGAGGTCGAAATCGCCGGGATTGAACAGCTTGATCGCTTCTTCCCCGTCAGCGGCCTCAACGGCGGTGGGAACTCCCACGGCGCTGAGCGACCGCAGAATAATCTTCCGCATCGTGCTCGAATCGTCGGCAACCAACACGCGTGCGCTCATGGCGGCGGGCTCCTCACGTAGATCGCGGTTCAATCCTATTGGCGCCGGCGGCAAGTGCTCCGGCTGACATTCCTGGTCTGCCGAAAGCTAGGTCGGTCGTAGCGTATGTCAAACCCCGTCGTGAGAGGGGGGCCGTCTCGGCGGACTCCTCGGGGAGGGTTTCGCGCGTCCTGTCCGTCGTGCGGTCGAGCGGTGCAGCCTGTAGCGGTTGCGCATACATCGTGCCCGCCAGGGAATCGCCGCTCGCGGGAACCCGCCATGTCCGCCTCGGACGATCCGATCGGACTCGCCCCGGGAGGCGGGTGAGACTGGCGAGGCTGCGGGCTTCGGGAAAGTGCTGGCAGGGGCTTCGGTGGGCTGACCAACGGCGCAGGAGAGTGAATCCCCCGGATCGCTTCAAGGGGGCCCGCCGACGTGCCGAATTTGGACATAGCCGCCTGCGCGGCGCCCTTGTCCTTACGTCTTTTCCCCCGGCCCGACATGTCCGACCATCCTGCGCCGCCGCAGTCGCGGCGGTCTCTGCAGCCGACGCTAGCGGCGGGTCGGATCGCCCGTGCGCGACGCTGCGCCGGTTGGACCGCGGTCGCGGGACTCGTGGCCGTGGCGCTCGCGACGCCGGGGTGCAAGACCTCGGACTATCGCCGACGGGCTGACGCGGAAGCGAACTGCATCATCGATCACAAGGCCGCGGCCGTGTGCGTCGATCCCGAACCGCTGCGGATCGACGTCGACCCGCGCTCGCGGATGGCGGATCCCTACGATCCCGACCTTGAGCCTCAACCCCCCGACGATCCCGCGGCTCACAAGCTGATGGAGTACGTCGACTGCAAGAAGGGCTCGAAGCTGTGGAAGCGGCTCCCCAAGACGCCGTTCGTCGACAATCCCGACTGGCAGGCCCATTTGCCGCGCAATTCCCGAGGCGAGGTCGAACTCGATTTGGAAACGGCGGTGCGATTGGGACTGCTTGAATCGCCCCGCTACCAAAACGAATTGGAGGACTTGTACCTGTCGGCGCTCGACGTCAGTTTCGAGCGATTCCGGTTCGATACGCAGTTCTTCGGCGGGTCGCAGATCTTTTACACAGCCGACGGACGGGTTCGGAGCGGCACGGGCAATTCATCGAGCCAGTTCGAGGTGAGTCCCTTCTCGCCGGCGAATCGGCTGCGGCTGTCGAAACTCAACACGACCGGCGGCACGCTGGCGGCCGGCATGGCGAACTCGCTCGTGTGGCAGTTCGCCGGCCCCGACGACTACGCCAGCACGACGCTGTTGGACTTCTCGCTCGTGCAGCCGCTGTTGCGCGGCGCAGGGCGAACCCGCGTCATGGAGCGGCTCACGATCGCCGAGCGCGCGCTCCTGGGCAACGTCCGCAGCATGGAGCGCTTCCGGCAAGGGTTCTACATGAACGTCGCCGTCGGACGCGATCCGGGGCAGGGACCCTCGCGCCGCGGCGGATTCTTCGGCGGCAGCGGGTTGGAAGGCTTCGCCGGCGTCGGCGGCGGCGGCTTCGGCAACGTCGGCTTCTTCGGCGGCGGGTTCGGGGGAGGGCAGGCGGGCCAGGGCTTTACCGGCGGCGCCGGCGCGGCCGCGGCCGGCGGCTATCTCGGTCTGCTGCAATCGGCACAGCAGATTCGCAACCAACGGGCCAACGTCGCCGCTCTCAACGACAGCGTCGACCAACTGCAAGCCACCTACGAGGCGGGACGCATCGATCGGTTCCAGGTCGATCTTGCGCGGCAAGCCCTCTACAACGCCCAGAGCCAGTTGCTCACCGCTGAAAACCAGTACGAAGGGGCGCTCGACGAGTTCAAGGTCTCGACGCTAGGGCTCCCGCCGGAGATCCCGGTCAAGATCAGCGACGACATTCTCAACGAATTCAATCTGCTCGATCCCAAGCTGGAGACTGTTCAGGCGCACGTCACCGTGGTGCTGGGGCAGCTGCGCGAGTTGCGCGACGAACTGAATCGCCGCCGCGACGAGGCCGCCGCCGCAGGTCGGCAGGGCGACGAGCTCGCGATGTTGCCCGACAACTTCGAGTCGCGGCTTGAAACCTTGCTGGCCTCGGCGCTCGCCGCCGAGACGGCGATCAGCGAACGCTTGGCGGCGATCGACGCCGACTTCGCCAAGTTCGACGCCGCGGCCCCCGCACGCAAAGAGGAACTGGCGGCTCTCTCCGCCCGACCCGAGCTGCAGGCCGCCCGGCTCGACCCGGCGCTGTTCGATTTCTCCGCTCTGGAAACTCGGGCCGAGTCGCGACGCCGCGAGTTCGCCGAACTGCGCCGCCGGCTCGAAACGGAATGGCAGCGACTCGACGATCTCGGGGAGCGACCCAACTTGACTGCGGCCGAAGTGCTGTCGCCGCTGGTCGAGACGCTGACGAACGTCTCGGGGCAATTGCTCGAGGCGTCGCTGGTGCAAGCAGGCGCCCGGCTTGACGCGATCACGATCGACCCGGTCGACCTCAACTCGGAAGAGGCCTTGCAGATCGCCGCCGCGTTCCGACCCGACTGGATGAACGCCCGCATGCAACTGGTCGACACGTGGCGGTTGATCTACTTCAACGCCAACGACCTGCGGAGCGGATTGAACCTCGTGTTCAACGGCGACATCGGCAACGTGGGAGACAACCCGTTCAACCTGCGCAACACCAATGGCCGGCTGCGGGTCGGGGTGCAGTTCGACGCCCCGCTCACGCGGCTTGCCGAGCGGAACGTCTACCGGCAGTCGCTCATCGAGTACCAACAGGCGCGGCGCAACTACTACCAGTTTCGCGATCGCATCGCGCAAGGACTCCGCAACGAGTTGCGGCAAGCGCGACTCAACGAAATCAACTTCGAGCTTCGTCGGGCGGCCGTGCTGGTGGCGATCTCGCAGGTCGACCTGACGCAACTGCGGCTCTCGGAACCCCCCAAGCCGGGCGAAGAGCAGCTCTTGAGCAACACGACGGCCCGCGACCTCGTGCAGTCGCTCTCCGATCTGCTGAACGTGCAGAACGATTTCTTGAGCGTATGGGTCAATTACGAAGTGCAGCGGCTCAACCTGGAATTCGATCTGGGGGTCATGCAACTCGACCCGACGGGCGTGCGCGTGGAAAACAACATGCCGCTGCGCAACTATTTGTTGTGCCCCGAGGTGGCGATGGGGCTTAAGTGTCGGCCGAGCGACTACGTGGCGACGGTCGAGGGGCTGGAACTGCCCGAGGAGATTTCGGCGGGCGAGGCTCTGGGGATTCCCGACGGGGATGCGCCGGCCGGAGGCGACGACGCAGCGCCGCGGTTGCCCGAGGCGCCGACGTTCCCGGGAAGCGAGGCCGCGCCTGGCGAGCCGTTGCCGCCGCCGGCCGTCGAGCGGATCTCGCGCCGCGAATCGCAGCAACTGCAGGAAGACACAATTCGGGCCGCCGCGGCGCTGATCGATTGGCCCGTCGAGAAGACTCCGAGGGGCGAGACGCTGGTCTTGCCAGTGTCGGTCCGCCCCCTGCCGCCGGTCGACTCCCAGCCGGCGAAGTAGCAGGGCCGCCGCCGTCGCAGGCAGCAGGCTGGGCTCGCACCGGGAACTCCCCGCGGCACTGCAGCTCCTTTCGGGCGTCGACCGCGACGGCGCGAACATTGTCCCTTCGCGGCGAGTCGCCTATACTGCGAGGTTTACCCAAGCCGGGCCGCCGCAACTGTCTGCCGAAGCCCGCGTCCTGCCGTCGGCGCCCCCTTGCGGGGCGCCATTTCGGAGACCCCTGGCCGTGTTCGATTCGATCGCCATCGTGGGCGCCACTGGCGCCGTGGGCCGCATCATTCGTCAACTGCTCGAGGAGCGCGACTTCCCGTACAAGAAGATCACGTTCCTCGCCTCGAAACGGTCCGCCGGCACGACGATCACGTTCAAAGGGGAAGAGCATCAGGTCGTCGAGGCGACCCCCGAGGCGTTTCAAGGAATCGACTTGGCAATCGGCAGCACTCCCGACGAGACGGCCGCCGAGTTCGTCCCCTGGGCCAAGGCGGCCGGCTGCGTCGTCGTGGACGAGAGCGGACACTTCCGCATGGATCCGACCGTGCCGCTGGTGATCCCCGAGGTCAACCCCGACGACGTGCAAAAGCACCAAGGGGTGATCAGCAGCCCCAACTGCTCGACGACCCAGATGGTCGTGGCGATGAAACCGCTGCACGACGCGGGACGAATCCGCCGCGTGATCGTCAGCTCGTACCAGGCCACCAGCGGCGCCGGGGTCAAGGGACAAGAGGACCTCACGGCCGGCAGCCGGGCGGCGCTCGACGGGGCTTCGTACGACTATCAAGCCTTCAAGCACCCGATCGCGTTCAACCTCATCCCGCAGATCGGCTCGCCTAAGCACCAGGGGTACACAAGCGAAGAGATGAAGATGGTCTACGAGACCCACAAGATCTTCGGCGACGACACGATTCGCGTCTGCCCCACTTGCGTGCGCGTCCCCGTGGTCAATTGCCACAGCGAGAGCATTTTGGTCGAGACCGAAAAGAAGATCACGGCCGCCGAGGCGCGCGAGCTGTTCGCCGCGGCCGAGGGGATCAAGCTGATCGACGATCTAGCGGCCGGGGCCTACCCCATGCCCAGCCTGTGCGACGGCGACGACGCGGTGTTCGTCGGCCGGATTCGCGAGGATCTTTCCTGCGACAACGGCTTGGCGTTCTGGTGCGTGAGCGACAACCTACGCAAAGGCGCCGCGACCAACGCGGTCCAGATCGCCGAGTTGCTGGTGCGAACGGCCGCGGGGGTGTGAGCGAAGCGGGACGTTTGATGCAGGATTGTTGACGTGACTACGCTGGAATGCGAGCGGAAGCGACAGTCCTTCCCATCAACGATCGCACATCTCGCTTTCGTTTTTTGTCGATGTCCTCGTTCAAGCTGACCCTGGCCTACGACGGCGCCGAGTTCTGCGGCTGGCAGCGGCAACCAGGACGGCGGACGGTGCAGGGGGAGCTCGAGCGGGCGTGGCGCGAAACGACCGGCGAGGATGCGACCTTCGCCGCTGCGGGCCGCACCGACGCCGGAGTTCACGCTGCGGGGCAAGTTGCCAGCATCGACTCGCCGACGACGATTCCCGCCGAACGGCTGGCCGACGCTCTCAACTCGCGGCTCCCCGCCGATATGGCGGTGCTGACGGTCGAACACGCCCCCGAGGGTTTTCACGCCACGCACGACGCGCGGCAGAAGACCTATCGCTACACGCTGTACCAGGGGCGCACGAGGCCGCTGTTCGCCCGCGGGTTTGCGTGGCATATCCCGGGCGCGCTCGATCTGTCCGCTATGCGCGCCGCCGCGGCGCACCTGCTGGGCGAGCAGGACTTCGCGAGCTTCCAATCGGTCGGCAGCCCGCGCGAATCGACCGTACGGACGATTCTGAACGTGAGCGTGAGCGGGGCAGGGGAGCAGGGCGCCGACGCCGGGGACGCGACGCCCCCCGTCTGGAACGCCGCCCTGCACGAGGCCCCGGGGCTGGTCGCCGTCGACGTCACCGGCGACGGCTTTCTCTACCACATGGTCCGCACGATCGCCGGCACGCTGGTCGACGTGGGCCGCGGCCGTCGCGAGCCGCAGTGGGTGGCCGAAGCGATCGCCGCCCGCGACCGCCGCGCCGCCGGTCAAACCGCCCCGGCCCACGGTCTGATGTTGATGCGCGTCGAGTACTGACGAGCCCGACTCAGCGGGTCGCAAAGGCACGCGGAGGGAGCGGCGCACGCCGCCCGGACAAGGCGAGATCCGTGCAGTCGAGCGGCTCGTTCTCCGCTCTGACGCCTCAGCCGCGGTTTCCCGCGGAGGCGCGGGCGACTACACTTACTGGCACGATTTTTCCGATTGCCCCGCCATTGCTTTCGCCCCGTCTTCGCCCATGTCCGCCGGTCGCGAATTCGTCGGTCCTTACCGCATGTTCCATCTCATTCGCGCCGGGGCGCTGTTTGAGATTTGGGCGGTGCGACCCGTGGCCGAGCAGACCGCGTACGCAATGAAGTGGCTCCCCCCGGGAAGCCGCCACAACCGCGCCTCAGCCGCAGAGCTCAAGCACGAATTCGCCGTCGGCAAGACGCTCGATCATCCGTCGATCATCAAGACCTACGACTACGGCACGGGCAAGGACGGCACCTACCTGGTGATGGAACTGTTCAAGACGCCGAACCTGAAACAGCAAATACAGTTCGGCATCGAGCGGCTCCATTGGCGGCTCGATACGATCCTCGACGAAGCGGCCCAGGCGCTCGATCATTTGCACCAGAAGGGGTGGGTCCATCGCGACATCAAGCCGGACAACTTTCTGGTGAACGACGATAATCATGTGCGGCTGATTGACTTCAACTTAAGCCGCAAGATCAAGAAAGGGCTCGGCAAGCTGCTGGGCGGCAAGTCGCCGGTGCAGGGGACCTACAGCTACATGGCCCCCGAGCAAATCCGCGGCTTGGCCGTCGACGAGCGGTCCGACGTCTACAGCTTCGGCTGCATGGTCTACGAGCTCATGAGCGGCAAGGTGCCGTTCACCGGGACTAACATGGCCGACCTGCTGAACAAGCATCTCAAGAGCAAGCCGACGCCGCTGGGGATGCTGCAAAAGAACGTGCAACCCGAATTCGCCGAGTTGGTCCATCGGATGCTGGCCAAAGACCCGAAGGATCGGCCCGAGACCTTGCGCGAATTCCGCCAGGCGCTCAAAGCGGGCCGCTGTTTTCACATCAAACCCAAACGCCCGGTCGAACCCGACCAGCCGGCGCCGACGGATCCGGAGAAACGCTGAACGGCCCTCGAAACCGTCGCTCGTTCCTCACGCCCCCAGTCCCCAGCCCCAGCGCTTCGTTATGGCTTCCGCAAGTTTTCAACTGCCGTTCGAGCAGCCGATTTACGAGCTTGAAGAGCAGATTCGCGATCTGGAAGGGATCGAGCCGCGCACGCCGGAACTCCGCGAACAGATTCGCGCCCTCCGCAAGCAGCTCACCGAGACGATGCGCTCCATCTACAAGAACCTCGACGAATGGGAAACCGTGCGCGTCGCGCGGCACCCCGATCGGCCGATGTTCACTGACTACGTCGATCTGGTGTTCGACGAGTTCGTCGAACTGCACGGCGACAAGTTCTTCGGCGACGATCGGGCGCTCCGCACCGGGTTCGCCAAGCTCGACGAGTTCAAGGTGATGCTCGTCGGCCACCACAAAGGCAAGACGCTCAAAGAACGGAACGAGTGCTTCTTCGGCTGCGCCCATCCCGAGGGCTACCGCAAAGCGATGGAGAAGATGCACTTGGCCGCCAAGTACGGGCTGCCGATCGTCACGCTCATCGACACCCCCGGGGCCTACCCGGGGATCGGCGCCGAGGAGCGCGGCCAGGCCCAGGTCATCGCCCAGAGCATGCTCGAGATGTCGCGGCTGGCGACCCCGATCGTCTGCGTCGTCATCGGCGAAGGAGGCTCGGGAGGCGCCTTGGGGATCGGCGTCGGCGACCGCGTGGCCGTACTCGAGTACTCCTACTACTCGGTCATCAGCCCCGAAGGCTGCGCCGGCATCCTCTGGAAGAGCCATGACTTCGCCCCCCAGGCGGCCAAGGCGCTGAAGATCACGTCAAAGCACCTCAGCGAACTGGGGGTCGTCGACGACGTCGTCGAAGAACCCCTCGGCGGCGCCCACCGCGACCATCACCAGATGGCGACCCGGCTGAAGATGTATCTGGTGAAGACCCTGCGCGAACTGGCGCGGCTGTCGCCGGACGAGTTGCTCGCCCAGCGGTACGAGAAGTTCCGCAAGATGGGGCCGTACTTGGAAGCAGCGACGACGGCGTGAGGCCTAGTTTGCATTCACTGACGTGCGGCAGGGTTACCATGACCCATCGAATCCTCTTATGCTCACTGCTAATCGTCGGTATTTGCCCTTCGCCCGCCCCTGGCGAGCAACGTGGGGACGTCCGTCCCATCCAGATCCAGAATTGGGCGGCAAAGGTTCGAACCCTTGTTGCGAGAAAGGACGTTCTTCCTAAAGACACCGGTCCGCAACGAGACAAATACCGTCGAGTCCAAGAACAGACGGTCCGCGAGGCGATTTCCGGCGCTCGCGTTCGGTACAAAGTTCCAATGAGCCACCTGACCTGGAAGGACGGCGTCGCGACAGTCTATGCTGAGAATCCCTTGGCAAATCGACCTGGCCAACCGACCCCGCGGCTGAGTTTCATTCGCAGCAAGCCGCTCGAACTGCTCATGTCCGAAAAGTCGGCCTCTAAGATACGCAAAGGCGCGATCGTTTACGTCGACGCGCTCCTGATTGCTTGTCCGCCCACTTTATTTCCTGACAACGCAAGAACGAATGCGCAAGTCCTGTTCTCGCTTCAACATAGCCGGATCCCCGGACAGCCGATCGGCGTCGCCGCTTCGCGCGACTTGGAAGTCACCATCGACAAAGTCCTGTATCCATGCCGGTGGAATGCCCCAGAACAAGAGAAGGGCGAGGACAAGGACAAGGGCAAGACTGACGCTGATCCCGGGGCCGTGAGCCCCGCCGGCAACGTCCGATAATCGTTCTTATGTTCGTTTCCGGGCCGTTTTCCGCCCCGATTGGCCCCCCTGCCCGCAACGGCCGGCGTCATCGCAAAGATCGCAAAGTGAGCCGCACGGCGCTGGCCGCGGGTCGAAGCACGCTGGACGAAACTTCGCGCGCCGTGCGATCCGCGGCTGACGTCGTGCGGCTCATTACATCGGGGCGATGAACTTCGCTACCGCGATTGCGTCGACGCCGGCCAGGCCGGGGTGCTCGGCCACGTCGCTTGTTGGCTCGGCTGTTGGGCGGACGGCTGCGAGGTCGGCCAGGCGGCGCCTCCCCCCTGCTGGCTTGCGGCGGCCGATTGTTGCCGCCACAGGTCGTTGAGCTGCTGCAGGTCGCCGGACGGATTAGGACGGAAATTCGGGTCGAGCCGCTCCTCGACCTTCTTGATGTACGGATCGATCACCTTGTGGATTTCCGGCGGCGCCACGGCGTCGGCCTTGTCCAACAGCGCGACGATCGCCTGCCCGCTCTTGGAGCCGATGATCGACTCCCGCTGACCGTCCCCCAGCAGGCTGACGGCGAAGAACGTGATCGCGATGCACAACAGGACCCCCTTGGCGAACCCGACCAGGGCCCCCATCTGACGGTCGAACTCCTTGAGCTTCACGCGGTCGATCGTCCCGGCGACGATCCGAAACAACATCCAGACGATCAGCGACGTGCCGGCGTAGATCAGCAGCATCGCGAGGAATTTGTTCCAGGGGGCGTGATCGCTGACCATGGGCGCCACTTGGTCGGCGAACTTCAGCGCAACGACGTAGCTGACCACCAGCGAGGCCAACGACGCGACCTGCCAAGCGAGCCCTTTCCAGAATCCAAAGATGGTGGCGACGGCGAGCACCGCGACCATGATCATGTCGTAAGGCTGCATGGCGGAGGCGGGGGAAAGAGGCGAGAGGTCGGGGGCAGGAAATTCGCGGCGGGGAGTATATCCGTGGAGCAGGGTGCGGCGAAGGGCAATTGTGCTAGCACGCATGCTGCGCCGCAGCCGAGGCCGGCGCCAGCAACGCCAGCACCCGGCGAGATTTGTCTTGGCAAGGCAGGGGGCTTTTGCGACAGTCCGCCGTCGCGCCGCCTGCGGATCGAGCGGCTCTTCGGCGGACGTTCTTGGACTTGGATGGCGACGCCATGGCAGGTTTTCGCACTCACATCACGACCAGCACGGTGGTCGGAATCGGCTACGCGGGGTTGGGCGTCTATCGCGGCGTGCCGATCGAGAGCGCGGCGATCGCCGGCATCATGTGCAGCGTCGGCGGGATGCTGCCCGACATCGACAGCGACTCGGGCGTGCCGCTGCGCGAGGTGATGGGCTTCTTCGCCGCCGTGGCGCCCGTGTTTCTGGTCGGACGGTTTTCGCAGTTGGGGCTCAACCACGAGCAGCTCGTGCTCGCGGGACTGGCGATCTACTTGTTCGTTCGGTTCGGGGTCGCGCGGCTGTTGGCGCGGTACACGGTCCACCGCGGCATGTTTCACAGCATCCCGGGACTGTTGGTGTTCACCGGCGTGGCGTTCTTGATCACCGACTACGCCGATTTGCAGCTTCGCTACTTCAAAGCGGGGGGCGTGTTCTTCGGAGTGCTCAGCCACTTGATCACCGACGAGATCTACTCGGTCGAGTGGGCCGGCGGCCGATGGCGGTTCAAGAAGTCGTTCGGCACGGCGCTGAAATTGTGGGGCCCGTCGTTTCGCGGCAACATGTCGGTGTACGCCAAACTGGGTATCGTCGCGGTCCTGGTTCTGAGCGAGCCGGCGATGATGGATCGCTACGGCCAGCTCTCGCCGATCGTGCTCGACAAGGACGCGTTGCGCGACCGCCTGCGGACCGGGCTGAACGACGGACTAGGGCAGCGAACTCCCGCGCCGATGGTGGCCGGCGTGCAACCGACGACGCCGGAGATCACGCAACAAGGGTTCGACGTCGGCCCGGTGACGGGTCCCGACCATCCGGAAGTCGTCCCGCAACCGCCGCGGCGCGACCGCACGATTTACGACACGGCCCGCCGGATTTGGCGCCGGATTCATGAGTGAGAGGATCGGCGACGGGGCGCGAACGGGCCTCGCCGGTCGCCTGTCACTCTCCGTCCCCTCGCGCCTCCACCATCAACGTCACAGGGCCGTCGTTCACGAGGGCGACCTCCATGTGGGCGCGGAACGTCCCGGTCGCGACGGCGACGCCGCGGCGGCGAGCGAGCTCGCAGAACCGCTCGTACAGTCGCTCGGCCATCTCCGGCGGCGCCGCGGCGATGAAGCTGGGACGCCGGCCCTTGCGGCAGTCCCCCAGCAGAGTGAACTGGCTGACGACCAACAGCGCCCCGCCGACGTCGAAGACCGAGCGGTTCATCTTGCCGGCGTCGTCCTCAAAGATTCGCAGGTCGACCACCTTGTCGACAAGCCTCCGCAGCTCGTCCTCGCCGTCCTCGACGGCGACCCCCAACAGCACGAGCAACCCGCGACCGATCTCGCCGACGACGCAGCCGTCGACGGTCACGCTGGCTCGGGAAACGCGTTGCAGGAGGGCTTTCATGGGGCGCTATGGGGCGTTGACCGCCGGCGGTCGACCGAAGGAAGCGGACGTGCACTGACTCGTCGGAGACGGGCCACGGCGCCCCCGCGCCGCTCGCCGCTTGTTGCCTGGGGTCGCGGCAGACATACTACACGGCCCTTTCCTCGCCCTTCCAGCCCGATCCTTGCGCACGTGCCGTGACGTCGCCGCTTGTTCCGCTGACTTGGTACTGCGTCCTGATCCTGCTGGCGTCGCTGGCCGGGGGGATGATCCCCGTGTGGTTTCGGCTTACGCACCGGGGGATGCAGATCGCGGTCAGCTTCGTCGCGGCGGCGATGTTCGGCGTCGGCATGCTGCACATGCTGCCCCACGCCTTGATCGAGGCCCGGGCCGCGGCCGCAGGGGCCAATCCCGGCGCCGACGCGGGAACCGTCGAGAACGTCGAGTTCGGCGTCATGCTGTGGGTCCTGGCCGGCTGGCTCACCATGTTCTTCATCGAGCGTTTCCTCTGCTACCACCACCACGACTTGGAGACGGAGCCCGACGGCTCGCTGCACGAGCACGAGTGCACCGACCGCGGCCACCATCACCACGACGTCACCTGGGCCGGGGCCGCGCTCGGGCTCACGCTCCACAGCGTCATCGGCGGGGTGGCGCTCGCGGCAAGCGTATTCCACCGGCACGGCACGCTCCCCCTGGCCGGGCTGGGGACGTTCCTGGTGATCGCGCTCCACAAGCCGTTCGATTCGATGACGATCGCCATGCTGATGACGCGCGGCAAGCGGTCGCTCGCCTGGCGGCAGGGGATCAACGCCTTGTTCTCGTTGTCGATCCCCGTGGGGGCCGCGATCTTCTACGCCCTCTCGGCGGCCGGGGTCTCGCAGGACGAGGCGACGGGGAGCACGCTCTTGGCGTCGGCGCTCGCCTTCTCGGCCGGTACGTTCCTGTGCATTTCGCTCAGCGACCTGCTGCCGGAACTGCAGTTTCACCACCATGACCGCGTAGCCCTGTCGGCGGCGCTGGTGGCGGGACTCGTCGTGTCAGTGGCGGTGGCGAAGCTCGAGGGATTGGTCCACCGTCATCCCGCGTCGCCCGCCGCTTCGGCGCCGACAGAGACGGAGTCAGCTTCCGCAGACATCGCGTTCGTGCTTCGCTGATCGACGGGCTCGCGGTCCTCGACCCAATCGAGAATCCGCCAGTCGAGCCACCGCGAGTCGGGATCGCCGCTGCCGCGGGTGGCGCCGATGAAACCCAGGTGCCCTCCCCCCGGGACGACGATCACCTCGACCGAGTCGCCGCGGGGATACGCCAACAGCGGCGCCGTGGGGACGATCGGGTCGTCGACGGACGCGATGATCGTCGCCGGCTGTTCGATCTCGCTTAGCCGCGGGCCGACCTGCGTGTGAGCGTAGTAATCCTCGGCGCTGGCGAACCCGGCGGCGGGAGCGACAACCGTCTCGTCGATGATGCGCAGCCGCTTGGGACGCTGCGGGATCGGGTTCGGGGCAAGGTCCGGGTGGCGCTGCCAACGATCAAGGATTTGCTTCCAAATTAATTTAACGAAGAACTTGTCGTACGGTCGCCCGCCAGGCTTCTGAAAACGCCGCTCGACGTCGAACAGATCAATCGGCGGGCAGACCGCCAACGCCCGCTCGAGGTTGCCGGCCCGACAAGGTCCCGCGTCGGCAAGCAGCCCCAGCACGAGGGCCCCGCCCAGAGAAAACCCGACCGCCCGCACCGGGGCGTCGGGGTACCGCTCGGCGAGAAAGTTGACCGCCGCGCCGACGTCGGCGTACGCGCCGCAGTGGGTCGGCTTGCGAGCCACGTGTCGCCCTTCTCCGCAGCCGCGCATGTCCATCCGCACGACGCAGTAGCCGCGTTCGACGAGCCGCTCGGCGGTGCGGACCATGTAAGTGCTCAGGGCGCTTCCGGCAAACCCATGGATCAAGAGCACCACGGGCTCATGCTCGCGCCAGCATGCCGGGCGATCTTCGTGGAGGACGAGTTGGTCCCCCCCCTGCTCCGGCGACACGGCGTCGCATGGCACAAAGTGGCGCCGCGCCGCGTAGGGTTGATCGCGCCGCGGCAGGTAGATCCCGGCCACGGTCTGCAGATGCCCGTTCCGCAACAGCGGGTGGGGCCGAAAGGTCCATCGATCGGTTCGGGCGGGCATGGGCGGGAAAACGGGGAGGTTCGAGGCGGGGCATGCTGGCGGGAACTGGGCGACTTCGGCGCTTGGCGACGAAGTTAGCAGAAATTCCCGCGGGAGTCAGCCTCGCGCTCCCCGGCGATTTCGGGCCGGCGATTTCGGGCGTCTCGCGAGAGTTTCGCCAATCAGAACAGTTTGCCCAATTGCAGCGACCCTGACGGCGGCACGATTCGATCGAGCCGCCCCGGGGCTGATCCCGATTTTTGTTGAGGAGCCCGTCGCGGTCATTGCCGTTGAAGTCGCTTCGATTCCCCCCTAGCCACGGACGGCACGCTCATGACTCGCCCCGCTGCGGCTCGATCGATTGCCTTGGTCGTCGCCTGCGAACCCTCCGACGTCGCCGCCGACAAACTCCACGCGGCAATCCGCTCGGTCGTCGCCTCCGGGTTGCCCCTGACGCTGGCGGCCGACGAAGCGGCGATCCTCCTGTATCGCGGGCTGGGCGAGTCGGTGCGACGCACCGTGTCGCTCGTCCCCGTGATGCCGGGAGCAAAGGAATCGGCGTCGCTCGAGTCGCGGCTCGCCGCCTGCCGCGCCGCCGCCGGGGACGTCCATGCCGTCTATCTCCCCACCGGAGGGACGTTGCACGGAGCGATCGCCGATCTCAAACGGCTGGGAATCCACGCCGTGATCGATGCCGAGGGCTCCGGCCGGCGAGTCGTCCCGATCCATGTCCGCCGCGTGAACGTCGACCTAGCCCTGCCGTCGTCGAGCGTGTGGCGCCAACTGCTCGGAGGGGGTCTCGCCGCGGGTCCAACCGCCGGCCACGCCGAGTGGACCGTCGTGATCAGCGCTATGCGGCTCGCCGCTGCGGGCTTTGTGGGACAACGGCAGGTGCGACAAGCGATCGCCGCCCTGCAACGAGCCCGCCAGGCTGGCGCCGTGCAGCTTGGCGCAATGCACACCGGGGCCGCAACCGCCCGCCGCTCCGCCCCGCAGCAATCGATCCTCCGCGCCGCCTAAACAACGCAAACAACCTATTCATCCCACCCGACGGCGAAAGACGGCATGCCAGCAGCAGGCGGCCGCCGCCATAGGTTTCGGGCGACCAGCCTGACGGAGTGAGGCGCGAGGCGCAGGTGCGAGGTTACTTGACCTCGCGGAAGGCCTCGAAGCTGGCATAGCCGAGCATCGCGGCGCCGATGATGGCGCCGACGTCCATCAGCGTACTGGCGCCCTGAAACGGGATGCTGATCAGCAAATCCAGCGTGAATACCAGCGCCACGAGGCCCGCGACGACCAATCCTGCGATCGTGAGGGCCTTGGACATGGGCGACCTGGCGGCGTAGCGAACGGCTGGCATAGGGAACGGGGGGCGAAGCCCCGGGGGTCCCAGGGGGGCCGAAACCCTCAGTATAGTTGCTCATCATCGGCTGTCATGCGGGCGGACTGGGCTAATTAGGCGGATTTCCGGGGAAACGCCGGCGAAAACCTACCGCCGCGGGACGGCCGCTCCGGCAAGAGCGGTCGCTGCGAGCCCTTTTCCCGCCCTCATTGGCGAGCCGGCTCGGCCGTCGGGGCCTCGTCGACCGACAGCCCTTTGGCGATCCGAATTTCACGCACCCGGTTCACCATTCGCGCGATAACCGCTTGATTGTCGACGATATTCAGCCAAGCCCGATAGTAGGTCCAGCCTACGAGACCAATCCCAGCCAATGCGCCGGCCAAGTGAATCGAGGCCATCGACTGGGTCCCTGCTCGCCCCGTCCCCGGGTCCGACGCGGCGCCCAGGGCCACGACCCCGACGACCGAGAGCATGCCGACGACCGCCAGCGGAAACGTCCGGCGTTTGAGACGGGTACTCTCGACGAGATCGTCCACGGGAAGCGCGTAGGTCTCGGTCACCTCCTTGCACCACCGGCTCGTGCCGACGAAGTAGGTCACCACGATGCTCTCGACGAACACCACCGCGAGCGCCGCCGCAGCGCCAGCCAGCAGGTGGGTCCCCTTGTGATTGACCATCTCTTGCGTCGGCTTGTCGTAGAGGTCGCCGATCGACAACCCCAACAGCATCGCCCCCGCGTAGAGCATGAGCGACAACGAGGCGAGCGTGGGGAAGATGCGAGACATGATATCGCGTCCAGCGAGACGACGGGCCGGCGGGAGAGTATGCTGACCGACCGGCGGAAAGCGGTTCATTGTAACGGGAACCGGAGCCGTCCGCAGGGCGTTGCTCGCCGCGTGACGTCCTCGAGAATTCGCCCAGAACAGGACTCCCCCGGGGCGTTTCCGCACGTCCGCCCCCCCTCCCCTGCCCCGCATGCGAGACGGCGATCCGATGACGACCGACCCGGCTGAGAAACCGATTCTGGCCCTGACGCTCGGCGATCCCGCGGGGGTGGGCCCCGAGGTCGTCGTACGCGCCTGGGGGGACCCGCGGGTCCACGCCTGTTGCCGGCCCGTGGCGGTCGGACGCCCCGAGCATCTCGCCCAGGCAGCCGATCTTCTGGGCGTTACGGCCCATGTTCGCACGGTCGACTCGGTGACGGCGATCCGCATGCTCGGCGAAGAAACGGGGGACCGGCTCCACATCGCCTGCCTGCCGGTCGGCGACGACGAGTCGCTGGCCGCCCCTCGGGCCCAAGTCGATTCTCGCACCGGTCACGCCGCGTACGAGGCGGTTTGCCGGGCGACCCGCGGCGCGCTGGCCGGCGAGTTCGCAGGGATCGTCACCGGCCCCTTGAGCAAGGCGGCGCTCCATGCTGCGGGGCACGACTATCCGGGGCACACCGAGCTGCTGGCCGAGCTGTGCGGCGTGGACGACTTCGCAATGATGCTCTACCTGCCGCCGGAGGAGTTGCCCGGTTCGCGGTGCGGGCTGGGAGTGGTCCACACGACGCTCCACTGCGCACTGCGCGACGCGATCGATCGGCTGTCGACGGCCGAAATCCTGGCGAAGTGCCGACTCGCTCACCGGGCGATGAGCGACGGGTTCGGGCTCACAGAACCGCGGATCGGGGTTTGCGCCCTCAACCCCCACGCCGGCGAAGAAGGGTTGTTCGGCGAGGAAGAACGAACCCTCATCGCTCCGGCCGTCGAGGCGGCGCGATTCGCCGGGATCGACGCCACGGGACCGTTGCCTGCCGACACGCTGATGGTCCGGGCCCGGGCCGGCGAATTCGACGCGGTCGTGGCGATGTACCACGACCAGGGGCATATCGCGCTCAAACTCCTGGGGATGCACCGGGCGGTCAACGTGACCCTGGGGCTCCCCATCGTCCGCACGAGCGTCGCCCACGGCACGGCGTTCGACCGCGCCTGGCAGGGAACCGCGGAGTCGTCCGGCATGGTCGCCGCGATCACGACCGCAGCCAGGCTGGCGCAGCGCCGCAGGACGGCTGGCCAGGAGGCCTAGCCCGGTCGCGGCCGCGCGCGACCGGCGCTCAATGAGCGACCGCGTGTTCAACCGGCGCGCCGGCGTCGGCAAGGCGGCCGAGGAGGTCCCCCGCAGCCTCGACGGTTTCGACGCACAGAACTCCGCCGCCGACCAGCAGGGACTCGCGTCGCACCGCTGCGAGCAGTTCGCCGGACGATTCCAACGGAACCACGATTTCGATCCGCACGCTCGCGCCGTCCTCGCCGGCGCCCTGAGCAAGGCCCTCGAGGCGGCGACAATCGGCGCTGGCGAACCCAACCGCTCCCGCGCGGCGAACATGCTCGGCGATCCGCCCCTCGGCCGACGCCGCGACGTACAACGTGATCCGGCGCATGGTCGGCAGGCCCTGCTTCCGTGCGGCCAGCGCATGCCGCGACATCTGGCGGTGGGCGTCGAGCCCGGTGATCGTCAGGCGGAGCCCTTCCTGCTCGAACTCGGTCTGCACCTGTTCGAGCTTCTCCATGACGCTGTGGTCGACGAGGCGGGCGTCAGCCAGATCGATGACGAGATTGCGCCGCTGGACAAGACCGACGTCTTCGATCTGCCGCCGAAAGGGAATCCAATTGCTGAACACCGCCGAGCCGCGGGCGACGATCCGGCTCGTCTGCTCGTCGACCTCCTCGATTTCGAGATACGGCTTGAACAACGCCCGCAGCGGGACGCCGTTGACGCGGTGAATGAGCATTTTCAGGACGATCCCCGCGGCCACGCCGATCAACAGGTCGGTCGCCAGGACCATGAGCAACGTCGTGACGAAGATCGCGAGCTGCTCCTTGCCGATGCGGTAGATGTTGAGAAACTCGTGCGGGTGGGCCAGGCGAAAGCCGGTGTAAACAAGCATCCCCGCGAGGGCCGCCAACGGAATCCTGTGGAGCAGCGTCGGGATCAACGCGACGCACAAGAGCAGGAACAAGCCGTGCCACATGTTGGCGAAGCGAGTCCGGGCGCCATTGTCGACGTTGGCTTTGCTGCGGACGATCTCCGAGATCATCGGCAAGCCCCCGACGCAGGAGGCCGCCAGGTTAGCCGCTCCCACGGCCAGCATGTCGCGATTGAGATTCGTGCGGCGTTTCCACGGATCGAGCACGTCGACCGCCTTGGCGCTCAACAGCGATTCGAGGCTGCCGATGGCGAAAAACATGAAGATCCACTTCCACGCCTTCGGCTGGGCGAGCGCCCCCATGTCGGGCAGGGTCAGTTCGCGAAACATCCCCAGCGGCTTGTCGGGCATCGCCACGAGGTATTGCTCGCCCAGCTTGTATTTGTGGTTCTGCAGGGTGTAGGAGTGGGGGTGAAGCAGATCGAACGCCGACCCCATGGCCACCGCCGCCGCAAGCACGATCACCGGCGCCGGGACGAGGCCGAGGATGCGGAAGCGCCGCTTGATCGCCGGCCAAGCGAACATGATCGCGATGCTCACGAGCCCGATCGCGGCGATCGCCGGGTTCGCCTCGTGGACGTACTGCGGCATCTCGCGGAGCATCTCCAGCGGCTCTCCCTTGGCCGACACTCCAAGCGCAACCGGCAGTTGCTTGATCATGATGATCACGCCAATTGCGGCGAGCATGCCGTGGACCGCGGCGGTCGGGAAGAACTCGCCGAGGATCCCGGCGCGAAACAACCCGAAGCAGATTTGCAGCACGGCTGCGGCGACGCCGACGGCGAGTGCGGCGCGATATGCGGCGCCATCGGCGGCGGAGAAGCCTCCGACCATGCCGTCGCCGCCGAAGTCGGCCACGCACCCGGCGACGATCACGATCAACCCGGCGGCGGGGCCCTTGATCGTCAGTTCCGAGTTGCTGATGAACGTCGTGACGATCGCCCCGATGATCGCCGTGAACACCCCCGCCAGCGGCGGATACCCCGACGCCAGCGAGATGCCCAGACACAACGGCAGCGCGATCAGGAAAACCAGGAATCCCGAGAGCAGGTCATGCTGGAAATGCTTCGAGAACCCCGCGGCATTGCCGACGGGAACGTCCCCCAGGGGGACCGCGGAGAGCTTTGCAGAGGCGTTCATGTATTTGCTTTCCCAGCGTGGTCAGCGTTGCGACTCGCCGGCGGCGGATTTGGCCGCCGGACGACTCGCGGCGTCTGTGACATTCTGTTTGAGATGTTCGTTTCGCTGGTCGAGCAACGCTGCGGCCGCATGCCGGCGCGAGGAAACGCCCGGCTGCGGGTAGAGCCCGCCTCCCAGAATCAGCAGCGACAGCGCCAACACGGCCACGCGCTCCGCCGGGCGGATTCGCAGGTCGATCGTGCCGGCGTGCTCGCACCCGGTGAAGATGCGGAAGTACGCGTGCATCACCGCCAGTCCGTTGAGGGCCGAGGCGAACAACACGATCACCCCCACCAACGGCGCGGCATCGATGGCTCCCTCGATCAACAACTCGGCGGCGACGAACCCAAGCGTGCCGGGGAACCCGATGCTCGCCAGCCCGGTGAGCAGAAAGAACCCCGCCAAGGTCGGCGTCGCACGGAACATGCCATGGTAGCGGGCCAGATCGATCCGCCCGCAACGGCTCTCGATCGACCGGAGCGCCAAACCGAACCCCGTGAGAGCCAGACTGACCGACAACCACACGCACAGCGCCCCGACGAGCCCCAACGGAGTGACCAGTTCCAACCCCACGAGCACCAGCGAAGAGTTGCTCAGCAGCAGAAAACTGAAGAACCGCCGGGCGTCGCGTTGCACGAGGGCCATCCCGGCAGCGTAGACGGCGGTCGCCAGCGAGGCCAAGGCGATCAGGTGCAGCACCCAGGCCGGTGCGGTCGGCAACACCAACCGCAGCGCCGCGTAGGCGCCGGTCATCGGAGTGACGAACAAGATCGCGGCGCCCAGGCTCGCCCGTTCGAACAGGTCGGCGTGCCAACAGTGCAACGGCGCGGCGCCGCTGCGAACCAGGGCTGCGACGCCGAGCATCGCCAGCCCGCAAATCGCCGCATCGCTCCCCGGCGCCGCCCCCGCGACGATCGCCTGTCCGCCGACCAGCAAGATCGCGAACAAGGCCATGTGCAGTACGAAGACTCGCGGCGACTCGCCCCGGCGCACGAGTTCGACGGCGGGAAACACGGGGGCCGCCGCCAGCAGTGCGACGAGCAGCCACGGTTCCTTGCACGCCAACGTGGCGAGCGTGATCGACTCGGTGGCCAGGGCCATGGTGAACGAAAACCGCGACGCCTTGGTCCGCAGCGTCGCGAGGAACGTCACCAGGAACTGCAGCGCGACAAGCGGCAACAACGGGGCGCTCAATTCGTCGACCACCAACAGGTCGCGATGAAACAGCCGCTCGGCAAGATCCCACCGATCGTGAGCCTCGAAGGCGTCGAGGACGGCCAAATCGATCCACGCCCCGACCGTGCAAGCCAGCGCAATCGCCGACGCGACGAGGCTGCACCGCCGGGCCCGGTCGGGATCGCTGCGCAGCGGGATCAGGGCGGCCCCGACGAGCGGCGCCAGCACCGCGGCTTCAATCCAGGAGAAATGGAGCTCGTTCATGCGGCGTCGGACTCCAGGTCCTCGGCATCGCACGGATCGGCCTCGCAACGGGGCGGGCCGCCGGCGAGCCAGTTCGTCCACTGCCGCTCGCGACGGTGGCACCATCGAAAGAGCTCCAAGAACGGCGTCACGACGAACCGATCGAGCATCGCGTCGAGGCGGCCTCGCTCGAGCGCCCACCGATAAAGCCGGCGCCGGGCCCCCAGGGGCAACCGCACGCGGGACGGCGCGGCCAACTCGCCCAGGCGCCTGCCGATGGCGTTTTCCAGCGTCGAGTGGTCCTGCAGCAAGCTTGGCGTGCGGAGCAGTTGCAGCGTGCGAAAGCAGGCGTGGCCGATCATGTGCACGAGCGGCACGTAACGCAACCCGCAACCGATCTCAGCGGTGATGAGCCCCACTTGGGTGAGCGAGGCGAAGGCGAGCGCCGTCTTCACGTCGGGCTGCACTCGCGAGACGACCGCCCCGTAGACCGCCGTGGCCAGTCCCAGGCCGATCACCAGCACGCGGAGCGCAAGCGAGAGTTCCAACACGGGGCTGAACCGCAACAACAGGAACGTCCCCAGGTGGACCGACAACGCGCCGTAAAAGACGGCGCTCGACGGGGTCGGCCCTTCCATCGCGCGGGGCAGCCAACCGGAAAAGGGAACCAGCGCGCTCTTCCCCGCCGCGGCGGCCAACAACAAGACGCCGATTCCCAGCGCCGCTTGGGAACTCAACAGCGCCTGGCCGTGCGGCCACGGCTCCGATCCGGTCATCGCAGCGAAGTCGCCGGCGCCGGTCGCATGGTGAAGCGCCACCGCCGCCACGAGGAAGGCGGCGTCGGCGACGCGATAGACGGCCCAGACCCGTTGGCCGTTTTCGACCGGGGCGGGTCGTTCGTGAAAGAACGCCACCAACAGCGCCGACGACAAGCCGACCAACTCCCACCCCAGAAACAGCGTCTCGACCGTTCCGGCCATCACCGCGACGACCATCCCCGCGAGGAACACGCTGTAGAGCAGAAAGAACCGAGCGAAGCCCCGCTCGCGGTGAAGGTACCGCGTTGCAAACGCGCCGATCACGCCCACGAGCACGTAGCTGAGGATCACCAGCGGAACGGAGAGCCGGTCGAAGACGAACTTGAGGTGAAAATGAAACGGCTCGCCGAAATGCGATTTGGAGACCTCGACCCAGTGGCCGAACTCGATCTCGACATGGCGGGCGCCGGACAGCAACATCAACCCTAGCACCCCGATGGCCGCCAGCAGGCCGACCGACACCGACGCCTGGGCGAGGCGGGCGGTCCGCTTCTCGCCGAGCGGGCGCCCCGCGAGCATCGCGGCGCCGACGACTCCCAACTGCACGGCCGGGGCGAGCATGACGACGCGCCCCAATTGCTGCATCCACCAGGAATCGCTCATGCCGCCCCCCCCTCCCCTGCCCCGTCGCCGGGAACGCCGGTCGGCGCGACGCGAGCAAAGCCGAGGTGGTCGCGTTGCCCGCGATACCAGGCCGCCGACGAGTCGACGACCGGCAACGTCGCGGCAGAAACTGCGTGGGGCTCGAATCGCCCGCGGCGGTGCAGATGCATCGCCCTCGACTGCGGATCGAACGCGGCCAACTGCACCCACTCCCGCCCGACGAGGGCCGCGAGTTCCGCATTGGAGGCGATGATGCGCTCGAGCGTCTCGGGAGTCGTCTCAACGACGAACAGGATCCGAACCGGCTCGTGGATCTCGACCATCTGCCACGGCAACCCGGTGCGGAGATCGCTGCCCGCGCCGTCCATCACCCCGAGCATCGACGTGATGTTGTGCGGCAGCTTGGTTCCGCAGCCGTAACCGTTGTTGTCGATCCGCGAGAAGTAGTATTCCAGATTGATCCCCCCGCAGACCGGGATCACAGCGGCAAGCACCCGCGCCAGGATCGATCCGTCCTCGTCGTCGATCCGGGGGTCGTACGAGGCCAAGAACGCGCGGCGATCGAGGAACAGTCCGCGGCTCCACGCACGACGCCCGACGAGGCAGTAGGCGTTGGTCGCGTGGCCGCATTCGATGCGCACCTGCGAGAGATCGGCGGCCCGGCCCTCGACGTGTCGCAGCGCCGCCGCCGGCGAGAGCGACAACGACGCCGATTCGAATCGCCGGCACCGTTCGTGAGCGTTGCGGGTGCGGGCCTCCTCGATTGCATCGCGGGCCGTCTGGAACGCCGCGCGACGAGTCGCGGGCAGTTCGTCGAGGTCGTAGTACTCGATCCCGTCGTCCCCCGTGTTGTGGTACGCTCCGAGAAACCATGTCGATTCGGGGACCTTCAACCCGCGAGCGGCAAGCGCGGCCCGGAGCCGCGGGTCGTTGGCCATCTGAGCGAAAGCGCGGGCGTTGGGGCCCCCTCGTCCGCCGCCGCACGCGCCGCAGTCATAAGCGGCGGCGTGGGGATTGTTGAGGCTGCTTGAGCCGTGCCCCGCGACGATCACCAGCGGGGCGAAACGCTCGACGAGCCCGATTGCTCGCAAAGTCCCTTCCACAATCGCAGCCATCTCGTCGACGTGATAGCCGAGTTGATCGACGCCGCTTCCCGGCAAGGGATGGGTCCGCTCGATCGTCAATTGGGTCCGCCCCGGGACGACGATCCGTCCGAACAACTTCTGGAACTGGCCGGCCGTTCGCGGCGCCACGACGCGCAACACAAGCGGCAGCGTCGCCGCAGCGCCCATCAGGCTCGCCACGGCGCCCCCCAGCAGCGTCCGAGCCCCAAGGTTCGCCGCATGGATCACGCGGCCAATGGTGCGCCGGGCTCGCGCTTGCCGGCGGCTCGCCTCCTCAGCCGACAGCGCGGGTTTCTCCTGCAGGTAATGCCGCGGCTTGACGTTGACCGGGCAGAGCGGACGAAAGTGCGCCTCGCTGACGCCCCGATAGTACATCGCCACGCCGAAGAACCCGGCGTAGCCGAACGTCTCGCACTCCGGAGCGACCTCCTCGAGGTGACGGCGAAACGACTCCTCGCGATCGTCGATGCAGGCGACCAGTTGGAACGCCGGCAGAGCCGCAGGGCTCGTCGGGCGCGCGATCGCGCGAGCGTTCTCGCAAATCGCCCCGAGGACCTCCTCGCGCAGGCGGCGTTCGTACGCTTGGTGATAGATGCGTCGTCGTTCTCGGCTGGAGAACGCCTCGACCTCGCGCAGCAATCGGCGCCACTCGGCCGGCCGCAGACGCAGCAGATCAACCGGCGTCCACCCCCGGACCTGTGCAATCTGAAACACCCGAAACGCCTGCAGCAGCGGACTGCGGCCAGCGAGCTTGGGCTCCGCCGGAGGCGAATCGGCTGCATCGGCGCGAGCCAGAAATTTCTCGGCGAACTTCGTCAACAGCAGGCGAATGGCCGCGTACTCGAGCAGAGTTCCCGGCGGCGCGGGACGGACGGTCCACTCGGCGTTGGTTTCCATCTGCCACAGCATGCCCGCCCACCCGGGAAGCGCCAGCAGCGCGTCCCGCAGCGTCGTTTCGCGCTGCGTGTCGTCGACCGCGACTGCCGCGAGGGCCCGTTCGAGGCACTGCTCGGGCCCCAGTCCGAGTCGCCGGATCTCGGCGAGTTCCTCCGCGAGGCCGACCATCCACGGGGCGTCCGCCGGACCGTCGCCGCGAAGGTCCAAGTACGATGCGAACAGGCCCCGCTCGCGCTCGGGCAGGTCCCACACCGCAAACCCTTGATCGAGAAACGCCCCGCAGAGGCGAATCAACTCCGCATCGACCAACCGCTGCGCTCGACGATCCTTCGCAGGGATCGGCTTGGGGCGCTTTGCACTGCCTGAGTTCATGGCGACGCCGTCGCGGCAGATCTGCCATAGCAGGTGCAGCGTGAACGCATCCCACGTCCTGGCGGACCACGACTCGACGTCCTGCGGGCCGAACTGTTTGATCAACCGCGCCGTCTGCTCACGCAACCGACCTTCAGTCGCGGCGTCGGCGGCGTAGTCGCGAACCAGCCACCGGCGGGTCTGTTGGACCGAGTTTGCACAGGCCGCGGCGCTCGCTTCGGGGCGAAATCGGTACAGGGCCTCGGTCTCGTCGATGAACCAGTGGATTTCCGCGTCGGGTCCTTCACGGAGCGGACTTCCGAGCATGCTCAACCACAACTCATGTCGAGTCCCCAACGACCCGATGAGCTCGTCCCCCACCTCGTCGAGTTCGTCGATCAACTCGTGCGACAGATCCTGCGGTCGAATCCGACCGCGATTGAGCTCCGTGCGGTAGTCCTCCTCGGGGAGGTAAGGATGGCGGTCGAACAAGTCGGCCGCCTGGACAACCGCCTCGGCGAACGTCAGGTGCTCGAAGGCGTGCAGCGTGTTGTGATGCACGAACACCGTGATCGGCCCCTGCGACGGCAGCAGATGCGCAAGCCGGGCGACGGTTTCTCCGACCGAGGGGATCGACTCAGTCGCCGCCGCATTCGCGGGGCGTTCGAGCGAGAGGTGCGTCACGGGGCGGGGTCGCAGGCGGGCGAGGGGGCGGGGCGGGCTTCGCGTCAGGTCTTGGCGCGTCGTACTGCGGCGAGGCGCACAGCAGACTCACGAAGGCGCCGCCTGCGGTGGTTCTACGTCGGTTTTCGGTCTGCGGCAAAGGCGCGAGGATTACAATTCGGTAAGACCTGCCTGTGTAAGGCGGAAACGCTAGAGCGAATCATGGAGCAGCCCATGCTGTTCCGATACAATTCACCGGCTTCCCCGCCTGCGACGGATGCACTGATCCGAAACTGAACAATTGCGGCGACAGCGCGTCAATTTCGCGTACAGTCCGACAAGTCGTTTTTCGTCGCGTCGTTCCTCCCCAAGATCCCATTGAGTTCACCCGCGGCATGAACGTGCTGGTCATCGAAGACGACCCCGTCCTCGGCAAAGCGATGCAGCAAGGACTGCTCGAAGCGGGACACGATTGCACCTGGACTCGCGGCGGCGAACGCGGGCTTAAGGAAGCGCTGGCCCAGTCGGCCGACGCGATCCTGCTCGACCTCATGCTGCCGGGCGTGCCGGGGCTCGAAGTCCTCTCCCAAGCGCGGGCCCAAGGGGTCAAGACGCCCGTAATCGTCGTCAGCGCGCTGGGATCGGTCGAAGAGCGAGTCGCAGGACTCGAAGCAGGGGCCGACGACTATCTCGTCAAGCCATTCGCGTTCGCCGAGCTGCTGGCCCGGCTGCAGGCCGTCGCGCGCCGGTCGCTGCACGTCACCGCCCAACGGAGCGAGGTCGGGCCGCTGTCGCTCGATCTGGCGGTGCGGCGCGTGACGCGGGACGAGGTCGAGATCGTGCTCACGCCGACTGAGTTCAGCCTGCTGGAGTTCCTGATGCGGCACGCCGGCCAGGTGGTGACGCGCAAGATGCTGTGCGAGCATCTGTGGGACGCCGATTGGGAAGGGGTCACCAACGTGATCGAGGTCCACGTGAACCGCCTCCGCGGCAAAATCGACCGGGGCTTCGACGAACAGTTGCTGCACACCGTTCGCGGACGGGGCTACGTGCTGCGAGCCGCGGCGAACGCTTGACGCGACTGCCGCCTGACTTCCACGTCGGCTAACGTCGCATGCTCGGTCCGTTCGTGTTTGAGCGACCCGCTTCTGGTTCGACCGCTTCGCCGCGAAGTCCCGGTCGGGCGCGTTGATCGCGTTGATCGCCGACGAGATTTTTCGGTGGTATTTGGGCCGCCGCATCGAGTAGAACGAACGCTCGCCTGCGCCCAAAACCATGAGCGGCCGGCGCTAGCCGCCGGTGAACCGCCGCCAACGCTGTGACGGCGGCTCCCGGAACAAGGCGATGGAACCAGGCGCCGGCCGCGAGTATTGCTCGCCGGATGGGAATTTTGCTCGCAATATTCGCCGGACCGCACTCCGGCGGCGTCGCGCAAGTCGATGGCAGACAATCGCTTAGGAGCGTCTCGCCTCCGCCGCCGGCGGGAGTTTTGCACAAAAGACCAAGTTGCTTTTGCACGCGGCACGTTGCACATGCGGCTCGTGGTCGAGAAGCTCGGGCCGCTCGCTAGAATGCGCGCCGCCGACGGGGACGACGCCCAAGCTTTCGAACCTCTCGGGAATCCAGTCGCCATGAAATCCCGCATCAGCATGATCACGCTCGGCGTGCGCGACCTGCCCGCGGCCGTGACGTTTTACGAAGAAGGGCTCGGCCTGCCGCGAATGGAGTCGCCGCCGGAGGTGGCGTTCTTCACGCTCAACGGAACGTGGCTGGCGCTCTACGGGCGCGAGGCGCTGGCCGAGGACGCGACAGTGCCGGCCGAAGGGCGGGGATTTGGGGGAGTCGCCCTGGCCCACAACGTCGCCAGCAAAGCCGAGGTCGACGCCGTGATCGCCGAGGCGGCGCGGGCCGGGGCGACCATCGTCAAACCGCCGCAGCAGGCGTCGTGGGGCGGCTACAGCGGTTACTTCCAGGATCTCGACGGCCACCTGTGGGAGGTGGCGTACAATCCGCACTTTTGGGTCGGACCGGCGGACGAGGGGTGAGCGAGCTGCGATCGTCGGGACCGACGGGGCGCCGCTCGCATCGGGAAGGCCTGAGCTACAGGTATTTCTGATACGCGGCCACGGCCAGTTCGTCGCAGCGGTCGTTTTCGGGGTGGCCGCTGTGGCCGGCGACGCGGGTGTATTTCACGTGGTGCTTGGCCAACAGCGCGTCCAGCCGTCGCCAGAGGTCTTCGTTCTTCACGGGGACCAGCTTCGACCCCTCCTTGCGGCGCCAACCGTTGGCTTTCCACTTGGGCATCCACTCGCTGATCCCCTTGCCGACGTAGACGCTGTCGGTGAACAGCTCGACCCGCGAGCGACGTTTGAGCGTCTCCAACCCCGCGATCACGGCCATCAGCTCCATTTGATTGTTGGTCGTGTCGCGTTCGCCGCCGCTCCGTTCGATCGACTTGCCCGAGGCCGGGTGCTTGAGAACGAACGCCCAGCCTCCCGGCCCCGGATTGCCGCTGCAACCGCCGTCGGTGTAGAGGTGAACCACGGGAGCGGCGGAGGAGGAGTCGGGCATGGGGGGTGCGAAGCGCGTCCGGCAGGACAAGGCGGAGGGGACGTGGCGGAGGGGGGAGAGGATACGGCCAAGCGAGCTTCGTGGCAATCGGCTTGCTCGCGGGAATCGACGACAATCCCCGTATTGCCTTCCCCCGTGTTCTAGAACCTGCTCCCCGTCGCCCCGTTGCCGCCGATGGCGCGGAGCTCGGCCAAGTCGGGGCGGTGCTTGGTCAGCTGGCGCAGTTCCTCGGCGATCGGGGACTCGAACCGCATCGGCGCCGGGGCGTGCCAGGGGAGCAGCACGACGAACTCGCTGCCGCGGCCCAGTTCGCTGGTCACGGTGACGTCCCCCCCCAGCAGGCGGCACATTTCGCGGACGATCGACAGCCCGAGCCCCGTCCCGGAAAACTCGCGAGTCATCGCGCTGCCGGAGGGCTGCACAACGCTTCCCTGCCGAAACTTTTCGAAGATGACGGTCTGGTCCGCCTCGCTGATGCCGACCCCCGTGTCGGCGACCGTCAGGCGCAAATCCCCCGATTCGTCCTGGCGAGCGGAGACTTGGATCTGCCCGCCGTCGGGGGTGAACTTGATCGCGTTTGACAGCAAATTATTGAGCACCTGCTCGATCTTGCCGCGGTCCTGCTTCATGAGCGGCAGCCCGGGGGCGACCTCGCAATCGAGATCGATCCGCTTGCGTTCGCTCAAGGGGCGGGCCATGTCGCACTGCATCAACACGACCGACCCGATGTCGAATTCGGTCGCGCGGATTTCCATGCGGCCGCTCTCGATCTTGGCCAGATCGAGAATGTCGTTGATCATCTCGAGCAGTTGCTTCCCGGAGCGTTCGATGTTGCCGGCGAAACGCCGCTGTTTCTCGTCGAGCGTGGCGATGTTGGCCAGCAGATCGCTGAACCCGATGATGCTGTTGAGCGGCGTGCGCAGCTCGTGGCTGACGGTGGCCAGGAAGTCGCTCTTAATCTGGTTCATCTCGTACAGGCGCATGTTCACCTGGGCGAGTTCGTCGATTTTGCCGTCGAGCTCGCCGTTCACGGCGCGCAGCTCGTCCTGCTGCCGCAGCAGTTGTCGCAACATGCGATTGAACGCGGCGCCGAGCTCCTCGAATTCGTCTCCCGTTTGGATGACGGCCCGCGTCTCGACCTCGCCGCGGCGGACCGCGTTGCTGACGTCGCGCAGATGCTTGAGCGGCTTGACGATCACGTAGCGAACGATCGCGTACAACGCGGCCATCGCCAGCGCCACGGTGACGATCGCCGAGAACAGCAGCAGCGAACGGTTCTTCGCCTGCTTCTTGAGCGTGCGATCCATGTCCAGATCGACGCGAATGACCGCCAGCAAATCGCCCGCCTTCATGTTCGGCCACGCAGGGTACGTGTCGGTCAGCTGGACTTTGTGGCAGTCCACGCATCCCTGGCGGGCGAACAGCGGCTGGTAATAACGGTAGTAGTTGCGCTCGCGCGGCTCGCTCTTGGCGGCGTCGCTCACCTCGGCGACGCCGTCCTCCGGCTCGATCTTCTTCACGATATTGGCTTGCGCCCAAGTTTCGTCAGTGTGCTCGGCCTCGTCGATGTCTTTGTCGGTCTTGAGCGTTTCCCCCAGACGCTGCCAGCGGAGCATCAACTCCCACTCGAAATTGCTGGTCGGCCGGCCGATGTTCCGCTCGTTCTCGGGATGGAGGATCTGCCATTCGAAATCTTTGGTGCTCAGCAGCCGTGCGAGGGCGGCGTTCGTGTGTTTGTCGATCTCCGAGACCTGCAGATTCGCTTGCGGAGTCAGCCGCGTCTGGAACACGTTCATGTGTTCCTTCATCAGCGACTGGTTCACGAGAATTCGCGCGACGAACGAGTTCGTCTCGAACACGATCCGATCGGTCCGCGCGCCGTACCACCAGAAGCTGCTGGTGATGAGGATCAACAGGCACGTGCCGAAGAGCAGCCGGCACTTCCGCTCGAGATTCGTCTCGCCGAGCACGCGTTTGAGACCGGTGTAGCTCATGGCGAGACGGCAGAGGGGCAAGTTTCTCGGGAACTTGCGGGCAGGGGGAGTTTGCGGCGACGACCCGTTATTCTAGGGCTGCGGCGCCGGGGCGTCCAAGTGCAGGTTGTTCGGGCAGTGATACCATTTGCGCCCTTGGATGGGCGCCTGGGGTCGCAGTGCAACGAAGCCCCCAGGGAATCCGCTGGGGGCTCACTTCGTTCGACCCCAGCCACCCGTCAATTTGGCAAATGGCGTCACTACCGTTGTTCGCACCCGCGCCGCCGGCGGGGACGCCGCGACTTGCGACGCACGCTCAGCCCCCCTGCCCTCCCCGTTTCCGCCGACCTCCGACCTCTCCACCCTCACAGCATGTCCCACGGGTCGACGTCGGCGATCCAGCGGACCTCCTTCGGCGGGGCGAACGTCGCGGTCGCCGTGCGGATGATCGACTGCAGTTGCTCGACCTGGGGGGCCTGCAACTGCAGATGAAAGCGATGCTCCCCCCGCAGGCGCGGAATGGGCGCCGGCCCCGGGCCGAGGATGCGGATCGTCTCGTCCCCCGCTGCCGCGCTGCGGAGCCGCTCGCCGAGGTGCTCGGCCGACTCACGGGCCGCGATTTCGCTCCCCCCGCGGACGACCATCCGGGCCATCGAGCCGTAGGGAGGATAACCCATGGCCCGCCGCTCGACGATCGCCGCCGCGGCGAAGGCGTCGTAGTCGTGCCGGGCCGCGGCCGTGATCGCCGGATGATCGGGACTGAGCGTCTGGACGAGCACCCGGCCCCCGCGCTCCCCCCGCCCCGTGCGCCCCGCGACCTGGGCGACCAGTTGGAACGTCCGTTCCGCAGCGCGGAAGTCGGCCAAGTGGAGCGCCGTGTCGGCGTTCACCACCCCGACGAGCGTGACCCCGGGGAAGTCGAGTCCCTTGGCGATCATCTGCGTTCCCAGCAGGATTCGCAGTTCGCCGCGGCGAAACCTCTCCAGCACGTCCTCGTGGCTCGTCCGTCCGCGCATGCTGTCGGTGTCCATCCGCGCGCAGGCGTAGTCGGGGAATCGCGCGCGGATCTCCGCCTCCAGCTTCTGCGTGCCCAAGCCGCCGTACCGGATTGCGCCGCTCTTGCAGTCGGGGCAGAATTCCGGCGGCGCCTGCTCGAAGTCGCAGTAGTGGCACAGCACGACGTGCTCCTGCCGATGGAACGTCAGCGACAGGTCGCAGTGCTCGCACTTGGCGACGTAGCCGCAGGCCGGGCATTGCAGGTGCGTCGAGAACCCCCGGCGGTTGAGCAGCAGGATCACCTGCCCTCCGTCGCGCAGCGCTGCGTGCATCGCTTGATGAAGCCGCCGCGAGATCGCCCCGCTGGCGAATCGCGATTCGGCGCCCTCGCGCAGGTCGACGATCGCCACTTCGGGCATCGGCCGATCGAGCACCCGCCGCGGCAGTTCCAACAGGGCGAACTCCCCCGTGCGAGCTCGTTGCCAGCTCTCGAGAGCGGGGGTCGCGCTCCCCAGCACCAACGGCACGCCCTCGGCCTGCGCTCGACGCCAGGCGACGTCGCGGGCGTGATACCGCGGCGCCGAGTCTTGCTTGAAACTCGCCTCGTGCTCCTCGTCGATGACGATCAACCCTAGGTGCGGCGTCGGGGCGAACACCGCGCTGCGGGCGCCGACGACCACTTGCACCTCGCCCGCGGCGATCCGTCGCCAATGGCGTTGCCGCTCGACGTCGGTCAGCCGGCTGTGGAGCACCGCGATCCGATCGAACCGCGCCCGAAACCGTCGCACCGTCTGCGGAGTGAGGCTGATCTCGGGCACCAGCACGATCGCCTGCCGACCGAATCCCACCGCGTGTTCGATCGCCTGCAGATAAACTTCGGTCTTGCCGCTGCCGGTCACGCCGTGCAGCAGCATGCCGCGGGCCTCGCGAGCGTCGAGCGCCGCGACGATCTGCTCCAAGGCCGAGCGTTGATCGGCGTTGAGCGCGAGTCCCGACTCGCGCGGCGGAGCGTCGTCGACCGCTTCGCCCGTGTCGACCCGCTCGGTCCGTTCTTCGAGGAGTCCCTGCTTGAGCAGCGTACGAATCGGCCCTGTCGTGCAACCGGCCCGCTGGGCCAGTTGGGCCGCGGTCATTGGTCGCCGCGTCGCCGCCAGCGTTTCGAGCGCCTTGCGTTGCTGGGGCGAACTGAGCGGCAGCGCATCGACTCGCCGCAACTGCTGCCGAACGTCGTCCGGGAGCGACAGCAACTTCACCGCGCGGGTCCCCGCCCGGCCCCGCACCCCGGCTGGGACGACCGCGTCGAGCACCTGCCCCCACGGGCACAGATAGTAGTCGGCCATCCACCGCGTGAGCCGCATCATCGCCGGGGAGACCAGCGATTGCTCGTCGAGCACCGCCGCGACCGCCTTGAGCGCACGCCCGGTCGCCGGCTTGTTCTCGATCGCGACGCAGTAGCCGACGACCTCGCGATTCCCCCGGCCGAAGGGGACCCGCACCCGCCGACCGACCTCGAGCAGTCGCTCCGGCCGATCGGCGTCGCGAAATACGGGGGGCGCCTCGTAATCGAACTCCGCATCGGGCCCCTCGGACAGCACGATCGTGGCCACGCACTTCAGAGCGGCCGCGTCCTGCTCCCACGGCTCGGGATCGTCGGCGAACAGGTCTTGCTGCCGCGTTGAAGTCCGTTTCGTCATGCTGGATCCCGGTTTCCGTAACCCGAGGGCGTGATCGGCCCGCGAATGTCGCGAGTCGCGGCCGACCGAAATCGCATCGATTCGCGCCATTCGCGGGCCGATTGGCATCCTCCGGGCGAGGCGCTCCTATTATTGCGGAATTCCGCCCCGTTCCCAGTCGTGGCGGGATTTGCCGCGGGTGCTTAGGATAGGTGCATCGTGACCGCCTCTCGGCATCGCCCCGCGCGGGCGTCTCAAGCCGCCCCAATCGCCCCTTCGCGTCGCCCCGCCTTGCCCCGCCGCATGATCTTCCTGTCTCGTGTCGCCGTCGCGGCAGTCGTCGCGCTGCTCGCGCTCCGGCCGGCAGCCGCGCCGGCCGACGCGTACGATCCATCGCCGACCTATTACTCCACCGCGACCGGCACAGGCGCTACGCTCAAGAATCAACTGCACGACATCATCGACGGGCACACGGTCCACTCGTACGATGCTGCGCGCACGTTGCTTCAAGTCACCGATCGCGATCCGACCAACGCCAATCGCATCATCCTGGTCTACAACCGCGTCTCGCTCGACATTTCCAATCTGGGGGGCAGCATCCCGGGGTGGGACAGCGGCGTCTCGTGGAATCGCGAGCACGTGTGGCCGCAGGCCCGCGGGGTCGGTTCCAGCGGCCCGGATTCGAGCGATCTCCACATGCTCCGCCCGAGCAATCCGCAACTTAACAACGATCGCGGCAACCTCAACTTCGGCGGCGCCTACGGACAGGCGTACGGCGTGAAAATCGACGGCGGCAACCAAGTGTGGTACCCCGGCGACGCCGACGCGGGGATGATCGCCCGGCAGTCGTTTTATATGGCGGTGCGCTACGACGGGTCCGACGGCAGCACGACGAACCTGGAACTGGTCAACGGGGCGCCCGCGCTGACCGGTTCCAGCACCACGATGGGCGACTTGGCGCGCATGTTGGAGTGGCACTATCTGGTCCCTCCCGACGAGTTTGAACGCCGCCGCAACCAAACCGTCTTCGGCTACCAGAACAATCGCAATCCGTTCGTCGATCGGCCTGAGTACGCATGGTCGGTCTTCGCCAACCAGAACAACGACAGCCAACTCGCGCTGGCCGGCGCGACCCTCGGCAGCAACGGCGGTTCGACGTTGGCGGTTGATTTGGGACGGGTGCTCGTCGGCGCCCCGACCCCCGCCGCCCAGACGGTCACGCTCAACAAGACCGGCGCCGCCGGGACGTATTTCGAAGTCGTCGCCAGCGGCGCCGCGACCAGTTCGGTCACGGGACGCTACAACGCCTTCGCGACGGGAGGCGCCGGCAGCCGCTCGATCTCCGTCGGGCTGAGCACCAGCACGGCGACCGCCGGACTGAAGTCCGGGACCGTCGTGGTCGACAATCTCGACGTCACGACCGGCTCCGGACTCGGCCGCGGCGCCCAGGACGCCAACGACGTGGTGCAGATCTCGCTGGCCGTGCTCGACCACGCGAAGCCGTCGTTCCAGGGGCTCGCCCAAACGACCGCCCTCAGTTACGACTTCGGCTCGATCATCGCGGGAGGGCCCGCCCCGACGTTCTCGTTCGACATCTTCAATCTCGCGTCGACCGCCGGCTACACGGCCGCCTTGGAACTCGATCAGATCTTCGGCAGCGGCGATACGGCCGCACTGACCATCAACGCCGCCCCCTTCACCGGCGCCGCTGCGCTCGCCGCGGGCGAACACCGCTCGTTCCTCGCCGCGCTGAATCCCGCCGCAGTCGGCGACTTTGCCGTGACCTACACGTTCAGCTTCTCCGACGAGAACCTTCCCGGCGCCGTCAACCTCGGCACGATGCAACTCATGCTGACCGGCTCAGTCGTCGTCGCCGCGGATTCCGCCGATTTCACCGACGACGGCTTTGTCGACGGCGCCGACTTCCTCGTCTGGCAGCGCCATGCGGGGACGCTCGCGGGCGCCACGCGCGCCCAAGGCGACGCAAACGGCGACGGCAGCGTAACGGCCGACGATCTGGTCGTATGGCAATCGCAATTCGGCGACTCCCCGGACAGCTTGGTCCACGCCGCGGCCGTCCCCGAACCCGCGACGCTCTCGCTCGCGGCCCTGTCCCTCTTCCTGGCCCCCTTCGCCGCCCGTCGCCGCCGTCGTACGCCGACCTGCCGTTGTTCGCCTCTCCGTAGCCGTTCTCGGCTTTCGAAACTGACTTAGGAGGAATTGGGATCGGTGAGATATTTTGTCGCATCATGGGATCGCGACGGGGAGCGTGTCGGAATTGCGAACGGCCGGAGCTTCTGCTGGCTGAGCAGGAGCGTCAGTAGGCGCCGTTTCCGCCGAACAGATCGATCGCACTTGGACCGGCGAGTGGTCGAAGCCGGTCCAGGGCTGGCATCCCCTCGACCCGTTCCGCGTGGTGCAGCAAGTCGAGCTCCGCGACCAGCTCAGCTGTACGACGTCGTCGAGCATCGTGCGCCGTTGTACCGGCATGAGCCGAGCGGCCGCATCGAAGCTGCGCCGCTGCCTGGCGAGGCCGTGCACGGGGGCCTGATCGGCCCGCGCCTGGCGGCGTTGCTCGCCGATCAGCACGGGCGAATTGGCGACGGTCGTGCAAAAGGCGAGCGCGGCTTTGGCGGCGTCCCACGACGAGGGTCGCCGCGCGCTCCCCGTGCAGAGCCGACGAACAACGCGATGGAGCGGCGGTTCCGCTTTGCGGCCCAAGATCGCAAGCTGACGCGAGGAACCCGCGACGACGCCGGCCAACGGCGGTCCGAACGCATCTGGACCGTCCCGGCCGCCTGCGACCAACGAGGACGCTCCGCCTTCCGGTTCCTCGAACAATCCGTTCACGCCCTCTTCCAAAGACGCCCGTTCCACACGCTGTTGATACAAAATCCGTGAACGGCTGCTCCGAGGGTTGACTCCGTATCATGCCGACTCCCGCCATTCTCCATTCGCTGTTCCGCTCGATTCGATTTCGGATCGCCGGCTGGAACGCGCTGGCGGTGGCGGCGATCACGCTGCTGGCGCTCCTCGGCTTGCGTCAGGCCGTGAAGTGGACGTTGCTGCGCGAGATCGATCAGATTCTGGAGGAAGACGTCCGCATCATCGAGCTGGCCGTCCGCGAAACGCCCGCGGGTGATCTCGAGTCGCTCCTCGACGAGTTGCGACGCAAGACGGTCGGGCACGCGAAGCACGGCTGGTTCGTCTCGCTCACCGACGTCGAGGGGCGGACGGTTTGGAGCAGCGAGGACGAGAGAGCCGAGAAATCGAACAACGCGGAGCGCCCCTCGCGAGGCGCCGACGAGCACGAATCGCTGCGGGTCACTCGCACGGCGGCCCCGGCGAATGCGCTGGGAATTGCGGACGTCGAACTGGGATGCTCGCTCGATATGTTCCGCCAGGACTTGTCGAGGCTCGATCGGATCCTCGGCGGGATCGCGGCGTTGATCCTGCTGGCCGCCCCGTTTTGCGGGTATTGGCTGGCGGGGATCGCCACGAAAGACCTTGAGTCGCTGACCGCCACCGCCGCTCGGCTGAGACCGGCCCGACTCGACGAGCGGCTCCCCTACCACGGCGCAAATGACGAGTTCGACCGGCTCGCGCTGACGATCAACGGTCTGCTGGATCGGATCGCAGCGTATCTCGCCGAGAAGCGGTCCTTCCTGGCCAATGCCGCCCACGAATTGCGAACCCCGATCGCGGCGATCCGCAGTTCGATCGAGGTCGCCCTGGGAGCCGATCGCTCGAAGGACGACTATCGCCATTTGCTCGAGGAATTGATCGAGGAGACCGCCTCGCTGGAGACGTTGGTCAATCAGGTGCTGCTGTTGTCCGAAGCGACCGGTGCGCTGGAGCGGGACGTTCGCGGCGAAGCCCCGCTCAGTTCGATCGTCGCCAAGAGCGTCGAGATGTTTCACGGAGTCGCCGAGCAAAAGGGGGTGCGGCTCGCGGCGTCGATCGCCGAGGGGATCGTCGTGCCGGGGGACAAGCAGCACCTGCGGCAAGTCGTCAACAACCTGGTCGACAACGCCGTAAAGTACTGTCGCATTGGGGAAGAAGTGATCGTGTCGCTCGCCGACGACCCGGCGCGACGAGCCGTCGTGCTGGAGGTCCGCGACACGGGACCGGGCATCGTCGCCGACGACGTTCCCCGCGTCTTTGAGCGGTTTTTTCGCGGCGATCGCGCCCGCCAGCGCAATGAGACCCGCGGCACGGGCTTGGGGCTGAGCATCTGCCAGACGATCGTCGAGGCCCACGGCGGCACGATTCGCTGCGACAGCCGCGAAGGCGCGGGGGCGACCTTCACCGTCTCGCTGCCCAGCGGCCAGCGGACGTAAGACGGCGAGCAGGGCGCGCGAGCCCCGTGCGAGAAGCGTTCGCACATCCGTCCAACCGGAGGCTCGCGCTCTCCGCTTGCCGTGTGTTCGTGAATTCGACTCGCTCGCGGCGCTCAACCAAACAGAATCGGAGCGCCGCTCTCCCCTTCGCGATCTTCCCACGTTTTGCGCACCTCGCCGAGGCCGTAGACGCACAACTGGAAGTTGTCGCTCAAGCGGGCGAGCACGTCGTCCGGGGGGGAGGCCTCGTCCGCGGGGAGTTGGCTGGCGAGGTAGTAATTCCGTCGCCCTTGATCCTCGTAGTCGAGCAGGCTGTCTTTCCACGACGCCTTGCGCATCCGCTCGGCAATCTCGGGGTAGACTCCCGACCAGAACAAGGTGAAGTCGCCGATGTGCCGATGAACGCGTCGCCGCGCCGGGCCCTGCCGCGCCTGGGCCTCGGCCAGCATGTCGGCGACCAGGGCGAGCCGTTCGCCGCGGGGGGTCCTCAAACCGTAAACCGCGTCGCAGGCGACGAACCGCACGAGCAGTTCGGTCAGATAGTCGATCAACGGCGGATCGGCCACGCCCAACCGGCCGGCGAAGGCGTACTCAGTGACCCCGGCGAAGAAGCGACGCACAAGGTCGCTGCGGCTCGAATCGGCTGCGGTCATCGGCGGCGGGCTCCTGGGGCGGCGGGACAGGGACCGCGACCCAGGTTGCCGACGACTCGGCAACGCCCGGCGGAGAGCTCCGCGCATGCTCTCCCCCGAACAATTTCGGACGAAGGCACAGCACGCGGCGGGGCGACCCATCCACCGGACGGTTGGGTCGCATTATATGGCGGGAAAGACGCGGCCTGCGGCGGCCTGCCTTGCCCGCTCAATTTTAGTTTGCGACGCACCGGCGGGTCAAATCGAGTTCGACCCGCGACGTGCGTCGGCCGCCAACTCCTGATATCGGCTGCCGGCGGGGGCGAGCTTGACTCTCGCTGCGACGGAAGCGAAAGATCAGGTTCGCGCCGGTTCCTGCGCGGCGTCGCGCTCGCCCGCGTGCGACTGCTCGCTGCGAGCGAACATCTCGGCGATGACCTCCTCGAGCGGCGGGTCCTCGACGCTCACGTCCTCGACCGCGTGGGCTGCCAGAACGGCCGACAGCGTCTTGGCGATCGACGCCCGCTCGACCCGCAACCGGGCCTTGGGAGCCGCGGTTTCCAGCACCTCGCCGTAACGCGCGAGATCGCCGGGAACCTCGCCGTCGGCGAACTGCACGGTCAGCACCTTGTGTCCGCTGAACCGGTCGACGATCCCCGCCAGCGACCCGTCGTACACGATCTCGCCGCGGGCGATGACGACCACCCGCTTGCAAAGCGCGGCGACGTCCTTCATGTAGTGGCTCGTGAGCAGGATCGTGATCTTCCGCTCGCGTTGGTAGTGCTTGAGGAATTGTTGGATGTTGTGCTGGGCGATCACGTCGAGCCCAATCGTCGGTTCATCGAGAAACAGCACTTCGGGCGAGTGGAGCAGCGCCGCGGTCAGCTCCATCTTCATTCGCTCGCCCAGCGACAGTTCGCGCACCGGTTGCGACAGCAACCGGCGAATGTCGAGCAGGTCGCACAATTCGTCGCGAGACCGCTCGAACGCGGCGGGGTCGATGCGGTAGATCTTCTGATGAAGCTTGAACGACTCCTGGGCGGGGAGGTCCCACCAGAGTTGGTTCTTTTGCCCCATGACCAGCGCAAACCGGCGGCGATAGTCGTTTTCGCGTCGCCACGGGACGTGCCCCAGCACGGTCGCCTCGCCCCCGGTGGGGCTGATCACTCCCGACAAGAGCTTGAGGGTGGTCGTCTTGCCGGCGCCGTTGGGGCCCAGGAAGGCGACGAACTCCCCTGCCGCGACGTCGAGATCGATCCCCTTGACCGCCTCGACGGTGCGATACTCGCGGCGGAACAGCCCGGCCAGCGAAGCTCCCAGCCCTTCCTTTTTCTGATAGACGCGGTAGGACTTCTGCAGGTTACGGATCTGGATGGCGTTCATGGCGAGGGGGATTATACGAGCGGAGCCCGCCGGGGGACAGGACGCCCGGCGGGCTCCGGCGACCGCCCCGGCGAGGCGCTTGTTTGCGGGCGAGAGATCGCGACGGGGTTGCGGTAGTCAAGTCGGCGCGAAAACCGGATAATTGCTCGAAGATCATGCCGTTCGAACGCACTCGACGACCGCTCCCCAATGCCGCTCCTCAAACGCCTCGAAGCCCGCTTCGGCCGTTACGCCGTTCCTAACTTGACGCTGGCGCTGATCGCGGGCCAAGCGCTGCTGTACGTGCTGACGAGCCTGCCGCAGGGCGCCCATATCGAAAACGTCATGCTCGTCCCGGCCAAAGTGGTCGACGGCGAAATCTGGCGATTGGCGACGTTTCTGTTCCTGCCGCCGGCGATCGGCCCCCTGTTCGTGCTGTTTCACTTCTTGCTGTTCAATTTGTACGGCACGGCTGTCGAACACCACCTCGGACGATTTCGGTACAACCTGTACTTCGCAATCGGCTATCTCGCCAACGTCCTCGCCGCGTTTGCGGGGGCGGCCATCTTGGGAGGATTCGGGCCGGACGGCAAGTTCGAGTTGGCCCCGATCGCCGCGTCCAACTACTTTCTGTACGGCACGGTCTTTTTGGGTTTCGCCCGGTTGTTCCCCGAGTACACGATTTATTTGTTCTTCGTCCTGCCTGTGAAAATTCGCTGGCTGGCATGGCTGGCGTGGGCGATGATGGCGTACGCCGTCTACATTGGTGGCTGGCTCGCTGCGCTGTTGGTCGGGGCGTCGGTGCTGAACTACTTCCTGTTCTTCGGGCTGGATCATGTGCGCGAGGCCCGCGCCGCCCATCGCCGGATCGCCTTCGAGGCCAAGGCTCGCTCCGCACTCAAGCCGCCGCGGCACGAGTGCCGGGTCTGCGGGCTCGACAGCGACGAATCGCCCCGCACGCTGTTCCGGTACTGCTCGAAGTGCGCAGGGCAGGTCTGCTACTGTCCCGAGCATATCCGCGACCATGAACACGTTGCGGAGGAGGCGAAGGCGACGCGCTGAGCGGCGACCCTACGCCGCTTGCTCGCGGGCGTCGACCGCCGAGGCGATGGGCTCGGCGACGAGCGGCCCGAGCAGTTCGACTGTTCGCCGCGTCGCCCCCTGTTGCGACAAGACGAGTTGTCGCGCCCGTGCGCCAAGCGCCGCGGCCTCGTGCGGCTCGTCGAGCGTACGGTTGACGAACTCCTCCAGTTCGCCGGCGTTGCGGACGACCCGCGCACCATCAACGGCCAGCAGCCGTCGCACGATGTCGCGGAAGTTCCAGGTGTTGGGCCCGAAACAGGTCGGCACGCCGTAGGCCGCGGGTTCGAGCATATTTTGCCCGCCGCGGCTGCCGAAGCTGCCCCCCACGAACCCGACGTCGGCCGTCCCCCACCACGCGCCGAGCTCGCCGATCGCGTCGACCAACAGAATTTGCCACGGCGGGCCGCTATGCCGGCGACTCTCTCCGAGAGTTGCCGGCGACTCTCGGAGAGAGTCGCCCACGGGGCCCCCAAGCTGCGACCGCCGCGTCCAGGGCAATCCGCTGGCCGCAACCAACTGCGCGACGTCCTCGAACCGTTCGGCATGTCGCGGGACGAGGATCAGCCGCAACGAGCCCTCCCCTGCCCCGTCGACGCCGGTCGCCATTCGCCGGCGGAGCACGTCGATCGCATACTGTTCCTCGGGAGCTTGCGTGCTGCCGGCAAGAACCACCCGATCGGCGTTCCTGATCCCCGCGAGCGACTTGAGCGCCACAGTTCGTGGATTGCCTCGATTAGTCTCCGCTCCGTCGAATTTCACCGAACCGGTGACGAAGAGCGACTGCGGCTTGGCGCCCAGCGTCGCGAACCGCGCACGAGTCTCCTCGTCCTGCACCGCGACCAGATCGAGTTGTCGCAGCACTCGGGCCACGAGCGGCCGCAGGCGGCGGTATCCGCGAAAACTGGCGTCGCTCAATCGCCCGTTGACGATTGCGACCTTCGCCCCCCCGCGCTTTGCCGCCGCGATCAGGTTGGGCCACAACTCAAGCTCCGCCAGCACCAACAAGTTCGGCCTCAGGCGGTTCACCGCCGCGGCGCACGCCCAAGAGAAATCGAGCGGGCAATAACACACCGTGTACGCGGCATATTTCTTCCGCGCCAGCTCGAACCCAGTGACTGTCGTCGTCGAGACGACGATGTCGCAATCGGGTCGCTGCCGCCGCAACTCGGCGATCGTCGTGGCGAGCAGGTTGACCTCGCCGACGCTTACCGCATGGAGCCAGATGCAGGGCGCCTCTCCGCTGCGCACAGGAACGCGACCCAAGAACTTGGCGGCAAACCCCGTGCGGTATTTGCCCTGCCGCAACATGCGCCAAGAGATGACCGGCGACGCCATCATGATGACGGCCGCGTAGCAGCAGTTCAGCAGCCAACCGATGGGGCGCGACATGGGAATCCTTTCCCGAGAATTTTCGATCTAGCCGAGGAGGAGCAAGACGCCCCATAGGACAAGGGGAGAATGAAGGACTCGGGACGCCCCGTTCTGCGATCTCCGTGCCTCTGCGATAAACGACCGTCTGATCAACCGCCGCGGGCGCCGCAGCAGTTCTTGTACTTCTTGCCGCTGCCGCACGGGCAGGGGGCGTTGCGGCCCACCTTTTCCTCGCGATTGCGAATCGGCTCGACCTTGGTCTGCCCCTCGCTCCCCTCGATCGCGGCCCGCTGCTGCTCGGACATCTGGGCCGCGGCGGGAGCCTCTTCGTGAATCGCGGCCGACTCTTTCCAGGTGCTGCCGACGAAACCCTCGTCGAGTTGTTCCATTTTGAAGATGAGATCGGTGACGTAGTTCCCCACCGAACGCCACATCTCCTCGAACAGTCGCATCCCTTCGCGCTTGTACTCGACCTTCGGATCGACCTGGGCATAGCCGCGCAAGCCGACGCTCGAGCGCAGATGGTCCATCGTCAGCAGGTGCTCTTTCCACCCCTGGTCGAGAATTTGCAACAACAGCGACCGTTCCAGACGGCGCATCTCAGGACGGTAGCGGTCCTCGATCGCCTGCATCACGCGACGGCGGGCCTCGTCCTGGTCGAGCTTGGCGAGTTGCTGCTGGTCGACCTCGCACTGGCACGCCTCGCGGAGCCAGCCGGCCAGATCGTCCAGTTTGCCGTTGTTACCGGTCGCTTGGCCGAGAGTCGTCTGCGAACCTCCCTCGGCAAACAGGGCGTCGACGCGACGAGCGCCTTCTAGGGCCAGTTCATTCGCCCGGCGGCTGCTCTGCCGGCTGTACTCGACGAGCATCTTGACGACCTCGTCGCGCTGCTTGCTGCGCAGGTCGTCGAGCGACATGTCGACGCCGAACCGCTGCTTGACCCAGGCGACGAGCTCCTCGCGATGCAGCCCCACCTTCTGCCCCGTGGCGTCACGCTGGGCGAATCGCACCAGGCCGGCCAGGACGGGAAACTCCGACTCTCGTTCGTCGTAGGCGGCTCGGGCCCGCTCGAGGGCCAGCCGGCGGAATTCCTTCGGCTCGATCGCCCCCATGTCGGCGGGAGAAAGTTCCACGGCAAACTTGTCGCGAAGCCACGCACACGCGGTCTTGACGCCGTGATCGGGCTCCAAATACCGGGCGCAGGGCCCCAGATCGACCCCGTCGAGCGCCTTGCGAGCGTCGTGTACGAGCTGCTCGTCGAGCATGGCGCGGCCGATCTTCTTGAGATCGCGGTCGCGATAGTTCGTGCCCCAGCGAGTGTTCGACCAGTGCGCAAGCGCGTTCCAGTTCCACTGATCCTCCTCGTCGTCCGAGGGGAGGTTCTCCTCGATGGCGTCGTACACCTGCGACTCGGCCTGCCGTGCGGCCTCGGCAAACGCCAATCGCACGGCGTCGTCGGCGCTCGTGTTGCGGAAGTCGCGCGGCTCGAGCTGCACCCCCAGCGCCGCCCCCGCCGCCGCGGAGAACGACTCGGCGCCGTAATCAGGGTCGAGCACCGTCTCCAGGGCGTGGTCGATCTGGCGATCGATCATCTCGATCATCAGGTCGCGGCAGTTGTCGCCGTCGAGGATCCGCTGGCGGTAGCCGTACACCCGCTTCCGCTGCTCGTCCATGACCTCGTCGTACTCGAGCAGATTCTTGCGAATCTCGAAGTTTCGCTCCTCGACCTTCTTCTGGGCGCCTTCAATCCGGCGGGTGACCATCTTGCTCTCGATCGCCTCTCCCTCCTTCATCCCCATGCGGGTAAGGATGTTCTTGACCCACTCGCCGGCGAAAATCCGCATTAGGTCGTCTTCCAACGACAGATAAAATCGGCTGCTCCCCGGGTCTCCCTGACGACCGCACCGGCCGCGAAGCTGCAGATCGATCCGTCGCGACTCGTGGCGTTCGGTGCCGATGATGTGCAGACCGCCGAGGACCTTCACCTCGGCCCCCTGCTCTTTCATCTTCTCGCGGCGTTCGATTTGGTGGACCAGTTGGTCCCACTCGTCGTGGGGCACTTCGAGCCGGGTCGGGTACTTGTCCTGCAATTGGGCCCATGCCATCGTCTCGGCGTTGCCGCCGAGGATGATGTCGGTCCCGCGCCCCGCCATGTTCGTGGCGATCGTCACGGCGCCCAATCGTCCTGCTTGCGCGACGATCTCGGCCTCGCGTTTGTGATGCTTCGCATTGAGCACCTCGTGTTTCACGCCGCGGCGGTCGAGCAGGCTGCTCAGTCGTTCGCTCTTCTCGATCGACACCGTGCCGACCAGAATCGGTCGCCCCGGGGGTTGGACGTGCTTGACCTTGTCTCGGCCGATCGTCTCTTTCTTGCGGGTGTCGATATCCTCGATCACGACCGAAGTATCGTCCTCGCTCAACAGTTTGCCGATGCACCACGATCCGTTCTTCAGCTCGACGGTCGTATAGCGGTTGAGCCGCTCGATTTCGTCGGCGGCGGCGACGTACTTTTCCTTCTCGGTGCGGTAGATGACGTCGGGGTGCTCGATCCGCTGCATCGCGCGGTTCGTCGGCACGCCGATGACGTCGAGTTTGTAGATCTTCCAGAACTCGCCCGCCTCGGTGAGCGCGGTCCCCGTCATGCCGGCGAGTTTGTTGTAAAGCTTGAAAAAGTTCTGCAGCGTGATCGTCGCCAGGGTCTGATTTTCCTCTTTGATCGGCACGCCTTCCTTCGCCTCGACCGCCTGATGCAGGCCGTCGCTCCACTGCCGACCTTCCATGAGTCGGCCCGTGAACTCGTCGACGATGACCACCCGCCCCTGCTGGACGACGTAGTTGACGTCGCGCTTGTACAGGTGGTGAGCCTTGAGCGAATTGTCGATCAAGTGGGGCCACTGCATGTTGCCGGCCGTGTAGAAGCTTTCCACCCCGGCCAGCTTCTCGGCCGCCCGCACCCCTTCGTCGGTCAGACTGGCGGAGTGCTCCTTCTCCTTGACCTCGAAGTGAACGTCGGGGATCAGTTGCCGGGCGATCTTGTCGGCCTTCAGGTACTTCGTGACGTCGTCGCGAGCCGGGCCGGAGATGATCAGCGGGGTCCGGGCCTCGTCGATGAGGATGTTGTCCACCTCGTCGACGATCGCGAAATTCAGCTTCCCCTGGGCCTGCTGATCCCGCTTGGGGTAACGGTCGTCCCCGCGGGCGGCGATCCGCATGTTGTCGCGCAGGTAATCGAACCCGAACTCGTTGTTCGTGCCGTAGGTGATTTCGCAGGCGTAGGCCTTCTGCCGCTCGCCGCTGTCCATGCCGCCCTGGATGGCGCCGACGGTGAGTCCCAGGTTCGTGTAGAGCGGGCCCATCCACTCCATGTCGCGGCGCGCGAGGTAGTCGTTCACCGTGATGATGTGGACCCCCTTGCCGGAGAGCGCATTGAGATACGCCGGCAAGGTGGCGACCAGCGTCTTTCCTTCGCCGGTGACCATTTCGGCGATCGCGCCGCTGTGGAGAATCATGCCGCCGATAAGCTGGACGTCGTAATGGCGCATCCCCAGGAAGCGTCGGCCCGACTCGCGTGCGACCGCGAACGCTTCGACCAGCAGGTCGTCGAGCGATTCCCCCGCGTCGAGCCGGCGGCGAAAGATCGCCGTCTGCTCGCGGAGCTCCTCGTCGCTCATCGCCTCGTACTTGGGCTCCAGCGCGTTGATCGCGGCGACCTTCGGCTGCATCTTCTTGAGAAACCGGGCGTTCGCCGACCCGAATAGCGCGGTGATCAGCCGCTCGAATCGGCCGAGAATTCCGTTGCCGATGCCGGCGACGAGTTCCCAAATTCGTTCCAAGACTTCCATTGTTCGCTTCGCCTAATGACTTGCTTGTGTGGCGCGCCTCGGCCCGCGGCGGCGCCTCCGTGACCGGGGCCGCGCGACAAACTGGGCGACTCGTTATTTACGCAACGCGGCCAGGGCGCTCGACGACGCCGAGCGGCCGCGGAGGGGCTCCGACGGAAAGGCCAGCCGGCGATCAAGTACGCCGGCGGGCGGTGACGTCAACGGATTGTTCGGGCGACTGCTGTCGCCTGCGATGCGGCGCCGGGAGGCGCGCCCGCAGCGGGCGCGCAGATTCGGCGCAACTTCCTCGCAGCAAAAAGTTTATTGCGACGGAAAAAAGGGGTCAAGGCGAGCCCGACCGCTGGGGGGAATACGGAGAACTGGCAAAACAGGGGAATGCGAGCCTCTGAATGAGATTCAAGTGAGTCGGCGGATGCCTGCACCTGGAGCCCCGTCGTAAACCGCAACAGCGCCGGCGAGTCCCCCCAGATTGGGGAAAAACGCTCCGGAAACAGGGGAATCGTCGGCAAGCCGATGCCCGCTCAACCCAGGCAAGCGCCAACCCCCATGCAAGTCAGTCCTCTGAGCCCCCCCTGGCTTCCTCGAGCGGCTTCCACTGGAAGGCGATCAGCGCATTGAGCGAACGGACAAACGCCTGCCCGCCGCAGACGGCCACGTGAGCCCAGGTCTCGCTCACGTCGAGCCGCCGGGAATCGAGCAGTTCAAACCGGTCGGGGGTCGCCTTGACCAACAGCAACTCTCCCGTCTCGTCGAGCGCGAGGATCATGTCCCCCTGAACCGCCATCGACCAATAACGCCCGTAGGGCCGTGTGCGCCATTTTTCCTCGCCGGTGGCCAGTTCCAGGCAGCCGAACCGCTGGTTCTTGAGGTGCATGTAGACGTGCCCGTCGATCACCACGGGGGAGGACATGTAGGCTTGCGACTTCTCGGCCCATGCCTGGGCGACTTGGTAACCGCTCTCCGCGGCCGCCAGTCGCCACAACTGGCTGCGGCCGGTGTGGGCGCTGGTGAACACGCGGTCGGGGCCGACGACCGTGGGAGTCAGGATGTTCATGTCGTGGAACGCCTCGATCGGCTGCGACCACAACTCGGCGCCATCGTCGGGGTCGAGTCCCTTGAGAGCCTTGCGAGTCTGGACGACGAGCTGCCGCCGCCCGGCAAGTTCGGCCATCACCGGCGAGGAGAACGCCGAGTTCATTTCTCCCGACTCGATCGCACTGCGCCACAGCGACTCGCCCGTCAGCTTGTCGAGCTTGACGACCGATTCGGCCGCCTGAACGTAGACGCTCCCGTCGTCCACCAGCGGCGAGGAGACGAACCCGAAGGCCGGGACGTCGGCGCCGTAGCGCTCGACGAAGTCGGCCCGCCACAGTTCATCGCCCGAGGCCGCGTCGAGACAGACAAGCACGTCGCGCATCCCCGCGACGTACAGCCGCTCGCCATCGGAGGCCGGCGTGGCGCGGATCCAACTGCCGTTCGCCGCGGCGAAGACGGGAACCGTGACCGCTCCCTCCCACGACGCTTCCCACAACGGCTCGCCCGTCCGGCGATCGAGGGCGACGACCCGCTCGACTTGCTGATCGCGCGTCTCGGTCGTGAACACCCGCTCGCCGACCACGATCGGGCCCGAGTAGCTGGGTCCCAGCGGAACGCGCCACGTTTCGACGAGCGCGTCCTCTCCCAGCGACTCGGGCCAGGCAGGCTCCGCCGGGGCGACGCCGGTCCGCTGCGGCCCGCGCCATTGCGGCCAATCGGCAGCGAGCTCGTCGGCTCGGGCCGAACCCGCCAGGACCGCAAGCATCATCGCCGCAAACGCACGCAGCACGGTGGTCTTTTCCGAGTACATCACAGTTCCTCAGGTCGTTGAGAGTTCCGGCTGTCGCTCGCTTGCCAGACCAGCCGGAGAAGCAACCCGCGTCATTGTCTCGTTGAATCGAGGCCTCGGCTAGGCTCCGACCCAGGACGTCCAGAAGATCTGCCAAGTCCGGCAAGCGAGGGATTCGCCACGGAGACCACGGAGGTATTGTCGCGGCCGTGAAGTCCGACCCGCGCCACAGGAAACATCGAGTCGGCTGCAATGCTGGCAGCGAGTCCTTACAATGCTTGAGGAAACCGCCGTTCGTGTTCGCCAATTCACCGCACCTCCTCAACGCCCGATGGCCAAAAGCTCCGCGAATTTGCAGAAGACGCTGCCGCTCCCCGCGGCGATCACGCCGCTCTCGGAGCTGACCGATGGCCAGGAGGCGGATTTTTTCGCCCTCCTTTCCGGCAAGGTGCAACTCGCCACGCGCGACGGCAAGCCCTACGACCGCGTCACGTTTTGCGACGCCGCGCGTGAGGTGAGCTTTCCGATCTGGAACGACTCGCCGCTGGCCGCGGCGTGTCGCAACGAGTGGCAGCCGGGCGAATTCTACAAACTGCGGGCGCTTTATCGCGAAACGAGCTACGGCCCGCAGTTGGAAATCCGCCGCATCCGTCCCGTGACCGAAGAGGATCGACTCGAGGGGTTCGATCCGGCCCAGCTTGTGGCGGCCTCGCGGTTTGATCCGCAGGAAATGTACGCGGCCCTCACAGGGCTGGTCGAGGAGCACGTTGCCGACGAGGCGGTCCGCGAGTTGGTGCTGGCGATGCTCGGCGACAACCGTCCCTTGATCTGCGAAATCCCCGCGGCGACGCAGAATCACCATGCCCACCGCAGCGGGTTTCTGGAGCACGTCCTCAGCGTCACCCGGACCTGCGTCTACTTGGCCGACAAGTACCGCGAGCTTTACCCCGAACTGCAACCGCCGCTGGACAAGGATCTTGTCGTGGCGGGCGGCGTGCTGCACGACATCGGCAAACTGCGCGAATTGCGAACCACCGCCGCCGGGGCCGAGTACACGATCCCCGGGACGCTGATCGGCCACATCCTTCAGGGGCGCGACATGCTGCGCGAAGCGGCGGTCGAGCACCCGATCGATCCCGACAAACTGCTGCGGTTGGAACACGTGATCGTCGCGCACCAGCGGCTCCCCGAGTGGGGCGCCCCCAAGCCGCCGATGACCCTCGAGGCGCTGCTCGTCCACTACGCCGACGACATCGACGCGAAACTGCAGATGATGATCGACGCGATCAACGACGACGCGACGTCCGGGCCGATCACCAGCGCCCGCAACCCGCTGCGGCAGAAGATCTACCGCGGCGAACCTTCGGACCAGGAAGCGGAGTGAAGCGAGATGCCGTTCGTCGACCGAGACAGCCTAGGTCGCCCGCCGTCGATTAGCCGCCCCGAATCGGCGCCTGGGATCCGAGATCGGGCATGCAAGACTCCGCGCGGGCTGCGCAGCACGGGCTCGGCGGAGCCGCGCACTCCCGCATTTTCTCGCCGATTGGACTTGGAAGAGACTCGCCGGCGCCGTCCGATGCCGGCGCCCAAGGCTCATGCACGCGGGTTTGCTCGGGTCGTCGCGAGCTGCCTCGCCCTGGCGACGCTCCTGGCGCCCGCGCGTGCCGCCGACGGTTTTGCCGCGGCGCGCGAGAAAATGGTCGCCGAAGAAATCGCCGCCGCGGGGGTGAAGGATCCGCGAGTCCTCGACGCGATGCGCGCCACGCCGCGGCACGAGTTCATGCCCGCCGCGTATCGCCAGTACGCCCACTACGACGCGGCGCTCCCCATCGGCGAGGAACAGACGATCTCGCCTCCCTACGTCGTGGCGTACATGACCGAACAACTCCGCACCAAGCCGGAACACCGCGTTTTGGAAATCGGCACAGGCAGCGGCTATCAAGCGGCCGTGCTCAGCCCGCTTGTGAAGGACGTCTACACAATTGAGATCGTCGAGCCGCTGGGAAAACGGGCGCAGCGCACCTTGCAACGGCTCGGGTACGACAACGTCCACGTACGGATCGGCGACGGATACCAGGGTTGGCCCGAGCACGCGCCGTTTGATCGGATCATCGTCACGTGTTCGCCGGAGCAGATTCCGCAGCCGCTCGTCAAGCAACTGGCCGAGGGGGGGGAGATGATCATCCCGGTCGGCGAGCGATATCAACAAAATCTCTTTCGCGTCGTCAAACGCAACGGCAAGCTGGAACGCGAGGCGCTGCAGGCGACGCTGTTCGTGCCGATGACCGGCGCCGCGGAAAAGTCCCGTGAGAAGCAGCCCGACCCGACTCGGCCCGAAGCGGTCAACGGCGACTTCGCCGAACTCGTCGGCGACTCGGACCAACCCGCGGGATGGCACTACTTGCGGGCGACGCAAGCGGTCAAATCGACCGACGCTCTGGCCGCACCGTCCGATCAGCCCGCCACGTTTCTGCGGTTCGCCAACAACGAGCCAGGGCTCCCTTCCCGCGCGTTGCAGGGTTTGGCGATCGACGGCCGATGGGTCGGCCGGCTCAAATTCTCGCTCCGCATCCGCGCCGAGAATCTCGCCCCCGGGCTGCAATCCAACGAGCAGGCCGGGGCGATGATCACCTTCTTCGACCAGCGCCGGGCGGTGATCGACACAATCGTCTTGGGGCCCTGGTCGGGGAGCTTCGATTGGCGGGGCGAGTCGGCCGTGGTCCGCGTGCCGCTTGCGGCGCGCGAGGCGAACATTCGCCTGGGGATGCACGGGGGGACCGGTCGGCTCGACGTGACGGCCGTACGGCTTGAACCGGTTGCCGACCCTTAGGCCTCGGGCCGCCTGGCTCTGCGCCATCCCCCCAACCCTCAAATCCCGGCAAAATCCCCTAGATTCCTTGAATTGACCCGCTGGGATGCTATTCTGGCCATGATCCCGGAAAAGGCCCGCAGCGGCCCGATCTCCGGCAATTGCGTCGTTTTTTGTCTTCGATCACAGCGGGGGAAAACCACACATGCGATTCCACGGTACTGCCAAACATTGGCAAATGGTCGCGCTTGCCGCGACGTTGGTGGCCATGACGGCCGGCGATGCGTTTGCCTTTCGGCACAGGGGGTCGTACGGCAGCTATGGCTCGGGCGGAAGCTACGGCTCGTATGGTTCCTCGGGCAGCTACGCTAGCAGCGGAAGCTATGCCTCCTCGGGAAGCTACGGCTCGGCGGGGAGTTACGCCTCCTCAGGCAGCTATGCCTCTTCGGGCAGCGCAGGCTCCTCGGGTCGCGCCGGCTTGTTCGCCCGCTGGCACGCCCGCAAGGCCGCTCGCGCCAGCAGCGGCAGCTATGCCTCGTCGGGAAGCTATGCCTCGTCCGGCAGCTACGCGAGCAGCGGCAGTTACGGCTCGGCCGGCAGCTACGCCAGCAGCGGCAGCTACGGGTCCTATGAGGTCTACAGCGCTCCGGTGGAAGTCGAATGCGCCGACTGCGTCGGCAGCGTGACGACCAGCCCCGCCCTGGCCGATGCAGGCGAAGCCGCGATCCAGGTCGCCGTGCCGACCGAGGCCCGCGTGTTCGTCAACGATTCGGCGACCACCAGCCAAGGGGCCGACCGCCACTTCGTGTCGCGCGGCCTGTCGGCAGGGATGACCTACTCCTACAAGCTGCGGGTCGAGTTCGAGCGCGACGGCCAGACCGTCGTCGAGAACAAGCAGGTCCGCTTGCAGCCAGGTCAGACCGCCACGCTGGCGTTCGGAGCCGAGTCGAGCGTCGCTGCCGCCGAGCCGGCCAAGACCGAGCTGAAGGTGTCGGTTCCCGCCGAGGCGAAGGTTTACCTCGCCGGCGCCGAGACCAGCCAGACCGGCGAGTCGCGGACCTTTGCGACCGATCGCCTGGCGGCCGGTCAGACGTGGGACGGCTACGTCGTCCGCGTCGAGTTGACCCGCGACGGCCAGAAAATCGTCAAGGAAGAGACCCTCTCGATCGAGGGAGGGCAGTCCTACGAGCTGGCCTTCACGTTCGACGAGGCCGACACCCGGATCGCCTCGGTCCGCTAAGGCCCCTGGAATCCGACCTGGACGGCTAGGTCAAAATCTTCGTGAAACCCACTGACCCCCGTATCGGCGTTGACCGATGCGGGGGTTTTTCGTTTGCTTAGGGGACTCTGGCGGCGGCATCCGGGCGTGGGAATCGTGCGAGCGGCTTGCGCGACGACCGGGGGCGTCCCCTTTGGTTCTTCGCGTGCAGCCACGATGGCGAAACAACCGCAGCCCGATCGCCCCGCCGGCTCGCAGCCCGGCCCCCAAGCCGGCGAGAAGCCGCGCAAGCCCCCGCGCGAAAAGGGCTCGCGCGATCCGCGCATGCCGTGGGGCCCGGGATTGCGCATGCTCTTGACCGCGGCCATCCTGTTCCATCTGGCGGCGGTGTTCGTGCCGCCGTGGTTCTTGTGGGTCGCGTCCCCCTTTAAGGCGACCCCCGCGCTCCCCCCGGGCGAGATGGCGCGCGACGCCCGCGGGAATGAATTGCCGCCGAATCGTTGGAATGAAGTCGGCGTCGAGGTCCAGCGCCCGCCGCTGCTCGACGCGCTGGCTTGGTTCTTCCGCCACTACGCCAATCTGCTCTACATCAACAACGGCTACGAATTCTTCTCGCCGAATCCCACCGTGGCGCACGTCGTCGATTACGAAGTCCTTGACGACCGCGGCGAGACGATCGCCAAGGGGCGTCTGCCCGATCTGCGCGATCAGTGGCCACGGCTGTTCTATCACCGTCACATGATGCTGGTCGAACAGACTCAGACGCCCGATCACGATCTCGAGGGGACCGAGGACACCGCCGGCGAGTACCTGCTCGCGCAGCACGGCGGTTCGTCGGTGCGGATGACGCTGCGGATCCACCGCCTGCTCACGCCGCAGCAGGTGCTCGACGGAATGCGCACCGACGATCCCTCGACCTATCAAACGGTCGGCACGCTCACGCATCGCAAGGGGGCCGGCCCCCGGCGGCCGACCCGCGACGAGTCCATCCCCGCCCCCGGCACGCCAATCCCGGGGGTGACCCGATGAAGAGCCTCGTCGCTGCGCTCCGCGCCTATCTTGCCGACGCCTGGGGCGCGTGGAATACGTTCTGGTTCTCGCCGACCGACCCGGCCACGCTGTCGCTCATCCGTCTGCTCGCCGGGGGGATGCTGTTTTACACTCACCTGATCTGGTCGCTCGACCTGAGCGGCTTCATCGGCCCCGAGGGATACGTCCCCGTGTGGCTGATGCACGCGTCCGACGGAGACTTCCCCGCCCCGTGGTCGGTGTGGAGCGTCTTCTTTTGGATCGAGTCGACGTGGCTCTTGTGGACCGTGCACGTGCTTGCGCTGCTCGTGTTTGCGGCGCTTGCGGCAGGGTTCTTCTCCCGCATCGCAGCGCTGCTCGCGCTGCCGCTGGCGATCAGCTACGCCCATCGCGTGACGCCGGGGGCGTTCTTCGGGCTCGACAAAGTCAACTGCATGCTCGCCATGTACTTGGTTCTCGGGCCGTGCGGCGCTCGGTATTCGCTCGACCGGTTGTGGCGACTCCGCCGGGGCGACTCCGGCGAACCTGCGGAGAGCGTCGGGGCCAACCTAGCCATGCGCCTGCTGCAAGTTCACCTCTGCATCTTCTACCTGTTCTCGGGTCTGCCGAAGCTCGACGGCCAGACTTGGCAATTGGGGACCGCGCTTTGGTGGGCCGCGGCAATCACCGAATACCGCTCGTTCAGCTTGCTGTGGACGGCCGACTGGCCGAAGCTGACCGCGCTGCTGACGCATGCGACGGTGTTTTGGGAAATCCTGTACTGCTGCCTTGTCTGGAACCGCTTCACGCGCCCGATCGTGCTGGGCATGGCGTTGTGCGTCCACGGCGGGATCGCCTTGTTCATGGGGATGATCACCTTCGGCACGGCGATGATCATCGCCAATCTCAGCTTCTTGCAGCCGACGACTGTCCGCCGCTTCGTCGACCCGATTGCCGCCCGCATTTCGCTGGCGCTCGTGGGGAAGAAGGTCGGCTGATTAGTCCGACCTCGCGGCGAGGGAAGATGGGACTATCGGACCTTGGGACGAACAGGACTGCGGGACAATGGCTCAGCTTGTCCTATCGTCGTGTCGTCCTCCCTCAGATCGTCACCGGCTTGCCCAGCGCTCGCCGGACGGGGACGAACTGGCCGGCGTGCATTAGCGGGTGGTTGGCGAGCAAGAGAAAAACGTCGCCCACCGTTGGGAAAAACTCCCGAAACCGCTCGGGCCCGGGGGCATCGAGATCGGTCGGACTGAGTTTGGCCAGCGCGGCGGCCGTCGCGCCGCGGGCCTTGCCGAACAGGTCGAGATACTCCCCTTTCGTGTGAAACTTGCTCGCCTCGTCGCTCCCCGCTGTCTCCGGGCTGTGGGCCGCGGCAAACCCCGCAGGCAACTCGATCGCGGCGCCAGGGGCGACCGACTCGAGCAACCCGACCTCGGAACTGATCAGGTGCCCCAACTGCCATGCCAGGTGATTGCATCCCGGCCCGGGGCGACGCATCAGATCGGCGTCGGAGAGATCCTCCAAGTACCTCGTGAGGACGAACATGCTCATGGCGGCGGCATTGTTGATCGCGGCGTGGGCGTCCAAGGCGGCGCTTCTCCGTTTGCGGCGTAAGAATCGGTCGGTCCAGTCCCGCTGACTAACCGACGTGAGCCGATCGTAGCCGGAACCATGCGATCTGTCGAATCGCCGACGTCGACGCCTGAGAGACTTGCCCCGCGACTCTACGAACTTTGCGCACTCTACGGCAAATCTGCGGCTCGACCTCCGCACCGCGCCGCACTCTCAAGCTGAGCCGAAGCGCCATCGGTCGGATGGCGCAGTGCGACCCTGTCACATGCCTAATCCGGGATGCAAGCACGCGGGTTTGCCGCAAGTCGCGTCCCTGGGAGCGGTTAGGCAAGTGTTGCAGAATGCGGCGCGCCGTTTGGCGCCGGGGTTGCTCCTAGAATATAGGAATAGCCTGCTTGAACTCGCGGCCTCGGTCGCCAACGTCATTGACCGACGGGGACATTGCCATGAACGCCACTTCCTCATTTGTTGTCGGCAGTTTGCTCGTTGCCGTTATGGCGGGCCCTGCGGCCGCCCAATACGGGTGGGGCTATCGATACGGCTACGGCTTCCGCCACGGCACGGTGCTCGGGGACGCCTACTCGGGGGCGTCTGAGTTAGTGTACGCCCGCGGACAGTTCCTCAAGGACGAAGCCGACGCGGCAAAGACCTGGGTCGAAGTCGCCCGCGCTCGCGAGGCCTTGTATTACGAAGCGGCCGAGTGGCGGCAGCAGACGATCGAGAGCCGGGCCCAAGCGGTGCTCGCTCGGGCCGAAGCGCGTCGGGCCCGCACGGCCGAGGAATCCCGACAGCGGTACGCCGAGGCCCGTAACTTGGCCCGGGACATCCGGGACGGCATGCCCGTCTGGCCCGAAGCGCTGCGCCGGCCCGAGTACGCCGCGTCGATGACGATGATCGAGTCGATCGTTCAGCACTGGAACCCCAACGGCAATGCGTTCGACGCCGCGTACCGCTCGGCCCTGGCGACGGAATTGGGGGTGCTTGAGAACCGCGTCGCGGCGAACGAAGCGATTGATTTCCGCGACCGCGTGGCGGCGGTCCGCACGCTGCGGCTCCTCCGCGAGCTGACCGCAGCCGGCGACGCGACGGCGAATCGCGAGTTGGCGATGCGATAGCGGCCCCTCGCCGCTCGGTCGGACCGTCGTCGCAAGCGATCCGTTCGCGCTACGTGTCTCAGCACGGCGAATTGCCTTCGCCCCGCGAGTCGCACCGCGCGATTGCGTTCTCGCCGCTGGTTGTTTCTCGCCCCCCGTGGGATCACAATGGAGTCGTCGCCGCTCGTTCCGACGCGGCTCCGAGCGCCTCCCGCGGGACCGACGACGTGACCCAATACATCGGCATCCTCACCAGCGGGGGCGACTGTCCGGGGCTCAACGCGGCAATTCGCGGCGTCGGCAAGGCGGGGATCGACACGCTAGGGATGGAGCTGATCGGCTTTCGCGACGGTTTCCGCGGGTTGGTCCAGGATCGCTCGATCACAGTCGACGACAGCATCCTGTCGGGCATCCTCACCGATGGCGGCACGATCCTCGGCACGAGCCGCGACAAACCCCATAAGATGCCAATCGGCGGCAAACTGGTCGACATGACCGACGCAGCGGTCGACACGTATCGCCGCCACGGGCTCGACGCGGTGGTGTGCATCGGCGGCGGGGGGACGCAGAAGAACGCCCTGCGGATGCTGCAAGCCGGCCTCAACGTCGTGACGCTCCCCAAGACGATCGACAACGACATCGCCGGAACCGACGTCTCGTTTGGGTTCGACACGGCCCTGGAGATCGCCACGCAAGCGATCGATCGACTCCACTCCACCGCCACGAGCCACGATCGGGTGATCGTGCTGGAGACCATGGGCCACCGCGCCGGGTGGCTCGCCCTAGGGGCCGGGATCGCCGGGGGGGCCGACGTCATCCTCCTTCCCGAGATGCCCTACAGCGTCGAGGCCGTCGCCAACGCGATCAAGAACCGCGCCCGCAAGGGAAAACGGTTCAGCATCGTCGCAGTCGCCGAGGGGGTGATGACCGTCGAAGAAGCTGCGACGGTCGCTAAGCTGGTCGCCGCCAAAGAGAGCGCCGAAACCAAGGAAGACAAGAAACAGGCGAGCGACGATCTCGACGCCTTCCACCAGCGGCACGTCGACCACACGGTGCGGCTCACGCAGCAGTTGGAGCAGCTTACCGGGCTCGAGTCGCGACTGACCATTTTGGGGCACCTGCAACGCGGGGGAACCCCCTCGGCGGCCGACCGGGTTCTCGCCTCGCGGCTCGGCGCCCGCTGCGCCGAACTTTTGGCCGAGAAGCAATTCGGCGTCATGGTTGCGGCCCGCGGCGACGCGGCCGTGCCGGTCCCCCTGGCCGAGGTCGCCGGGAAGAAGAAGCTGGTCACCCCCGACCATCCCTGGGTGCAGACCGCCCGACGATTAGGGACGTGCCTCGGCGACGCCTAGCGCTTTGCTGGCGCATGCGTCGAGCGGCTGGGATGGGCCGAGCGAGCTCCCCGCCGCTACGTGTTCGCTTCTTCGCCCGCAAACTCGCCCCTGTTTGCCCCAACGGTTCTGCCGCACGTCGGCGCCGATTCCGACGGCCCGAATGCCGATGGACACGGTACCAAAGCGCGCGGCCACGGACGGCCGGCGTAGCGACGATCGAATCGAGCGAACCGCAGGGCGGCGGAACAAGACATGAGTGCTGGCAACGCACGCGGCAGTCGGCGGCGGCGGGTCCTGAGCGACGAAATGCGCTACGGCTCCAGCCTCGGCATCGCGGTGCGCGATGAAGCCAGCCCCGGCGAGGCGCCCCGATACGGCGAAGCCGCTCGGGTCGAGAACCACCCGTTGGCGTCCGACTTCATCCCCCGCCGCAAACGAGTCGTCGTCCTCGCCGTTGTCGGCGTCGGGCTCGTTGCGACGATCGGCGAACTGCTCCACCGACAAGCCGAGGCGATCGCCCAGGCGATTCCCGGCGCTGCTGCCGCGGCAACCCACGCCGCAGCCGACGGATTGCTCGGTTGGACGAGCGCCCTCTGCCTGCTGGCCGTCGCTCTGGCCGCTCGGTTCGTGTTCTCGTTGCGGCGACACCGCGTCGACGACAAGCGCGGTCGGTATCGCATTTGGCAGCGCGCCTCCTACGCCGCGCTCGCCGTGAGCCTGATCGCGGCGACCGGCGCCCATCGCTTGGCGGCCGCCGTGCTGTCCAGCTCGCTCGGAGCGACGCCGCTGGCCGACGGTTGCGGATGGTGGCTGGCCGGTGCGGCGGCGATCGGCGGATGGATGACCGTGCGGATGCTCGCCGAGTTGGGCGAGTGCCGTGGCGGCTCCGCCCTGTTGCTCCTGGCAAGCGCCGGCTATACGACCGCGGGCATCGCCGCCGCCGAGCTGCTGCCGGCCGCTTGGGGCGTCTGGACCGAGACCGTCGCCCGGATCGCCCCGCTGGCAGCGCATGCCCTGCTGCTGGCCGCGATGCTCGCGTTCGCCCGATACGTGCTGCTCGACGTGCAAGGATTCGTGGAGCGCCGCCCGCAGCGTCGCGCGCAGGGCAAGAAGCCGGCTGGCGCCGAGCGTTCCGCGCCGGCCGAACCAACGCGGGCCGCAAGCGCCTCGGACGCCGCGCCCGCGACCGTGGCCATTTCCTCCGCCCCGCGCCGCGAGGAACCGGCCTCCGCCGCCTGGGAACCCGCGGACGACGAGGAACTCGACTCCGACGACGAGGACGACGGCATGCCCCGCCGCAAGCTCTCGAAGGCCGAGAAGAAAAAGCTGCGGCAACAGCAACGCGACCAGCGCAGGGCGGCGTAGCGTCCGCGGGCCGTCCGGTCGGCACTTGGCCCCCGGGCGTGGCGCGTGTTAGGCTACGCCCTGTTTCCGGCCCGCCGCCCCGCGTTCGAGTCCCCCCGCCGATGGTCGTCCGCACCCGTTTCGCTCCCAGCCCCACCGGGTACCTCCACATCGGCGGAGTTCGCACGGCGCTGTTCAACTGGCTCTTCGCTCGGAAACATGGGGGCCAGTTCCTGCTGCGGGTCGACGATACCGACGCCCAGCGCAACGTCGACGCGGCGCTCGCTCCGATCCTGCACGGCTTCCGTTGGTTGGGGCTCGACTGGGACGAGGGGCCCGAGGTCGGCGGTCCGTCGGGGCCCTACTACCAATCGCAGCGTGGGGAACTCTACCAAGCGGCGGTCGACGAGCTCCTTGCCCGCGGCGCCGCGTACCGCGACTTCGCGACGCCCGAGGAACTGCAGGCCGAGCGCGACGCCGCCCAAGCCGCAGGGACCGCGTTCGTCTACAGTCGCCGCTGGGCCGCAGAGACGCCGGCCGACGCCGAGCGATTCGCCGCCGAGGGACGCGCCGGCGTCGTGCGACTCAAGATGCCGCGCGAGGGGGAGCTCGTGCTGGCCGACCTGATCCGCGGCGAGGTCCGCTTCGCTTGGGCCGCCGAGCAAGACCACGTCGTCCAGCGTGCCGACGGTTCGTGTCTGTACCACCTCGCGACGGTCGTCGACGACCATGCGATGGAGATCTCGCACGTCATCCGGGCCGAGGAGCACCTTCCCAACACGCCGCGACAGGCGTTCATCTACCAGGCCCTGGGCTATCCGTTGCCGCAGTTCGCGCACCTTCCCTACGTCGCCGAGCCGGGGAGCAAGAACAAGCTCAGCAAACGCAAGCTCGACAAGTACCTGAAGAACCGCGACTTCGCGGCGCTGGTGGCTCGCGGCGAAGGAATCGCCTCGCGCCTCGGGCACAAGCCCGACGCGGACGTGTTCAACCCGGTGATCGTCGACTTCTACGAGCAGATCGGCTTTCTGCCCGACGCGCTGCTCAACTACCTGCTGCTGTTGGGCTGGTCGCTTGACGGCGAGCGGGAGGAGTTCAGCCGCGCGGAGATGATCGAGCTGTTCTCGTTGGAGCGCGTGAACCGCGCCCCGGCCAGCTTCGACCCGCAGAAGCTGCTGGCGTTTCAAGACCGGGCGATGCAGCAAGTTCCGCTCAAGCAGAAAGCGAAGCTCTGCTTGCCGTTCTTGCAGAAAGCCGGGCTCGTCGCGTCTCCCCCGGATTGTGCGACCGGGCCGCGGCTGTCGGCGATCCTCGCCGCCGCGGGCGACCGCGTGAAAATGGCCGGCGACGTTCTCGATTACGACGACTTCTTCCGTGCCGACGACGCAATCGAATTCGACGAGAAAGCGTTCAAGAAACGAATCGCCGAGGCGCCTGGGGCGCGGGAACTGTTGACCAAATTCGCCGATGAACTGGCCGCGACGCCGACGTTCGATGCCTCGGCGCTCGAAGCGCTTCTCCGCGAATTCCTGGAGCGCGAGGGGCTGAAGATCGGCGATCTGATCCACGCTCTGCGCGTCGCCGTGACGGGCAAAGCGGTCGGCTTTGGCATGTTCGAGACGCTCGAGATCCTCGGTCGCGAGAGCTCCGTCAACCGTATCCGCCGCGCCGCGAAACGCGAGGCGACGACTTGACGTCGACGCGGCGGAATTGCACTGATCGAATTCTGCGCGATCTGGATAGCCCTCAACGCACCTTGCCGACAGCCGGAAGCCGACTGCCCCGAGCCGCCCCCCTGCCCTGCTCCGTAACGATCCGCGTTCCTCCGCGTCCCATTTCGCGCGTGCGGCGCCCCCCCTCACTGCTTGCCGAGTGACGCCATGGCTCCCCATCCCTACGGTGCGCTGAGTCTTGCCCCGCCGATCGTCGCCATCGTGTTGGCGATCGTCACTCGCCGGGCCGTGCCGTCGTTGTTGGCGGGGATCTTCGTCGGAGCGCTGATCACCACGGGCTGGCATCCCCTGGCGGCCGGCTACGATCTGTTCGAGGTTCACCTGTGGCCGACCTTCGTCGAGCCCGATCGGCTGCGGGTGTTCAGCTTCACGGTGCTGATGGGCGCCATGATCGGGGTGATCACCGCCAGCGGCGGCATGCGGGGGTTCGTCCGGCTGCTGACCCCGTTGGCGCGGACCCGACTCGGCGGGCAGCTCACGTCGTGGGGGCTGGGGCTCTCGATCTTCTTCGACGACTACGCCAACACCCTGCTCATCGGCAGCACGATGCGCCCGGTCACCGACCGGCTGCGGATTTCGCGCGAAAAGCTGGCGTACCTAGTCGACTCGACCGCGGCGCCGGTCGCGGGGATCTCGATCCTCAGCACCTGGGTGGCGATCGAGCTGTCGTACCTGCAGGAAGGAATCGACACGCTCGGGGGAGTCGACCTGAAGGCGTTCGACCTGTTCGTGGCGAGCATCCCCTACCGATTCTACGTGCTGGCGGCGCTTGCGCTGATCCCGATCATCGCCATCAGCGGCCGCGAGTTCGGCCCGATGCTGGCCGCCGAGCGGAAAGCGTTGCGGGGCGAGTTCAGCGGCCCGGCGCCCGTCGGTCACGACGATCGCGAGGCCGCCGCTGCCGCCGAGAAACTGCCGCCGCGGGCCGTCAACGCGGTGCTGCCGATCGTCGTGACGCTGGGGGTCGTGCTCGCACTGCTCGTCCATACGGGTCGCGAACGACTGGCCGCGAAGGCCGACCCGGGCGCCGCGGAGCCGACGCTCCGCGACGTCTTCGGCGCCGCGGATTCGACCTTTGCGCTGCAGTACGGGGCGCTGGCGGGACTCTTGCTCGCCGCGACGCTCTGCTGGACCCAGCGGCTGCTCTCGCTCGATGCGATCGTCGCAAACGCCGGCAAGGGCGCCCGTGCCGTGCTCTCCGCGATCGCCATCCTGTGGTGCGCAGCGACGCTGTCGAAAATGACCGGCGTGAAGTCGGTCGCGGGAGTCCCCTCGAAGATCGCCGGCGTCGAGACGTACGAGTTCCAGGACCACCGCTTGTACACGGGGGACTATCTCGCCGGGCTGCTTGCCAAGGCCGAGTCCGACGACCCCGACGGGGCCAGCGAGCTTTCGCTCGCCGCCAAGCTGCTGCCGACCGCGGTGTTCCTGCTGGCCGCGGTCGTGTCGTTCTGCACGGGAACCAGCTTCGGCACGATGGGGATGCTGACCCCCATGGTCGTCACGCTCAGCTACACGCTGTTGGCCGCTACGGGGGCGACTGTCGACGGCGCCAGCCCGCTGCTGTTGGCGACCGTCGGCAGCGTGCTGGCCGGGGCCGTGTTCGGGGACCACTGCTCGCCGATTTCCGACACGACGATCCTGTCGTCGCAATCGAGCGGCTGCGACCACATCGCCCACGTCCTGACGCAGATGCCGTACGCCCTGACCGGGGCGGCCGTGGCGATCGGGCTGGGGACCATACCCGCGGGCTTCGGGGCCCCAGTGTGGCTGCTGTTGATCGCGCAGTTGGCGGCGCTGGTGATCGTGACGGCGGTCTTCGGCCAAAAAGTCGAGCAACCCGTCGAGGCCGCCTGAACGCCGCCGGCAAGCGGGCGTCACCGCATAAACCGCCCCAACAATTCGCGCATCTCCGACTCGATCTTTCCCTTGAACATCATCGCGGTGAGCGGCAGGTCGCCGTTGACGACCAACTTTTCTTCCTGGCAGGCGATGTCGCCGGAGATCTTGATGCCGAAGGTCTTGAAGCCGAACGACAACGAGTCGCCGTTCCACGATTGCGACAGGTCGCTCACCTTGTCGTCGAACCTAGCCTGCATCGCCTCGGCAAACCGTTCGAGCCGGCTGCGGGCTTCGTCGGCGGTCAACTGATGCGGGATCTCGACATTGAACTTCGGCACGCGGGAGACCTTTCACAAAGACATGCGGAAACGTCCCGCACGCTCCGCGGGAAGTCACGAACGATTATAGGAAGTCGCCTGCTCCAAGAGCAGGCCGCCCGCACAGCGCACGCCCTCCCGTCGGACGCCACGCGGTCCGGAATTCCCGGGCCGACTACTGCCCGTTCCCGTCGTCGTAGTCCGTGCGATCCTCGCGGTGCCACAACGGCAAGCCGGCGGCGATCCGCTCGGCCATGACGGCCAGCTTCTCGTCGGTGCCGGGCATGGCGCGCGTGGGGGAATAGCGGCGAGGTTCCACCGGCGACGGCTCGAACTCCCACTCCCCGTCGCGAATTGCTTGCAGGACCGATTTGGACATCGCGGCGCCTCCGTGTACGGGTGCAGAGGGCCGAACGCCCGCGGTGCGCAGCACGATGCTCCGCAAGCCGCCGGCCGCCCCCCCAGGAGACCGTTTCGCTCACATCGGCCAATATCGCCGTTCGCCGCGGGCTGTCAAGAAAATGCAGAAACTGCTCGGTCGAACGGCAAACGCCGCACCGCGTGCGAGCCTCCGGCCGGCGAGTTCAGGGCCGATCCGTTGTTCCAACGGACATACGGCATGGCCTCGACGGTCCGCCGTCGTGGCCATAGTTTCCCGACACGTCTCCACGCCCACGCGGACGAGGGCATGCCACACGGGGGAAAACTGAGCGGCCCTGACGGCGAGTTGGCCCCCCTCGGCCTTCCGGCTAGAATGGGGGGCTGTCTCGCCGCCGCCATGACTGCTCTTGCGGCGTTTGCCGCCTGCCGACCGCATCCGCCTGCCCCCCGCCCTCCCCGACCGCGCTCCGCCCATGACCGAGCGGCTCTGGTACATCAAAAGCTGCGAGCTGTTCCGGCGGCTCTCGACGGCACAACTCGCGGCACTCGAGGCGCGGTCGCGAACCCGCGCTTTCGCCCGCGGCTCGACGATCTACCTGCCGCAGGATTTGGCCGACGGGGTGCTGCTGCTGGCCGAGGGTCGGGCCAAGATCGGCAGCTACTCGGCCGAGGGGAAGCAGACGATCCTCGCCTTCATCGACCCCGGCGAGGTCTTCGGTGAATTGGCCCTGATGGGGGGCGAGCAGCGGGAGGAGTTCGCCGAGGCGATCGAGAAGTCGCTGATCGTCGCCATCCCCCGCGATTTGATGGTGCAACTTGTCGAGGAGAACCCCGCCCTGTCGCTGGGGGTGGCCAAGTTGTTCGGAATGCGACGGTTGCGCATCGAACGGCGGCTCAAGTACCTGCTGTTCCGCTCGAACCGCGACCGGCTGATCCACCTCGTACTCGAACTGGCCGAACGCTACGGCCGCCAGACCGACGCCGGGGTGGAGCTGAAGATCAAGCTCTCGCATCAGGACCTGGCGAGCGTCATCGGCAGCACCCGTGAGACGGTGACGGTCCTCTTGGGCGAGTTGCAGAACGAGGGGCTGATCCAGCTCGGCCGTCGTCGGCTGACGATCCTCGACCTGGAGAAGCTGGCCGGCTGCGTCGAGTCGACCGCCCCGCAATTGTCCCCGTTTTAGCCCTGCGAACCTCCCAAATTCCCGCAAAGCGCGGCTTCTCTGAGAGCACCGTAAGGGGATTCACAGTTTTTTTCCGCGTGTTAGTCGAGAATATCCTACGACGCTGAAGCCATCCGCTGTCGCCTTGGCGTCATCGCCCCATCTGTCGCGAAGACCATGTCCGAGCCCATTTTCCACGACGACCAGTGGCAAGCCTGCCCTCCCGGGGCGCTCGCTCGGATCGCGCGCCTGCAACAGACCGAGGACCGCCGGTCGGCGTTGCGGCGGACCTCGCTCGGTGCGGCGGCTTCGGTCATGGTTGCGACCGGCTTGGTCGTCGGCGCGGGGCTCGCTTCGGGGAGCGGCACTGTCCGCATGCGGTGCCCCGAATGCCACCAGCGGTTCACCGAGTTCCACGACCACCAGACCAAAGTCCGCTCGATGACCGACGTCCGCAAGGTCGAGGGCATGAAGCAGCACTTCAAGAAGTGCGGCGGCTGTCGGAAGCAGTTCCAGAAGAAATACCCCGACTGCCCGGTCAGCAAGTGCGGTCCGCCCAAATCGTGCACGCCGCCCCGGGACCTCACCGCCAGCCCGGCCTCGTACCAACCGGCGTCTCTCCCCAGCGCGTAGCAACGTGCCGCGGCGATCTGCTCACTCGTCCGCGATCGGGGCTGAGTACGTCTCCGGAGCCGCGAGGAATTTCGCGCGTTGCTCCTTGCCGACGAAGTAGTAGCGTTCCCCCTCGAACCAGACGGACGTCAGCGGCGACCCCGGCTGGCTGACCCCCGCGTCGCGGCGGGTGACGACGCACATCCCCCCCGCGGCGACGTCCGCGTCGGCGTAGCGCGTCGGGTCCTCGCTCAGCTTCTGCTTGGCCGCGGCGTCGGCGCACAGGTAAAGCCGGTGCGCCCCCTTGTCGACGACCGTGTGATAGACGCTTCCTTTGACGCGCCGTCCGGTGTCGACGTAGGTGACGACGCAGTCGCCTCCTAAGGCGGGAATGAACAGCGCGGGGTCGGCCTCGAACTGTTGACGCTCGCCGAGTCCCGCCGGCAGAAACACCATGCCGTCGATCTCGCAACGCTGGGCGTATTGTCCGCGGATCCACATGTTGTCGGGCCGCGTCCAGATCGTCACGGGACAGTACCCGTTGAGCAGCGGCTCGGCGGCGCTGAGCGTCCCGCCGACGCGACGGTCGGCGCCGGCAGCTTGCCCCTCGGCGCCGGGGTTGGCGGCTCCGGCCGGCTCGCGCGGAAGGTCGGCGTGGTCCGCGGCGCCGGCAACTCGTCGACCGCTGCGCTGGGCGTCGGCGGGGGAAGCCGCGTGCTTGCCGCGTGCAGCGGCCTGCAACTCCGCCGGCACATACGCCGCAGGTTGCTGCAAGAACGCTCGTCGGGCCGCGGCGTCGACGAACCGGAACCGCAGCCCGTTAGCAAAGGTGATCCCCGTCTTCGGGTCCCCCGGCATCGCCGCGCCGCTGGTCGTCAGCGTCACCGGGCAGACTCCGCCGGCGAACAGATCGGCGTCGGCAAACGCCCCGGGCTCCGCCTCGAACCTCGCGTGCGCGTCTGCCGTCGAGAACAGGAAGATCCGATCGCGAAAAACGATTCCCTCGTCGAGTCGCCCCGGGACGCGGCGGCCGCTTTCGGCGAATGTCACGATGCAATCGCCCCCCAGCGTCGGCACGAATCGCTGCGGCGAGGCGGCGAAGATCGTCAACTCACGCGGCCCGCTGAGCAGGTACTGCCGACCGTCGAACTCGGCGGCGAGCCGCGGATCGCCCGGCTCCCACGTCCCGCGCAGCCGGAGCGCCACCGGGCAATAGCCCCCCATCGTCATGGGGGGCAGGTCGCCAGACGCAGTCGTTTTGGCCGTCAATTGGAACGGGGAGCCTCCTTGCGCTTCGGCTCGCCACGGTGCGACCGTCGTCGCCGCAATCAAGCAGAGCCAGAGCGAGCCGCATCGCAGCCTTGACGCATCGCCGCGGTCGGGCGGCGACGCAGATTCGCGACGGCGCTGGCAAGTCTTGTGCAGCATGAGCGGGCCTCTCGCCGGCCATCGCAACGCCGACGACGTGTGCTTGAGCGACGCACGCGCCGCGTCAGTAGCGCTGGGTCATCGGAGCTGCGGCGCCGGGATAGCCGCCGAACGGCGAACCCAACGGCGGGCCGATTGGGATTGGAACCGACGGCGCCAGCCGCGAATCGTTGTAGTCAGTCGCGCGCCGCGTCGGGTCGACTGGCACGGCGTACTCCAAGGGTCGTCCCCCCACGATCGGAGGGCCCACGTCGGGCAGCGGATACGGGTCGGACACCTCGGCAGCCGCCCGTTGACGTGGTGCGCTGCCGGGGGAAAGGAGCCGCGGCATGCGAAAATACGTGGGCGAACACCCCGCGCCCACGGCGAGGCCGATCGACACGACGACCAGGGGCGCTCTCATGCTATTGCTCCGCGGCAAGATCCGATTGCGCGCATGCCTCTGCCTCGCATTGGCTGCGCGCGGGGCGAAGCGTAAGGAATCTCCGCATCGGCCGCAACGTCGACCCCCGAGGCGCCAGCATGCCACTGATCGCTGGTTAGGCAGGCAAACTGATTGCCAGCACCGTCGCCGAGCCCAACGGGGTCAGCCGACGCGCCCCGGCCGCGGCAGGCAGCAGGAGCGAGCGGCCCAGGGTCAGCGGCTCGCTCGCAGGATCTCCCTCGACCACCAGGGCGCCCTCGACGACCATCGCGATCCACATCCGCCGGTCGCCTCCCAGCGTCGTCGGTTCGGCGAGCCGCCGTCGCTGCAGCTCGAACTTGTCGCATGCCGCCAACAGCTCGCTCCCCGGGAGATCAAGCGCCTGCGGCGTCTGCGGAACGACCGGGCCGCGCTGGTAGTCGGTCACCGCCAACGACTGCTCGATGTGAAGCGGACGGGGGCGACCGTCGGCGTCGACGCGATTCCAATCGAACAGCCGGAAGGTCGTGTCGCTCGCCTGCTGGATCTCGGCGATGACCAGCCCCGCTCCCAAGGCGTGCACCGTGCCGGCGGGGATGAACACGCAATCGCCGACCTGCGGCTCGAACTCGTGGAGACACCGATCGCACGCGCCCGCCTCCAAGGCCGCGGCGAGTTGCTGCCGATCGACCCCCGGCTTGAGCCCCGCGTAGATCTTGCTGCCCGGCTCGGCGGCCACTACGACCCACGCCTCGGTCTTGCCAAGGTCGGGGGGATCGAGCTGCGCCCCTTGCGCGTCGTTCGGGTGAACCTGCACGCTGAGCGTGCGATTGCAGTCGAGCAGTTTCAACAGCAGCGGAAACTGCTTCGCCGGCGCGTGCCGGCCCAAGAGGTCGGCGCCCTGCTCGCGAACCAATTCGCCAAGCGTCCGGCCCGCGAGCGGCCCGTGGGCCACGACGCTTTGGTCGGCGCCATGGTCGACGATCTCCCAACTTTCGGCATAGTCGTCGCCGGGGCCGATCGGCTTGCCGAGCATGGTCCCCAGCCGCCGCCCTCCCCAGAGATAGCGGCGAAACAACGGCTCAAAACGCAGGGGATAGTCGCAGGCGACAGGCATGGCAACCGCGGCTCGGGAAACAGTCGTGCACAGGGGGCGATTCAAGAGCCGCCCTTGGCCAGTTAGAATAACAGTCACGCTCGCCCCCTCCCACCCTGCTCGCCGCGCCGCCTTGCTCGCCCATGCCCAGCACCGACGACGAAGCTCGCCTCGAACAGTCGAAAATGTCGTTCGGCGAGCACCTGGAAGAGCTGCGCAAGGCGGTCGTCAGGTCGCTGCTGGCCCTGGTCGCGGGTTCTTGCGTCGGACTGCTCGTCGGTCGAGACGTGGTCCAGTACATCCAGGGACCGCTGCTCGAAGCGCTCGAGGGGCACTACACGCGGCAGATCATGCTGCAAGAACGCGAACGGCTGGCCGCGCTGAAGGCCGCGGGGGAGACGGTCCCGGCGAACCTCGACAAGGCGGCCGAGGAGTTCGCCAAGCAGGGCCTCGTCCCCCACGACATGTATCTCGACCCGCAGGCGCTGGCGGCAGCGTTGAAGCCGAACTTCCCGGACGCCGCAGCAGCCTTGCCGCAACCGGCAGGCCCGGTGCGCGATCCCAACGCTTCGCCGGTCCGTGAGCAGATGATCAAGCTGCAGGTCTATCAGCCGCTGGCCGAGGACCCGCGGATGAGGATCGTCGGCCTGGGGGTCGAAGAGCCGTTCATGGTCTACGTCAAGGCGTCGCTCGTGGTCGGCGCCGTACTGGCCAGCCCCTTCGTGTTTTACTTCCTGTGGCAGTTCGTCGCCGCGGGGCTCTATCGGCACGAGCAGAGCTACGTGTACACCTACCTGCCGCTCAGCACGGGTTTGTTTTTCGCTGGCGGGGCGCTGGCGTATTACGTGGCGTTCGACTACGTGCTCGAATTTCTGTTCTGGTTCTTCGAGCAGACCGGCACCGACCCCGATCCGCGGCTGAGCTACTGGATGACGTTGGTGCTGATGTTGCCGCTGGGATTTGGAGTGAGCTTCCAGTTGCCGCTGGTGATGCTGGCGCTTGAGCGGCTGGGAATCGTGTCGATCGAGGCGTATCTCAAGAACTGGCGGATCGCGGTGCTGGTGATTTGTACGCTGTCAATGTTCCTTACCCCTGCGGACCCGGGGAGCATGCTCGTCATGGCTACCCCGCTGTGCGTGCTGTATTTCGGCGGGATTTTGCTCTGCAAATACATGCCGGGCCGCAGCCTGGCCAAGGCCCCCGCCCCCGCCGCATCAACCGTTTAGCGGCGGCGATCGCACTGGCGGGCGGCGCTCGCAACGCGCTGCAATAATCGCCGAGCATGCACGCAACCTTCATCCCTGCGGGGTTGCGGGGCGTTGCAGCGGCGACTGGCGCACTTCGTCCGGCATCCCCGTATTGCGTCCGGCGAGTCGCTCGAACTCGCCCGCCGTCGTCACGTGCAGCATGCCGACGGCGATCGCGTACCCGACGACCCCCAAGATGAACGCCGCGGGCATGGCGCCGTCGGTGAAGTCGAACATCATGCTGCCGGCCGAGGCGTACGCGATCATGGGAAACACGATGAGAAACGGGATGCACGCCGCGAGGATGATCTCAGCGCCGCTTCCCCCTCCTCCCATCGTCAGCATGCAGCAACAAAACATGTATCCGCCGCCGACGAACAGCAGCGTGGCCAGCGCGTACCCCGTGGCGCGGAGCGTCGTCGGCGAACGGAGCGAGTACGCGATTCCCAAGAGCGAGGCGAACAGGGCCGCCAACGTGAGCGTCCCCGCCGACAGCAGCGCCGGAAACAGGAAGCTCGGCGTCAGAAACACCCCCAGGGCCCACGCGGCGCCGAGCAGATAAACGCCTCCGCGCAAACTGTACAGATTGCCGACGACCTTGCCCCAGACGATCTCGGGCCCCGACATCGGGGTCGACAACAGCGAGATCCAGCAGTCCCGCTCCTTCTCGTACGTGACCAGCCCCGCGCCCCGCGCCCCGGCCAGCAGCACCAGCCCTGTGCCGAGCCACCCCGTCAGCACGGCCAAGTACTCGACGAACGGCCGCCATGCGGGTCGGCCGGAGGACCAATTGCTCCGGCCCATTGACTCGATCAACGCGTACACCGTGAAACCGACGACTGAGAACCCGACGACACCGGCCGCGACATTGCCGACCACGCCCAACCGGGTCTTCGCCGAGCCGGCGAAGGCTTCCTTCCAGATCATCGGGCGATCGCCGACGGCAGGTCGCCACCGCGGCAATCGAGGGAGCAGCCGGCGTCGCGCTGCGGCTGCGGCGCCCGCGGCGATCTCGCGCAGGTGGACCCGCCGCACCGCGGCCGTGGCCAAACCCGTCAGCCCGGCGGCGATCGCCAGATGCCAGCCGGCGGTCGCGTAAACGACCTGCGCGTCGAGGCCGACGCCGCCAAGATTGAGCGCCTGTCCCAGCACCTGCAGCGGGTTGAGTTCCGTCAACCACGCCAGCGCAACGCTCAAGTAATGCGCCCGAAGTTGCCTGCCCAAGACCATGTTCCACCAGACCGACAGCATCGGGACGAGCGTCGTCAGTACGGCCAAGATCAGATAGACGCGGATGGTTGCGTCGCGCGACCGCTTCGACCAAACCGAGACGCAGGTAGCCAACGCCGTCAACAGGATCGCCGTACTTGCCGAGAGGATCGCCCCGGCGACGACCAGCTCCATGGGGATTCCGCCCAAGAGCCGAAACAACAGCAGGATCGGCAACCCGGTCAGCAAAAACTTGCCGGTCAGCAGAAGCCTTGCGCCGATCTTGCCGAGGACGATTTCGGCGTTCGACAGATCGGTGGCGAACAAGTACTCGATGGTGCGTCGCTCGCGCTCGGTCGAGATCGACCCGACCGCCAAGGCAGGGACGATCGCCACGACGGCGAGCAGTTGCACCCAGCTATAAGCGTAGAAGAACTGCCAAGCCGCTTCGGCCGCTTGCTGGATCGAGCCCTGGCGACCGCCGCGCACATACCGGAGCGTCGATTCATAGACGCTCCACAGCACCAGCAGCAGCACCACGGCGTACGCAATGCGAACGAGAAAGTACCTGCTCCGCCGGCCCGCGGCGGTCATCTCCCAGCGAAAGATCGGTCCGGCGAGCATAGGCGAGCGGGCGGCGGCAAAACGGGAACAAGCCCGCCGAATCACACCGACCCGGCGGGCGAATCGTACCGCGCTCCGTCGTCCGACGCCAGAAGTTTCCGCCCGCGGCTCACGACCGACTTAGCCGCGGCTTGAGGGCGATTGCCGCAGGATGCGACGAGAGCACAAGGGAGCATGGGAACGCCCCGCCGGGGGACGCGGCATGACTGCGATCGTCAATCCGCGCTCGTCCCCATGCGCTGAAGCCGGCGTTCCCGACCGATTCAGCGTCAGATGCCGTAGTTCGTCTCGGGTTGCAGCTCGTCCGGGACTTCGCTTCGCATTTTTAATTGGGGTTTTTCCAGGACGACCGTCGTCCGCGGTCCGACGCTTTGGGTGAGCCAAACGCTGGAACCGATCACCGAGTGGCGGCCGATGACCGTCCGGCCCCCCAGGATCGTCGCGTTGGCGTACACGACCACGCCGTCCTCGATTGTCGGATGCCGCTTCTGCCCACGGACGAGGTTCCCCTCGCCGTCGGTGGCAAAGCTGAGGGCCCCCAGCGTGACGCCTTGGTAGAGCTTCACCCGCTCCCCGATCTCGCACGTCTCGCCGATCACGACGCCCGTGCCGTGGTCGATGAAAAAGTACTTGCCGATCGTGGCCCCCGGGTGGATGTCGATCCCCGTACGGCCGTGGGCCCACTCGGTCATCATCCGCGGGATGAACGGGATATCGAGTTCCCACAGCAAGTGGGCCAGCCGGTAGACGGTAATCGCCTGCAGACCGGGATAGCAGAAGATCACTTCGTCGGGGGTCTTGCACGCCGGGTCTCCGTCAAACGCCGCCTGGACGTCGGTCGACAGCACCGAGCGCAGCTCCGGCAACTTGTCCAAGAACAGCATCGTCTTGGCCTGGCCGAGCGCTTCGTAGTCGTGATCGTCGTCGCAGTCGCTCGTGGCGCCCGCCTCGTGCCGCAGGGCCCGCCCGATCTGCCGCGTGAGCACGTCGTGGAGCCGGTCGACGAGCTCGCCGACGAAGTACCCGACGTTGCCATGATGGAGCCCCTCGCGCCGCCGATAGCCGGGGTACATCAACTCGATCAGGTCGAGCGTCGCCGCGATCACCTCGTCGTAACGCGGCAGGGGGCAGTGATCGAGGTGGTTGATCCTGCCCACCTCGCGGTAGGTGCGGACGATCCGTTCGGTGATGTCCGGCAGTTGATCCTTCAGGCGAAAATCAGTCGCCATCGTCGGGGTTCCTCTCGCACGCTCCGCGCGGCAGGGCCGGCGAGCGGTAGGTCGTACGGGCCGAGAATCGCCGCCGCGACTCGGATGCGGCGACGCACAAGGGCGCACAGGTCCGGCCGATCAGGCCGGGCAGGTACAGAGGCAGCGAGCGGTGGGGGTCGGCATGGGCCGAATCCTCGCGGCAGGCGGGACGGGACGGGCGCTCATGGCCCGCCCTCATTTACTCGGCAGACCGGTCCTGCCGAGTTTAGGCATTCTACGGCCTCTGCGGCCCTCAGGAAACAAGCCAGCGGCGCCGGCGCCGCAATTCAAGACGGCCGAACGTCCCGGCAGGTTCGGCCTGCGAGCCGTCTCCTGAACAAGGGGCCCCCTGTTCAAGAGACGGCCCCCGCGATCTGAATCCGGAACTCAGAATGCAAAATCCCGAATCCCCCGCCCCGAGTTGCCCAAACTCCACCGCGATCTTCTCCCCCGTCGCTTCATCGCCACGCGATGCAAGATAGAGTTGCCCTGGGGCGCCCGCGTTGGAGCATCGACCGTCCGCACACCTGCGAGGGCGATCGTGGAGCTCATGCTGCGCGAACTTGATCCTTTCTGGGTCCTCGTGGTCGGGTTGCCGATCACGCTGGCCGTGGCCGCGTGGGCCCTGCAGATCGCCTGCGGGTTCTGCACGGTCGATCCGCCGAAGTTCTGGCACGCGGTGATGATCGTGTTCGTCGGAGGCTCGGCGAACATCGCCCTGCGTTACTTCCTCCCCTTGATGGGCGTGGCGCAAGGATTTGCCACTGAGACCGCCGCCGGGGCGCTGAGCGCGGCCCTGGTCATCGCGGTGAGCCTCCCCACCGGCCCCTTCACGGCGCTGACGATCCTGGTCGTGCAAGGCGCGCTGTGCGGGATCATCTACACGGGGCTGGCATGGTTGACGAACTGAGCGGGGCAATCGTCAGAAGCGGCAAGGAGCAAGCCGTCGAATCGGACTCCCCGCTCTCGCCAATCGCCCCGTTCGTTGTCAATCTTCCTCCTCCCTCACCTTCGCCTTGCTGACGATCTCCTGCTGGACGTTGCTCGGCACGATCTCGTAATGTGAAAACTCCATCGTGAAGCTTCCCTGCCCTCCCGTCATGCTCGACAGGGTGCGGGCATAGGTCGTCACTTCCGACAGGGGCGCCCGGGCCTCGACGGTCGTAAAGCCTCCCGGGGCGTTGTCCATCCCCGCCATCTGGCCGCGGCGGCCTGACAGGTCGCTCGACACGTCCCCGACCTTGTCGGCCGGGACGCTGATGTGGAGGTTGACCATCGGCTCCAACAGCGACGGCCGGCACTTCTTGAACACTTCGGCGAACGCCTTGCTGGCTGCGATGCGGAACGCCGTTTCGTTGCTGTCGACCGGGTGGCTCTTGCCGAAGTGGACCTCGACGCACACATTCTGCACCGGGCAGCCCGCAACGACCCCGGCCCGGAGCCGTTCGAGCAGCCCCTTCTCGACCGCGGGCATAAAGTTGCCCGGGATCGAGCCCCCGACGACCGAGTCAAGCCACAAGAAGTTGCTCTCCTTGTAGTAGTGCTTCTCCTTGAGCGACGGAAACCGCTCTTTGGTCGCATAGGTCTCGACGTCGACGTCGCCGGGGAGCGGGTACATCCGCAAATGGACCTCGCCGAACTGCCCCGCCCCGCCGGTCTGCTTCTTGTGCCGATACATCCCCTCGCCGTCCGCGGCGATCGTCTCGCGGTAGGGAATCTTCGGCTCGTGGGTCTCGATCTCGACATGATCGCGGCGTTTGAGCCGCTCGCGGACGAGTTGGAGCTGCAGCTCGCTCATGCCGGTGAGCACCATCTCCTTCGTTTCGGGGTCGTGCTCGACGTGGATCGTCGGGTCTTCCTCGGTCAGTTTGGTCAAGGCGCCCGAGAGCTTCGCCTCGTCCCCGCGGGCCTTGGGGGCGACTGCCAGGCCGATCATCGGCGTGGGGAACTCAAGCGGCGGCAGCTCGACGTCTCCCAGCGACGTGCCGGTGTGGAGATCTTCGCACTTGGCGATCGCCGCCAGTTCGCCGGCGCTCAGCGAGTCGATCGCCTGAGTCGCTCCGGCCTGCACCCCCAAGAGCGTCCCGATCTTCACGTTCTTGCGGGCGCCCGAGACGTGGACCGAGTCGTCCTTCTTGATCGTGCCGGCGTACACGCGAATGAAGCTCAGCCGTTGGACGAACGGGTCGATCCGCGTCTTGAACACTTGAGCCGCCAGCGGAGCGTCGGCCGATTGCTTGAGCGTGACCGTGTCGCCGTCCTTGGTCGCGGTGCGCGGCACGGCCGTCGGCGGCAAGGCGGCGGAAACGATGACGTCGAGCAGTTCGTCAAGCCCGACCCCCTTCTTGGTCGACACGCAGACGATCGGAGTCAGCGTACCTGCGGCGATCGCTTGCGACATGAGCCGGGCGAGCTCCTCGTTCGAGGGCATCTCCCCTTCGAAGTACCGCTCCATGAGCGCCTCGTCCGCCTCGATGATCGACTCGACGAGCGCCTCGTGAATGCTGTTGGGATCGATCGCCGCGTCGGCCGCAGCGGCCGGAGGCGTCAGGGTGCTTGCGACGCCGTGCACCGCGTCCCCCGTCCCGAGCGGCACGTTCAACAGCGCACACCCGGGGCCGAAGGTCTCCTTGATCGCGTCGACCAGCCCCGGCAGATCGTTGTTGTCGCCGTCGATCTTGGTGAGGACGATGATCCGGCCGCAGCCCGCCTTGCCCGCCTCGGCCCACGCCCGGCGAGTGTTCACCTTGATCCCCGCGTGGGCGTCGATCGCGATCAGCGCCGTCTCGACCGCCCGCATGGCGCCGATCATCTGCCCCACGAGCTCGGGATAGCCAGGGGTGTCGATCAGGTGGATTCGTTTGCCGGCATGATCGAAATGCACCAATGCGGCTTCGATCGAGTGCTTGTGATGCTTCTCTTCCTCGTCGAAATCGCAAATGCTCGTTCCGGCGTCGACGCTGGGATTGGCCTGCACGGCGCCCGTCTTCACGAGAATCGCATCGACCAGCGAGGTCTTTCCCGCGCTGCCATGTCCGCAAATGACGAGGTTGCGAATATCCGCAATGTGATGTGACATGGCCGTGGTTCCTGTGTGAAAAGCGGTCGAAAGCCGTCGACCTACAAAAAAAACGCCGCCTGCGCACCGTCAGGTGCGGGCGGCGTCGGCGCCGGCGGCTTGCAGGGCCGCCGGCAACGAAACAGTCCCCTCGTATAACGCCCTTCCGATGATCGCCCCGGCCATCCCCGCTGCGGCGAGCGCCCGCACGTCCTCGGCGGTCGTCACTCCGCCGGAGGCGATCACCGGCACGTCGACCGCCGCTTGCATCTCGGCCATCGCCGTCAGGTTCGGGCCCTGCAACATGCCGTCGGTCGCGATGTCGGTGTACACGATCGCCGCCAGCTGCGCATCGGCGAATTGTGCGGCCAACTCCGGCGCAGGGGTCGTGCTCGTCTCGAGCCAACCGTCCGTGGCGACGAAGCCGTCTTTGGCGTCGATCCCCAGCACCAGCCGCTCGGGAAACTTGCGGCACATGTCGCGGAACCACTCGGGCCGCTTGAGCGCCGAGGTCCCCAGCACCAGCCGCGACAACCCCAGGCCGAGCAGCGACTCGATCGTCGCCTCGTCGCGCACCCCTCCCCCCAGTTCGCACTCCATGTCAACCGCGGCGAGGATCGTCCGCACGGCGTCGAGATTCACGGGCCGGCCCGCCTTGGCGCCGTCGAGATCGACAAGATGGAGATGCTCAGCCCCTGCGTCTTGAAACTGTCGCGCGACGCTCGCGGGATCGTCGGAGTAGACCGTGTCCCGCTGGTAGTCCCCTTGCTGAAGCCGTACGCAGCGGCCAGCCAACAGATCAATCGCCGGCCAGATTTGCATGACCGTCTACCGCCGGGCCCAAGAAGCACTAAGCACGGCGAGCCCGCGGCGGGGCTCGCATCGACTGGCCTGCTACAAATCCCATGCCCAAGAGCGGCAGCGGAGTCGTTGCGGGCAACTTTCGTGAATATCGCACAGCCCGCGGGGAAGTTCAAGCGCTCGGTTCCGCACGCCCGGTGCGCGAATTCGGAACCGCCCCGGCGTCGAGCGCCAATCAGGCCGCGCGATCGAGCGCCGCGCGCCAATACTCGCCGGCGACCGCTTCGATCCGCGCCGCCAGCGTCGCCGAGATCAGCAGCGGCACGCCGCCGTCGACCGACAGTTCGATCGCCGGGATGACGAGCATCTGTCGAGTTGCCGTCGCTTTCAGCCGATCCCATGGCAACTCGAACGCCGGATGCTGAAACCGAAACAACCAAAACGGCTCGAACCGCAGACCCGCGGTCGTTACGTCGACGGTGACGCAGTTGTTGTAACTCGCCCAACCGATCTTCACCGACTGAAAAGCGAACCGTTCGACGAGCGCCGCATCGGCGGGGGGATAACGCTCAGCCAGGGTGCGCCACCCGCTGAGCCGCGCGATGAACGCCATGACCGCCGGAGCCAGGATCGCCATCAGGGCGGTCATGGCGGCGATGATTCCAATAACGATCCAGATTGCCATGGGGCTACGGAACTCCGATCATGGCGTCGACGGGGTTAGCAGGATCTCGATCATCGGCGCGCGGAAGCTTGCCGCGGCGTGCCAGCCTCGTCCGACCTCCCAGGGGTGTAAAAACTCTCGACCCCGACGAACGACGACGGCAATGGGACACGCCCCGCTGAACAGGCGCTCCGACGCCGCTCACAACTCCGCAAAGTTCTTCAGCACCGCCAGCCCCGCGGCTTGGCTCTTCTCAGGGTGGAATTGCGTGGCGAAGAGGTTGTCGCGCCAAATCATTGCGCAGAACGGATCAGGATAGTCGGCGGTCCCCGCCATGACTTCTTCGTCCCGCGGGACGACATAGTACGAGTGGACGAAGTAGAAGTGCGACTGGTCGGGAATTCCCGCGAAGATCGGCGGCTGACGCGTATATCGCACGCGGTTCCAACCCATGTGAGGGACTTTGAACTCGCTCGGCACGTCGAATCGCCGCACCTCGCCCGGCAGCACCCCCAGCCCCTCGTGCTCGCCATCCTCGTAGCCGACGTCGAACAACATCTGCAACCCCAGGCAAATTCCCAGCACCGGCTTTCCCGCGGCGATCGCGTCTTTGATCACCGGCACAAGATCGCGGCGTCGCAGCTCGGCGATCGCGTCGGCGAACGCCCCCACGCCCGGCAACACCAGCTTGTCGGCCGCGGCCAGCGTCTCGACGTCGGAGGAAATCGCGGCCGCGTGTCCGGCCCGCTCGAACCCCTTCTGCACGCTGCGCAAGTTCCCCATTTGGTAGTCGATGATGGCGAGCATGACGCGTGAAGTCGAAGGCGAAGGGGGATTTGACGGCGTGGGACGCAGCCAGAGGGACCGACGCCGCGTCGGGCGGGTTCGCACCATCCTAACCCGCAGGGACAGTGATGGCGAGCCGCCGCTTGGCGTCGGCAGGAGCCGTGCCGCATCCGTACGCACGCTCGGCAAACCGAGAGAAAACTGCCGAGAACTCTTCAGGCCATGAAGCCCGAGCCGCGAAGACACGATGAAAACGACGGATCAAGCCAAAGCTGCAGGTCGTCGTGCCCGTCCTGCCATCGTGGCATGTCCTTTTCTTTGCCGCCGTGCAAGTTCTCAGCACCCTTGACATGGGGCTGACCGACCACAAACGTCCCTGTCGTACGGAGCGCCAAGGGAGCTCGCCCGACGAGAACTGCGGATGAGGCCGCAACGGGGATCGACCAGAAACGCGTCGTGCCGTGCCGTCCGGGGCAGCTCAGAAGTTCCGTAAACGGCGCCGCCTAATAAGCGTCGCCGGTCGGTTCGCCCCCGTCCCGGGTGGCCAGCGCGTTGAACACCCGGTGGTCGATGTCAAAGTTGATCGTGCGGGTCGAGGCGTCGGCGAACGTGGCATTAATCCCCGCCGGGTGGGCCGAGCCGAAAAACAACACGGGGATCGAGCCTTCGAACCCGATGCAGGTTCGTTGGATCGCCGGGTTGGAGTTCCAGCAAACCCCCTGGTCGTTGTCGCTGATCGGGGGGACGCCGGCATAGCGGACCGAGTCGGGGTCCCACCCGTCGGCCCAGCCCTTGTCGTCCGAAACGCCGCCGCCGCCGGTGGCGACCAGCCCGCCGTCGTACAGATCGTAGCGGACCACCTTCTCGCTGATCACGAGCGTGTTGCTCAAGCCATCGGGAATCTGCCCCGGGCGAATCGCTGTCGGAAAGCCGGGAACCTGTTCCCCCCGGGCGGGGGCGGACGCCGAGGCCGGGGTGACGATCCGATACGGCGTGCGCACGATGACGCCGCCGTAATTGGCGCTTCGTGCGGTGTCGTCCCCGCCCCACGATCCAGGGCCGCCTGAACCACACCAATACGAACGGATCGCAAACCCGGGCGTGGAGCCCGAAAACGGCCAAGCGTCGAGAGGGACGTACGGAGTAGTCCCGCAATAGTCGGTCCCCGGTTGCGCGGTCGCGTAGTCGGTGAGCTGTCCTCCCACCGAACTGTTGCCCGCCTGCACCGCCGGGCGCCGCGACGGACAGTTGTAGAGCGGGATAATGGTCGACTGCAGACGCGTCTGTTCGACGAGTCCCTTCACGGCGTTCTGTTCGAGATAAGGGAGCATCTGATAGAACGCGCCCAGCCCCTGCTTGTTCGGCCCGTTGGGGACGCCGGGATTCGTGGTCGACCCGCTCACGTAGTCCTGGATCGCCGGGTTGGGGACGTTTCCGCCGGTCGGAAACACGTTGTAAGCCGACACGTGATTCTGCAACGCAAGCCCCATCTGCCGCAGTTGGTTCATGCACTGCGTGCGACGAGCCGCTTCGCGGGCGGCCTGAATCGCCGGCAACAGCAGCGCGACCAGGATTCCGATGATCGCGATCACGACCAGCAGTTCGACCAAAGTGAACGCGCGGTTCCCAGGGGAGACGCGTTGCGAGGACGATGGGGGCCTCATAGCTACTGCATCCTTATCGTGCGGGGCGTCATCAGGGCGCACCCGGAACCGACGCCACGGTCGCGAGAGCGCCGGACATGTCAAGTGAAACGGGTCGGGCGAGCGTCCGAACTCGCCGGCGCACCGTGGCAAACTACTTGCGAAGCTTCCGCGCTCCGAGCAGCAACGTCCCCAACGCCAAGCAAATCAGCGACGAAGGCTCGGGCACGGCCGTATTGGCGATGAGCGACACCGCCGGTCCTTGTAGTGAGAAGTCGTCGAAGAACGCCGATTGACCGGGATCGACGTTGAACACCCCGTTGATCATCGACGCGCTCAGCCGCGCAAACACGGTGCCGGCCGGGGAAACTGCCTGCAAGGTATGCTGATACCAAATGTTGTCGTTCGCATTGCCCGTGGGGCTGATCAGACGCCTAGCCGCTTTCACGTCGATGACCGACGAGGCGATGACGTTGCTGTTGATGTCGAGAAACTCCAGACGAATCTCCGTGCTGGTCGGCGAGGACTGACCAGGAATTGTCCCCGGACTACTGAGGCTGATCGTGTCGACGCCGCCGGAGTAGTTCGCCTCAAACTTCGTCCAGCCGGAAAAAGTGTACTCGGCGCCCGCGACCGCCTGAACGGTTTGGGAAATGCTTCCCGTGACCGGGGTCGGCTCGAAGATGGGATGATTCCCGAAGAATGCACTCAACCAAACGCCACGCGATCCGCCCGGAGTGTGATTTGAAAAAGCCGCAATAGGTGTTCTCAAAATTTCAGTACGTGTCGCGGGAGTTTCGACCTGATTCCAGAAGTCAAGCGCATCCGGCGGACCCTGGTTGAGATTGCCGTTAGTCAGCAGATCGTTCCCGGGGTTCGAGGCCGACTCAAGCGAGAAGTCGTTGAAAAACGCGGACTGTAGGGCGCCCATCGTCGTCGAATTGCCGTTCCACACCATGTTGAGCGCTTCGGCCGTCACGCGCACGTTGGTCGTGCCTGCCGGAGCCACGCCGACCAGCGGCGTGTGGACGACGGGAAACCCGGGGAAACCTTGTTCGGTACGCAGGTCCAACAACACTGGCGAACCGAGCGGCGACCCGCCGGCGCCGAGGAACTCCATCTTGAAGTGGGTCGTCGTCGGCGAGGGAATCGCCCCGAACGGCCCCTCGGCGTCGAGCGTCGTGACGAAACCCGAGTAATTGTCCTCAAACGTCGAAGTGCCTTGGAACGTGTAGGTTTCGCCTCCGATGCCAGGCACTGTTTGCGTGAGGACCGCGTTGGTCATTCTCGCACCAGCCATCCCGTAGTTTGTCTGCCAGGTCGCGAGATCGGCCGGACCTCCGGAATTCGGCGAACCGCCGCGCTGCCAGACGAGGAAATCGCGCCCGTCGACGCCTCCCGTAGAGTCGTAGTTGCCTTGCTCGACAGTCGGCCCCCGCCCTCCCTCGAATGCTCGCAAGAACAACTGGATATCTGTTCCGCCGGTGAGATCGGCGGAGTTGATCGGAGCGTCAGAATCCGTGATGAACTCGCTCAGGTTCCAGCCGGGAATATCGCCTACGCCCTGGGGCGTTTCAAAATCTCCGCTGATCAGTAGCTCGACCGCTTGAGCAGACTGGAACGCGAGGCATGCCGCCGCCACGATGGAGAACGCCGTTTTCTTCATTGGAAACTCCCTCTGAGATCTCGATACGAGGTCGCTGACAAGCTGCCCGATCTCCGCCGTCGTCGAGCAAACGTCCACCGGGCAAGGACGTCGCCATGTGCGCTCGCGATCGGACTTCGGCTGCCCCGCTGCAAAGTCCGATCGAAAGCAATGAACTTGATCGCAGGCCAATGCTTGGCTGCCGCAGAAACGGCATGCCGGGCTCGCTGCTGCTGGACCTCCTCACCCTGCCTGAATGATTGCCGTGGATGTTCGCCGCAAAAGGCGACGCGCGGCCCCGCGGGCCAATGCAATGATTTCGATAGAGAACTGGACAAAATCCATGCGAACCCCGACGCCGCGGCGTCAAAGTTCTCCGCTGAACTTTCGCCGAGGTTGTCGCCTCCGCGCCGACGTCAGATCAAGTGAAAAGGAACCAACCGGAAAGGAGTGCAGAGCCGAGCGGGCGCTGCGGAGCGGCCATCGCGGGGCGACGATACGTCGCCGAAGCGACCGCATGACTTCATACCTCGAATTGTAGCCGCCCGTGCCACCTTTGCAAGCGCTTTCATTTCATTTTTTTCCGGACTTTCTGACTTTGGGCCGAATACGGTTTCGACGTCCCTCGGACACGCCGTCTTCGCGGTGGCCATGCTCCGGCGTCTCACTTGTCGGACCATGACAACATGGCGGGTATGCGGTGCTCGAGCGAGCGTGAAAGTTGGAACCTCGGCATGACTTTGCACTGGCACGCCGCACCGCCGCTGGTTTTTGCGAAGACGAAAAAGGGGCGCCTGCTGATTGCAGGCGCCCCTTCGCGGTCGTGGAACCCGTTGCCGACACATCGATCGACGCTGCCCCCGCATCGTCGAGTCGACTAGCCCCTGCGACGCAGGGCGATCAAACCAAGCAACCCCGCGCCCACGAGGACCATGCTGGCCGGTTCAGGAACCGCGGTCAACACGAAGTCGTCGACGACGAACGCCTGACCGCCGCCGGCGGGATTGCCGTAGCCGTCGATCAACGACGCGCGAGCCCGCACGGAAACCGTTCCCGCCGGAGCAAGCGCCGCGGCCGTGAACTGCTTGTACCCGAACGGCGCCCCGACGGTCGAACCAAGCCCTTCGGCGATCAGATCGCGAACGTCGCCGCCGATCACCGAGTTGCCGGCGTCAAGAAATTCGACAGCCAACTCGGCCTTGGTCGCCGTGCCGGCAATGAATCCCGAGAAATTCGCCTCAGCGCCGGCCCAGCCCGTGAGAACGTAGCGGAGCCCCGCCGTCCCGGCCACGTCTTGCCGCAGGTGAACCGTCAGCAAATCGCCCGTCGACAGAGTGCCGGCAAACGGCTTGAAGAACACGCCGAAGTCACCGGGATTGGTATCGGGCGTAGGCGCCGGCCCGGCCCAAGGCTCCGAAGAAAGCCCATCGATAAACGGCCCGCTGTTCGTCTTGGAGCCGTCGTTGACCCAATTCGCCGGATGCGGGAGCGAAAAGCCCGGCGACACTTCCACAAGCACCGTGGCGTCGAACGTTCCGTTGGTCAACAGCGCATGTGCGCTGCTCGAAGCCCCGATCAAGATCATCAATGCTGAAAACCAAGTCACGACACGTTTCATTAGTACACCTCGCAGACGAAAAACTAGAACCAAACTCAAATCAAGAAAGCAACGTGCCCCGGAACGCCTGCCGCTCTGTTACGCAGTTGGTCGGATCTGTCGCGAACGTCGATCACACGTGCCGCATTTCGTGACGTCGGCACGGCCATGGTCGCCCACGGTCGAACGTGTTCCCCGCTGGGGAATCGGAGCAAGTCGCCATCGCTGGCCTCGCCTCCTCAAAAAAACAGGCGGCTTGCCGAAGGACAAGAAAAGTCAGTTGAAACGTTTCAAAACGACAATGAAAGCGCTTGCAACAAACTGAGGTTAACCGCCCCAAACCGCAAAGTCAAGCATTTCCTAAGAAATCGCCCGTTGAAGCTGGCGCCAATTGCCAATCGAGCGAATGACCGGAAATCTGGGGGCTAACTGAAGCTGCACCGGCTGATCAGACAAGCAGCCGCCCCCCCGGCGAGCAGCAGCAACCATCCTCCCGGCTCTGGCGCCGCTTCCACTGCTCCCCCTCCCGAAAAGCCTCGCTGCCAACGGAGAAAATCGGCCCCGTCGATCCGCGTGTCGCCGTTCGCATCGCCTTGCGAGGGCAGCCCCCCGACCAGTTTGCCGTAGCCAGTTTGCCAAATCGCCAAATCGGCGGCGTCGGCGACGCCGTTGCCGTCCATGTCGCCGTCGACGAAGACCGTATCCAATTGGGCGGAGATCTCAGGCAAGTTGGCAAAAAACCGGCTGCCGCTGTCAGGGCCGTCGAGATACTCCAGCAAAGCCATCGTGGAGAGAACCATGTTCCAGTTGTCCTGAAACGCCGGCACGTTAGTCGGCCCGGCGGCGCCGGTCGTCCAGCGGGCTGAGTCGGCCAATCCCAAGGGTCCGTTGAGCAGTTCATTGCCCATGAACGCGCGGAGCGCCTCCTCGGCGCCGTCGGCCCCGGCTAACAGCGCCAGCGATACGCTCCATGGCATCAGCAAATCCGGTTGGCCGAAGTCGTTGTACAAGCTGAACTGCTGATAGCCCCCGGAGCCGACGAACCCCAGGCCGGCATCGGGCTGGAACAGTCCGTCCCGACCCAGTTGTTCGAGCTTGGCCGCCGTCTCGCGCTGATAGCGGACGAAGTTCACCCACGGATTCGTCGCCAGCGTGCGATTGGGGAAGTTGTCGACGCCCCGATCCGAGGTGTCGACGAACAGGTTCACCAGCGCCTGTTCGAAGGGGGCGCGATACATGGTCGAACTGTGCACGAGATGCGCGTCGGCCACGTTCACCAGAAAGGCTCGCACCCGACCCGTGTCGCTGTTCCAGCGGTCGGCCAGCGGCACGTGGTGATCGTCCGACGCCGCAGCGGCCAGCGAAATCACCTTCCCCTCGTTCGTGTAGCCGTTGTACGTGGCGCCGGTGAACCCCGTGGTCGGGCGATAGGCGAGATCGAACCCTCCCGGGCGCACGAAGGCGTCGAATTGAAATCGATTCTGCACCGCATCGAGCGCCGCGGCGAGGCTCGGCGACGTCGTGGGGAGCGTCTTGTACCGGTGAAGCGCCAGCGCGATGAACGACGCGTCGATGCTCGACTCCTCGTTGTCGCCTCCCGGCAGGCCGGCGGCGGCGGGGTTGATGAAACGGCTCGGCAAGTAGGTCGTCAGGTTGAGATTCGTCTGCAGCGACGCGGCGATCTGCCCGGCCGCGACGTCGGCGTCGGCCTGCGAAACCCACCCCCGCCGCACCGCCGAGGGGAGCATCCACAGCACGCCGGCGGTCGTGTTCATGGCCGCGGCGCCGGCGTCGTCGGACGTGTTGTAGATCAGGCCCGTCGAGCGATTGCGAGCGGTCCACAGGCCGCTGAACTGCCGCTCGGCGAGCCGCTCGGCCAAGGCCGTAACGGGGGCGGTCTGCGAATCGAGGACGGGGCCGACTTCGTGGAACTTGAAGTCGTCGAGAAAGATCGATCCCGACGCGGCGCCCGTTTGGGGACTCACCACGAAGCTGTTGATGTAGGTTCGCGACAGGTCGGGGGTCCCGTCGATCGTCCACCCGGCAAGCCCTCCGGCGAGCGACGCTTCGATCTTCGTCCATCCGGCCCCGGCGGGGATCGAGAATGTGCGTTGCGCGCGGTGACTGTTGCTGTCGCGATAGTCTTTGATCTCGTAGACGAGATTCAGCGCGGCGCCGGTGTCGTTGCGAACATGGGCTTCGAACCGCTCGTAGCGCGTCATGTCGCGCGTCTGGCGGAGCGCGGAGCCGGCGATTTCGCCGGCGAAGGTTTGGAAGAACCCGAAGCCCCCCGAGGCGATCGTGCCGAGATCGGCGCGAACGGAAGCAACCCCGCTCCGTGCGACAGTCGGATCGCGGGCCACGCCGACGATATTGCCCGGGGAAAATCCGCCCCCCCAGGAATTGAGGAACTGCGAAGCGCCGACGACGCCGGTCCGTTCGCCGTCGAACAGCGACACCAGCCCGACGTCGGCGCCGTTGCCGCGCCGCCCGACGCACGCGACGCTGACAACGGCGATGATCGCGGCGACCCGTCGCAAGATCGCTCCTGCGGTCATGGCGTCTCCCCAAGTGCGGCTGCCGCAGGGCGTGCCTTGGCGGAGGCGGAGGCTTCGATCTGCCCGCGGTACCACCACGCGCTGGTCTTGGGCGTACGGCGACCCGTCGTCGGATCGACGTGGACCATGCCGAAGCGTTTGCCGTAACCGTGCGCCCATTCAAAGTTGTCCAACAGCGACCACAGGAAATACCCGCGCAGGTCGACCCCCGTGGCCAGCGCCTCGGCTGCAGCGGCCAAGTGGGCGCGGAGGTAGTCGATGCGCGGACCGTCCGCTACCGTGCCGTCGACCACGGGGGGATCAATCAGCGCAACGCCGTTCTCGGTGATCGCCAGCGGCATGTCGCCGTAGCGATCGCGGACCCAGACGAGGATTTCCCGGAGTCCGTCGGGATAAATCTCCCATCCCATCTCGGAGTAAGGCCGCCCGAGTTGCCGCACGATCTTCATGCCGAACGGCGTCGCCGCGGGATCGGCTTCGACGACCTCGCGGAGGTAATAATTCACCCCGACGAAGTCGACCGGCCGACTCGCCGCAGCCAAGTCGGCTGCGGAGAGGGGCCGCCAAGCGTCTCCGTACAGCGTCGCCATCTCTTCAGGATGGCTGCCCAAGAGGATGGGATCAAGGAATTGGCGATTGATATACGCATGGGCCAGCCGCGCCGCGTGCTCGTCGGCCGGCGAATCGCTTGCCGGGTGCTGGGGGGTCAGATTGACGACGATCCCCGCGCTGGGGACGCCGCGACTCCGCAACGCGGCCAAGCCTGCCGCGTGGGCGCGGATCAGATTGTTGGCCGCTTGGCAGGCGTCGTGCCGACTGCGCCGCCCTGGGGCGTGCTCGCCGACGAGGTAGCCGCAATGGGCCGACACCCACGGCTCGTTGAGCGTCGCCCAACTGGCGACTCGATCTCCCAGCCGATCGGCGACGACGGTCGCATACTCGGCGAACCACTCCGCCGAGTCAGGATTGAGCCACCCGCCGCGGGCGTCGAGCGCCGCGGGCAGATCCCAGTGATAGAGCGTGACGTAGGGGGCGATGCCGCGGTCGACCAACTCGTCGACCAGCCGATCGTAGAAGTCAAGTCCGGCACCGTTCACTCGGCCGGTCCCCGCGGGGAGGACGCGGCTCCAGGCGACGCTGAACCGATAGGCCTGCAGTCCCAGTTCGCTCATCAAGGCGACGTCTTCGCGCCACCGCCGGTAGTGGTCGCACGCCACGTCGCCGTTGTCGTTCGCCGCGATATTGCCGGGAGAGCGAGCGAACTCGTCCCAAATGCTCAGCCCTGCGCCGTCCGCGTCGGGGGAGCCTTCGATCTGGTAGGCCGACGTCGCCGCGCCCCACACGAAGTCGGCGGGAAACCTCGGTACGGGCGGCGGCAGTTTGCTCGCGTCCGGCCGATTCACAACACGATCCTCGCTTCGTGGCGACGACCGTCGCGCGCCAGCGGCACGCGCGCCGCGCCTTCGACCACGGCGACCGGTTGGCCGTCGAGCGAAGCCGCGGTCACGCCGCGCCCCCGACCCAAGGGGTTCTCGATCGTGATCGCGTACTCGGTCCCCTGGCGGTCGGGCCGATAGAAGAGTCGGCACCTCGGCCAATCGGCGGCGATCGACGGGTTGAGCACGAGCTCGTTGCCGCCGTTGATCGACAGCCCCAGGATCGATTCGACGGCGACGCGGAACATCCACCCCGCGCTGCCGGTGTACCAGGTCCAGCCGGCCCGGCCTTCGTGCGGCGGTTGACCGTACACGTCGGCCGCCGCCACGTACGGCTCGGCCTGATAGCGCGCGACCTGCTCGGGCGAGTCGCCGTGGCGGATCGGGGTGAGCATCTCCAGCAGTTCGACCGCCTGCGTGCCGCGTCCCGCTTCGGCCAGGGCTCGCAGATACCACAACACGCCGTGGGTGTACTGCCCGCCGTTTTCGCGGACCCCCGGGACGTAACCCTGAATGTACCCCGGGTCGTTCGGCGAGCGATCGAACGGCGGATCGAGCAGTTTGACCATCCCCAGGTCGCGTCGCACGAGCCGCTCGTCGACGGCGTCGAGGGCAGCGGCGGCGCGGTCCGCCGGGGCGACCCCCGAGAGGACGGCCCAGGCTTGCGCGAGGGCGTCGATTTGACACTCGACCGAATCGATCGAACCGACCGGAGTGCCATCGTCGAAATACGCCCGGCGATACCACTGGCCGTCCCACCCGGCGTCGTTGAGCGCAGCCGTCAGGTTGCGGCGGTGCTGCTCGTAGCTGGCGACTCGCTCGTCATCCCCGCGCCGCCGGCAAACCGGGATCATCCGATCGAGCACGTAGCAGAGGAAAAAACCCATCCACACGCTCTCGCCGCGGCCGTGACCGATGCGATTCATGCCGTCGTTCCAGTCGCCGCACCCCATGAGGGGCAAACCGCGGTCGCCGACGGCGAGCGAGCGGTCGACGGCCCGGCAACAATGGTCGTAGATCGACCCGGCGACTCCCGCCGGCTCAGGGAGGATGAATCGCTCGTCCTCTCCGGGATCGAGCTGCGGGCCGCGAAGGAACGGGGCCTCGTAATCCCACAACGCTTCGTCGCCGGTCGTAGCGCAGTACTCGGCGGCGATCATCGGCAGCCACAGCAAATCGTCGGCGAACCTCGTGCGGAGGCCTCGGCTCAGCGGGGGATGCCACCAGTGGAGTACGTCCCCCTCGACGAACTGGTGCGAGGCGTGCCGCACGATCTGATCGCGGGTCAACTCCGGCCAGTGGTAAACGTACGCCGCCGCGTCCTGCAGCTGATCGCGGAATCCGTACGCCCCGCCAGCCTGGTAATACGCGCTGCGGGCCCAAATCCGGCAACTTAGGTTCTGGTAAGGGAGCCAGCCGTTGACCATCAGGTTCACCGGCTGCGACGGGGTCTCGATCTCAATCGCCGACAGAATGCCACGCCATTTGTCGCGCGCGGCCGCCAAGGCCGCTTCGACCGAGGCGGGCGATCGGTACTGGTCGATCAGTTTCCGAGCTTCCGCTTGGCTGTCGGCTTCGCCAACGAGGAGGACCGCCTCAGTCTCGGCGCCGGGGGCCAGCTCGAGCTCGGCCTGCAACGCGGCGCATGCGGGACCGCCGCTCGCCGGACGGCCGACGAGCCGCCGACCGCGGCACACGGCCCGCGGCGCCGCGAGATCTCCCAACGGCCCGAGGAAGTCTCGCGGATCGCAGCACCAGCAGATTGGCTCTTCGACATCTGCGCCCAGGATCGCTGCGAACGCGATTCGCCCGGCCAGCTCGCGACGCGGATTCTTCGCGAAGATCGCCTGCGAGTCTTCGTCGAACCAAGCGACGACCCCCGCGGCGGATTCGTGCGTGCCGTTCCCCAGCGCCAGATCGGCGTAGCTCATCACGTCGAGCCGGCGGGTCTCGGATCCCCGATTGGAAAGCGACATGCGCGTGATCTTCACCGCCCCGCGCGGAGGCATAAAGGCGACGACGCGCTGCTCCAATTGCTCGGCGACTTGGCGGTACTCGCTGGCCCCGAAGCCGTGCCGTATCTCGCATTCGACGCCCGCCCCGGCCGGCCCGGGGAGCGGACTCCAATAACGCCGCGAATCGCGGTCGCGAAGATAGATCGCCTCGCTGTGGGGATCAAGCACCGGGTCGTTATGCCAGGGGGTCAACCGATTCTCGCGGCTGTTGGCGGTCCAAGCGTAACCGGCGCCGGTCTCGGTGGCGATGAAACCCCCGTCCTCGTTGGCGACAATGTTCACCCATGGTTGCGGCGGCAACGCAAGCGCGCCGTCCTCGTCGGGGCGAAGGCGGATCACGTACTCCGAACCGTCGGCGGAGAATCCGCCCAGACCGTTGGCAAACTGCAATGGCTCGGCGGCGTCCCCCCCTGGGTCGCGAGCGCTCCCTCGCGCCGACCGCGCAGTCGCCCGCACGAACGGCTGGCCGGAGAACTCGGTGTGAGGCGGGTCGACGCGCAGCATCTCCTCCGCGACGAGGGAATCGAGTTCGATCGCCGCAGTCGCGGAAGACTGGCTTACTGGCACGTCGCCGTTCAAGGCGGAGGTCGACGCGTCGCGCGGCTCGAATGCGCGGCGCAACGCGGACCGGTCGCACGCGGCAATGTCGCTGTGCAGCGAGTCCACGTCAGCGCGGGCGGCGGTGACAAGCGAGATGGAAGCGCTTTCACCTCCAGGCAAGAAAAAAGCGACTCGCCAACTCGCAATTGGGTCGAGCACCGGGCCGCATCGGCCTGCGGAGGAAAGCGTTCCGCGTAAAGCCAGCGGCTGGCGCACAGAACCGCCGCGGCCCACAAACGCGGTCCGCGAGGTTTCAAACGTCGGCTGGCCGAGCAGCTCGCCCGCCAAGTCGGCGATCCAGTGCGCCCCGGCCAACAGCGGCTGCTCGGGAGAACGCCGGCGACGGCGGGCGAAGATTGCGCGGGCCTCGCAATCGATCGACGTTTCCACGAACAACTTCGAGAACGCCGGATGCGACGCGTCCGCTGCGGCCTCCTGAAGGACCCACTCCAAGTACGAGGTCAGTTCGATGCGGCGCGGCCCTTCGCCCAGGTTCCACACCGTGCAGCGCCGGACTTCAACGTCGGCCTCGGCGATGGCGATCTCCAACAGCGAGGCGATCCCTCCGTCGATGCGGTGGATGGTCGCCACGTTGCCGCGCGTTTCCGCGGCGTAGTGATCGGGGACGGCGCCCGTCGGCTGCCAGCCGGCGGACCACAGTCCCCCGGAATCGAGATCGCGAAGATAGTGGAAGGCGCCCAGCGATTGACGCAACATGTCGCCGTCCCAACGGGTGACGGCTAGGCCGTCGTAAGTCAGCCCGCCGGCGCCGGCGGCGGTGACCAGCGACCGCAGCGTACGCCCGCGCAGCGTCGCGGCGCCCTCGTCGGGAGGCCGGACGGTCGCGGGCGTCTGGGCGACGCCGAACCGGGTCGGGGGTTGTGTCTGCTCCATCGCGTGAGGTCGTCCTGAATCGTTGCGGCTCGGCGACCGCGGGGTCGCCGACGCCATGAGTGTCGCGGCTGGCGTTAACCTTTGACGCTTCCCATCATAATCCCGCCAATGAGTTGTCGCTGTAGCGCCGCAAATAAAACCAGGGCCGGCAGCATTGTCACCACCGAGCCCGCCATCATGAGTTCCGCATCCTGGACATGCTCCCCTGACAGGATCGCCAGGGCGACCGGCAAGGTGTAGGAATCGTTCCCCGTGAGCACCGCCAGCGGCCACATGAAGTCGTTCCACGCGGCCAGAAAGGTGAATATCCCCAGCGTGGCCAGCACCGGCCGCAGCAGGGGGAGGACCACCGAGAGGTAGATTCGCAGCTCCCCTGCCCCGTCGACCCGGGCGGCGTCGAGCAGACTGTCGGGAATCGACGTCGCGTACTGCCGAACCAGAAAAACTCCGTAAATCGTGGCCATCGAAGGGATGACGACCGCCCAGTAGGTGTTGATGACCCCCATGTGCTTCAGCAGCAAAAACAGCGGCAGCATGGCCGCCTGGATCGGGACGACGAGCCCGGCCAACAGCAGTTTGAACACCCGGTCGCGACCTCGGAATCGCAGCTTGGCGAACGCATAGCCGGCCATCGAGTTCAACAGCAACGCGCTGGCCGTGATCGCCAGCGACACAGCGACGCTGTTGGCAAAATATCGCCCCATGTTCAGCCGACTGAACAGTTGCCGGTAGTTGTCGAGCGTAAACTCCCGCGGCCACAGGGGGGGCGGGTACTGCTGGGCCGATCCGGCCGGCATCACCGAGGCCGCTACGGTCCACGCCAGGGGCGCCATGACCGACAGGGCCAACACGATCAACAGGCCGTTCAGAGCCATGGAGGCGACGATGCGGTTCATGCAAGCGCCCTCCGCTGGAGGGACATCTGCACTGCGGCTGCGGCCAGCGTGATGGCGAACAACACCAAGGCCGCCGCCGAAGCCGCTCCCAGGCGCCACCAACGGAAGCCCTCCTCGTACATCAGCATGACGAGGCTGTAGGTGCTGCCCTCCGGCCCGCCGCGAGTCATCACATACGGCTCGGCGAAGAGCTGAAAGCAGCCGATCATCGTCGTGACCCCCACGAACAGAAACGTGGGCGCCAAGGCCGGCAGCGTGACGTAGACAAACCGCCGGGCGGGCGTGGCGCCATCGAGCGCCGCGGCCTCGTAGAGCTCGGTCGGGATGCTCTGCAATCCCGCCATGAAGATGACCATGTTGTAGCCGAAGTTCTTCCAGACGGCCATCACGATGATTGCCGGCATCGCCCACCGCGGATCGCCGAGCCAGTCGATCGGGTCGACCCCGAGCGACTCGAGCGCGTGATTGATCAGCCCGTACTTGCCGTGGTACAGATAGCGCCACACGATCGAGGTCGCCACAAGGGTCGTCACGACCGGGGCGAAAAAGACGACCCGCAACAGCCCCTTCCAACGGGCGAGCTTGGCCTCCAGCAGCAAGGCGGCTCCCAGCGAGACGAGCACCGACAGCGGCCCCCCGACGAGCACGAAGTAACATGTGTTCTTCAGGGCCTGCCAGAAGACGCCGCTCTGCTCGCCGACCAGCAGCCGGCTGAAGTTCTGCCCGCCGGAGAACCTCAGGTTCCGCCAGTCGGCCAGGGCGTAGATGTCGAAGTCGGTCACGCTGAGGACGAACGACGCCGCGATCGGCCCCAGGAAAAACGCCCCCACGATCACCAGCGCCGGGGCGACGAACCACCACCCGGCGGCAATTCCGAGGAACCGCCCCGAACTGCCGGCCGGGCCCGGTTGCGCGCCAAACGTTCGGTTCGTCGCCTGCGAGAGTGACGCGGGGATCGCCATCGGTCAGTCCGCCTCCGCAATTCGGGGCGAGTGACGGGCAAGCATCCACCGGCGCTTCTCGAGGATCGAATCGACCTGCCGATCGAGTCGCGCAAGCGCCGCGGCGGTCGTAGCGCGGCCGTTGATCGCCGCCTCGGCGGCGGGCCAAACGCGCATCGCGATCTGCTCCCACTCAGGCACCCGCGGCAGCGCGACCACGTTGTCCAACTGCCGGCGAAAGGCCGCCAGATGTTCGTCCTGCGCAAGGCGCGGGTCCTGCCAAGCGGCGCGACGGGTCGGCAAGTTGCCCGACGCGGCGAAGAACGCCGCTTGTTGCTCGGGGCACGCGAGGTATTCGACCAGCCGCCAAGCCGCGTCTTTCCGCGGCGACGCAGCGAACAGCACCAAGCTGCAGCCCCCCGCCATCGAGGCGCCGGGGAACTGGTCGTCGGGCCCGGGCAGGGGCGCCGTGGTCCATTTGCCGTTCATCGCGGGGCCGAGCCGCTTGCGAAATTCGGCGACGTTCCACGGCCCCGTAACGTAGAACACGAACGCCCCGCGCTCGAACTCCTGCCACACGTTGGCGATCCGCGTGTTGGGGGTCTTGGGAGCAAGCCCCTCGGCGAAGATCGAGGCGTAGAACTCGAACGCCCGAGCGAACTCCGGCTGTTCGAACCCGCCATAGCGGCCCCCGTCGCGCAGCATCGTCGAGCCGGCTTGCAGCCCCAGAATCACCGGCTGTTCCCACTCATTCGTCGGCAGCAGCATGGCGTGGTCGTCAGCGCCCTGCCGCGTTTGGACGGCCCGGGCCATTGCGAGCCACTCGTCCCAACTCTGCGGGGGCTCGGCGAACCCGGCAGCTGCCAGCAGATCAGTGCGATAAAACAGCACCCGCGTATCGACGTACCAGGGGACGCCGTACAGTCGCTCGCCCGCCGCGTCGTCGCCGACGACGTTGCCTTCCCACACGCCGGGGAAGAAAGCCTGCGGGTCGACAGGTCGATCCGCGCCGACGCGGTCGGAAAGATCCTCCAGCGCCCCGAGCGCCGCAAACTCCGCGATCCAGGTGTTTCCCAATTGGCAGACGTCGGGAAGGGCGTCGCCGGCGAACGCGGTCAGCAGCTTCTCGTGAGCTGCGGTCCAGGGGATCTGCTGGATCCGAACTTCCGTCCCCGGGTGGAGCCGCTCGAACTCCCGCACCAACGGGGCGACGACCTCTCCTTCTGAGCCGATCGCCCAGAACTCGATCCGCTCGGCCCGCTGGTCCCCGCGGCTGCAGCCGAGCGCGAGGCTCAGAGCGAGCCACGCCGCGGCAAACTTCGGTGAGACGACGGGACCAGCCATAGCCAACGGCAAGACAAGCAAAGGAGGCCCCGACGCCGCCGGGCGCGGGGGGGGGGATGATGACTTCGGTCGGCGCCAGCGCCGCGCACGCCCGGCCGTTCAGGCCTCCGGGGCGCCGCAGGATTCGCGGACGACCAACTCGGACTGCAGGGTCAAACGGGCCACCGGTCGCTTGGGGTCGGTGATCCGTTGGAACAACAAGTCAATCGCGGCAGCGCCCATGCTCGACATGGGGACCCGCACCGTAGTGAGCCGAGGCCGGGTCATGGCCGCAATTCGCGTGTCGTCGAAGCCGACGACAGGCAGATCGTCGGGGACCGACAAGCCCGCGTCGATTGCCGCGTCGATGATCCCCGCGGCCATTTCGTCGTTGGCGGCAAAGACGCTCGCCCGACGATGCGACCACTCGCGCACCTTGCGCTGGCCGAGTTCGAACGCGGTGTCGTACAAGTAATCAAGGTGGAAGATATCGCCGGGCTCGAGCGCAACCCCCGCTTCGCGAGTCACCTCCTGAGCCGCGGCGAGACGTTCCATCGTGTCGAAGTTCGTAGGCAATCCGCCGACGAACACGACCCGGCGGGCGCCGCGGCGCTCGACAAGGTGGCGAATCAGCGCGACCGCCCCCATGCGTTGATCGATGACGACGCTGTCGTGCTTGACCCCCAGCACCTCGCCGTCGAGGACGACCAGCGGCCCCTTCACCCCCGACAGCGTAGCCCGGGTGCGGGCGTCGACCTCCGAGACCATGACCGCCACCCCGTCGATGAGGGCTTGGTCGGCCACAGTGGCCATCAGTTCGCTGCCGTCGTCGTCGGCCGCGACCGAGGAAATCATCAGCTTGTAGCCCAATTCCCGGGCCCGAACATTGGCGCCGCGAATGATCTCGGAATAGAACTCGCCGTGCAGATCGGGCAGCACGAGCCCCAAGACGTGGCTACGGCGCAACATCAACCCGCGGGCGAACACGTTGGGCTGATAGCCCAACTCGGTGATCGCCTCCTCGACCCGTTTGCGAGTCGTCTCGTTGACGATGTTGCGGCGGTTGAGAACGCGCGAAACCGTGCTGATCGACACGCTGGCGCGTTTGGCGACGTCTTGAATCGAGACAGGCATACGGTACCTGGGCGGGGGAGACGAGTGCGTCGAAGACGCAGGCACATCGGGCGCCTCGCCCCCGAAATTCGCCCGGGGGGCCCGCCGGGATTTCGGGGCGGTTGTTGACAGCGCTTTCAGACAAGGATAGCCTGAGAAACTCACCCTTGTCAACGACTTCTCCTCCGTCGGTCCGACATGATTTTCAACCGTTTTCAGCGGCCGGACGCCCTGGGCATGGCGGCGATAGCCGCCCTGGTCGTCACAGCCGGCGCTTCCCGGCTTGCCGCTGCCGACAAACCCGCCGGCCAGCCCGCCGATATCCTCCGCTCCCCGGAGACCGAAGCGGCCCGCTCTTACAAGTTCGCTCCCGCCGACGAGATCTTGCTCGAAGAGATTCAACGAGGCTGTTTCAACTACCTATGGAACGAAGTCGGTCAACCGGCCGGACTGGCCAAGGATCGATGCCTGACCGCGCTGGCGAGCACCGCGGGAGTCGGGTTCCAGCTTTCCGCCCTGCCGATCGGGGTCGAGCGGGGATGGATCTCGCGTGAGGAGGGCGCCAGCCGGGCGGAGTCGATTCTGCGATCCCTCATCGAGCGGACCGACAACAAGCACGACGGGGTCTATCTCCACTTCGTCAACTCCACGGACGGGGGGCAACCCCCGGGGGACGTTGTCGATCAGGCGAGCACCGTCGACCACGCCCTTCTGCTGGCCGGGGCCTTGCCTGCGGCCGTTTACTTCGGGGGGGAGGTCGCCCGGCTGGCGGACCTGATGGCCGCCGACACGAACTGGCGATCCTACCGCAACTCGCCCAAGGACTTGATCTCGTTCGGGTGGCGCCCCGCGGACAATCGCACGATGGACGGCCCCGGCGAGTACCGTGAGTGGGACTGGCACATCGCCAGCGACGAGGAGTTCCTCGTCTACTTCCTGGCCGTCGGCGCCCCGCGGGAGGACTACTCCGTCAACCCGCGCGACTACTATCGGCTCGAACGAACTGTGAAGAGCCACGGCGACATGCCCCCGTACGTTGTTTCCTGGAACGGGGCGCTGTTCACGTACTTCTTCGCCCACTCGTGGATCGACTACGGTCGCTTCGAGGCGGACGAGCCCGCGCGGTTCGACGTCGAGGCCCCCAGGGTCGATTGGTTCGAGAATTCGCGTCGCGCGATGCTCACCCACCGCTGGAGGTGCATTGAGGCAGGGGGGAGCTTTCCCACCTTAGCCGGGGACCGCTGGGGGCTAAGCCCGAGCAGCGGGCGAAACGCCGACGGTCGCGACTCGTACCTGGTGCCCGACGTCCAGCCTAACCTGAGCAACAGCGACAACTTCTGCGGCGGGACCGTGGCGCCCTACGCGGCCGGTTCGGCCATTGTGTTCACCCCCCGCGAGAGCATGGACGCACTCCGCTCGATGCGTCATCTTCGGGGGAAGGACGGCGAGTTGCTCGCGTGGCGCGACCCCGCCGCAGGAGGGTTCGGCTTCGCCGACAGCTTGAACATCGAGCAGCAACACGCCAGCGACGACAACATCGCCATCGACGTCGGGCCAATGATCGTCGCGATCGAGAACGCTCGGACGGGGCTGGTGTGGAAACTGTTCATGGAGCACCCTGTGGCCCGCCGCGCGGTCGAGAAGCTCGGCTGGGAACTGCGGGCTGACGAGCAGTAGTCGTCCCGACGAACGGCCGCCCGGAATGAGCCGCAGGCGTGTGGCTTCGTCCCCTTGAACCGACGTTCCTTTGGCCCAGGAGTCATCATGCGTCTTGCAATCATGGCGGCGGTCGCGCTCGTCGCCGCGGCGGCGAGCGACGTGCAAGCGGCACGGCCGAACATTCTGTACATCATGTCCGACGACCACGCCTATCAGGCCGTGGGGGCGTACGGATCGATCCTGAACGAGACGCCGAACATCGATCGGATCGCGGCCGCGGGGGTGCGGTTCGACCGCTGCTATGTGACGGACTCGATCTGCGGGCCCAGCCGGGCCTGTCTGCTGACCGGCAAGTACGGCGTTCACAACGGGGTCCGCGACAACTACACGGCGTTCGACGGATCGCAAGTCACCTTCCCCAAGCTGCTTCAGCAGGCTGGCTATCAGACCGCCCTGATCGGCAAGTGGCACCTCAAGAGCGACCCGACGGGGTTCGATCACTGGGACATTCTGCCCGGACAGGGAAAGTACTATCGACCCGACTTCATCAGCCCGGCGGGCCAGCGGGCCGAGCCGGGGTACGTGACCGAGATCACGACCCGGCTCGCCGTGGAGTGGCTCAAGAAGGGCCGCGACCGCGACCGGCCGTTCTGCCTGTTGGTGCATCACAAGGCGCCCCACCGGCCGTGGAATCCCGGGACGGCCCACCTGGGCGAAACGGCCGCGACGGAATTTCCCGAGGCCGCGACCCTGCTCGACGACTACGCGACCCGCAGCGCAGCCGCCCGTACCGCTGAAATGCGGATCTCGCAGATGACGCTGTCAACCGACCTGAAGGTCTGGACCCCCGACGACAACAACCGCGCGTGGCTCTACGGCCACATGACGCCGCAGGAACGAGCCGCGTGGGAGCGGACGATCGATCCGCGCTACAAGGAGTTCCAGCGACTCAATCTGGCCGGAGACGCTCGCACGCGGTGGATGTATCAACACTACCTGCAGGATTATCTGGAATGCATCGCAAGCGTCGACGACAGCGTCGGCGAACTGCTCGACTGCCTGGATGAGGCAGGATTGGCCGAGGATACGATCGTCGTCTACACCAGCGACCAGGGGTTCTACCTCGGCGAACACGGCTGGTTCGACAAACGGTTCATGTACGAACAGTCGCTGCGGACGCCGCTGGTGGTTCGTTGGCCAGGGGTGGCGGAACCGGGACGAGTCGAGGGGCGGATCGCGTCGAACGTCGACTTCGCACCGACGTTTCTCGACGCGGCCGGAGCGGCGATCCCCGCTGCGATGCAGGGCCGCAGCCTCCGCTCGCTGGCGGCAGGAAGCGAGGCCCCCGGCTGGCGAACCTCGTTCTACTACAACTATCACGAGGGCCCGACGCGCGATCACGCGGTCGAGCGTCACGAAGGAGTGACGACCGGACGACACAAGTTGATCCGCTTCACCGAAATCGACGCTTGGGAATTGTACGACCTCGAGGCCGATCCCGAGGAAGTGCGCAACCGTTACGACGACCCCGCGCTGGAGTTGATCCAGTCCGAACTCACGGCGGAACTCAGGCGGCTCAAAGCGGAGCTGTCCATTCGCGATTGAAGGGGCGCGATCAAGAAACCGTTGCGAGCTTGACGTTCTCGCTCGAAAGCTCCGGCAGCATCCAGCCGTAGCGCTCCAGGTTCTCGTGCAGCTCGAAGCATCGCGCCAAGTCGTGGCGAATGTGCCCTGATCCGCTGTTGCGCAGGTAGCGGTGCAGATAATCGCGATACGCGGGGTGGGCGCAACGATCGATGAGCCGTTTGGCTCGCTCCGCCGGAGCCAGGCCGCGGAGGTCGGCGTAACCGTGTTCGGTGACGACGACGTGCACGGTGTGCTCGTTGTGGTCGACGTGGCTGCACATCGGCACGACCGTCGAGATCCGCCCCCCCTTGGCGATCGAGGGGCAAAGGAAGATCGACAGATACGCATTGCGGGCGAAGTCGCCGCTGCCGCCGATGCCGTTCATCATCCGCCGACCACAGACATGGGTCGAGTTGACGTGCCCGTAGAGGTCGACCTCCAGCGCCGTGTTCATGGCGATGACGCCAAGCTGGCGGACCACGGCCGGATTGTTGGAGATCTCCTGCGGACGGAGGACGAGCCGCGGCGACAGCTCGTCGATCTGGTCCACCAGCGTTTCCATCTGCTCGGGCAGGAGCGTCAGTGCGCACGTACTCGCCCCGCGGAGCCGACCCTTGCAGAGCAGTTCGAACGGGGCCGACTGCAGCACTTCCGAGTACATGACGAAGTCGGGGATTTCCGACTGCCGCCCGATCCCTTCCATGACCGAGTTGGCGACATTGCCCACGCCGCTTTGCAGGGGCAAAAAGTCGGCGGGCAAGCGGCCGCTGGCCAGTTCGCGGGCCAGGAACTCGACGACGTATTCGGCGATCGCCTCGCTGGTGGCGTCGGCCGGGGCCATCGGTCCCAACTCGTCCGCCTCGTTCGAGTCGACGATGCCGACGATCCGATTCGGATCGACGATCACATAGGACCGGCCGATGCGCTCGAGCGGATGCTCCAGATCGAGCCCCGGGCGATACGGGGGAGGCTTGGGGGTGACGATGTCGGCCATGTCGCTCAGCCGGACCGACTGGGCGGAGTTGACCTCGATGATGATCTTGCTGGCCGTGTGGAGAAACGTGGGCGAAGCGCCGATCGAGGTCGTCAAGTAGACTCGTCCGTCGCGCGTCACCTCGGAGGCCTCGACGACCGCGACGTCGATCTGTCCGAGAAACCCGAACAGCACCATCTGCGGCATGTGCGAGAGGTGCATGTCGACGAATTCGACTTTGCCGGCGTTGATCAGCTTGCGCAGCGGGCCGGAGGATTGGTACGGGGCCCGCCAACTGATCGCCTCGGCCTCGGCGAGCACGTCGTCGATGCTGGGGCCGGTCGAGGCGCCGGTGAGGATGCGGATCTTGAAGTCTCGCCCGGAGGCGTGCTCGGCGCGAGCGAACTCCGCGAGGGCCCGGGGGACGACCTTCGCAGCCCCGGCCGGGGTGAACCCGCTGAACGCCACCAAGTCTCCATCACGGATGATGCGGGCGGCTTCTTCGGGCGTCAGTCGAGGATAATGATTCATCATGCAATTACGCCGGTTGGGAACCGCACACTCCTTGCACAGTACACTTCCCCAAGCGGGGGGGCCATGCTGCCGGATAGGCGGGGATGAAAAAAGGCAGCTATCGGCGGGAAATCCTAGCGGGACGGCCGGCGACTCGAGGGACGACTCAAAATGGTTGCGATCATCGACCGTTCCGCCAACGGGCCGTGATCCGTGATCGGGCAAGTGGCGTGCCGAACGGGCTATTGGCGCCGAATTGTCCAGTGATTTTCGGCCCGCCCCGCCCTGGGCGGCGCGACGGTCAGCGCACGACCCGATGGCGGATCGCGGTTTGATCCTCGGCGAGTTTCTCGGCCACGGGGAGAAACTCCGCGACGACTTCGGCCGTTTCGTCGACCCAGTCGACGTCTCGCGAGTCGAACTCGAACATCTGCGGGTCAATCGCCGCGGCGAACTGGACGTCAAACAACGTGTACTGAGCCAGCGGCTTGGGAACGCTTGTCACGGCGTTGACGGCGGTGGCCGCCGAAGCGTCGGCCGCGGAGCGGAACTCAATAAAATATGCGAACAAATCCGACTGGCCAAAATGCACCACGACGTGATGCGGTATCTGCGCAGGCCAAGCGTGCAAGTCGAACGGGGGCAGCGGCGCGGCGGCGGAGTCGAACGCGGCGCCATGCCAGAGTTGAGCCAATTCCTGGGGCTTCCACTGGCCCACAACCGCCCAGGTCGGCGTGCGGTCGACGACCGCGGGGCGCGGCGGCGAAAAGTCGTATCGCCGCTGCAAATCGGCCAGCAATTGCGAGAGTCCTCCGCGGGCCAACAGAGCCGCGTCCTCGGGCGACGGGGTCCCGATCGTCGGCGTCGCCGGCCCCTCCTCGTTACGGCTGATTAACTCGCGACGGAGCCGTTGAATGTCGAGCCGGGTGACGCGGCGGCTCTTGCCGAACCGGCGGTCGGTCCACAGATAGCGGCGGTCGAACACCTGCACCAGGCTTAGCGTGTCGTCGCCGGCGCGAGCCCGCATTTGCCAGCGGCTGCGGCGGTGGTTGCCGACCCCCTGCTGCCAGTACTCTCCCTCGCCGATCGACTCTTCCTCGCCGAGGGTCGCCCGATGGCGGACCTTGGCCGCAAGGGTCATGTTGCGTTCCATCCGGTCGAGGGCCCGCGCCAGCAACTGGTTGCCGTCGGCCGCCGGGGCCGCGGCGCCTGGCGCGGACAGCGGGGTCTGCCAGCCCGCCGGCTGGGCGGCGACCGTCGCGGCGACAAGCCAGAGCGCGAGAGATTTCAGAACAGGCAATTCAGGCAAGTTGGCTTTCCTCTGCCGGTTTTAGCGGTTTTGCCAAAGAGCTGGGCCTTCCGGCGCCGACCAAATAGTCCCGGAGGAGCCCCCTTCGTACGCCGACGCCGCACGGACGCAGCGTTCGGCCGCGAAGGGCCCCTGGCAAGCTGGCCGCGAATTCTAGGGATTCGCGTCGCGATGCGTCCACGGCAAACGCCCCAAGGACGCGCCGCCGACCGCTAGCATGCCCGAGGCGCCGGGGCGCTCTCCACAACGTTCGATTCGCACACCAGAGAAAACCGACCAAGCCGCGTCGCGGGGCGACCGACGCCTCCGCGCGGCGACGTGCCGAGAAGTTCGCGCGCCGGCGTCCATGATGGCGCCAGCAGCCTTATCAGGGGGAACGTTATGAAACGAAAGTGGTCCATTGTGACTGCCTGCTGCGTCGCCGCGGCGATGACGCTCGGCTGCGTGGGAGGTCGAGTCGCCCATAACCTGCCGCCTTCGCAGCGGCTGATGGAGCCGGGCCCCGGCGTCGGCGGCCCCGGTCCCGGCGTCATCACGCCCGCCTCGGCCCAGATGGGCATGGGAGGAATGGGAGGCGTCATGCCCGCCGGAATGATGGGGGGCATGGGCGGACCTCCCCCAGGCTGCCCCCCCATGGGGCCCATGCCGGGCGCGGGGAGCAACTCGCAAATCGCCTTCCTCGGCGTCGAGGGGGGCGAAGTCTCTTGGGACGTCAGCGGAAGCGGGTACTTCGACTCCTCCCCGCTGGTGATGCCGGGACGGCAGAACTTCTCGCAAGGCGCGATCTATCGGCTGAAACTCGCGAATCTGCCCGAGCGTCCGGGCGTGGAACTCTATCCCACGCTCGAAGTCGCCCCCGTGACGCCGCGGACCGACGCGTTCCTGGCTCACGCCCCGATCCCGGTGCAATTCACCGACGAGGACCTCGATCAGGTGCTCAGCGGCAATTTTGTGACCAAGGTGATCTACCTGCCGGATCCCGAGTTCCAGGAGCTGGCGCTGGCCGGGGTGGAAACCCTCGTCAGCACGCGACTTGATCCGGGCGTCGACCCGATCGCCGAAGCGGACCGTCGCGGTTCGATCCTGGCGATCCTGCGGGTCGGCAACCTCGATCTGCAATCGCCTGGACAAGGTGGCATGATCGGCGGGGAGGTCTATCCGGCCCAGTACTCCGAGGGGTGCATGGACGGCGGCTACGGCTCTTACGGCGGCGGGGCGCCAATGGGTCCCCAGGGGATGCCGACGACGGGGTTTTCGCCCCAAGTGATGCCTCCCCATCTCGTGAGCGGCGTCACGGGTCCGCAGTACGGCATGCCGATCACGGGCACGCCGATCGGGCTGCCCGGACCGCCCCATATTCCGCTGGGGCACCAAGCGGGATTGACGCAGCATGTGATGAAGAACCGGACCCGCGTGCTCATGCCGCCGCCGGTTCACAAGATGAAGATCTCGGTGAAGCAGCGTCCGGGCATGGATTATCCCCGGCCGGTCAATCACGTGAAGATCGACGAGACGAATCGCGCACCATTGCGGATCTTCGGCGGCACGCTTCCGCCGGCTCTCCCCGCGGCCGACAAGGCCTTGGGCGAACGGCTCGCTTCGCGGCTCGGCTGCGACAAGTGCAACGACGAAGGATGCGAGTACTGTCAGTAATCGAGTCGGATCTTTTTTTGGAATCCCAATGACAACGGTTCGCCACCCACTTCGCTGCGGCAGTCGTCGCCAGCGAGCCGCTGGCAAAATTCTTTGGGCAGGGCTGGTCTGTATCGCGAACCTCGGGTTCGCGGCCGGGCAGGACGGGCCAGCCCATTGGCTGCACGCCGGCGCCATGCCTCCGGGAGCGATTGGACGCCAGCGGCTGTTGCGCGGCGGACCGTTGTCTGGATACTGTCAGCCGGTGGAGATTCGCGCCCCTCGCGGGGCGCGGATCGCCCCGGCCGCGGGGCCCGGGTTCGGCGCGCCCCAACCCGACGCCCTGCTGGCAGGCTTGCACGTGGGATTTGTGTACCGATTTCAAGTCACCCAGATCCCCGAACACCCGGGGGTCGAAGTGTTTCCGACAGTCGAGTTGATCGATCGACTCTACCCGCCGCCGGGGGAGGCGCTCAAGTTCCCCGTGCCGGTGGACCTGACTCTGGAAGAACTGCTGATGGCCGCCGAGGGGCGGTTCGTAACCCGCGTGATTTACGTCGAAGACCCGTCGCTCGCACTGCCGATCGCTCAGGGGAGCCTCAACGAGCAACCGTGGATGGAGGTCGGCCCCGGCGAGGATCCGCTGGTGGCGGCCGACAGTCTGGGGCGCCCGATCGCGATTCTGCGAATGGGCGCCCGCACGCCTGATATGCACCAAGCCGATGGCTCGTTCAACTACGGCGCCGAACCGGCGATCGTGTACGAACGAGCTCGCCCCGAACGCCCCGCGACGACTCCGCTCGCCCGCTAAGGCGACGGGCGTCTTTCGCAATCGCAAGTTCGCCCCCTTATCTTGTAGCCTGCCGCTCGCCCGCCGGGCCTTTGCCTCTCATGTCGCAAGCCGTTGCCACGCCGACGTTCGCCACGGGTCCCGTCGGGGCCCCCGCGTGGTTTCGCTACGGCGTGATCGCCGCGGCGGCGCTGCTGATGTGCTCGTGCCGCTCGGCCGTGCCGCCGGGGGACCAGGCGAAGATCGCTCGACAATCGCCCTCGCCGTCGTTTCCGTCCGACGACGTAACGTACTCCTCCGACGGCAAAGTGGCTCCGGCTCAATACGCACCCCCGGCGGAACTCCCGTCTCATCTGACCCCCGATCAGTTGGTGGCGGCGCGCTGCCTGCCGCCGGGGTGCACCTGGCAGCCGTGCGCCGGGGGCTGCTCGTGCTGCGGTCCTAGCTGCTCGATCCGCGGACCCGACGACGAGTATCTCTGCGACGGCGGCGATCACGGACTTCCCGCCGGAGTGCGGGCCGATTGGCGCGTGACCGGGCTCGAGCAAGAAGACACGATCGCCCACTACGACACGGTCGACGGACGGACGGTCGTCACCCCCAGCAACAAAGTGTGCATCTACGCCCCGCGGTTCGGGGTGGTGCGGCGGGTCGTCGACCCGGTCGGTTACAACCAGGCAATCATGGTCGAAGCGGTCGACGAGAACGCCGCGGTCGCCCGCGTCGACGAACGCGAACGGGTCGCGGCCCGCACCGCTCGGCTCGAGCCGACGATCGACCGCATGCGGATGCCGCCGAGCCTCTTGCGCGAACGCCAACAGCCGGGCGAGTTGGATCGCGACCAGCGCGTCGCGGCCGCCTTGGGTTCGCTGGCGCCGTACGCGAATTTGTCGATCATCACCACGGGCAAGATCGTCGGCCGCGACGTGGTCGAGATCGGCCGCTCGTCGCTGGCCGCGGTCTCGTGGTCGGGCGATCAAGCGGTGCAAGTGCTGCTCGACGCCGATCGGGCGCAAGCCGAGGTCAGCGTCCAAGAGCCGGGCGTAATCTATCGCCTCGACGAACCCAACCATCCCAAGCTGCGACTCGTGAAGCTCGCCTCGCGCGGCTCGGCCCAGCAGGGCGAACTGGTTGAGTTCACGCTGCGGTACGATAACCTGGGAGACCGAGTCATCGGCAATGTGACGATTGTCGACAATCTGACCACCCGGCTCGAGTACGTCGAGGGGAGCCAGAAGTCGACCGCCAAAGCCGACTTCTCGACGAGCCGCAACGAAGCGGGCTCGCTGATCCTCCGCTGGGAGATCGACGAACCTCTGCAACCCGGCGACGGCGGCGTGTTGCAGTTCAAGGTGCGCGTGCGGTAGAGCGCCGCGGCGCTAAAGCGACCCCATCGCACTCTTCCGTAGGGTGACGACAGCCGATGGCTTGGCATGCGATGACGCGTGCCTCAGGCAGGGCTTTAGGGTTCGTCGGACGGGCGGTACGATGGCGTGGTACGCCCGCTGCCGGCCGTCGTTCGGCACGGCGCTTGTTTCCGCTCCCCGCTCGTGCGCAATGCCCTACCTCGCCTTTCTGTTCATCTGCGTGGTGTGGGGCGCCAGCTTTATCCTCATGGATCGGGCGATGCACGCCGTCGGGCCGTTGGGGGTCGGCATGGCGCGGCTGTTGGGGGGAGCCGCGGTGCTGGCCGTGTACTGCTTGGCGCGGCGAACCTGGGCGCAGTTCCGACCGATCGACTGGGTCCACCTGACGATTGTTGCGCTGCTGGCCAACACTTGGCCGTTCTTGATCCAGCCCTACGTGATGCGGCAGGCCGGCGAACACGGGTTCTTCGGGCTGATGGTCACCTTCGTCCCGCTGGTGACCATTCTCGCCTCGATGCCCATGCTGGGGCAACGCCCCACGCCGCGACAGTTGGTCGGCGTGTTGGGGGGGTTGGCTTGTGCGTGGCTCGTCGTCCTCGACGGCACGCAACGCGGCATCGGCGCATGGGATCTGGGGCTCGCCCTCACCGTGCCGCTCGGCTATGCGGTGGGCAACACCTACATCAAATGGAAGCTCGACCATCTGCCGGCCGCGCCGCTCTCGACTGCGTTCTTGGCCATCGGGGGAGCGGCGCTCGTGCCCCTGCGGATGAGCCCCGCGGCGATGACCGCTCTGAATCTGCAAGGCCCCGCCGAGCCCCGCGACTGGCCGTTGGCTATCGGATCGCTCGTGCTGCTGGGGGTAGTGAGCACGGGGGCGGCCATTCTGCTGTTCATTTGGCTTGTGAAGACGCAAGGCCCGTTGTTTGCGGGGATGGTCACCTACGTCGTTCCGATGCTGGCCTTGGTGTGGGGACAGGTCGACGACGAGCGACTCACCCCGCTGCAAATCGCCGCGGTGTCGGGAGTGCTGGCGATGGTCGCGTTGGTACAATGGGGGGCCGCACGACCGTTGCCCAGCCTCGGCGTCGATCCCGACGCCGCCAGCAATCCGGCAACGTTGCCGACGACGATAAGAAACTGACTTCAAAGCGCCGCCCTTTCGTTGATTGTCTGACACTCCGACCTCTGACCTCCGATCGCTCCTCATGCATCCTTGGCTCGCCCAGCGCACCGCGAATTTCGACAGCTCGGGCATCCGCAAGGTGTTCGACCTCGCCGCGAAGATGAAGGACCCGATCAATCTGTCGATCGGGCAGCCCGACTTCCCCGTGCCCGACGCGGTGAAGGACGCCGCGATCGACGCCATCCGCAACGATCGCAACGGCTATAGCGTAACGCAAGGCATCAGCGACTTGCGAACCCGACTGCAAGCGCAGATCGACGCCGAGTACGGCCACGCCGATCGCAAGGTGCTCGTCACCTCGGGCACCAGCGGAGCGCTGGTGATGGCGATGCTGGCGATGATCGACCCGGGGGACGAAGCGATCTTCTTCGACCCCTACTTCGTCATGTATCCGGCGCTGGTGGGAATGGTCGGCGGTCGGGCGGTGACGATCGACACCTATCCCGATTTCCAGATCGACGTCGAGAAGGTCGCCGCGGCGATTACCCCCAAGACCAAGATGATTCTGCTGAACAGCCCGGCGAACCCGACCGGGGTCGTCGCCGGCGCCGAGCAGGTGCGGGACCTCGCGGAACTGGCGGCTAAGCACAACATCGCTTTGCTCTCGGACGAGATCTACCGGCAGTTCTGCTACGACGGCGCCCTCCCCTCCCCCGCCGCGCACAATCCGCAGACGATCGTGGTCGACGGCTTCAGCAAGTCGTACGGGGTCACGGGCTGGCGCGTGGGTTGGATCCACGGCCCGGCGGCGATCATCGACAAGCTGACGGCGCTCCAGCAGTACACCTTCGTCTGCGCGCCCCACCCGCTGCAATGGGGCGTCGCAGCGGCGCTCGACGTCGACATGACCGCCCAGGCGCGCATCTACGCCGATCGCCGCGACCTGATCGTCGACGGGCTCCGCGACGCGGGGTACGAAGTCGCACCGACCGGCGGCGCGTTCTACGTGTTTCCCAAGGTCCCCCGCTGCGCCGGCAGCGGCAGCGAGTTCGTTGCGCGGGCGATCGAGAACGAACTGCTCGTCATCCCGGGAGGAATCTTCTCGGCGCGCGACACGCACTTTCGCATCAGCTACGCGGCGAGCGAAGCGACGCTCGCGCGCGGGCTCGACGTGCTCCGCCGGCTCCGCGGCTAACGGCGCCACGCCGTCTGTCGCGACGGGTCGCATGGCTTGCATTGTTTTCGGATTATTTGGAAGTTCGCCGTTTCTCGCGACTTTCGTTGCATCCAGGCGACGCGGCCTCGCGTACCGTTCGCGGCCGCTTCGAGTCCTGGCCGATGCAACGCCGCTCTTCTCGCGAAATTGCTTGCCTTGCCCTCGACAACGGCGCCATAATCACGGCGCTCTGATGGCGTGAGGAATTTCCTGGCAAGCCGCCGAGGCGTCGTTGCGGCTTGCTTCCATCATCTTTTCGACAAGGAGAGTTCTCGTGAAACGCATGCTGACGCATTGCTGCTTGGCGTGGGGCGTTCTAGCGACTTCGTTCGCCTTTGCCCACGTTCGAATCTACGAAGCGTTTATGGACGGCCCGAGCGAGTTTCCGCCCAACGCCTCGCCCGGCACGGGGTTTGTCCGCGTGACAGTCGATCTCGATCAGTTCACGATGCGCGTCGAGGCGAACTTCACCGGCCTCGTCGGAACGACGACTGCCGCTCACATCCATGGGCCAATTCCTGATGCTCCGGCCAACCCCCTGGCCTCGGTCATCTCGCAAACGCCCTCTTATCCTGGGTTTCCTATCGGAGTCACCTCGGGATCGATGGATGAAACTTTCAACATGCTGCTTACGACCAGCTACAACGGCAACCAGACCTTTGTGAACGACAACGGGGGGACCGCCGGCGCGTTCGGCGCCTTCGTCAACGGTCTCGACGCCGGGAAGATGTACTTCAACATCCACTCGACGACGTTTCCCGGGGGCGAAATCCGCGGCTTTCCCACGTTCGTTCCCGAACCGTCGTCGATCGCCCTGATCGGACTGGCGACCTGCGGGGTCGTGGCGCGGAGGATGGTCCGGCGTGCGCGAGTCGTCGCGTAACGCGACGTTCAGCCGGACGACCGAAATGACCGAGAGCCTGGTCGAGCACGTCGCTCGACCAGGCTCTGGCTGTTGGGATCGGGTTGATTCGATCCAATCGGAATCCGCAAGCGAATCACGCGCTCTTCGCCGGCGGTTCGCCGAACAGTTTCTCGCGACCGTCGACGATGTCGTCGGTGATCACGTAGCGGTTGCCGCGGGGTTGGTCGGGCAGATCGAACATGATGTCGAGCATCACGTTCTCGATGATCGACCGCAGCCCGCGGGCGCCCGTTTCGCGTTGGGCAGCCTTGTGGGCGATCGCCTGCAGGGCCTTCTCGGTGAACTTGAGGTCCGCCTCTTCCATCGCAAACAGGTGCTGGTACTGCTTGATCAGGGCGTTTTTCGGCTCCTGCAGCACGCGGACCAGCGAATCCTCGCCCAGCGGTTGCAGCGAGGTGACGACCGGCAACCGGCCGACCAGTTCGGGAATCAAGCCGTACTCGATGATGTCGTCGGCATTGACCTGGGCAAGCGTTTCGCCCAGCGTCATTTCGGAGGCGCTTTCCCCCTTCTGACCGAAGCCGATCGAACGCTTGCCGAGCCGCTTCTTGATGACGTCCTGGACGCCGTCGAAGGTGCCGCCGCAGATAAACAGGATGTTCGTGGTGTCGATCTGGATGTACTGCTGCTCGGGGTGCTTGCGGCCGCCCTGCGGGGGGACGTTCGCCGTGGTGCCTTCCAACATTTTGAGCAGGGCTTGCTGCACCCCTTCGCCCGACACGTCGCGAGTGATCGAGACGTTCTGGCTCGTCTTGCCGATTTTGTCGATCTCGTCGATGTAGAGCACGCCGCGCTGCGCCGCCTCGATGTCGAAGTCGGCCGCATGGAGCAGCTTGAGCAGCAGGTTCTCGACGTCCTCGCCCACGTAGCCGGCCTCGGTCAGCGTCGTGGCGTCGCCGATAGCGAAGGGGACGTTCAGGCTGCGAGCCAGGGTCTTGGCGAGCAGCGTCTTTCCGCAACCCGTGGGACCCACGAGCAGGATGTTCGACTTGTCGATCTCGACGTCCGACTCCTCCTCGGCGGCCATCAGCCGCTTGTAGTGGCTGTGAACCGCGACCGACAGGACGCGCTTGGCCGATTCCTGCCCGATGACGTACTCGTCAAGTTCGGCCATGATCTCCCGCGGGCTGGGGATCTTGGCGAACAGTTGTTTGCTGGAGCCGCGACGTTTCCGTTCCTGGTCGAGGATCGACTGGCACAGTTCGATGCACTCGCCGCAGATGTAAACGTCGCCGGGGCCTTCGACGAGGGGCCCGACGTCGCGGTAGCTTTTGCGACAGAACGAGCAGAAGGCGTTTTTCTTGGAGGCGGCGCCGCGCCGACCGCCGCTGGTCAAATCCTTACCGGAGGGCATGCAACTCTTCCTTTGCGTCGTCGCAGCGCGATTGGGGCATCGCCGTCCCAATGCGCCGCATGGCGTGTCACGTTGTCGCTCGAGGGGAGTTGTTACCCGGCTTACGAGCGGGGATCGGCCGAAATCCGGCCTAACCCGTCGCTCGGGCGCCCTTCCTTCATACCCGGCGAGCCGTCCTTGACGCGCCCAGTTCGAGCTGCTCTCACCTGAGAGCCCGTCGTCGTCGCTCTCTATACGTCGCCCCGACTGGCCTCGTTCATCGACTTTCTGCACAAGGTTCGGCCACGTTCGTCGCGGGCCGCCGGGCAACCGCGACAGCCGCTGCCGGCGTCAACACGGGAACAGCCGGAACTATCCGGCGCTTCCCTTCTCGTGGAGTTCCGTCTTGACGCTGCTAGCGAGCTTCGCCTTGATAGTTCGGAATTCTTCGTCGCTCAGACCACCGCGAGTATGAAGCTCGCGAAAGTTTGTCATCATCTCGTTGCTGGCGCCATCGGCGCGATTGGCGCGATCCCGCCATTTTCGCACCAAACTCATCCCCGCGGCGGTGATCAGAAAGGTGACCCACGCAAGGACCACAGCGCGCATCAAGGCATCGGCCGAGTCGGTCATCGCTGTTGCTCGCCGGCAGCCTTCGGCCGCCTCGTTCGTGAAACTTCCGCCCCAGTTGCTGGCATTATGGCGCAGTCGGCCTAACCAGTCCAGTTTAGCGCGCCGGGACCGCGCCCCGGCCGGCGCCGGCAGAACTTGCCCCAACCGCGACATTTCGCCCACTGCGCCACGTCGACCGGATTGCCGCAGTCTGAGGGGCCCGGGCTGCTTCTGTCGATAGCGGCTGATAGCGCGGCGCCCTGCGCCGACAGGTCATCGTCGCCCACAACTCCCCCGACCGCCTCGGCCGTCGAGATGCCCCGCCTTAACCAATCTGTTCGTTCGTCGAGCACGCCGTCTCCTCGGCGAGCCGGGAGCCGCCGGCAATGCGCTGCCGCGCTGGCGATCGTTCTGGGCGTTTGGGCCGCCGAGACCTTTGCGGCGGGCGTCAACGCACCTCCTGTCGCCGACCCGCGCCGCCTCGAGCCGCTCTACTGGCGCGAACCGACGTTCTTCATCCCCTTTCAACCCGACCCGCAGCAGTTCCTGGCCGGATCGATGCGCGAGGTCCGCCTGCTCGCCTCGCGCGACGGCGTCGCCTGGGACATGCTGCAACGAGCGCGGCCCGAGGTGCGGGGCTTCAGTTACCGCGCGCCCGGAGACGGCGAGTACTATTTCGCCGTGCAGGTCGAGGACTCGGCCGGCCGGCTGACGCCCGCGACGATCTCGACGCCGCAATTGCGCGTCGTCGTCGACGGCACGCGCCCGACGATCAAGCTCGAGGCGTCCGCCGGCATCGCCGGATCGACCACTTTGCGATACGACGTCAGCGATGCGACGCTCAACCCCGAGACCTTGCGAATCGAAGTCAGCGAAAGCGGCCGGGCATGGCGATCGGTTCAAGTCGGTCCCCCCGACATGACGCGACCCGATCGCCTGCTCGGCGGAGTCACGTGGGCGCCGGCCGAGACGGGGGCCAAGCTGCGGTTCCGCGTCGCAATTGCCGACCGCGCGGGAAACACGGCAACGGCGGAGACAGGAGTCGGCGAGCCAACACGTCCGTCGTCGCCGCAGGGAGGGACGCCAGGCGCGTTGGTCGCTGCCGAGGCCGCGACGCCCGGTGCGTCGCAGTTTCCGTTTCCGTCGTTTGATGCGTCGGCTCCTGCGGCCACAAGCCCCGCCACGCCCGCAGTCCAGCCAACCGGCCCCGAACTGGAAGGCCCCAGCTTCGGGGCGCCTGGGTTGAGCGCCCCGCGCCAGAACTCGCCCGCTCCGGTCGCGTCCGGCGCGGAAGGCCCCGGCTTGGAAGGCCCCGCGCTGGGTCCCGCGGCAAGTGCCGCGCCGCTTCGCGGCGCGGAGATTCCGTCGCTGCTCATCGCCGGCGATCGTGCTGGCGCCGCGACGCCGCAACTCTGGCCGGCCAGCAACGCCCCTAGAAGCCCGGCAGGGTTGGGAAGCCACTCGGATTTCGGGCAAGCGGATCTCGACATGGGCGACAACAATTCGCTGCAGGCCAATTCCTCACGCCCCGACCGCCCTGCTCCGCCGGTCGACAATCCCTATGCGGCGCCAGGACGTTCCGCGGCCAGCGGGTTCGACGCCAGTTCGTCGCGGTTGGCCGCCCACCCTGCCTCGAGCGGCGGGCGGACCGTGTATGCGGCCGACCCGTTCGCCGCGAGCGCCGAAGCGACCGTCGGCGAAGCGGCCTCGCGACCGTTCAACCCGCTCGGAACGGCGGCAAGCTCGCCTGAGAATCCGTTCGCTGCGGTCTCTGGATCGTCGCCGTCGTGGCTTGCCGCCGGCGCCGCTCCGCTGGGCGATTTGCCCCCGGGGACCATGCTCGTCAACTCGCGCACCTTCGAGGTCGAGTACGACGTCAGCACAGCCGGCGAATGGGGGGTCGCTCGCGTCGAGTTGTGGGGGACGTCCGACCATGGCGCCACGTGGCGCAGCTTTGCCGTCGATCCCGACAGCCGCAGCCCCGTGCGGGTCGCGGCGCCGGGCGGGGGATTGTTCGGCTTGCGAATCGTCATTCACGGCGCCAACGCTGCAGCGACCCCGCCCCCGGCCAGCGGCGAGAAACCCGAGATGTACGTTTACGTCGATCTCCACCCGCCGGGGGTCAACCTGCTCGGCGCCGAGCGCGGGCAAGGAGACGCCGCCGAGATGCTGCGAATCCGCTGGTCGGCGTCCGACTCGAATCTCGCCGAACGGCCGGTGACGATCCTCTACAGCAGCCACGAGACGGGCCCGTGGTCGACTGCGGCGGCCAATTTGGAGAACTCGGGCGAGTTTCACTGGCGGCTTCAACGGCATCTGCCCGAGCGACTCTTCCTGCGCGTCGAGGTCCGAGATCAAGCGGGGAACATCGGCTTTGCGCAGCTAAAAAATCCCGTGCTGCTCGAAGCCCCGCAACCGGTCGGCCGGCTGCGCGCCGTTCGCCCGGCGGGCTGATTCTCGGGACGCTTCAACTCTAGGGAGGAAGCCTTACTCGAACCGGGCGTCGAGCCAGGCCGCGCGATCAAGTTCGTCGCCCCGATCGGCCGCGTCGACTGCGAGGGCGATGCGACGGGCGCCGAGCAACTCGACGACGATCGACGTCGGCTTGTCGTCGCCGCGAAGCACGGGCGACTCGGCCGCCGCCTGCCAGGATCCGTCGTCATCCCGTTGCACGAGCACCCGGCAGCGAACGCTTCCTCCGCCGGCGGCGGAGTCCTCGATTGCCGGCGCGGCGACGAATCGCTCAGCCCCCGCCGGAACGACATATTCGACCCGGGCGGGCGCGTGGAGGGCGACCCCCTTGAAGTACTGCATTCCGCGCACCGACAGCGGCCCTCCGCCGAGGCTCGCGTCGCGAACCAGCGGCCACCTCGCCGCGAGTTCGGGCGACTGCTCGTACTCGGCCGTCGGCAGATCGGAAAGGTAACGCACCCGGGGCGCCAAGCTCTGCATGGCAACGATTGCGCGGCGGTCGATGCGTTCGCACACGGCTCCGCCGGCCAGGACAACGCGGAAGCCGTCCGGCTGCTCGCGCAGGTCGGCCGCGGAAAGCCGAGCGCCCTCGGCCAGCGCGATCCACAACCGCGCATTGCCGACGGCCGGCGACGATTCGGTCGCAGCGGCGAAACGAACGCCGACGATCCGATCGAGCGGCAACGTCAGCCTCCCCAGCGAACTGTCGATGTCGATCTGGGCGCCCTTGGCCGGCGCCGGGACTGGGCCGATCGAGCAGACCGTTCCCGTCACGGCGTCGCCAGCGGCGAGCAGCACCACGTCGCGCCCCGCGTGTCCCGCAGCCGCGCGGGCGAGTTGGCGTTCAGCCGCGGCGCGACGCACCGGATCGGCGGGGAGGCCGAGGCCGACACTGGCGAGTTCCCCGCGACGCAGCGTCACGGCGCCGACTCCGGCCACGTTCGCCGTCGCGGCGTCGCCGGCCAGCGTCAACGGCTCGGGCCCCAGCCACGACTCGGCCAGCGGAAGACGCGATCCGTCGCGGAGGCGAACCTCGCGGCGAGCCGCGCAACGCTGCGGGAGCCCCCACCGGACGAAGTCGTCGAGCGCGAGCGTCCTCTGCTCGATCGCCTCGACCGCGGACACCTCGGCAGCCGTCTGAAATCGGAGCCCGCTCGCCGCGTCGCCTCCCGTCCACACGGCGACGACCCGCGCATCGCCAAGCAGCACAAGCTCGCGAGGGACCGGTTCCGCACCATGCGAATCGCCGCGACCCAACAGGCCAGTCGCGACCAGCAGGATGCCCAGGACGGCGACTTCCGGGTCGATCCGTTCCGATCCCTGTGCCTGGAGGCGAAGGAATCCGCAGCGAAATGGCTGAGAGCAAAGTCGCTTGAGCCGTTTCATTGGAGAGTCATCGCTGCAGGATCGGCAAGTAGTTGTTGGGGGTAAGCAACACGATGCAAGCGATCGCGGTGGCGTACTCGCTGCCGATGCCGTCGCGCCACGAGCCGTCCTCCTGCTGGCGCGACATCAGATCGTCGCGGATCGCCGGATACCAGGTGCGCCAGCGCTCGTCTCCGGCGTGCCACATCGCCTGCACGGCGTAGTAGTGGGCGTAAAAGTAGTGGGGAACCATGTTTTCTCGCTCGGCCTGCGGGCGGAACTGGTCCAAGTACGTCAAACCGCGATCGATCTCGGCGCCATGGTAGACTCCCGCGTTGTAGAGCGCGACGACCCCCGCGGCGGAGCGCGGGAATTCGCTCGTCGCCTCGCCCGCAGTCAGCATATAGCGAAAGCCTCCGTCGTCGTTCTGGCAGAGTTTCACGTAGTCGAGCCCCCGGTCGATCGTCTCCCGCGGCACGGCGATCCCCGCGTTGCGGGCCGCGCGGAGCGTCATCAACTGGCACACCGTCACCGAGACGTCGGCGTCGCGCGGCGCAGGGCGATAGCGCCACCCCCCTTCCTCGTTCTGCGAACCGACGATCACGCGCACCGCGTCGGAAATCTTGTCACGCAGGTCGTTCCGCGCGGCCATGCCGTGGCACTCGCACAGGAAGAGCGCCGCGAAACCGTGCTCGTACATGATTTGGTTGGTCGTCGCCGTCGGGGCAAGAACGACCCCGGACTCGCTGACGTTGGCCAACAGATAGTCGAGGCACCGGTCTAGCGCCTCTCCGTACGGCCCGCGACCGGGCGTGCTTCCCGAGGCGAGCATCGCCATGCCGGCCAATCCGCAGATCGCGACGTTCCCCCCGGAACGACTTGCGCGGAACGCCCCGTCCTCCGTCTGCCGCTCGACGAGATATGCCAGACCGCGAACTGCCGCCTGCTCAGCGGCGGGGGTGAGCAGATCCGATTGGGGGAACAACCCGTCGCCAGCCCGCGCCGACTGCGGTGCCATCGTTCCTACGGCGATTGCGACCGCCGCGACAACCGCCGCATGCGGAATCGCGCGCCGCCGCGCGGGGCGTATTGCAGCGGCGTTGCGACGGTTCACAACGCCCCCTGATCGTCGGCGTCCGGTTCAGCCAGCGCGCGGAAATACGCCTCGATCTCCGCGGCATACTCGGGGAGGAACTCTTCGCGAAGCGGCTGCAGCAGTTCGTCCCGCTGGCGTTCGGGCAAGTGTCCCCACACGTCGCGGACCAAGTCCTCGGCCGCGGCGAGCGACGCACGCACGTCGTTTCCTTGCCCGGTCGCGGCGACGGAGCGGTTGGGGTTGGCGCCCCCCGGCTTTCCCCCCGGTTTGAGCTTCGGCGGGCCGGAACCCGGTTTGGAGCAGGTCCCCCCCATCGACTGCTGGCACTGCCGCTCAAGCTGCGCAAGGGCGGCGTCGAGCTTGACGAGCGCCGCCTGCTGCGAGCGCTCCGCCGCAGGGACCGATGCGAGCGCCGCCAGCGCCTCGGCCGCGGCATGCATGTCGGCGATAATTGGCCCCAGCGCCGCGTCGGCCGCAGGCCCGGCGACGACCGCGGCGGCGGGTCGTTGCAGCGTTCGCCGCCAGCCGGGGGAAAGCGGCTTCGGCGCCGCAGTCGCGGCGCCTGCGTACTCGACGCTGCCGAACACGACGAGCAGCAGCAGCAGCCAAGTCGCAAGCGGTGGCGTCAAGAATCGGATATGCGATCGCATGACAAATTCAAGAGCGTGGTTCGACGGCTCCCTCGCGACAAGCCCCGGATCGGGAGACGGTCCTCTTATCGGCGATCATAACGCGCCGGCAAGCGACTCGCTACGCGAGGTCGCTTGCACCCGGGGTCGTCCTCCGCGAATTGGTCCGGCTCGTGAGTTATCGGGTCCTATACGTGCTACTCATGCGCCGCCAGTTTTTCGGCGAGTTCACGCGCCAGTTCGACCAAGGCTTGTTGCTGCCGCTGCAATTCGGGAAGCTCGCCGCGCTCGTCGCCGGCGCGTTCAAGTTGGGCCGTGCGGTTTCGCAATTCGGACTGAAGTTCGCGCAGCAACCGCAGTTGGGCCGTCGCCTCGGCAAGCGACCGCTGCTGTCGCTCCGCGGCCCGCTCGGCGTCGGGAGCGGCGTCGGTCGTTGCGCCGCCGCGGGGCGTCGCTTCGCTCTGCTCGGCGATCGCCGCGGCCAGTTGCTCCAGCCGCCGCAGGGCGCGCTCCGCCGCAGGGAGCGCCTCGGCGCCCTCAGTCGTCGACTCCAACGCCGCAGCGGCAGAGTCCATCTCGGCCGCCGTCGCGCGGAGGGCGAAGGCGAATACGCCAAGTTCGGCGACCGATCGAGCCGCCGCCAGCACGTCGTCGCGCAACGCGGCCTGTTCGATCGCCAGGGGCCGACGTACGGCCTCGCCGGCGTTCGAGTCCAGCGAGCCGAGACCCGCGATCACCTCGCGCTCCCGAGAGAGGAACCGATCGACCTCGCCGGCCAAGCGGCGCAGCTTCAATTCGGCGGCAAGTTGCTTCTGCCGCGCTTCGGCGTCGGCGAGTTTCGCGTCGGCCTGCGCGAGTTTGTCCGCTGCGGCCGCAGCGCTCCGCTCGCCTGACGACGCGCCCAGTTCCCGGGCCGCGTCGGCTAGATCCCGAGCCGCCGCGGGAGCAAGGGACGTCGTTCGTTCGGCGAGCGCCGCGGCCCGCTCGGCTGCAGCGGATTGCAATGGCTTGGCCTGCGGCGGATCGCGCGTCTCCGACCGATCGGCCGCAAGCGATTCAACGTCCCGCCGCAGTCGGCCGGCGTCGCGCCGCACGGACTGCAGGTCTCGCAGCCGCTCCTGCGCCGCTGTGAAGTCCCACGCGGCAAACTCGGCGAGCAGCCGCTCCAACCGCTCGACGACCCCCTGCTGCGCCTCGGTCGCGCTGGCGTAGCGGCCTCCGGCGAGGTCCTCCGCGGCCGCCGCGGCCAGCGGTTGCACCCCCAACTCGACGGCCAGCGCTGCGATCCGCTGCAATTGCTCGGCGTCGGTCGGTTGATCGGCTGCCAATCGGGTTGCGACGTCCCCATACCGTGCGAAAGTTTCCGCAAGCCGAAACGCGACGTCCCGTTGCGCGATCGTTCGCTTGCGTCGCTGGCGGTCGGTCGGCTGCACGGACCCTGCCAAGGCCGCGCGAGCCAGTTCGGCAGTCTGTCGTCGCTCGACCAGTTGGAGATCGACGAGCGCCGTCAGTTCGCGCTTGAGTTGCTGCAACTCGCTCCAGCGGGCCAGGGCGTTGATCTCGACCGCCAGCAAGACCAGCAATTCTCGCTGAGCTGCGCCGACAGCGGCCGACGCAGCGGCTCGCTCAGAATCGTCTTGGTGAAAGTCGTTCACGGCGGCCAACGCGCCGTCAATCCGCCCAAGCAGGGCCGGGATCGGGCGATCCAGGCTTTCGGCGAGCAATTGCAGTTGTCGCGCCGCCGGTTCCGCGGCCAGGTCGTTGATCGCATAGCGGAACCGCAGATCGGCGACCGCCTGAACCGCCGCGGCGCCGCCGACGAGCAGCAGCTCGCGAACCTGGTGTTGGTCGTTTCGCACCGCGACAAGGTCGATCGCGTCGGAGCCGACCGCCGCGAAGGGGGCGTGTGCGGCCCGCTGGGCGCCCTCGGCGGCGATCAGCCGCTCGAGCAGGGCGTCGAGATCGGCCCCGAGCGACTTGAGGAGCCTGTCGCGGCCGACGACGCGAATCGCCAGCGGACGGGAACTGAACGCAATCTGCCCGCGGCTGTCGACGACCCGCAGCCGCACCGCAAGTTGATCCCCCGCGACAGCCGCGGCATTGGCCAACGACAGACGGTGGACCCCGACTGCGCGTTCTCCCTGATTGCTCAAATCGCTGTCGCCAATTGCAGCAAGGGCCAGCGGGATCGACTCCCGATGGCGCATCGCTTCGGTCGCAGTTCCGCCGGATGCATCGCCGACCGCAACCTCCACGGCCGCCAGCCCGACGTCGTCCCCTGCCTGATAGCTGAGCGGGATCGTCGCCGTGGCAAGCGTTTCCAACTCGCCGGCCGGCGCGACGATGGCGCCGAGCGGCGGTCGATCGGGTTGCACGTCGAGTTGCAGTCGGCGGCGGGCGATCGCCGTCATGCCTCGGCGGGTGACGATTTCGATGCGGTAGCTCCCGGAATCGCTGGGCGTCCACCCCGCGTCGCTCGTAATGAAGCGCAACCCGGCCGCGTCGAGTTGCATAGGCGTCGGCGCAGCGGCGACCGATTCCGGCGGCAAGATCCGCACCCTCGTCGCAGACTCGGACAGGCGTCCGGAGACCGCGACTTGCGATCCCGCGAGGAGCCGCGCCTCGCCGCCGTGACGTTCGCTCGGCCGATTGGCGTACGGCGGCGGCGCGACCTCGATCTGCAACTCGAGGATCTCCGGCGGCGGCGCCGCTTCGACCGCTCGCCACGGCATGCGACGGTCGTCGCCGCCGACCGCGCGGTACTCGAACGACTCTTGCACATTGCCGACGCGGATCTCGACACGATCGCTCGGGGCGGCGAACTGCTCGGCGACGACTTCGCCGCGGCCAGACTCTGAGGATCGTCGCTCGAATCGCACAGGATCGGGAAGAGGTCCGTTCGCATCGACGAGCACCACGACGAACTCCCCTCCGCGCGGGACGAGGGTCGGGGCGTCGACGAACTGCAACTCATGCCGCCGCGGCCACTGGGCCGCGCTGGTCGGGTCGGCTAGCCGAGCGACTCCGGCGGCGAAGTGCCACGGCGCCAGCCAAGCCGCGAGCGCCACGGCCGCGCAACTGGCTGCGGCAGCCCCTGTCGCGACGCGCCACGCCGGCTGCGGAAGCGCTGTCCCGACATCGAGCGAGGCGAGCGAGGTCGAGGCGCGAAGCACGACCGAGCGGCGCAACTCGGCGGAGCCTTCGCGGGGATCGTCCGGATCGGTGCCGGCGAACGCCCACCCGCTGCTGACGAGGCTGCCTCCGTCGGAGGAACCGCGATCGATGGATTGGGCGATCTCCAACGGGGACGCCCCGCGGCAGGCGACGCGGATGTTGGCCGCGATTGCCGTTGCAACGCCAACCGCCCCCAGCGTCGTCAAAAGCCACCGCCCCGCGCTGCCGGGGGGAGCCTGCCACCGCCAATCCGTCAGCGCGAGCGTTGCGGCCAGCGCGACTGCTGCGGCAAGGCCGTATCCCCCGATGGTCGTCAACCGCCGCCGCTGCTGGCGACGGGCAAGCCGTGCGAGTTGTTCAGCGATGTCGGCGTTCATGACGGCAAGCGTGCGTAAGTGCGATTGCGAGAGGAGCCGCGACGTTGCGGGCGATTCGCGACTGTCAATTCTAGAGCATTCCGCTGCGACGGCGGAGCAACCATTCGCCCCCCGCGAACAGGCAAAACAGTCCGATCAGCCAAGGCCGATTCCAAAGCGGTTCGGGGGGCATCCGCTCGAGCACCGTCGGCTCGGGCGGTGGCAAATCGGCCATGAGCGTCACGGCGTCGGCAATGCGGTAGCACCGGCCGCCAGTCGTGCGGGCGGCGCGCGCGAGGGCGTCCCAATCGATCGCGAGCCGACTCAATTCGCCGAGTGGCGCTGCGACCGAAAACTGCGTTTTCAGATTGTCGGCGCCGGGCGCTCCGGCTAGCGTCGCGGCGTAGTCGTCGCTCGGCAATCCTGCGATCGTCCCCTCGTAGCGGTCGCGGGTTCCTGGAATGCGCGCAAGGCTGGTCCGCCGCGTCGTGGTCGCGGCGCCGACGATTTCGACCTCGACCGAATCCGGCGGCGCCTCGTCTCCCGGCAGACGACCTTGCACACGGACGCGCACCGACTCCCCCGGTTCGTACTCGCGTCGATCGATGGAGATGCGAATCGCCCCCCGCGCGATGCGACCGCGGGCTAGCCGGCGAACGGTTTGTCCCCAGTAGCGGGCGAAGTACCGATCGTCGTTGCGCCACCGCCAGCGCCACGATTCGTCAGCCAGGTGCATCACGACCTCGCCGGCGCCGACGTAGTGCCGCAGAATCGCCGGTTCGTCGTCGACATCCTCGGCTTGCGCTTGTGCCGAGTTCTCCAGAGCGGACGCAAACACGGCCAGCGTCTCGGCGCCCGGCTTGGGTTCGACGGGGCTCAGACGGCGCCACGCTCCCGGCAATCGGCGCCAGATCTCGGCCGATTGTTCCGGGCTGGCGCCGATCTCGAGCGTCGCCTGACGGGCTCCGAGCGCCGTGGGGACCACGGCCCTCGGCACAGCGTCGTTCGGTTCCAGACGCAGCGGGTTGAGCGCCAACCTGGTCAGCGGCAGCAAAGTTTGCATTGCGGGGACGTCGCGATAGGCCGCCGGCATGTACCGCGGCCCGGCGATAATCGCCACGCCGGCTCCTTCGTCGGCCACGTAGTCGCGCAGTTCGTCCCAAGCATGCCGCGGCAGGAGCTGGGGATCGACGTCGATCAGCACGAAGGCATCGTACTCCCGCAGCGCGGTCCGCGTGAGCGGGAAGTGACTGATCGCCGCGCGGTCGACCTCGGCGAACTCCGGATCGGCGTCTTGCAGCAGGACGTTCAACGCGAGCGCGGGATCGCGCTCCAACAGGCTCTTGAGCGCCCGTAACTCGAACCCCGGGGTCGAATCGACGAGCAACACCCGGATCGGTTCGGCGCGAACCGCGACAACGCCCTCGGCGACGTTGTTCGCGGCGAGCGACTCGTCGGCGCGGGGAGCGATCGACACGGCGACTCGTACTGTCCCTGGCGCCACGGGGCGCCAGGCCAGTCGCGCGGTTGCCGCGGCCCCGTCGGAGGGGAGTTCGACTTCGGCGACGGCCTGCGACTGGCCATCGATCACCAACTCGACCTGCGCGGTCTCGCCGGCATATCCCGTGGCGCGGATTTGAGCCTCGACGTCGAGTCGATCCCCTGGGAACACGATCGGCTCGATCACAAGATCCTCGACCGCGATGTCGGGCCGGGGACGATCGCTGCCGACGGCGACGGCGTAGATCGGCACGCCGAGGGCCTGAGCCCGCAGGGCCGCGTCCTCCAACGAACGACCGGCGGTCACGACGCCGTCGGTCGCGACGACGATCGCCGCCGGCACGGTTGCCGACCGGGTCGACGCGGCGACTATTGCGTCTCCCAGCCGCGTCGCGTCCCCCACGTCCGGCATCGGGGCGGCGTGCATCTGCATCGCGTCGAGCGGAGCGACCGTCGCGTCGAATGCGAGCAGTTCGACGACGAAGTCCCGCTTAAGCTGCGCGAGGAGCGAGTTGTCCCCGGCGTCGAGCCACTCGGCCGCGGCCTGCCAGCGGGGGAGCCGCGACGATTCTGACGAGGCGTTCTCCGTCGTCGCGTCGTCTGTCAGCATGCTTCCGCTGCGGTCGACCAAGACGGCGATCCGCGGGCGGTCGAGCCGCCGCCGTTGCCATGCAGGCTGGGCGAGCATCGTCGCCAGGACGGCGATCGCCCCGCAGCGCAGCGCGGCCAGCGCCGCGCATCGTCCCCCGCCGAACGCGGCGCTCTCGCGGCGGTAGCTGGCAATCGACCAAGCCGCCGCGGCAAGCGCCGCTCCCGCGAGCGCCCACGGCGGCGCCAGCAAAGTGAACTCCAGAGTGCGATCAAGCTGGTCGGTCATGCGCGTCCCCGGGCAAGGCGGTGGACGAGCACCCGCTCGACGACCATGCCGACGAGCGCCGCGGCGAGCATCGCAAACGCCAGCGGCGTCGCCGGCGCAGCGAGCGCGTTGCGCACCGCGCCCGGCGCCGTGGGCTGACCTGCCAAAGCCAGCAGCGTCGTCGCGTCGCACGGGACGAGGTCGCTCTCGCGGGGATCGAAATTCACGGCGAATAGAGCCGCGGGAGTGCGTGCGCCGGTCTCCCCCGCGCCACGACCAACGGGCGTCAGGCGATAGAGCCCTGTCTGACAGGTTTCCAGCAGCAAAGCGGTCGGCCCGGGCGGAACGGGGCGTTCGCCGCCGGGCGTCGACCACGCGAACGGACGACCCTCGACGGGCAACGGCGTCGCGAGCGGCTCGCCCGCCAGCCGTTGGCGACTGCGGCTGGATCGTCGAACCGTCAGATCCTCGACGAACCGCTGCACGAGCGGCACGAAGGCCGGGCTCGCCGCAAGGGTCGACCACGGCTCAGCCGACGTGGCGTCGCCGCCGGGGCGACGGAGCGCGAAGTCGGTCGCAATCATCCCGACTCGACCGGCCCCGAAATCGCGGAGGACGACCAGCGGATCGCCGTCGTCGAGCGTCGCAGCAATCTCGACGGGCCCGACGACCGCCTCGCTCGCCTCCGGCCACGGTTCCAGCGGGACGTGTTTGAGAACCCGCGCGGTGAGCAGCCCGGCTCGCTCGCGCCCGGCGAACGGAGCAACCACGGGGTGGCGGTAGTCCAGCGGGTCGATCCGTCGCGGCCCGCCGATTGGCGCCCCCGCGATTCGCAACGGCGCCAACGGGATCGACGCGGCGTCGTCCTGCACCGGGCCGAAGCGGTCGTTGAAGTTGTCCGCATCAACGCGATCGCCAAGCACGACCCCCAGCGCCCCGCCAGTCGCCACGCAGCGGCGCAGTACGGTCGCCTCGCGTTCGCTGACTTCCGCCACGTTGCAGAGGATCGTCGCAGCATAGTCGCTCAGAGGCAGACCCCCGAGTTCTGCGGCGGGGAACTGCATCACGCTCATCCCAGCGGTCGCCATCGCGCCGCGCGGCGCCAGAGCCCGAGCGAAGTCATCGGCTCCGCGCGGCGATTCCTCGATGCAGGCAATCCGCCGCACGAGAGGGACCGACGCCGCAACCCAGCGACGATCGTCCGCAGCCAATGCATCGGCGCCATCGAGTCGGACCTCCCAAGCCGCATCGCCGGCGGCCAGCGGGTGGAGTTCGAACCGCACGGAGACCGCTGCATCGCGAGCCAGCTCCACTGTCTGCCGCTCCATGGCTACGCCGTCGGCGAGGAGTTCGACTTGGACAGGGCCTGTCGCGTCGCCGAAACTGCGGACCACCGCGACGATCGCCCCGCGGGCGCCGGCCGTGACGCTCGGCGGATCGAGCGCCGCGTCGACGACCGCACGATTGTCGCGAAGGCCGTCTGCCTCGAGCGGGAACCGCATGGTCGCCGTCGCCGCGAGGCGCTTCCACGCGCTCTGCCGAGCGGTCGCGACCGAGTCGTCGCCCAAGAGCTCGCCCCACGTCGTTTCAGCTCGATCGGTAAGCCACGCGACCTCCGCCGCAGCGATGTGCGGGAACAGTTCGCGGCCCCGGGCCAACGACTGCTCGACCGCCGAGAAGATCGCGTCGAGTTCCGAGCGGGTCGCTTGCTGCTCGATGGCGTTGACGGCGGCCCGGACCTGGGACGGGTCCTGCACCGGGCGCCCCAACAGTTCCTCGACCCCGGCTCCCCAGGCGAGCACCGAGAACGCGTCCCCGGGCGCCGCGACGTCGACGAGCTGTGCAGCGATCGCTTGCGCATGTTCGAGCCGGGTCGCGTCCCCGGCGCGGGCGCCCATCGACAGCGATGCGTCGAACACCAACACGCGGTGGACGGAGTCGCGTTGCGGCGCCGCCCCGGTCGCGGGGCGCCACTCCGGCTGCGCGACAGCCAAGGCGACCAACGCCACGATCCCCGTCCGAAGCGCCAACAGCAACCAGTTCTGCAACTTGATACGTCGCGATTCATTTTGAATCGCCTCGAGCAGCAACTCGATCGCCGCCCAGTGGGTTTCGTCGTACCGGTTGCGGCTCCACAGGTTCACCACCCACGGCAACGCCGCCGCCGCCAGCCAGCCCAAGAGCGCCGGGCTGCCGAACTCGAGGACGGCGATGGGCGAAGCGATATCAGGCATAGATGCGGAGACGTTTGCGAGAGCCGGCGGCGCTTGCGCCGGCGACTCACCCGCCTCGGACCGCGCGGCGCATTAGGACGCGGCGCAGCGGGGCGTCGAACGGTTCGTCAGTGCGGCAGAGCTCATAGTCGATCTGGGACTCGCGGCAACCGCTCTCAAGGGCCTCCAGGAACCGCGCGAGGGCCGCAAGGTACGCTCGCCGGACGCCGGCCGGTTCGACCTCGACCTGCGGCAGCGCCTCGAGACCGCGGAATCGCGTGGCGCGATCGAACGGGAACTCGACCTCGTCGGGATCGAGCACCTGCAGCACGACGACCTCGTGCCGCCGATGCCGCACATGCCGCAGCCCGGCGAGGGTCGCTGTCGGGTCCCCCAGCAGGTCGCTGACCACCACGACGATGCTCCGGCGCCGCAAGCGGTCGGCCAGTTCGTCGAGCGCCGGTTGAATTGCCGAGCACCGCTCGGCTGGGGCGCGTTCGAGCGTCCAGGCGATCTGAGCCAGGTCGTTCGGGTTGGCGCTCGGCGGGACGACCTCCCGCACGCGATCGTCGAACGTAAACAGCCCTGCGCTATCCCGCTGGCGGTAGACCAACAGGGCCAGCGCCGAGGCGAGGCAGGCCCCGTACTCCAGTTTCGACAACGGCGCCGCGGGGCTTTTGTAGCGCATGCTCTCGCTGACATCGACCGCCAGCGAACAGACGAGATTCGTCTCGGCCTCGTACTGCTTAAGATACATCCGGTCGGACTTGCCGAAGGCCTTCCAATCGACGTAGCGAGGATCGTCGCCGGGGGCGTACTCGCGATGCTCGGCGAACTCGACCGATTGCCCGCGGCGACGACTGCGCCGGCGACCGGCGAGATAGCCGTCGACGACATGCCGAGCCCGCAGTTCGAGCCCGGCGAGTCGCGCGACCGCATCGGGACTCAGCTTGGCGGCGGCGGCGAGGGGCATGGGGGGAAATTGGCGGTTGGTGGTCGGCCAGACTGGCTTGCTCTACTTCGTCTGGAGCAGCTCTTCGATCACGTCGTCGGTCGAAATCCGTTCCGCTTCGGCGGTGAAGTTGGCGATAAGGCGGTGCCGTAGCACGGGTTTGGCCAGCGCGCGGACGTCGGCTTCGTCGACGAAGTGCCGGCCGTCGATCGCAGCGCGGGCCTTCGCAGCAAGCACCAAATGCTGACTTGCTCGCGGCCCGGCGCCCCATCGCAGGTATTTTTGGGCGATCGGCGCCGCCTCGGGCTGACCGACCCGCGTGCGCCGGGCGATCTGCAACGCGAACCGCGCCACATGATCGGCCGTCGGAACGCGGCGGACGACGTGGATGAACGCTTGGATCTCGTCGGCGGCCAGCGTCGGCGTAGCAGCGGGGACGTAGTCGGCGGTCGTCTGCTTGACGATCGCAAGCTCCTCGTCCTCGCTCGGATAGTCGACCAGCACCTCCATCAGAAACCGATCGAGCTGCGCCTCGGGGAGCGGGTAGGTTCCCTCCTGCTCGATCGGGTTCTGCGTCGCCAGGACGAAGAACGGTCGCGGCAGTTCGCGCCGCTGCCCGCCGGCGGTCACTTGGCGCTCTTGCATCGCCTCAAGCAGCGCGGCCTGAGTCTTCGGCGGCGTGCGGTTGATTTCGTCGGCCAGCACCACGTTGGCAAACACGGGGCCGGGCAAGAAACGGAAGGTCCGCTCCCCCGTAGCCGCGTCGTGCTGAATGATGTCGGCCCCCGTGATGTCGGCCGGCATCAGGTCGGGGGTGAACTGAATCCGGTGAAAATCGAGCGACAACGCCTCGGCCAGCGTGCGCACCAGCAACGTCTTGGCGAGCCCCGGCACGCCGACCAGCAGGCAATGTCCCCCCGCGAACAACGCGGTCAGCAGTTGTTCGACGACCTCGCTCTGACCGACGACCACCTTGGCGAGTTCTCGGCGGAGATTGGCGCACGCTTCGTGGAGTCGCGCGATGGCTTGGGCGTCGGACACGGCGGCGGCTCCAGGGGGGCGGGTGCGTGAATTTGGCGATTGTCTGGTCGGGGGGGGCGGCAGAAGAGGACGCGGACAAACGCGGATGAGGCGGGTGTTCGCGGCAGTTCTCCTGTTCTTGATCCGTCACTCGAATTCCGAAAAACCGCCGATTCCGCGGATGTCGATCAGGGCGTCGGCGAGGCGATAACGGATTGCTGACGATATGCCGAGAAGCTGTGACTTCTCTGACAGATCCCGCGACGTCCCGCCTGATCCGCGTCCTCCGCATCCCACGATTATTCTCCCGGTGCGTCCGCGCGGCGAAAGACGGCGAGGTTTCGTCGGCTTGCAGCGACGAGGTGCTCGCCGGCGACAAACACGTTCACGCCTCCTTCCTCGGCCAGCGCCAGTTCGGCGCCGGCGGGCTGACATGTCGCCGCGTCGACAATTCTGACGCCGGCGGCGGTCGGCCACAACAGCCGATTTTGGGCCAACATCCCCTGCCCCGCTCCGGCCCAGAGGCCTTCGCCCCAATCGGCGTCAAGCTCGCCGTCGGCGAGTCGCAAAGCCCAAGGCCTCTCGGCCGCCAGCAGCACGCGCGGGGGTGCGACGCCGTCGTCGATTGCCAGCAGCCGTGCGTTCGCGCCGGGGAGCGGCGTGCTCCACCGCTCGCGGCCTGTCGTCAAGTCCCAGGCCGTCACGCGCGCGGCGTCGCGCGGGGCCGCGATCGCCAGCTCCCCGGCGATCAGCGGCGACTCAGGGAGCGCGTTATAGAATCGCACCCCGCCGAAGTCGTCGCGCACCAACGCCCGGTCGTACGTGCGAAGCCACAGCGGCCGGCCGTCGGCGAGACGCACCGCAGCGACCATTCCTAGGTTGGTCGACACGACGGCGATCCCTTCGGCCGCGGCAAGCCCCGCTTGCGGGTACTCGAGCGCCTGATCGAGCGCAGGCGTCGCCCCGGCGCCCAGCGGGACGCGCCACAGCAGCCGTGCGTCGTCGCGATCGAACCCCGCGAGTTCCAGGCTCCAAACGTCACCCGGGGTGCACAGCACGATGGCCGCCACGCCGTCGACGACAATCGGCGGGCTGGCGAAGACGGTCCGCTCGTCGGCGCCGTCCAATCGAGCGCGAACTTGAAGACGCGCCGAGGGACTCGCCTCGAGCGCTACGAACTCGGCGGCGCCGCGACGCGCCACGGCGCTGGCGACCGCCTGCGAGCGCGCGGCCCAGACAAGACCATCGACGATCGCGACGGCGAACTGGGGTTGTTCGATCGTCATTGTCGGCCCGTCGCGCGGCGGGGCGGCCGGCCGCTCCCAAGCGTACGCGGCCTCCGCAGCGCCGAGCGGTTCCCCCGTTGCGAGTCGTCGCAGATGCACCCCCCGCCGATCCTGCCAAGCGATCACGTCACCGACGACCGCCGGCGACGACTCGGGGGGCGTCGCCAAATTTCGTCGCGAGAGCTGGCGCGCCGCATCGTCGTTCGCATCGCTGTCGACCGAAGCCGCGAGCGTCTCGGACCACACGGAAACGTACAAACTCGATTCGGAATCGTTTGCGATTGCACTGCGATTGGCGCGCGTCGCGCCGCCGGCGTACTCGGGCCAGTCCCCACGGGAGCGCCGCGCCGCCGGCCAAGTGCGGGCCCGCTCAAGCTCTTCCTTCAGCCGATCAGCCGCCTCCGCAGATTGTGCTCCGGCGGCGGCGTCGGCCAAACCTGCAATGATTCGGCTCGCCTCGTCGAGGAGCCCTCCGCGAAGCAGCCCCAGCACGCGACGGACTTCGACGCCGGCGGGGGTGATCCCTTCGCTCGCCAATTCGGCTTGCCGCGAGTCGTCGAGGCGGAGCAGCCCGCGCGACGTCTCGGCCCAGTCGGCTCGCGCAGTGCGCCAGTCGCCCTGCTCAAGCGCCCAATCGCCGGCAAGCCATGCGGCCCGGACCGACGCCGCTGTCGCGGGAAAATCGGCGCTCACGCGACGCAACAGTCGATGGTCGCGCAGTTCGGTCGCTTCGGCCAATCGCGCGTTGGCCAGCGGCTCAGCCAGGGAATGGTAGACCGCAGCGCACTCCGCCGAAAACCGATCGACCTGGGCGGCGACTTCAGCGCCGAGCGAGCGATACGCCCCGTCGCCCGCCGGCAGCCAATGCGGCGCTGGGATCGCGGCGAGTTCGAGCGCCTCGACCGCCGCCTCACGGCATTGCCCGTGACTTGCGAACCACGCCAACCGTCCCAAGCGGCGGCGCACGTCGGCGGGGGCCTCGGCGACGCGCGGCGCGGGGAGCGGACCGATCCGCTCGGCGGCGATCGCTCCCTCGGCGGCGAGCGCGGGGAATCGGCAGCCGAGCGACGCCCAAACGGCCAGCGCGAGAAAACCAAGCCGCGCATGCCGTCGGCCGCGTCTGCCGATCATTTCTTCGCCCCGCCGTAGGCCTGCATCAGGTAACCGATCGAGAACAGGCAGATCCCCGCGACCAGGAACTGCAGCATCTGCCCCGCGGTGATCTTCTCCCCCAGTTGGGCGATCATCGCCGCGGGCAAGATGACGAACAGCGCGACGGCCTGCAGCATTCGGGCGACGGTGTGCATACTCGCACGGTAGCCGGGCCTCGGCGGCCTGACAAGACTCGAAGCCGACCGAGCTCGTGCTCAAGGACTTTGGTCGCGTCGCAAGCCGACAACTCGCCGGCGGCACACTTGCCGCCGAAACACGCACGGGTACAACTGAGAGCACTTCCGTCCCTGTCTCGCCGCTTTCCGCCCCGTGGTTGAATCCTCGCCACCCTCGCCGTCGCAAGCAGCGCTGTTGGGCCGCGCGTTGCGTCTGCGCTGCCCCGCGTGCGGCGTCGGACGAATTTTCAGCGGTTGGTTCCGGATGAACGACCCGTGCCCGAGCTGCGGGCGGCGATTCAATCGAGCGCCCGGCTATCTGCTGGGCTCGATCTACTTCAACTACGGCGTCACGGCGATGTTGGTCACCGCGGCCTACTTCGCGGGTTACTTCAGCGGCGCGTTGACGAGCGACCAGTTGCTCGCGGCGCTGGCGCTCTTCTCGCTCGCGTTCCCGCTGTGGTTCTTCCGCTACGCCCGGGCGTTGTGGATTGCGTTCGACGAACGCTGGGACCCCTGGCCGAACGAAGAGGAACGCCGCGCACGAGAATGGCCCCGTTCGCAACGCTAGCCGAGAGGCCCACGGCCTCCAGCGAACCGGATTGTCAGGACCGGGTTGCGCCCTGTTCGGCGCGCGCCTTGCGAACCGCCCGATAACAAGCCGTGCCGAACGTTCCCAGGATGGCCAGCGGCATCGTCAGCATGAAGAGAATGCTGTAGTAAAACCCGGCCGCCAAGCGCTGCGCGTCGGGGTCGTTTTCGGCGACGCCGTCTTTGCAGGTCGGGCAAGCGATGGCCGCCTCGGCCAGCGCGAACACGACCATCGCGGCCAAGGCGCACAGAGCCGCCTCGCGGGCGACGGATCGCGTCAGGCTGCGGAGGCGGCGGCTCATGATTCAAATTCCTGACGGGCTTGATCGGCGCCGGCGGGAGACCGGCTCGCTTCAATTCTAGGTCAGGCCGCCGCGGGGGGCCAGAGGTGATAGAGCATCAAGTAGACGATCACGCCGGTGACCGAAACGTACAGCCAGATCGGGAACGCCCAACGGACGACTCGGCGATGCTTGAGCCGGTACGCGCCCCGCTCGCTCGCCGGCAGCGCGGCTGCGGCGCCCCATCCCAAGGCCTTGCCGCCGAACCAAAGCGCGAGGATCGCCAGGACCGGCACGGCGAACGCTAACAGCACGTGCGAGAGCAAGATCGCGTAGTACGCATACCGCACCGGGCCGGGATGGGTGAACGTCACGCTGCCGGCGATCGCGTGGTAAGTCAGATAGCTTGCGAGAAACAAGCTCGACACGACAAAGGCCGCAACCATGGTGCGGCCGTGAGCCGACTCGGCCCCGCGCTTCACGCGGACCAGCCCGACAATCAACAGCACGGTCGCCAGCGTGTTGAGCGCGGCGTTCAGATGAACCAGGAAATGGGCGGCGGCAAGGAGCATACGGTGCGGTTTTTCTTGGAAGTGGAGACGTGGGGACGGCGGGAGCGTGGGACTCCATGGTTGGAACCTCAATCGGCATCCGTCGTCGCTTCGTCAGCCTTCGGCGGGGCCTCGGCCAGGAGTTCGACGAGTTTCTTCTCGATCCGCTCGAGTTCGGAGTACCGCCCGGCGTCGTAGGCGCCACGAATCGTTCCGGTCCGGTCGACGAGCACGAGAAAATCGCGGTGCCCCTGGTAGCTGACGTCGTCGACTTGCAGGACGTCTCGCCCCACGCGGCGGACGTACGACATCTCGCCGCGGACGAACAACCACCGCTGCGGGTCGGCGTTCATGCTCTTGGCGTACTCGGCCAGGACCGGCACGCTGTCGGTTTGCGGATCGACCGAGATGCTGACGAAGGTCACGTCGGCGAGCGCCGGCCGGCTGTGAAGGTACTTGATGTTCGCATTGAGTCGCTTGCAGGAACCGGGGCAGGTCGTGAAGAAAAACGACACGGCCCACACCTTGCCGCGCATTTCGGCCGAACGAAACGTCTCGCCGCTGCGCTCGGTGAGCTCAAACTGCTGCAGCGGCGGCAAGTTGGCCAGTTCGACGCCCCCCGAGGGGCGCGCTTGTTCGACCTGATACCATTTGTACCCGCCATAGCTGGCCGCCAACGCCACCAGCAGCGTCAACCAATACGGCAGCGTCGAATTGTTCACAGCAAATCTCCCGCGGTTCGCGCTCGGGCGGAACGCCACGCGATCGCGATCAACAGCGCCGCAAAGCCGAGCGTCACTCCCCAGCATGTCGCGAGCGAGGGGAGGTTGGCAACGGGGGACGCGACGACTTCGCTCGCATCGGCAAAGCGAAGGTAATGCCGCAAACCGGCCACGCCGTAGGTGAGCGGATTCGCGCGCACGGTCCAGGCGAGCCATCCCGAGCCCCCCGCGGGGAAAAACGCCCCCGACAGCAGCCACATCGGCAACAGGAACACGCTCATCACGGCGTGGAACCCCTGAGTCGAGTCCATCCGCCACGCGATCGAGAACCCCAGCGCCGTGAGGGCAACCGCAATCACGGCCATGAGGATCACCGCCGCGACCAGTTCGCCCGGCGAACTCGCCAGCGGCATCGTCGCCCAGCCGAGGGCCAGGAACACAAGTCCTTGCAACAGCGCGATCGCCGCCCCGCCGAGCACCTTGCCGAGCACTACCGCCCACCGCGGCGCCGGCGAAACGAGCACCGACTGCAGGAATCCCTCGCGGCGATCCTCGATCACCGAGATCGTCGCGAAGATCGCCGTGAACAGCAGGATCATCGCCACCGTGCCGGGAAAAAAGTGGGCGTAGCCCAGGTCGTTAGGCCGTAGCCCCTCGCTGAACAGCAGCCAGAAGATGATCGGCTGTCCGAGCCCGCCGAAGACGCGATTCTTCTGTCGGAAGAAACGCACAAGCTCTCGCTCAGCCAGCGTCAGGGCGGCGGCCCAACCGGGCGGGCTCGCTTCGGTTGTCAAAGGCGGATCGTTCATAAAATCTGCTGGTCGGGGAAAGCGACTCTCGCTGCGGCGGGCAGCCCCTCTCGTGCCACAACGCTTCAAAACTCAGGCAAACGTCGCCGATCGCCAGTCGCCCATTTCGCGGCCAGCCGACTCGATCTATGAGTCGGCTGCGACCTCCGCGACGAGATCGCTCCTATTCCTCGGCAACGGCGGCAAACTTGTGTCCTGTGAGGTCGATGAACACGTCCTCCAGAGTCGGCTTTCCCAGCGAGACGCTGAGGATCTCCTGCGGAAAGGACTCGACCAGGCGCGGGATCCAAAGGTGGCCGTCGGGGACCTCCAGCCGGACGGCGCCATCGACGACCATCGAGCGGCAGTCAAAGCGCTCGCCGATCGCCGCGGCGAGCTGCGTCGGGTCAGCACAGCGGATAACGATCGCATCCCCCCCGACGGCGGCCCGCAGAGCGTCGGGCGAATCGAGCGCCGCGAGTCGGCCTTGGTCCAGAATCGCAATGCGGTCGGCTCGCTCGGCTTCCTCGAGCAAGTGAGTCGTCGCGACGAGCGTCGTCCCCTGCGTCCGCTGCAAATCTCCCAGGGCTCGCCACAGGTCGATCCGCGCCGCAGGGTCGAGCCCCGTGCTCGGTTCGTCGAGCAAGAGCAGCTTCGGCCGCGACAGGAGCGCCTTGGCGAGTTCGACGCGGCGTTTCATCCCGCCCGAGAGCTTTTCGACAAGTTCGCTCGCCCGATCGGCAAGTCCGACGGCGGCGAGTTTAGCCTCGATCGCCGCTCGCAACGGCGCGCCCCCGAGCCCGTAAAGCCGGCCGTGATGCTTCAAGTTCTCCGCGACCGTGAGCTTGCGATCGAGACTAGGCGCCTGGAACACGACGCCGATCTCGCGCCGCGCGGCCGCAGCGGCGGTCCGCAGGCTGCAGCCCATGACCACGACCTCGCCCTGCTGCAACGGAATGAGCGTCGACAGCAGCCGGAACAGGGTCGTCTTGCCGCTGCCATTGGGTCCGAGAAACAGAAACGCCTCGCCTCGACGGACGGTCAGGGACAAATCGTCGAGGGCCGTTCGCTCGCCGTAGCGATGCGAGACGTGCGAAACCATCAGCGCATCGTCTGCGGACATGGTCGGGACGGCGGATGAGAACTGACCGACGATTTAGTGGTCGTCCTTGTGAACTTTCAGTCCGTCGCGATCAGGCTCGACAGCCGGGGTCTCCGCGGAGTATTTCAGCCGTTCGTACGAAGCCTTGTTCATCCGCAGCCCCACGTCGGGGACCAGCATCAAGACCAAGAACAGCGACATCAGACTCGCCGGGATCGTGAGGACCCACTTCCAGTTCGCTTCCCACTTCAGGTGCATGAAGAACATGATCACGAGCATAGCCTTGGTGCACGAAACGGCCATCATCCAGATGCGTTTCACCGCAACGCTGTCGCCAATCAGCGTTTCCCACACCGGCGTGTACGTGGCGTAAGAGCAGGCGGTCAGGAAAACTAGCGCGATCGCTACGGCCACGTAGATTCCCACCCCTTTCGGGCCGTGGTGGTCGTGGTCATGAGCGGCGTGCGGCTCGGCGGCAGAGTGCGTCATAACGAATGAACTCCAAACAACGGAGCGATCAATTAAAGTGCGATGCGAGCAAAAATGCGGCGGAGCGCCCGGGCAGGCAGGCTGAATTCGGCAAACGCTCTCTCCCCAAATCTCCGAACTCTCCCCGGCGCGCCTCTTAAAACAAATACAACAGCGGGAACAGGAAGATCCACACCAAGTCGACAAAGTGCCAATACAGGCCGACGTTTTCGATGACTCCGGCCTTGGTCGCGTCGAGGGTCTTGCCCAGCAGAATCACGAACGCAATCAGGCCGACGATGACGTGGATCGCGTGGAAGCCCGTGACCAGAAAGTAGGTGCTCGCCCACAAGTTGCCGCCGGGGATCATGATCGGCAACTTCAGCCACGGATAGCGGTCGTTCAAACCTTCAAGATGCCCGCCCCCGTGGTCCTCCGAACCGCCGCTCGCCGTCGAGGCGAGGAGGAAGCGGGGCTTTCGCGTCGAGGCGGCCTTGGCCGGCTCCTCCGCTTCGTCGTGCTCGGTCGATCCGTGATGCTCGTGCAGACTCGCCCGGGGATAGATCTTGTCGGCCAACTGCAGCAGCGCCACCCGGGCGCCAACGGCGCCGGGAGACTCGGCGTCAGGATTGTCGCGGAGCAGCTTCTCGACCGAGTCCAGTTCGGGAGCGATCTCGTCGAGCACGGCGATCTTGTCGCCGACCTCGTCGATGGCGGCGGCCAGCGCCGTTGCGTCGGCGCCCTCGGCCTCCTGCTGCTCCTCCAACGCCAGCTTGTCGGCCTGCAGTTGCAGCTTGAGATCGGCGAGACGCAGCCGCACCGCTTGAGCATAGTTCACGTCAGCCTTTTCAAAGATCTGGCTGTGCGGCAACGCGGGGTAGATGCCGTGCGAGAACTTGGCTCGGTACTCGAACGCTTTCACTCCCAAAAACACGGAGCCCAGGACGAGCGTCAATAGCATCCAACCCTTGGCCGTGGAGGCGTTGTTTCGCTTGGCCGCTTCCAGGGCGAGCACGACCGTAATGCTCGACCCGATGAGCACCGCCGTATTGATCGCACCGAGATACTCGACCAGATGCACGTCGTGCGTGCTCGGCCACGCCGGGGCGCCGAAGCGCAGCACGATGTACGCGCCGATCAGCCCCGCGAAGAACATGATCTCGGTCGACAGGAACAACCACAAGCACAGCTTGCCGTTGGGAATCGGCAAGGCGGGATGATAGTCGAACCCGGCGTGGTGGCCGTGGGAATCGTGATCAGACATGGGAATTTGGAGCGCGGATTTATGAGTTGCGAATTCTGATTTCAGATTGACTTGGGGGCGGCTCAGAGGCTCACCATCAGCAGGACGCCCATCCAGGCGGGGAGGAACACGAGCGTGCTCTTGAGCAGCAGCCGTGCCGAGGCGTCGTCGCGGTCGAAACAAAAGCGAATCGCCAGAGCGAGTTGGGCTCCCCCCAGCGTCAAGGCCCACACCGAGTAAACGCCCGGGCTGCCGCTGGTCGGCGCCAGGGCGGGCACAAGGCTCACCGGCAAGATCGCCAGCGCTCCGAGCACGGCCTGCACGCCGGCGCGCACGCCCGTCGGATCGACCACCGTAAGCATGCGATGGCCCGCCTGAGCATAGTCGCGGCGATAAAGCCACGCGATCGCCATGAAGTGGGGAAACTGCCACAGAAACAGCACGCAGGCCAGCGCTGCAGCGGTCAGACCCAGGGGCCGGCCGGTTGCGGTCCAGCCCATTAGCAGCGGCAACGCCCCGGCGACGGCGCCGACGACGGTGTTCAACGGCGTGCGAGTTTTCAGCGGGGTGTAAATCGCCACGTACAATATCCAGCTTGCCGCGCCCAAGGCGGCCGTCAGCAGATTCACGCGCAGCACAAGCCACGCCAGGCCGACGACCAGCGTCACGGCAGACAGCGCCGCCGCCTCGAGCGGCGTCACCCGCCCTGCGGGCAGAGGTCGGTCGGCCGTGCGGCGCATGCGGGCGTCGACGCGACGTTCGAGCAGTTGATTGGCCGCGCTGGCGCTGCCGGCCACCAGGGCGGTCGCGGCCAGGGCCTCGACGAGCACGCGCGGATCGAGCTCGTGGGGCGCCGCGATGCAAGCCGCCGCGGCGGCGACGATCAGTTCCAGCGTCACGATCCGCGGTTTGGCGAGTTGCAGATAATCGCGCCAGCGAGCGGCGCTCGCCCGGTGCGACTGCGGAACGGTCAGCGCGGCTGCCGGCGGGGAGAAGCGGGGATTGGTCGAGGCGCGGCTCATGCAAACGACCTCCCGACGCAGGCGGCGGCGCCGCATGCCGCGGCGACGTGCGTTCCGATTCGTTTTGCGGCAAGCAAGGCGGCGACGACCGCCAAGGCGACGATCAGCGCCCCGATGGCGCCGTGCCCAGTGACGATGATCGCCCGAACCGATTCAGCCTCGCGATTGAGATAGTGGCGCTCCCCGACCAGCGAAGTCGCCCACGCAGGCCAGCCGTACTTGGCAAGCCAAGTCGCGATCCCCAGGATGAATTGAACGGCCACGAGCGCAGCCAATCCGGCCGTGACGCCCCGCAGTTGCTCCACGCGACGCGACCGCACCGCCAAGAGCGCTAAGTGGACGACGACCGCCGCCGCGACGAGGACGTGCAAATACGCGGCCCCCTCGAACAGCGCCGGGGCCCGGTCGCCGATCATCAGCGCGCTGTGCCGCACGACGACCCCCAGCAGCAGTTGGGCATAGGCCAACCCCGCACAGATGAGAGCGAGGCGTCGCAGCTTGTAATCGGGTTGACCGGGGTTCGTGAGCGAAGGTTCGTTCTGCCATCGCGACGAGGTGAGGACGACCATCCCGGCGGCGGCGGCGAAGAACAGCGGGCCCGTGGCGCCGTGCACCAGCGCGACGACTCGCGCGCCGCCGCTCATCGTCGCGCCGGAATTCGCCGCCGTGGCGCCGTGCACCAGCGCGACGACTCGCTCGTCGAGTACGACGCGCAAACCCCCAAGCGCCCCCTGAGCGATCACCCCGACCAGCAGAGCCAAGCTGTACCGCCGCACTGCGGTGCGCTCGGGCGCCACATGGCAGGAGACGACCAACACGATCGTCAGCGCGCCCACGACCATCCCCAACAACCGGTGGCCGTGCTCGATAAACTTGTCGCCGGCGGAACTTAGCCACGGGTAGAGCGGCATCGCCACGCCGTCGGAGGTGAGCCAATCGCGAAAGGCCATCCCCGAGCCCGAGGCGACGACCCACCCGCCCCACCAGACGAGCGGAAAGGTCGCGCACGCCAAGACCCAGGCCCAGCGATGGGGCCACGAGCTTTGCGGCGATGCGGCGGTCGACGGCATGGAAACAGTCTGGGGCAGTTCTATGCGGGATGTTTGACGTTTGATTGCCGATGCGGGAAGCGATGTGCGCTCCGCAATCCACTGACATCGACAAGCGCACATCTCATATCACGCATCTCAGTGCGCCGGGGCGGGGACGACGCCTTCGGCGGGGGGTTGGGTCTGCGGGTAATAGTCTTCGCTTACCTCGGGCGAGTTGTACTCGTATGGGCCGCGGTAGATCATCGGCTGGAAGTCGAAGTTCCCATGCCCCGGCGGGCTAGGCGCCTGCCATTCCAGCCCATTGGCCTTCCACGGATTGCGCCCGCAGCGGGGCCCGAAGAACATGCTCCAGAAGAAGTTGATCACGAAGAGGATCTGCACTCCGACGAGCAAAAATGCGCACCAGCTCATGAACTGGTTCAGCGGCAACAAGTGTCGGAACGTCGCGTAGTGGTACGGGTCGGCCAACCGCCGCGGGAATCCCTGCATCCCCAGGATGTGCATGGGATAGAACACGAGGTTCATCAGCACGAACGTCAAAGCGAAGTGAACCTTGCCCCACGAGTCGTTCATCATCCGTCCGAACATCTTGGGGAACCAAAAGTAGATCGCCCCCAAGACGGCCATCGCGGTGCCGGCGAACAGCACGTAATGGAAGTGGGCGACGATGAAGTACGTGTCGTGAATGAAGATGTCGACCGGCGTGGCGGCCATGAATATCCCCGACAGGCCGCCGATGATGAACATCGACACGAACGCCAGCGAGAACAACATGGGGGTCGTGAACTGGAGATTGCCCCGCCAGATCGTCCCCAGCCAGTTGAAGGTCTTAATCGCGCTGGGCAGAGCGATCATCATCGTCGAGACCATGAAGGTCATCCCCAACGCCGGGTTCATGCCCGAGACGAACATGTGGTGCCCCCACACGATGAATCCCAGACCCGCGATGCCCGCGATGGAGTAGACCATCGGCTTGTATCCGAACAACGGTTTGCGGGAGAAGCAACTGAGCATGTCGGACACCATGCCCATCGCCGGCAGGATCATGATGTACACCGCCGGGTGGCTGTAGAACCAGAACAGGTGCTGCCATAACAGCGGCTGGCCGCCCCCCGACTGGGCAAGTTCGTTGTTCGCCGTCCAGCCGTCGGGGATGAAGAATCCCGTACCGAGCTTCAGGTCGCTCATCTGCATGAACCCGGCAGCAGTAAGGACCGGCAGCGCAAAGGCTTGCAGCACGGCGGTGATGAACATCCCCCAGATGGTCATCGGCAATCGGAACATCGTCATGCCTGGCGCCCGCATCTGAATGATCGTCGTCAGGTAATTGACCGACCCCATCATCGACGAGACGCCGACCATGGTGAGCCCAATGAGCCATAGGGTTTGTCCTGTCCCCTGCGTGAGCGCAAAGGGAGGATAGGCGGTCCAGCCCCCTGCGGAGGCCCCTCCTTCCACGAAAAAGCTCGAACCCATCGCCAGAAACGCCGGCCACATGAACCAGTAGCTCAGCATGTTGAGCGTCGGAAACGCCATGTCGTCGGCGCCGATCATCAGCGGGATCAGAAAATTGCCGAACGCCCCGGCCAGCACCGGAATGATCACGAAGAAGATCATCACGCTGGCGTGCATCGTCACCAGCATCGTGTAGACCTCGGGAGCGATCTGCCCCCCTTCTCCTTGGGCAAGCAGACTCCCCAGGATCGGCATCGGCCGCCAGGGGTAGGCAAGCTGCCAACGAACCCCTAAGGCCAAGAGCCCCCCCACGATGAACCAAATCAGCGTGCTGAACAGAAACTGCAAGCCGATGATCTTATGATCGAGCGAGAAGACGTAGGTCCGCAGGAACCCGCCCGCAGGGGCGTGCTCGGCGTGGCCGTGGCCGGCGGTCGAGTCGATCGAAACAGTACTCATGATGAATCCTCGGCTTCAGGCCGATTGACTTTGCCTCTTGGTTGCCCGCGGATGCGGGAACGTCAGTTCCCCGCGGGGACCGCGACGGTGGACGTGTTGGCGTCGGCCCGCAGTTCTTCCAGTTTCTTCTCGTACTCTGGACGGGGCAGCAGGGTGATCTCGCCCTTCATCTTGTAGTGGCCCCAGCCGCACAGTTCGGCGCAAACGATGTCGAAGCTCCCCCCTTCGGTCGCCTTGAACCACATGCTTTGCACCATGCCCGGGACCACGTCCTGCTTCAGCCGCAGGTTCGGGAGGAAGAAGCTGTGGAGCACGTCGGCGCTGGTGATCTTCAGCAACACCTCCTCGCCGTAGGGGAGGTAAAGCTTGCCGTCGGTCCGCACAATGTCGTCGGCCGTATAGAGTTCGCCGTCGGGGCCCGGGTAGCGGAAGTCCCAATTGAACTGCCGGCCGGTCACTTCGCAGGTTGGAGCCATTTCGGGGGCCCGCATCTTGTTCGCGGCCCAGGCGTCCATCTGGTAAATCGCGATGAACAGCAGCGTCACCGCGGGGATGATCGTCCACACGACCTCCAGCGAGTGGCTGCCGTGACTGAATGCGACCGGTTCGGTCGTCTTCTTCTCGCTGTACTTCCAGAGAAAGTAGAACATCACGCACTCGGTCGCGATGAACACCACCCCGGTCAGATAAAGAATGAACATGAACAGGCCGTCGATCACCCGGCCGTGCTCCGAGACGTCCTGCGGCAACCAGATTCGATAGCTCGGCGCCAGGACGAAGGTCAGCACCCCGCCGATCGGCACCAGCAAGAACAGGATCGCCCAGAAACCGGGAGCCCAGTTGAGAATTCGCTTGATCATCGGTCTGTCCGCACAGGCGGGGTGAATGTCAACGTGCTTGAGCCGCCGGGAGCGAATCGAGCATGGGAGGCAAGGCCACGGCGTTACTTGGCGATCGCCTGGATGTTGGTCGGCAGCGCCTTCTGAGGGGTGCTGGCCGCTTCGTACGGCAGCGACAGGACGTAGTCGACGATGTTCCAGATTTCGGAGTTCGACAAAGTCGCCCCGGCGCCCGGCATAGGCGACCCTGGGATCCCTTCATGAATCCGCCAGAAGACGTCGACCCGCCGTCGGCCGCCGCGATAGACGCCAGCCCGCAGATTACGCGGGATCGCGTTCCTCACCGGGTAAAGCGTGGCGAGCACGTCCTTGCGGTCGGCCAGCAACTGGATGTTGACCGCGAGTTCGGCCTCGCCCTCTTCGTCAAGTTCCGGGTCGGCCCGATCTTCGGCGATCGACTTTTCGAGTTGAGTCGTCGCTTCGATGACGGCCAGTTGCTCTTTGGTCCAGTTGTCGTAATCGGTCGTCTGTCCGTCGCCCAGGCCGGTCGGCCCGTGGCAGGTGTAACAGTTGGCCCGCTTGTCGTAGAACAATTCGCGACCCTTGGCGACCGACGCGGCGATCTCTTCCGCGCTGCGATCGTCGTCGGGGATGTCGCCGTCCGCCGGAACGACGATCGAATCGTTGGCTTCGCCCCACGCCTCGACGACCCCCGCGACGATCTCGGCGATCGCCTCGCGCTGCTCGTCGGCATATTGGCCGTCGACGGGGTTGAGCGGGATCCGCACCAGGCGCGTCGTGCCGTCCTCGCCTTCGACTTCGTCCTCGCCGAGCTCGTTGTAGACGTAGTCGGCCAGCGCCCGCTCCGCCTCGCCGCGCATCGCGAGGTACTTCACGTACTCGACAAGCGATTCGAGTTCCCCCTCGCCCAGCAGCGAAAACGAGGGCATCGAGGTCCCGGGGGCGCCGTTCCAGAGGATCCGGCGGAGGTCCTCGTCAGTCGGGCGAGCGGCGTTGGCATTCGATTTGAACTTGAACGTCCCCATCCGGTAGTCGCGGGGATAAGGGTTGAGAAACCGCGCCGTCGGCCCTCGCCCGTCGCCGCTCACCCCGTGGCAATGGACGCAGTGTTTGCGATAGAGCCCGTGACCGACGCCTCCCTCGTCGCTCCACGCGGGGCCGGCCGACAGAGCGAGCCGGGTCTGGCTCAAGCCCGAATCGGCGAGAGCGATCGGTTCGTCAGGCGTGCCGAACAACCCGTCGAGCACGTTGGCGATTTCTTGGCGGTACTCGGGGCCGATTTCGTTGTTGTTCGGTCCGACCATGCGAACCATGTTCAGCCGAAAGTTCGGCGGTTCGACCTGATCACAGCCCGCAAGCGCGGCGACGACCGCCGCGACGAGGAGCAATTGGACGCTGGCAAGTATGTGCTTCATCGACTTGTCGAGTGTTAAACGCAAAGGTCCGCCGGGGGAGGCACGAGGAAAGTTCCGCGGCGGCGAACAATCAACTGGCGAACAGGGACGCGGGAATCTGCAGATCCAACTCGCGGGTTTCGTCTTCATCGAGTTTGATCTTGAAGCGGCCCTTCTTGGTCCACTTGTATTCTTTGGCGACGTCCCCCTCGGGCACGACGCCCGCGGACGCTTCGTGCCAGACTTGAATCTCGATCTCTTCGCCGGCAGGCAAGTTGGCCAGCTCGAACGAACCGTCCGGGCCGGTGATCGACACGTAACCGTTCTTGCGAGCCAGCAGGTACGACAACATCCACGGGTGGATGCTGCACCGCACGGCGGCCGGCGAGGCGTCCTCCTTTTGCGGCACGAACGGCACCGACTGTCCGACCGGGATCGTCTGATTGAGCTTGTTGCTCCCCTCGGCGATGTTGGTGTTGTGACCGACGTCGTCGCTGTTTTTGATCTCGATCGTCTGCCCCACGACAACCGCCGCGACGTGCGTCAGGAACACGCATTGCTTCTGGTCGAACACCAACGATTCGTCGGGGGCCTCGGCCGATTCGTGAACGCGGCTTACGCTGCGGGCGTAGATCGCGACGTTCGCCAACCCGTCGCCGTCGCCGACTTTGAGCCACTCTTGCGGCGGGGCTTTGCCGCCGGGAGCGCACGTGGCCTCGTCCTTGTTCACGACGTAGGCCGGCATCGGCGGGGGATCGCCGAGGAAGGTGAACCGCCCCTTGAGGGTGGCCCACCCCGTACCGGTCGACTCGGCCGCGCTCGACGAGGTCTCGCCCCCCGCGGAGCGAAACGCCGCCGCGATCTTCGCCGCCTGACCGGCGTCGGCCACGGGGCCGATGTTCGTCGACTGCTGACAGCCGACCGCCGTCGCGATCGCCGCGCAACCGAGAAGCCGCCACGACCGCGCCACGCGGAGGCCAGGGAACGGACGAACCATGCTTCGCTCTCCCAACAAACCAAGCGGCGCCGCCCCGGCCGACGCGGCACGGGACGACGACCGACTGTTCGCTTACAAACCCAGTTGCTTCTTCGTGACCTTGATGTCGCCGAGGTCGAGCGTCTCGCCCGCCTTGACGGTCAAATCGATCCGCCCCTTGCGGTTCGTCTTCTCGCCGCCGACGACCAGATCGCGCATGTTGCCCTTGGTCTCGTGCCAGATGATGAACTCGTGCTTGCCGGCCGGGACGTTGGCCAGTTCAAACGAACCATCGTTGCCCGAAACGACCATGTACGGGTTGTCGCGGATCAACACCAACGCGTTCATCCACGGGTGGACGTTGCAAGCGAACTCGGTCGGCACCGGCTCGGACTTTTGAAATTCCTTGACGATCGGCTTGTCGTTGGTCACCTGCTCGTTGAACTTGGCGTTGACCACCAAGTTTTGTGCATTCGTGTTGTGGCCGATCCCCTGGTCGCTGTTGCGGATTTCCAGCGGCTGCTTGGTCCACACCGTCATCGCGTGCGGCTCGAAACGGCACTGGTTGTTGTCGAGCACGACCGTCTTCGCGGCGGTCTCGTAGTCGGGGTGCACCGCGACGCTCTTCGAACTGCAGTAGACGAACACGTTGGCCAGCCCGCCGTTTTCGCCCTGGACCACGCTCTCGTTGACCAGCTTGAACGGACCGCAGAACGCCGTGTCCTTGTCGACCTTGACCGGCGCCGGCTTCACCTCGCCGTCCAGCACGAAGCGACCCTTGATGGTCCCCCAATCGGCGGCCCCGGCCGAGGCGCACAGCGCCCCCGCAACGAGCGCTGCGCTCGCCGACAGACTCAAACTCTTCAGACAATCACGGTAGCAACACATGGCAACGCTCCTGACGAATTGCGAACCGACCGTCGAGCGGCGACTCCGATCGGTCCAGGTCGAGTGGTTTCAACAGTCTTCGGCTTGTCGGGCAAGATCGCAGTGTTCGCCAAGCCGCTCGCGGCCGACCGACGACAGGCCGAGGCACTGTCGTCAGCGGCGCATTCAGGTCATTCTCCTCCCGCGGCGCTCCCCGCAGCGCTCTGCGCCGCCGACTCCTGCACCAGCCCCGACACATCGGTCCGGCCCTTAGCGTAGGCGTCGAAATTCATCAGCAAGTCGACCAACCCCCGCAATTGCTCGAGGCTCGTGCCATGGTACAGGTCCTGGCTGACGCCCCCCAGTTGCGGATCGTCCGGTCGATAGGGAATGTTCACCGGCATGCCCGTGTACGGCAGAATTCGATTCGGGTTGGCGACCCAATCGCGGACGTAATCGGGCCGCAGCCGGCGGTAAACCTCCGACAAGGGGGGGCCGAAGGTCGCGCGATCTCCCTGCGGCTGAAAGTCCGACACCGCGTGGCACTTCACGCAGTAATTGCCGCTGGTGACGATTCGCATCGCCTCGTCGAGCTTCGTCTCCTGCTTATCTCCCGCGGCCACCGCGGCGACGTAACTCGAAGACTGTTGCGGCTTGTACTCGTACGGGAACTCGGCCCCGCTCGCCGCGGCGAAGTAATTGGTCAGCTTCGCCGCTTCGGCCGAGGACATCTTGAAGTTGGGCATTCGCATCACCGCCGCAGGACGCAACGGGCTGGGATCCATAAGGAACCCGTGCAGCCAGTCGGTTTGCACCTTCTCTCCCTCTTCCATCAGCGGCGGCGGGAGCCAGCCCCAGGCCTCTTTGCCGTTGACCTGCGGGTTGCGCTCTTTGGCCTTTTCGATGACCTTGGGGAACAGGTACCGAGCCAAGTCGCCCCCCCACGCCGGATACGCCTGCCCTTCGGCCGGGCCGTACTTCGTCCGGTCGGCCGGGATCAGCAATTCCTCGATGCCCCGCAGCCGCGGTTCGCCTCCCACCAGCGCGTTGCGCCAGAGGGTGAACTTGTAGAACACAGGGATCGTTTCGCCTTCCTCGGCCTCCGCTTCGGCGAGTTCTTCCGGCGAGATGGGCTCGCGATCCTCGTCGACCCACGTGACCTGCCCCGTCTCCTCGTCGAGAACCGGCATGCCGTGCACAGTGGCGTGCATCATGCCTCGCTGATCGACCGCAAGCGAAGCGGCGACGTCTTTGGGAGTGAACGCGGGCTTCAGGAACGGAAAGTCGTCGACCGTCGACGCGGTGTCGAAATCGCCGTCCCGGTAGCCGAACTGCCACTGCTCCATTTTCAGCGTGTGGCAACCGGCGCAGTTGAACCGTTCGAGCACCTGCCGGCCCTCGACGATCGCTTTCTGGGCCCCGGTCGGAGCATAGACGTACTGCGGCGCCGGCGGTTCACTGACCAACCCCAGCAGGAACGTCATCACCGCCTCGCGCTGGTCGTCGGTGAACGGGAACTTCGGCATCCGCAGCCGATCGTTGAAGCTTTTGTTGCGAGTCGTCTTGTAGTCGTAGCTGCGCGGGTAGCGAAGCTTCTGCCAAGCGAAACCGTCGCGGACATGCTTGTTGATCGCCTGGACGAAGTAGCTGTCGTCCTTGCCGATTCCCTTGGCCCCAGGATCGAGATGCCCGCCATGACCGCCATGGGCATGGTCGTCGTGACCGAGGCGCTTTACGGAAAGCTTGCCCCCGTCGCCGTACTCGACTTCGATCGACGGATCGATGCCGTGCTTCTCGAGGAACGAGCCGATGTTCTCGAACGCCAGCTTCGACGACTCCTTGCGGCCCCAGTCGGCCAAGGCGGTGCCGATCGGCTTGGCGTCCTCGTAACCGGGGATGTCGTGGCAGCCGAAACAGCCGTACTTGCCGATCGTCCGGCGAGCGACGAACTCAAGCTGCTTGTCGACGCGGTTCGCAGCGTTCATGCCCAGCAAGACCCGCTCGTCGGCCTTCAGTTTCGAGGCCATGTGATCGGGGACCCCGTCGGCCAGGTACTTCTTCGCCCGGGCCTCGGGAATCGCGTCGCTCTTGAGCCACTCCAGCGCCAGTTCGGCCAGCGCCTGCTCCTGATCCGCGTCCAGTTGCGGCGCGGGGATCCCCTGCGGCTTCCAATCGCTCGTCACGCTGAGCAGATACTCGGCGATGTCGGCCGCGGGGTCGGTGACAGCCCCCGACGGGCGACCGTCCTCGCCCGTCTCGACGATCGGATCGAGATACAGCACGGGCATACTAGTGCGCAGGTGGTAACGGTGCGGCTGCTTGAGCCACGAGTAGAGCCACTTGCGCCCCTTGGTCGTGTTGAGCTTGGCGGCGATTTCAGACAAGTCGGGGCCCTGATTCGCCTTGGCCTCGGGGAACTCGCCGTGCGAATGACACGCCAAACAGCCCCGCGACTCGAACAGCCATGCGCCGCGCTCGGCCGAGGGCTCTTCGGTGACGTTCTCGGGGGCGTCCTGGTACTCGAACTCGACGCTGTTGTTCAGCAGGAATCGCGACAACGCGAGGATCTCGATCGGCTCGAATTTGAGGCTCGCGTGAAGTTCCGCGGCGTCCTCCTCCTCGGTGAGATGCTCGTACTGCATGAAGAACTGCGGCATCTTGGTCGTCGGGCGGAAGTCCGATGGCTTGCGAATCCAACTGTAGAGCCAATCGAACTCGACCTTCGCCGCGAGATGCCGCAGGCTGGGCCCCGACTTGCGGTAGACTCCGGGGGTCTCCACGTCCTTCAGCACGCTCACCAGCGCCAGAGTCCGGGCCGACAGCTCGGTCTCGCCCTCGGCGGCGGCGGTGCTTAGTTCGGTCAACAGCTCGTTCCGAGCGACCGAATCGTCAGGGGCGACGACGATCCGCTCGGCCAATTCCCGCTGCTCGTCGGAGAGGTTCTCGTCGCGCAGAATCGCTTGGGCAAGTTCGTGGAACGCGGGCTCGAGCCGCACGTCGGGACCAATCCGCTGATTGGGACCGTTGTAGCCGTTCATTTCATGGCAGCCGTAGCAGCCGTACTCCTCGACCAGGGTCCAGCCCTCGACCAGCGAGGCGGCCGGCGGCTCGGGGAAGCGCTCGCTCGGCTCCAAGCCCCCCTTGTCGTGATGGCACTTCAGGCAGTTGCTCTCGGCGAACCGCGCCGGCCGCATCGGGAAGATCCAGTGGTGGTTGTCAAACCAGCCGTGGTTGCGGATCCAGTCCTGCTCTTGCTTCCAATCGTCGGGGGTATGCGACGTCCACTTGAACTCCGTGCCGCTCCCTTGGCCGTCGTGGCAGATCGTGCAGCCGAAGTCCTTTTGCGGATGCGGGCTGAGATCGGTCAGATACAGGTCGAGCCGCGGATGAGCGGTGAAGGGCTGATCGAGCCCGCGATGGATTTCGATCGCCACGGGCGATTCCCATTTCACGAGCTTGAGCAGCCCGTCCTTGACGCCGTCGGGGCTCTGCACCGCGACGCCGCCCACCGACCTGATCACGTCCCCCGGCTCAAGCCCCGCGATCGCCGCCGGCGACTCGGGGATCGTGTAGTGGACCGTGACGTCGGCGCCCTTGATGATGCCCGAATCCGACAGCACCAGCCCGTACAGATCGCGCAGCGCCTTGGTTCGTGTCGCGGCCGCGCCCAGATCGAGTTCCTCAGGCCGTTCGGGGGCGAGGATCGTCGCCGTGAAGTCGCGCTCGCTCTTCGGCACGTTCGGATAGAGCGGGTCGGTCGCCGTCCCGGGAGCCGTCTTCGAGATCGCCCGGTGGCACGTCGTGCATCGGTCGAACCGCGCCACTTGCGAGAAGTTGTAGTTGATCGTCAGATCCGGCAACCAAATCTGATCGATGCGAATGTTGCCGTTGTACAGGGCGCTGAGCACCGGCCAGCGCGTGATCCATTCGCCCACGTTCGACGTATTGAGCTTCACCTGCTCGGTCAGTCGAGTCAGTTCGGTGTGGATCGTCGCCAGTTCCTTCTGGATCTCCGTTTCCTGCGAGTTGACGTCCGCGACGATCGCCTCGAGGTCCATGCGATAGGTCTTGGCCGCGGAAATCTCGGCGGTCAGTTCGGCCAGTTGTTCGTCAAGCTGGTCGATCTCGGCCTGGACCTTGTCGAGCGCTTCTTGGCCCGCCCCTTCGTGGACCATCAGCCCTTTTTTGCTTACGACCGCGGTGCGGACGCCGTTAGCCGACTTCTTCTCGCCGACGAGCTTGTTTTCGCGCCGGCGAGCCTCGGCGACGAACGCGCCGAGGCGAGCGCCCAGCTTGTCGCGCGCGGCGATCGCCGCCGTTTCAGCGGCGGCCAATTGGCGAGGGGCGTCGGAAGAGGCGTCCTCGGCTTGCGCGACGTCACGGGCCTCGGCGACCTTGGTCGCCGCCTCGTTGAACGCAGTCAACGCTGCGTCGAGGCGATCGAACTGCTTCGTCGAACCGGCGTCGCCCGACGTCGCGGCCGCCTTTTCCGCCGCTTGATCGCCCAATTCCTCGATCGTGTCGGCCCCGGCCAGCCGCTGGTCTTCCAACAGGACTTCGCCTTTGAAATCCTCGATCAGTTCCGGATCGATCGGCTCGACCTTCGCCAAGCGCAGCCGCATTTCGTAGTCGGTCACCTTGTCCGAATACTGGTCGGCGAGAAAATCCCGCCGGGACGCCAGCATCCAGGCGTCTTTCTTGCGATCCGCAAGCTGCAGGTCTTTCCACTCGCGGTTCTGGTCCTTGGCGACAAGCCAAATCGTGGCAATCGCCATGACGACCGCGCTGACTGCGAACACGACGTGCAGCAGCTTCTGGTTACGCCAAGTTTGTTCTGTGGCAGGCATGGACGGGAGAGTTTAGTGATCGGTGATTGGTGACTGGTGACTGGCTGTCAGAGACCGCAGCATTGCCGCCGACTGCCCACCGCCCACTTAGAAATTCAGGAACCACTCGGGGATCGCGATGATGTACTTCAGATTGAACACCCAACGGAGCACCATCTTGATCGGCAGCGCCGCCATGAACAGCAGCAGGTTGGCCATCAGCATGAAGCGGATGAGTCCCATCTTCTGGAAATAACGCCGGAAGAACGTCAGCGCCATGATCGGCGGCAGCACGATGAAATAACCGAGCGTGAGCGCAATGCCCAACCACTCCCGCAGCAGGATGAAGCCGGCTTGCACCCAGAAACTGCTCCCCGCGGCCGCGATCGGCAAGCTCGAATTCAGCCAACTGTTCCACCAGAGTTGCGACAGGTTGACGTTGTCGGCCGCCTCGACCTTGTGAGCGTCCCAGTACTCGTACGGCCCGAAGAAATTCCAGTTCGGACCGCGCAGCAGGGTGCCCAGCACGATCAGCGTGATCCAGATTTCCAAGAACCCGAACTGGAACGTCAGGTACGCGAACTTCCGCTCCTTGATCGTGTAGTAGCCGTTGCCGGCCTTGTTGAAGTCGAGATACGGGATGGCCATCAGCCCGTTCACGACCAGCAGCGGCAACACGACCCCCGCCATCCAGGGATCGTAGTAGACGAGCATTTCCTGCAAGCCCAGGAAGTACCACGGGGCCTTCGACGGGTTGGGGGTCTTCACGCTGCTGGCCGGCTCCTCCAGCGGCGCGGGAAGCGCGATCGCCCAGAAGATCAAGAACGCCGTCAGGGCGATCATGCAGATCAACTCGGTGTAGACCAAATCGGGCCACACGAGCACCTTCTCGTCGTCCAACTTCTCCAGCGGCGGTTCGCCCCGTTCCATACGGTCGTCGTTGATCACAGCCCGGTACGTCCCCACCCAGGTGAAGAACGCCAAGAGCAAGATCAACATGACGATCGGCACGTTGTCCGGCTTGGCGACGATCTCGAAGAAGTCCCGGTCGGTCATCGACAGACCGAGAAACAGCAGCATCAGGTTGAGAATCGTCCACGCCACCGCCGGTCGGACGAAGAATCGCCGGAAAACGTACAGCACGATCAACAGCGCGGTCGTGCCGAGGCTGTAGATGACCGGCCCGGTGCTGTTGTCGATGAAGTTCTTCCACGACTCGGGCATCGACGGCATCCAATCGCCGCTTCCTCCGAGCCCCGTGCCGGCCAGAGCCGCCAACACGGCGAAGACGCCGCCAAGCAGCACCCAGACGACCACGTTGGTGACGCCGTACTTCCGCCCGTTTTGTTCCGCCAAGGGGATCCAAGTGCGCGTCCCGCCGGTGCGCCACAAGTACAACGCCGCAACGCCGTTCATGACGGCCAGCATGACGTAGTACCACACCAAGAAGGACGAAACCTTCTCAAAGAACAGCGCGTCGGTGAGTCCGTGAGTCATAGAGAGAGATTAGAGGTCGGAGGTGGGAGGTCTGGGAGGGAGTTCGCCAATCGATCGAGGTCGGGGATCGCGCTCCCTGACCTCCGAGCACTGACCTCTCCCCTCTTCTCTCACAGCGGCCCGCTGATGCCGCCGTCCTTGCGGACCCGCCAGAAGTGGATCGCCAAGAGCAGCGACACCCCGAGCGGGATGGCAATACAATGCAAAATGTAAAACCGATTGAGCGTTTCCTCGCCCACCTCGCGGGCGCCAAGCAAGGCGAACCGCGCGTCGGAGGCGTTGGTGATCATGTCGACCCCGCCCAGGGTCAGGAGCTGCTGCCCCGGGCCTTCATGTCCCAGGAAAGGATGGGCGCGGGCCATGTTCGACCCCACCGTGATCGCCCACACCGCCAACTGGTCCCACGGCAGCAGATAGCCGGTGAAGGACAACAGCAGCGTCAACAGCAGGAGCAGCACCCCGACGACCCAGTTGAACTCGCGCGGCGGCTTGTAACTGCCGGTGAGAAACACCCGGTACATGTGCAACCACACCGTGATGACCATCGCATGGGCGCCCCAGCGATGGATCTCGCGCAAGATCCCTAGCGAGTGGACGTCGCGCAGCATCTGGATGTCGGTGTACGCCCACTGCACCGTGGGACGGTAGTAGAACATCAACAGCACGCCCGTGACGGTCTCGACCAGGAACAGGAAGAAGGTCACTCCCCCCATGCACCAAGTGTACGACAGGGCGATCCCTTGCTTCTTGATCGACACCGGATGAAGGTGCAGGAAGAAGTTGGTCAGCATCACCACGATGCGATTCCGTCGGTCGACGGGCATCGGGTGGCGGAAAATGCTTTTCCAGATCTGCGACTCGCGAATCGTTTCGCCTAAACCCGGCATAGTCGTTGTGCGTGGCTAGTCCGCCGGCAAGAGGCGGAAAACTTGGCTAAAAAGAGATGGTGCGGTACGGCGACCGACGCCCGGCGGCAGGGGACGACGATCGAATCAGGCGGGAATGAAACAGGCAGGATCGCTCCACTGCCCCATTTCTTCCTGGAAGGTGCGGCTCTTGTCGACTTCGATCTGGCCGTCGTCAGCGACGCGAATCGCGTAGCGCTCCAACGGCCGAGGAGCGGGACCCTCGAAGTTGATCCCGTCCTTGTAGAACCCGCTGCCGTGGCACGGGCACTTGTACTTCTGCTCCGCTTCGAGCCAGTTCGGCGTGCAGCCCAGGTGCGTGCACACGGTCTTCAGGGCCACGATCTGCGGCTGGCCGTTGTACTCGGTGTTGACCATCCACACGCCGTACTGGGCCTTGAACTTCTCGGTGACCAGACCCGTGGGGTACTCGTCGGGGAAGCCGACCTTGAAGCGGCTTGGGGGCTCGCGCAGGACGTTGGGGAACAGGAATCGGACCGCCAGAAGCGACCACAGGGCCGAGACGCCCCCCAGGGCCCAGAAGCCCGTCGCCAAAAACCCGCGACGGTCTTGCCCCGCAGCGGCGACCGCCGCTTTGCCGGCCGGCTTCGGCTTGGCGTAGTCCGGCTTCTGCGGCATCGGGGGGACGGCCAGTTTGGCCTTCGCGGCGGCGGCGGCCAGCGATGGCTTCGCAGCGCCGGCGGCCTCGGCCTTCGAGACCGGGCCGGGACGCTCTTTTTTCCGAGCCGCGGCGAGAATGCTCGCGGTGTCGCGGGGCTCGGAAGTGGCCGCGGCGGCCGGCTTGGGCTTCGCAGCGGGCGCAGGTTTGTCAGCCGCGGCCGGCTTGGGAGCCGGTTTCGGGGCCTCGGCAGCCGGCGCGGCGCCCGCGGCCTTGCCGGCGCGAGCCATCGCCAAAATGTCGGCCGCACTTGGTCGCCCCGCAGCCCCCGGCTTGGGGATCGGCTTAGCCGGGCTCGCACTCGCAGGGGCCGTTTCGGCCGGAGCCGGCGGCGCAGGAGTCGCGTCTGCGGCCGAGTCGGCCGACGACGATCCGCCGCCGTCGGCCTTGCGAGCCGCAGCCAGCATGTCCGCTACCGACATCTTTTTCTTATCAGCCATCGTCGAGACCCGTACTGACGGGGCGACCCTCGCTGGGGCAGGATACAAAACGACCAGGCCCGCTCCGCCGCCGGGAGGCGAAGCAGCTAAACCCAAGCCAGTAAGTCACTTAAGGACACATTGTGACATTTTTCACAATGTATCCTGTTAAGATGTAAGCTTCCTGAGCTTGGTTGTCAACCTCTGCTGGCGCCGCAGCGGGCGGTTTCGCTCGCCGTGGACGATCTTCCGCCCATGGGGCGACTGGCCTTCCTATCGGTCGCGGCAGTCTACACCAACTGCCGGAACGGGCGAAGTGTGCCCTGCACCAGTTGAACCGATTTCGCGGCGAGCGATTCAACCGGCGCAGCTTCTCCCACGCTGATCCCTTCGCCGACTCTTCAAATTGTGAATCGAAACGACGCCACCGGAGGCGCGGCGCAGCAGGAGCGGAGCGTGACTGTGGTCCGCTTAGGAAACCGCGAACTGCGCGAAGCGAAGGGCTCGGCCAACACGATTGCACTCTGGCCCAAGCGTGCCGAACCGTGCGACATGGTGACGCGACTCGCGTTCTCACGCACAGGTTCGCCGAGCCCGACCGGCTTGTTCGCGTCCCGTCGCGGTTCCGCAAAGCGCAAGACCCGAATGAATCCGTGCGCCGAGGGCCGCGTCTTCCGTGCCTCTGTGGCAATTCCCGGGAGTATGAGATATTGCAGGTCTGCTGGCTCTCCCGCCCGCATGTCTTGCGGGTTTGTCACTCCCCGCGGTGAATGACTGCTACCTGCCCGCAGCGTCGGCCCGTAAAATCGGGTCCCGGCAATTTGCAGGCGTGAGAAGAGACGCACGACAAGGGACGACGGATGAACGTGTTGGTCATCGGCGGCGGGGGGCGCGAGCACTCCCTCGCCTGGAAGCTCGGACAGAGTCCGCTGGCGGACCGCGTGTTCGTCGCCCCCGGCAACGCCGGCACGGCGGTGGACGCCGAGAACGTGCCGATCGACGACGACGACGTTCCCGCCCTGGTGAAATTCGCCCGCGAGAACCGCATCGGCCTCGTCGTCGTCGGCCCCGAGTCGCCGCTCGCTGCGGGGGTCGTCGACGCGTTCACCGCCGCAGGAATCCTGGCGTTCGGCCCGAGCAAGCAGGCCGCCGAGTTGGAAGCGAGCAAGGTGTTCTGCAAGAACCTGCTCCGCGCCGCCGACGTGCCGACCGCCGATTACCGCACGTTCGCTGATGCGGCGAGCGCCGAGCGCTATCTGCAGACCCGCGACGATCTGCCCGTGGTCGTCAAGGCCGACGGGCTCGCCGCCGGCAAAGGGGTGATCGTCTGCAACAACACGAAGGAGTCGCTCGAAGCCGTGCGGAGGATCGCGGCGGATCGGGAGTTTGGCGCCGCGGGCCGGCAGCTTGTCATCGAGGAGCGACTGATCGGCCAGGAGGCGAGCGTGCTCGCGCTGACCGACGGACGGACGATCGTCACGCTCCCCGCCGCGCAGGATCACAAGCCGGCCTACGACGGCGACAGGGGTCCCAACACCGGCGGGATGGGCGCCTTCTCCCCCACGCCGCTCATTACCGACGAGTTGTTGCGCACAATCGAAGAACGCGTGCTGGTGCCGACGGTCCACCAAATGAAGCGTTCACGGCGCCCGTTTCGCGGAGTGCTCTACGCGGGACTCATGCTCACCAATTCGGGCATCAAGGTGCTCGAGTACAACGTCCGCTTCGGCGACCCTGAGTGCCAGCCGCTGATGATGCGGATGCGCAGCGACCTGTTGCCTCTGCTCCTGGCATGCGCCGAGGGAAAGCTCGAGCAGGCGGGCCGGATCGACTGGGACCCGCGCCCTGCCGTGTGCGTCGTGATGGCCAGCGAGGGGTACCCCGGCAGCTACGAAAAGGGACGCCCGATCCGCGGCCTCGAGCAAGCGGCCGAGGTCCCCGACGTGAAGGTGTTCCACGCCGGCACGACGCTGCGGGACGGCCAGCCGGTGACCAGCGGCGGGCGCGTGCTGGGGGTGACGGGAATCGGCGATTCGATCGCCAAGGCGAAACTGGCCGCCTACTCCGCGGTAAAATGCATCCGCTGGGAGGGGGCTTGGTGCCGCAAGGACATTGCCGACAAGGCTTTGGCGTGAGCCTGTACGCTGGCATACCCGCGCAGCCGATACGGCCGCCAAATTCCATTGCTTCGTCTCGCGGGAAGTCCTACAGTTGAAATAGGCCGGGGAATCGCTCCCGGCAATGACCGCTTCGCCGCGAACTCTCGTCCTGCACGCTCCGTATCACGGATTATGCAAACCATCCGCCGATCGCTGGCCTTGCGTACGCTGATCGTCTTCGCGACGTCAGCGGTGTTGCTCGCGCCGCTGACGGCCTTGGCCGGGCGGACATGCTTCGGGTGCGCCAGCGCGGCGGGATCGGCTGCCAAGGAGTCGGGGTGTTGCGGTTCGTCGCAGGGCCGCGTGGCCAGCACCGGGTCGTGCTGCCGAGGCGCCTGCGATTGCGAGTCGCGGCACAACCTCGGCACCGCTCGGGCCGACTCGCGTGTGCCCGACCGCAAGCTGGGTTGCTTGCTCGGCGGCTGCAGCGGGGAATGTCCGTGCCGAATCAGTTCCGATCGCCCGGCGCCCCTCCGCGAAGGAAACGAACCGGTTGAAACCCGCGTCCTGCCAAGGCACGACGCAGCGCCGGCGACGACGCTGGTCGTGTCGCCCGTGGCGGTCGACAGCTCTCTTTTGGACACTGCCGTCCTGTGCGCCGAGCCGCCTGGGGGCCAGTTGCGGTGGCACGCCTATCTCTCGGTGTGGCGGAATTAATGCGCGCAGGAATCGCCTCTCTGGCGATCTGCGAGCCCGCAAACCTTCTGCGGGCTCGAAGCGATTGCGTGCGTCCGGCGTCGCGTGCTGCGTCGCTGTGACTTTCCGATCCGATTCCTGCCGTGCTGCGCTACGAAGGATTTGCTCCGAGCGCGGCGTCGGTTCCATGAGAGAAAGGTTATCTACCATGTCCAGGTTTCAATTCTTGAGCCTCTGTTTCGGCTTGCTGGCCGTCGGCGTCTTCGCGGTCGCCGCGTCGGCCGACAAGAACGCCGGCAAGACCGCCGCGGGCGACTGCTCGTGCACGTCGTGCGATTGCAACGGCAACTGCGGCGACGACTGCAAGTGCGAGGATTGCCAGTGCGGCAAGTCCTCGACGTGCTGCGCCAATCAAGCCCGGCAAGCGACCCTCGCCGCGAGCGCCGCTTGCTGCTGCGGAGCCGACTGCAAGTGCGAAGAGTGCGGCTGCTCGAGCGGCACATGCACCGACTGCAACTGCGAAGCCTGCAATTGCACCGGCTGCGAGTGCGGCGGCGGTTGCGGTTCGGCCTGCTGCCAGAAGGACGTCGCCTAACGGGCGCGTTCGACGCAGGGAAACTATCGCCACCCTCAACGAAGCCCCGCGGTTGCTCCGGCAACCGCGGGGTTTTTTCATGAAACGGGTTGAGCGACGAACGCCGAAGGGCGAGACTCGGGGCTATCGGCCTGTCGTCCGTGGTCCGTTGTCCATGGCCAGTTGCGCGTGCCGCACGCCCTTCCCTCCCCCGCCTGCCCCTTCCCATGTCCTCGCTTTCCCTCCTGTTGGCCAGTCTGCGTCACTACTGGCGCACGCATGCGGCCGTGGCGGTCGGGGTGGCGATTGCGGCAGCGGTGATCACCGGAGCGCTGGTCGTGGGGGACTCGGTCCGGGGGAGCCTGCGCGACCGAGCTCTCGCCGGCTTGGGGCGGGTCGATGCGGCGCTGACCGCCGAACAGCCGTTCCGTCAACAACTCGCGGCTGAGACGCTCAAACGGGCCCAACGTCACGGCACTCAGCCCGTGGCCTTCTCGGAAACCGTCCCGCTGCTCACCGCGCGCGGAACGCTCGTCGCCGGCGCGGGCCGAACCGCTCGTCGCGCCACGGGACTCGTCGTCTACGGCGTGCCACGCGAATTCTGGCGATTGTCCGACGACGATCGCCAGAATTCGCTTGGCGAAATTCGACGTGGCGTTCCCGACGGCGCGGAGCTCGCACTGTCGCCGGCAATCGCGGCGGAGTTGGGCGCCAACGACGGCGACGTCGCGGTCCTGCGACTGCCCACGCTCGACGGGATGCCTTCCGACAGCGTTCTTGGGGAGAAGGACGATGCGATCGTCGCGCAGCGGTTTCGCATTGCGGTCGTCGACCCCGCGGACGAACCGATGATGCGGTTCGCGCTCCGCCCGATGCAGCAGGAACCGCGGAACGCGTTCGTGCCGCTTGCGCGTTTGCAGATTCTGCTCAAACTTCCCCAGCGGGCGAACGTCGCGCTGTTCGCCACGTCCCGCGGGCGGCTGGCCGACGCGGCCGCGCGCGACGCCGTCGCATCCGCGCTCCGGCCGACGCTGAACGACTACGGTCTTGCACTCGTGCCGATCGCCGGGGGCGAGAACGCCCGGGGCGGGACGATGCGGCTCGCGGCGGAACGACTGGTGCTCCCTCCGGAAGCGGCAAAAACGGCGCTGCAACTCTTCGCCAACGCCGGGGCGCAACCCGCCGTCACCTACTTGGCCAACACGATCGCCGTCGGCGAGCGCAAGATCCCCTACTCGACGATCACGGGGGTCGACTCGACCGAAGCGCTCGGCCCGCTGCTGGACGCCACGGGGGAGCCGATCGTGCTGGCCGACGACGAAATCGCGCTGAACGACTGGGCCGCGGAAGCCTTGGGGGCGAAGGTCGGCGACGTGGTGACCGTGACCTACTACCTGCCCGAGACGACCCACGGCGAGTTGCGCGAGGCGCCTCCGGCGGCGCTCACGCTGCGGGCGATCGTGCCCCTGACCGACGCGGAGGGCCGCCCGACGGCGGCGGCCGACCCGGCGTTCGCCCCCGAGTTGCCCGGCGTGACCGATCAGGCCTCGATCGACGACTGGGACCTGCCCTTCGAACTCGTCGAGAAGGTCGGCGACGCGGACGAGGCGTACTGGGACGCCCGCCGCACGACCCCCAAGGCGTTTGTCTCGCACGCGCTGGCGGCGCGGTTGTGGGGATCGCGGTGGGGGACCGACAGCGTGGTGCGGATCCCGCTCGCCGCTGAGGAAGATCCAACCGCAACGGCAGGCAAACTGCAATCCGAATTGGAAGCGCGGCTTGATCCGCCCTCGCTGGGGATGACGCTGCTGCCGGCAAAGGAAGCGGCGCTCCGCGCCGCAAGCGGAACGACGCCGTTCGACGGGTTGTTCTTGGGATTCAGCATGTTCTTGGTCGCCTCGGCCGTGATGCTGATCGCGCTTTTGTTTCGTTTGGGGATCGAGCAGCGGGCCTCCGAGTCGGGGCTCTTGCTCGCCGCGGGGTTCGCCCCGGCCGCCTTGCGACGGTTGACGCTCGCCGAGGGCGCCTTCGGTGCGGCGCTCGGGGCGGCGATCGGCGCCGGGGGGGGAATCGGCTACGCCCGGCTCATGATCTACGGCCTCAACCACTGGTGGGCCGCGGCGGCGAACGCGCCGTTCTTGCGGCTCCACTGGACGGGTCGCAGCGTGGCGCTCGGCGGCGGGCTGGCGATCCTCGTCGCCCTGGCGGCGATGGCTTGGTCCCTGCGCAAGCTGGTCAAGTTGCCGCCGCGGCAACTGCTGGCCGGCGACGCGCAGCCCCGCGACGAACGCGTGCCGACCGCGGGGGCTCGACCGTGGGCTGCCGTCGTCGCCGCACTGGCCGCCGCGGGGTTAAGCTACGCCGGACGAAGTCTCGAAGGGGAAGCCCAAGCCGGCGCGTTCTTCGGCAGCGGAGCGCTCGCCCTGACCGCAGCCCTGGCAGCCGTGCGGCGGGTGCTGCGGCGCCCGTCGGCCCAACGGCTCACGGCGCTGTCGCTCGCCGGGCTCGCAGCCCGCAACGCTCGACGCAATCCGAGCCGCACGCAACTGTCGCTTGGACTGGCGGCTGTGGCGAGCTTTTTGATCGTTGCGCTGAGCGCCTTCCGCCTCGCCCCCACCGAACGGGGCACGGGGGGGTTCGGTCTGCTGGCCACGGCCGACCTGCCGCTGCCGTACGACCTGGGGACCAGCGCAGGGCGGCGACAACTGGGCTTCAGCACGCGGGACGATGCGAGTCTGAAAAGCGTGCGCATCGTGAGCTGCCGCGCCCGGGACGGCGAGGATGCCAGTTGCCTCAACCTGTTCCAAACCGCCCAGCCCCGCGTGATCGGCGTGCCGCCGTCGATCGCCGAGAACGATTTGTTCGCCTGGGGGCCTGTCGCCGACCCCAAGGACTTCGCCGCGATTGCCGACGGCGTCTCGCCTTGGGAGTTGCTTCAGGCTGACCTAGGCGTCGACGACGCCGGGCTTCCCGTCGTGCCGATGATCCTCGATCGCAACACGGCGATGTACAGCCTCAAACTGTACGCCGTCGGCGATCGGCTTGAGCTGCGCGACGAACGCGACAAGACGCGCACGTTCCAGCTCGTCGCGATGCTCGCCAACAGCGTGCTGCAAGGGGAAGTGCTCGTGGGCGAAGCTCGATTCCTGGATCTCTACCCTGGCGCGGCGGGGAGTCGCTACTTTCTGATCGCCGAGCCCTCCGACGACGACCGCGATCCGGCGGAACTCGCCGCGTTCCTGGAATCGCAGCTCGACGACTTCGGCTTCGACGCGACGGACGCCCGCCTGCGGCTGGCCGATCTCATGGCGGTGCAGAACACGTACCTGTCGACCTTTCAAAGCCTCGGCGGCTTGGGGCTGCTGTTGGGTGTCGCGGGGCTGGCGGTCGTGCAGTTGCGCAGCATGCTCGAGCGCCGCGGCGAACTGGCGTTGATGCGGGCCGCGGGGTTCTCGCGCCGCCGGCTGGTGCAAATGGTCCTCCGCGAGAACGTGCTGTTGCTCGCCGGCGGGCTGGCGATCGGCTGCCTTGCCGCGCTGGCGGCGGTCCTGCCCCACGCTTGGTCGCAGGGGGCAAGCGTCCCCTGGCAGCTGCTGGCAAAGCTCCTCGCCGGAGTCGCCGTCGCCGGGACCGCCGCGGGGTGGGTCGCCACGCGAAAGGCGCTGCGCGTGCCGTTGTTACCGGCCCTTCGCGGGGAGTGAACCCTCGCACAAGTCGCCGCTGGCGGGATCGACCACGCCCCCTTACAGTTGAGGTCGGATCGCCGTTCGGCCGGTCCCCGCGAAGCGCAAATCCCCAGGAATCGTCATGCGTAGCCTCCTGCTGATCATCCTCTCGTTCGGCGTGACGATCTTCTGCTGGGGGGTCTACGGGCCGGTGCTCCATGCGGGGCAACACGGCATGTCGACCGACCCGGCGCAGCTGGCGCGACTGCGGCCGTTCATCTGCGTCGGGCTGGCTTACTTTCTGATCGGCGTGCTTGTGCCGAGCGTCTGGCTACGGCTGCGAGGCGAGGCGGGCGATTGGTCGGTGACGGGGATCGTCTGGAGTCTCGCCGGCGGCGCACTCGGGGCCCTGGGGGCGCTGGGAATCATCATGGCGTTCAACTTCGGCGGCAAGCCGATCTACGTCATGCCGCTGGTGTTCGGCGGGGCGCCAGTCGTCAATTCGTTCTTGACGATCTACCTCGCCCGCAAACTGAAAGAAGTCGGCCCGCTGTTTCTCGCCGGGCTGGTGATGGTGCTGTTGGGCGCAGTGACGGTGCTGGTCTTCGCCCCGCAGAAGTCGGACAAGCCCGCGCAGCCCGCGACCGCCGGCGCCACAGCCGACGAAGCCGGCGCGGACGCGAAGAAGCCGACCGTCGTCGAGCGGGCCGAACGAGGCGCATCGCAGTTCGTCCTGCAGATCTTGTCGATCGCCACGGCGGTCGTCTGCTGGGGCGCTTATGGACCGGTGCTCCACAGAGGGCAAGCCGCCATGCACCACAGCCGGCTGCGGCCGCTGATTTGCGTGGGGCTGGCCTACTTTCTGATCGCCGTGATCTTGCCCAATCTGATGCTCGCCGCCAGTCCCACGGGCGAGGCGAGCACGTGGAACTTCAGCGGCACGCTGTGGAGCTTGCTGGCCGGCGCCGCGGGGGCGTTCGGGGCCCTGGGAATCATCCTCGCGTTCAATTTCGGCGGCAAGCCAGTGTATGTGATGCCGCTGGTGTTCGGCGGGGCGCCGGTCGTCAACACCATGACCACGACGCTCGTCGGGGGACTGTGGGGCGAGGTGCACCCGATCTTTCTGGCCGGGCTGATCCTGGTCGTGGCCGGGGCGGCGATCGTGCTGGTGTTCGCCCCCAAGGGAGGCCCGCCCCCGAAGTTGGTCGAGAAAGCGCCGACCCCGCCGGCTCCCCCGGCCTCTCCCGCAGAGGCTGGAAACGGCTGATCAAACCCTTGCGCTGCGTCAGTTCGAGTCTTTTGGGCTGCGGACGACGCAACCTGTTGACAGAGAGAGATGTAGCGCCGTTCCCCACCCAAAATCTAGCCTGGTTCAAAGCACGAGAGTTTAAGGTTCGTATCCGAGCCATACCCACTCCAGCGCGGCCGGCAACGTCTGCTGCTTGACCGGCCAGTCGCAGTGCCCGGCGTTCTGAGCGAAAACGAACTGGTAGCGGTACTTCTTCGCCGCCAGCGCGGAGGCCATGCGCAGATTCGCCTCCACCCAATCGTGCATGCCGTCGTTCATCACATTGGGGTTGAGGAGATCGCGGTCGCTCGCCTCGAGCCAGATCCGCAGCGGCTTGGCGGGGCTCTCGGGAATCAGCCGTTCGTGGAATTCCCACGCTCCGTGCGGAGTCTCCGGACTGGGAGGCCATTGCTGGTTGACGAACGTGCCGGAGTAGGAGAGGACGCGGCGATACAGGTCGGGCCTGTACCACGCCATCGCCAGCGCACAGGAAGCGCCCGAGCTGCACCCCATCGTCGCCCGCCCGTCGGGATCGGCGGTCAGTTCGACGCCGCAGCGCTGCCTCGCCTGCGGCAGCACCTCGGTCTCGACGAATTCGGCGTACAGGCCGCTCATCGTGTCGTACTCGAGGCCGCGCTGGCTTCCCTGCGCATCGCCGCCCCCGTTGCCGATCGACACGGCCACCAGCGGAGGCAGGCGCCCCGCGGCGATCAGGTTGTCGAGCGCCGTGAAGAGGGCTTCGTCCGGCCCGTCGGCCCCGACCAAGAGCGGAGCTTTCGTCCCCGGTTGATATCCGTGCGGCACGTAGACGGCCACCTTGCGCGTGTACGGGGCCGGGCGGCTGGTCGTCACGATCAGCTTCGCGGGATCGTCTGGATCGGGCGTGCCGAACGTCCCTGGATCGCGGGCGATCCCCTGGTAAATCTTGCTCTCGGCCGAGTCCATCGTGAACCGCACGATGCGTCCCCGCGGCACGCCTGGCTGCGGCTTCATTTCAGGCGCCGCCGGGTGGGTCGGGCCGAGTATGAAATCCCCTTCCGCGCCCGCGGGTGGAAGCTCGCCGTCGGCCAGGCGCGTCATGTGGTCAAAGGCCTTGGCGGTCGGCGATCGAACGGGGCTCGCGCGTCGCTGCGCAACGGCGGCGCGATCGAGCGAAACGCAGCAGACGAACAAGGCCAGCGCAAAGCGGACAAGCGGCGGCATGACGACCTCGCAGCGAGAAGTCTTGGAAAAGGCAATGTTGAGCGCTGATTGCCAGCCCTCTCCATTGCCGAGAGGGGCGCCCCGAGACGGCTTCCGGCTGTCTTCACGTTCACGTTCCGCGGACGGCGCCGAACCATTCCAACTGCATTCGCGGACAATAGCTCCAGCCTTCCGCGTCGCAGAGCGGTTCGAGCCACGCGGCGTGCTGCTGCGCTTCCTCCGCGGTACGGGCTTGAGGCATGAGCAAGACGCGGCACGGGTCGATCGGCGGAAGCGACGCCAGCAGCGCGCGAACCTCCTCGATCTCCTCGGGGGAATCGATCACGAATTTGAGTTGGTGTTCGTATTGCGAGATCAGCCGCGTCAGCACCGCCGGCTTCATCCGCTCGCGTTCGTGGCGCCGAGCCCAACTTGCATGCTCGCGGCCGCGGGGGGCGCTCCCCGACAACTTGGGGCTGATCGACATCAAATCGCACTCGACCGGCAGATAAAGCGTGCCGGCCGTCTCGATCGTCACGTGCCGACCCCGCGCCCGCAGCCGCTGACAAAGCGGGATCAGTTCGGCGAACAGCATCGGCTCGCCCCCTGTGAGGACCACGTGCGAGGCGTCCCACTCCTCGACCTCGGCGACGATCTCGTCGACGGCGAAGTCCTGTCCTTCGGGCGCCCACGAGGCGAACGGCGTATCGCAAAACCAGCACCGCAAGTTGCACCCGCTGGCGCGCACGAACACGCTGACCGTCCCCGTGAGCCGGCCTTCGCCTTGAATCGATTTGTAGATCTCAGCGATCTTCATCGAGAGGATCCTTGCCGCCAAGTCACAAAGTGCGAGCAGGCGCCGGTTGCTCTGATACAGTCATGTCCGAGTGATCCTTGCAAGGCCTTGCCCCTGGCCTGAAGCTGTCCGCCTTCGGTTGTCATCATGCCAGCCACAAGCGTATTGTTCTTTTCTTATTGCTGCGAGTTCGTGGCCAACTGTGTTCGCGTCGCTCACTGCGCGCCTGCATAGTTAGCTTGTACATCCCGCATACTGCACCGGATCGTTGAGTCCCGCCTCGGCAAAACCTTTGAGCCGCAGTTGACAGGCGTCGCAGCGGCCGCAGGGTTGGCCGAGGTCGTTCGGAGCGTAGCAGGTGTGAGTCAGGGCGTAGTCGACCCCCAACTCGGCGCCGCGACGGATGATCTCGGCCTTGGTCAAATTGATCAGCGGCGTGTGGATTCGAAACGCCAGTTCCCCCTCGACCCCCGCCTTGGTCGCCAGGTTCGCCACCCGCTCGAACGCAGCGATGAACTCCGGCCGGCAGTCGGGGTAGCCGCTGTAGTCGACCGCGTTGACCCCGATGAACAAGTCCGCGGCGCCGACGACTTCGGCGTAGCCCAGGGCCAGCGACAGCATCACGGTGTTCCGCGCCGGCACGTAGGTCACTGGGATGCCGTGAGCGATTTCGTCGTCGCTGCGCCCCTGCGGCACGGCGATGTCGGCGGTCAAAGCGCTTCCTCCCAGGGCCGCCAAGTCGATCGTCAGCACGCGGCGCTCGACGACCCCGAGCGCGGCGGCGACGCGGGCGGCGCTGTCCAACTCGAACCGATGTCGTTGCCCGTAGTCGACGCTAAGAGCGTAGAGCGCGTACCCCTCGCGCCGGGCGATTGCGCCCACGGTGGCCGAGTCGAGCCCGCCGGAGAGCAGGATCACCGCTCGGCGCGGTTCGGAGCGTTGAGGATTCTCGGGCATTCGTCCGGTCCAGCGAATTATCCCCCCTGGGGCCGAGCGACGCACCCGCTCGCGGAAGCGGGACGGCTTTCGGGGCCGGCTCTATCATGCCACAATGGGCCGTTCCGCGACAGCGGCCTCGCTTTGCCTGTCCGTCCCTTCCCCGCCCTGCCCCGACCGACGACCATGAGCGACTCCCGCAGCCTGCTGGAAACCTTTGACAATCGGTTCCCCCATCGGGACTACGAGATCGAAATCGTGGCCCCCGAGTTCACGTCGGTCTGCCCCAAGACGGGTCAGCCCGATTTCGGCACGGTGACGATCGCCTACACGCCGGACGCGAAGTGCGTCGAATTGAAGAGCCTGAAGTTTTACCTGCAGAGCTTCCGGAACGAAGGGATCTTCTACGAGAACGTCGCCAATGTCATCCTCGAAGATCTCGCTTCGACGCTCGAACCGCGACGGATGAAGGTCGAGGCGCGATTCAACGCCCGCGGCGGCATCACCGAGACCGTCACGGCCCAATACGCGGCGTCGATTGAATCCGCCCCAGGCATTCCCATGAAATGATCCGAACTCGCTGCGTCAGGCTTCACCCGAAGCAAAACGCCCGACGCCGCGTTCGGCTCGCTCCTATCGAAAGCGATTCCTCATGTCGACCAACCCTAGCGTCATCCTCTCGGCCTTCGGCGACGAAGCGGCGATTCACAAGACCGCGGCCGAGCAGTTCGCCGCGCTGGCGGCGCTGGGGCTGCAGTACTACAGCCTGCGGTTTGTCGACGTGGGGAGCGGCGTCAAGAACGTCATGGACCTCACCAAGTCCGAGATCACCAAGCTGCGACACGAGGAGGACGAGTTCGGCATGAACGTCGCCTCGATCGGTTCGCCGATCGGCAAGGTCAAACTCCTCGACGTCGAGGACGGCACGAAGAACCGCTTCGTCCCGTTCAAGAAGTACCTCGCCGGCGAAGTGAAGAAGGCCTGTGAACTGGCCCATGCGTTCGAGACGAAGCTCATCCGCGGGTTCTCGTTCTACCACCCGCGCGGGGCCGACCCGTGGGAGCATCTCTCCCAAACGGTCGACCAACTCGGGCAGATCGCCGAAATCTGCCACAAGAGCGACCTCACTTTCGGTCTCGAGGTCGAGGCGAATCTCGTCGGGCAAAACGGCCAGCTCATGGCCGAGTTGCATCGCAAGGTGAACCACCCGGCGATGGTGACGATCTTCGACGGCGCCAACATCGTCTGTCAGGGTTACGACACCCAGCAGACGTTCGAGCAGTACCGCGTGATGAAGCCAAGCGTCGGCTGGATGCATATCAAGGACTATTTGGCGCCGAAGGTCGATCGCCCGATTGGGCACGTCGACGAGGACGCCCTGTCGCACTTTGTCCCGGCCGACGCCGGCGACAGCGGGCACGCCCAGATCCTCGCCGACTTCAAGCTGGAGATCCCCAAGCTGGAGAAGCGGCTCAAGAAGCGCGGCATTCCCGGCGTGATTCTCGACCTGGAGCCGCACCTCAAAGGGGGCGGGCAGTACGGCGGGTTCAGCGGCCCCGACGGCATGAGCGTCGCACTGCGAGGCCTGACGCGCGTGCTCGACTTCGTCGGCATCGACTACCACCTGCGCGACTTCGACGACGTCAAAGCGGCGCGGGGATTCTAGCGATTCAGCGCTGATTGATATTCCGGACTGCCGCGGATCGCACGAGGTTCGCCGCGCATCGATGCCGTCTACAGGCTGCGACTCGTGGGGGACATGCTCTGCCTGCGTCGGAGACCAGGTGACTCCGACAGGATCCCTGGCGATCCGCGTTATCGGCGGTCCTCGCGCAGCGCCGCCATGCTACCCGCGCTCGTCGGGAAGCGCCGCAGCCGCGCCGGAGTCGCCGGCGGGCTCGACGAGTCGTTCGGTGCGATTCGCTTTGTGCGCCGGGCGCACTTGGTCGGCCGCGGCGGAGAGGATGTTCATGAGCAGTCGCCACAAGGCCCAGGCCCCCAGAACGGCGATTTCACAACCGCCCAAGAAACTCATGCTGTCGATCGACTCGCTCGTCACGATCAGCCAAGCCGCCAATCCCAAGGCGAGGCTGGCGATAATCACCTTCCCGACGACCAATTCGGCAAGCCGCTCTTTGCGATGCTTGGCAATCGCATTGCGAGCCGAACTGTTGGCCAGTTCGCGAAGAGCGTTGAGGTCGGTGGGCAACGACGGTTTGCTCGTCGAACGACCAATCGACTCGAGGTCAAGCGGAACTTGCGGCGACTGCTCGTCGTGGATCGCAGCAACGGCGTTCCCCTGCTCCCGAACCGAGGGAGCGCACTCGATATCTTCGTCGAGCAGACCCTCGGTTTGCAGCCCCGCGCCGGCGATCCGTGAACGCTCGGCGACCTCGATCGACGATTCGCCGCGGACGCGACGCATCATTTGCTCCATGTAAGCCTGCAAGGCCGCATCGTCGTCCGAAGGGACGTCCTCGCTCGCCGGCGGTTCGGTCGGCGCAGACTGGGACGGAAGCGATAACGGCGATCTCGTCGCGGCTCCGCCAAGTTCCTGATCCTCGTCCTCCAGCAGATGGCGATACCGATCGATGAACGAAGGGGATTCGTGACCCCTGACTTCAGCGGATAAGACTTCGCCCGCCGCCGGTTGTGCGTCGCGGGGATCCGAAGCCGGCTCGGCCGATTCGCGAACGACTTCATCTGCGTCGAGTTCCTTCTCCTGCCGCAACGAGGCGGCGCGCAACCGCGCGATTGCGGCAGAAGTTGCGTCGGTCTCGTCCGCCCCTGCCGTCGACTCGCTGATCGTCGAGGGCGCTGAGGACTCGGCAGCGGCCTCCAGCGGCGCCGGCGGCGAGACGATCGCATCGAGCCGAGTCCGCAATTGTTCGACCTTTTCCCCCAGTTGCCATTCGCGCTGCTCTGCCGCGGCGGCGCGGGCCTCGGCCTGCTGCCGCTCGACGGAGTGCTGGTCGCGTTCGACAAGCACCGCATGCAGTTTGGCTTCGCTCGCGACGGCTTCGCTCTTCGCGACAGCCAGCGCAACCTGCGACGATTCGAGCACCTCGCGGAGCGAGGCGACTTCGTCGGCCAAGCGGGCGTTCTCCTCGCACGATTTCGCCAGATCGTGCCGCACCTCCGCCAGCGCGGATTCGGCTTCCGTGATCCGAGCGTCCGCGGCTTCGGCGCCCTGCGACTTCGCCGCGGCGACGGTCGCGACCAGCCGACTGGTTTCCTCGGCCGAAGCGATCAGCTCGCCTTCGAGCTTGGCGACCGACGACGTCAAGGTCTGGACGGACTGTTCGGCGTTTGTCAGCGCATCGCGGCAGGCCGCCAGTTCGGCCGTCAGGTCGGCGACGCGAGTCTCGCTGTCGGCAAGTTGTCGGCGGGCGGCGGCCAGCTCGGTCGCGTGCCGTTCCGCGGCCTCGGCGTCGCGGGATGTCGCCTCGTCGGCAAGTTCCGACTCCAACGCGGCGATCCGCTCGGCGCTGCGGGCCGCGGCTTCAGCGGCCTGGCTCTGTTGAGCAGCAAGGTCGGCCTGCACCTGTTGGCGCCAGGCAATCGCTTCGGCGACGCTAGCTTGAGCCGCGACCAGCCGTTGCTGCAGTTCTCCCTGCTGTTCGAGCGTCCGGGTCCGCTCGTTCAGCGCGGCGGCGAGTTGCTGCTCCAATTCGGCGGATTTGGTCGACAACGAATCGACGCGGCGGCGCGTCTCGCGCAGCGTGTCGACCAACCGGCGAGCCAACTCCCCGCGCCGCGACTGCCGGGTCCAAGTCCGGGCCAGCAGCGCATCGGTGAACGCCTGACTGGCCGAGCAATTCGGCTTTGGCGCTTCCGTCGTCGCCGGGGCGATCGGCTGGTTCGGCGAGGCCGTCTCGGCGACGGCCCGCGCGGACTGCTTCGGCGCCGCGGATCGCAACCGAGCCGGCCCCGGAGCGGGCGCACGCTCAGGCCGAACTGGGGCGTTTGCGGCGACCAATTCCAGGGCCGCCGAGCCGATGGTCAGGCGATCGCCCACTTCGAGGGCGCTTTCGACGAAGTCGGCGCCGTTGAGTTGCAGCCCGGGCGCCCAGCGGTTGACCCGTACGGCCTCGCCGTCGCAAGTCACAAGTCCGTGGAGCGGTCGCATCTCAGGACCGGTCAGCCGCAGGTCGCAGCGCGGGCTCGATCCGAACGTGTTCTTGCCCGGTCGCAGGAGATATCGTTCGCCGGGCTTGCCGACGAGGCGCACTTCGAGCGCCAAGCCGCCCTCGGCGGTCGTCGTGCGGTGCTCAGGTTGGCAAAGAGTCGTGCTCACAACGCGAACAGTGCAGGGCGAGTAGTAACGGGCGAAGCATGCCGGCGGTCGATAACGGCCGTATGCCCGGGGGGCTCCAGGCGCAAGCTCGGCCCGCGACGCGTGGTCTGCGACACGAAAGGCTAGGTTACGCCCGCGTCGTTGCATTCCCCTGATTTTCGGCGGAGCGACTTTCGGTATCGACATCGCGATCAGGCGCCGGTCTCCCGCAGCGCAGGTCGCAAGACCGTCAATCTCGCTGGAATCCGCCGGTTCGGATCAAGAGCCCCGGACCCTCCGCCGATAACAGAGATGCCGAAAAACGCGCAGCTCCGGGCGAAAGCTCGGAGACATGCGCGCCAGCCAGAGAAAACGAACTGTCCAGGCGTTGGCGTACCGCCGAGGGACGGGCTTCGTCGAGCGATCTGCTGCGAATCTAAGTCGAAACCCAACAGCGGTTTGCGCTCCCAAGGGGAGCCCGCCCCGCAGGGCGTTTCGCACCATTCGCAAGTCGTGGCAGGCCGCGCGACCCTTTTTTCGGGAGTTGCGTACTATAGTTACGGTGCGTTCGCGATTGCAGCATTTTGCCGGTCGGCGCAAGTCCTGGCGACGAGCCAGGATCGGGCGCCTTCCCGGCCGACGGGCACAATCGCGAACGATCGCCGGCAATCACGGAACAAGAGACCCCAAGTCCGCAGCAGCATCGCCGCTTTCCGATCTGCGCGCCGCCCACGGCGATCGCCGGTCCAGCAGCGGCCCGAGCACCAGAAGAGGTACCGCCATGGCCCGCAACGACGCCCTATTGAAACTTCGCACGACGCTCGTCAACCGGCGCGATGCGTTGCGCAAGGCCCTGGCCGGCGACCTGAGCATGCTCAAGTCGCTCCGCGATCAGTTCGGCGGGGACGTCGTCGACGCCGCCCTCGACTCGACCCAGGACGAAATCAGCTCGAAGCTGGCCGAGGTGGAAAGCCGCGAACTGGCGAACATCGAGACGGCTCTCGAGCGGATGCGGTCCGGCAATTACGGCCTGTGCGAGGTCTGCAACGGCAAGATCCCCATGGCCCGACTGAGCGCCCTTCCCTACGCCACCTCCTGCATCGACTGCCAGCGGGCGGCCGAATCGGGCGCCCAGGGCGGCGGCCATGGCGGCGACTGGAGCCGCGTCCTCGATGGCGGGGCCGACCTCGACGTCTCGTTCCGCGACCTCGAAGCGACCTGAGCTTCGTCGCTCCGCGAGGTTTCTCGAACGGCCAGGGAATTCGCTGCTAGAATTGCCGTAGTCGGCTGACATTGGGGCGCGGATCTGTCGCCCGGCCGAGTTTCTGGCCTCGCTGCTACGGAGCTTTGCTTGATGCGTTCCTCGTCGCGATCGGGATTGCGCAATGCCGCGGCGTTCTGCGGAGGGATCGCCGTCGGGATCCTCGGCGGCGTCCCCCAAGCACCGGCCCAGTTCGCCCTGGCGGCCGACTCCGCCAACGACGCGGCCCGCCGGGACCAAGAGTTCGCCGAGTTGCACCGCGACGTCGCCGAGTACGATCGCGAGTTGAGCATCTACAAGCGGGTCGTGCGACTGGTGAGCCCCTCGGTCGTCCACGTCGAGGCCCGCCCGCTGCCCCAGTACCGGTTCCGTCGCGACGTCGAAGAGGCGGGCTCGGGGGTGATCGTGCGGATCGGCGAGCGCGATTTCGTGCTCACCAACCGGCACGTCATCAAGCACTCCGACGAAGAGAACGTCAAGCTGGAACTCGTCGACGGGCGGCAATTCCGGCCGAAGCGGATTTGGACCGACCGCGAGACCGACGTCGCGGCTCTGGAGGTCGAGGAACCGGATCTCGTCCCCGCGCGAATCGGCGACAGCGACTCGATGGAAATCGGCGATCAGGTGATGGCGTTCGGCAGCCCGTTCAACCTTCGGCAGAGCGCTTCGCGGGGGATCATCAGCGCCAAGGGACGGTCGAACCTCGATCTCGGCGAGGGGGAGGTCGAGTACCAAAATTTCATGCAGACCGACGCCGCGATCAACCCCGGCAACAGCGGCGGCCCGCTGGTGAACCTGCGGGGCGAGATCATCGGGCTCAACACGGCCATCGCCAGCAACTCGGGGGGCAACGACGGGATCGGATTCTCGATCCCCGTCAACATCGTCATGAGCGTCGCCCGGCAGCTTGCCGAGCGCGGTCACGTGGAACGCGGGTTCCTGGGGGTGACGCTCGACTCGCGGTTCGACGCCCAGGCGGCCCAGTTCATCGGCCTGCCGCGGCTGGCCGGGGCGCGCGTCACCAAGGTGGCCGGCGGTTCGCCCGCGGCTCGGGCCGACCTCCGTGAAAACGACGTGATCCTCCGCTTCAACGGCGCAGCCATCGAGAACGACGACCACTTGGTCAGTCTCGTCAAGCTCGCCGAGGTGGGGCGCGAAGTGGACTTGCTCGTCTTGCGCGACGGCGAATTACTGAGCCGCCGCACGGCGATCGGCCGGGCGGGCGATTTCCAGAAGCTCGTCGATGGGGCCGCGACTGACCAGCCCCGCTAAGCGTCTCAGACGACCTCGCCTGCGGCGGCGTCGATCGTCAGCCCGTCGGTGAGGCCGGCCAGCGCCTCGACCACGGTCAGCAAGCACGTGGGGTCGAGCATCTCCAGCGGCGGTTCGCCGTACTCGTCCTCTCCGTCGCCGTCGCCCCAGGGGTCTTCGGCCATGTCGAACTCGTCCTCGGGGCGAGGCGCATCGCCCGCAGGCATTCGCTCGAAGTGGGCGACGTCGATCCGGGCGTCGGCCAGCATCAATTGCTGCAACTGCCGGGGCCCGAGCTGTCGCTGCAGCTTCTTCGCCCAGGCGAGATTCTGCTCCAGAATGGCATCGCCCGTTTCGTAGCTGATCTCGACCGCGGCGTGATCCTCGGGCGATTCGACCAAGAGCGACGCGAACCCCCCCCTGTCGTCGGCCGCGGGATTCTCCAGTTGCAGCCGCTCGTCGGCGCGGGCCAGGGCCTGCTCGACCGCCTTGAGGGTCGGGCGCCGGTTGCTGGGGAAGACGATGAAGTACGTCTCGCGCCAGAACAGTTCGTCGGATGACGCGTCGGCCATGTCGTTCGCTCCGTCGTCGCGGGCTCCGGCGAGTCCGCAAGAATCAGTTCGGGCGCCAATCGGGCCGCCGCAAGCCGGGTCGGTCACCAACTTCCGTCGGCGCCGCGGTAGTCCCCCTCGCCCCCCGGGGGGAGATCGTCGCCGTCATGCCACTCCTCCAGCTTACGGAGGACGTCGTCCCGTTCGGCCGCAGTGCCCCAGACCGATTCGCCCTGTTCGAGTCGCACCTCGTAGAAACCCTCGCGTTGGCACTCCTCGTCCCCGCAGAAGTGGGGCGTCGCCGCGACCCACATGATGCGGTACAGCGGGATGTACTTGTCGTCGACAATGGCGAACATGGGTTCCAAGTGCAACCGCGAATTCTCAAGGGGAATGGCGACGCGAGCCCGGCGACGCCGTGCCGTTTGAGTCGGCGTTCATTCTATCACGATTCGCCCAACTCGATCGACCGCTTTGCGGCCGCTTCGACGGCCGCCTGGAAGGCCGCGGCGCCGGCCATGTTCTCCAGGGTCTGCAGCCCTGCGAGGGTCGTCCCCCCGGGGCTCGTCACTTGGGCCCGCAGCTCCGCAGGCGAAAGGCCCGTTTCGCGAATCATCCCCGCGGCGCCCCGGGCCGTGGCGGCGGCCAGTTCCAGGGCCAGTTCGGGGGACATGCCCTTCGCGACAGCCCCGGCGGCCATCGCCTCAATCGCCGTGTAGACGAACGCCGGACCCGATCCGCTGAGCCCCGTCACGGCGTCGAGGAGCGACTCGTCCACTTCGCGGGCCAGGCCGACGCTGCCAAGGAGTTGCTCCACGAGCGACGCATCGGCGTCGGTCGCCGCGGCGCCGCGACTGAAGCAGCTCGCACCCTCGCCAATCAGACAAGGGGTGTTGGGCATGACGCGCACCAGCCGCGTCTCGGGGGGGAGCTGCTCTGCCAGCCAAGCGAGCGTTTTTCCCGCGGCGATCGAGACGAACAGATGCCGGGACGCCGCCTGAGTGCGAACGCCGGCCAGCACGTCGGCCATCATCTGCGGCTTCACCGCCAGCACGATCGTGTCGCACGCCGCCAGAACTGCGGCGTTGTCGTCGCCCACGCTGGCGCCGGTGACCGCCGCGGCAAAGCTGATACGAGCGCCCTCGACCGGGTCGCTCGCGTGGATTTGCTCGGCAGACGTCAGCCCGGCCGCGACGCATCCGCGAGCCAGAGCGGTCGCCATGCGGCCGGACCCGATGAAACCCAAGCGAGCAACGGAAGCAGACATATCGGCAGGACAGGTGCAAAGGAGAACGCCACGGCCGATGGTCCGGCCGCGTCTGTGGGGCATGGTAGCAGGGCGGGCGCCAGCGGAACACCGGCGGCGGGTGCGCCGCCGGCTGGGACCCCGAATTGCTCGTGCCGACGAAACGGCCTTTACCCGCTCAGGGGGTTTTGAAACACTCCGCCCCGCCTTGCGGCCGCCATGGGGGCGGCAGGCGACGGTTTTCCGTATGCGGAGGTTCGACCTGTGACGCACAAATATGGGCTGGGGTTGGTCGCCGCCGCGGCGTTGGCCGTGGCTGCGTCGGCCCGCGGACAGATTATCAACGAGGGTCTCTCGGGGAGCGGCGCGACGCAACCGGGAGCCGCGCGTCAAACGGATCCCGACGACAATCCCAAGGGAACCAACCCGTTCGCCTGGATGGTTCCCAATGTGACGATGCCGAAGATCACGATGCCCAAGCTCGAGATGCCGAAGATGCCGGCCGACCCGCTGGCCCCGGTGAAATCGAGCGCCCAGAAGGTGAAAGACGGCGCCAGAAAGGCCTGGGAGGGGACCAAGGAGATATTCACCTTCGGCCAAGGTCGCGAAGAGCGGATCGCCTCGCGCGAAGCGCCGCAGACGATGTCAGAGTGGATGTCGCAGAAGCGACCCGACTGATTCGGCTCGCTCCGGGGCGCTGGCGTTCGACTCGCGTAAGCGCCCGGGCGGACTTTCTGACTGTTTCCAGAACCGCAGCAACGCGTCGCGATGAGCAAGTACGATTCTTCCCGTCGCGCAGCACGAGATTCGCGACCGTCGCTTGAAGGCGTCGCAACGGCGGGACTGCTCGGCGTCATTCTCATGAGCGTCGGCTGCGGCTCGTTCGGCCCCAGCGGCGTCGCGGGACGAGCGAGCACGGCAGGGCAAGCGCACGAGGCGAAACGCCTCGCCGCAAACGATCCCTTCCCGACCCCCGAGCAGGCCGGGGTCAAGTAGACGCGTTTGTCTCTCATGGTGCGAGTCCGCAAGAAGGCTCCCTGATTCGAATGGATTGCGCACAAAGAAGGCTGCCAAGTTCGGAAGCCTTGGGCAAGCCAACCCGTCGCCGTACCTGCCTTTGCGTCTGTGCGGGAGTTGACTCGGGCCGCGCTCCCGAGGTCGGGAAAGTGCCGCTAGATGCTGTTGCATCGCGGCCGCTCATTGGCGCGGCTTGCGAGCGAGGAGCATAATCGAGAGCAGATTCTCTCGCTCCCCCCGCCGCCGAGGACGCCATGAACTCGCCTCATCTGCCGAAACTCCCCTCGGTGCAGGAACTGCTCGATCATCCGCGGGTGCGCGGCGTGGTCGAACGGATCAATCGCTCGACGCTCGTCCAGCGCGCCGGCAGTTACCTGGACGATCTCCGCGAGACGGTCGCCAAGCGGGCTGAGCAGTTCGAGCCCCCTTCGTTGGCAAACCTCGCCGAGCGCTTCGCCCGGCGGCTGTTGAGCGATCCCGCAGCGCCGGGGCCGTGGATCAACGCGACGGGGGTCGTGTTCGGCGCCGAGGGGCTGAGTCCCGCGCTGGCCGACGGCGCCGTTCATGCCGCGGTGCAATTGGCGGGCGACTACCATCCCGACGCCGCAGCCCTGCGAGCCGAGGCGACGAGTCTGTTCGGCGAGCTCATCCCAGGGACCGACGCGGTGATCACGGGAAGCGTCGACGCGGCGCTTGTGCTTGCAGCCTCGGCGCTGGCCGGCGGCCGGACGGCGACGGTGCTGACCGCCCGCGACGAAGCGGGCGCCGTCGACTGGGCCAAACTTGGCGCCCGCTCCGGGGCCGTGCTCAAGGTGCAACCGCTTGGCCAGCCGCTGACCGACTGCGCCGCGGCAGTCGCGTTTCGTGCGCCGGAAGCGACCGACCCGCCCGGCGAACCATGGCCGTCAACCGGCGGGGACGCGGTGCGCGTCGACGTGGCGCCGCTGGCGGGGATTCTCGACCCGGCGGACATCGGGCTTGCGACTGTGGCGCCGATCGCGGCGCGGCTCACGGCCGGGGCCGACGTCGTGATCGTCGACGGGTCGGGGCTGCTGGCGGGGCCGGCATGCGGGGTGATCGTCGGCAAGCCGGCGATCGTGGCGAAGATCGCTGCGCATCCTCTGGCCGAAATCGTGCGGGCCGACGGGCTCGTCGCGGCGATGCTCGCAGCGACGCTGCGCGTGTATGCGACCCGTCGTCACGACACCGATGCGTGTCGGCTCGCGTTGCCGGCGTGGCAGTTGCTGTCGGCTCCGCTCGACAACTTGCGACAGCGGGGCGCCCGGCTGGCGACAATCCTGGCCGCGACGCCGGGGATCGCCTCGGCGACATGCCGCGAGGAATCTCGCCCGTGGGGTTTTTGCGGCGCCCGTCCCCTGACGGCGACGACCCTGGAGATCGCCCTCGCGCCGCACGACGGCGACGGCAATCGGTTGGCGGCGGCCCTGGCCGGCGGCGCCCGCCCGATCGCGTCCCGCCGCGACGGCGAGGCGGTCGTGCTTGACATGCGAACCGTGTTCCCCCGCTGGGACCAAGATCTCGTGGCAGCGGTCGAAGCCCTGGGCAGTTGAGACGCCCCGTTGATCTTCCGGAAGCACGGCTGCACGACGATCCCAGCCCCCTTGCGGGGTGCACCAAGAGCGAAGCACGCCCTCCAACTGCGGGCGCCTGTCGCGCGGGCGGCGGCGGAGGTAAAATGGGCGATCCGCGGCGCCCTGTCGACCGGCGCCTCTGCTCCTCGCCCAGATCCCCTCCGTCAGTCCATGCACGTCGATCAACTCCTCAATCTCGCGGCACGGAGACGCGCGCGGCTCGCCCTCGGGCTGCTGACGGCGAGCAGTTGGCTCGCAGCCACGCAAGCGCCGGCGATCGATTCGTCGCAACTCGCCGATGCGAGTCCCGCCCCGGCAAGCGTCCTCGCCGCGCCGGGCATGTTGCCAGGGCCCGCGGAGTTGCGCAAGGATCCGCCGGCTGAGTTTCAGATCCCCGCGCCGCTACATCCGTGGTTGCGATTTCGCCCCGGCGCGTGGCGCCGCTACACGATCACGACCGAGTCGTTCGACGACGCGGGCGAGGCGACTTCGCAGTCGACGACGACCCAAGATGAAGTGCTCGCCAAGGTCGACGTCCGCCGGTTCGGCTTGCGGCGTCGCGCCACGGTGAGGACTCTGGGACGCTCGCTCGAAGGGCAGTGGATCGAAGCCGCCTACTGGGCCGAGTTGGACGGTCCCGGCGAGATCGTCGCCTGCGAGCGATTGCCGAACGAGACGGTGATTCTGAGCTGTCGCCCCGTGGCCTGCAGCGTGTGGCGGATTGAGTACGACCTCGAGGGGCGTCGGTTGAGCGATCGCGTGTGGTTTTCCGCCGAGCAGTTCCCTTACGTGCTGAAACGCCAGCGGACGACAGCTAGCTCGTCGGGCACGGCAAGCGACGAAGTCGAGACGATCGAAGCGTTCGCCGACGAGTTGCCGCACCGCATTGCGGGGAAGACGCTTCACTGCGCCTACGTTCGCACCGTTCGCCAGGGGCCCAAAGGGCGGACTGTCGAGGCCTCGCTCGTCAGCGCCGAGGCCCCCGGCGGCAAGGTCGCCGCGTGGTCGACCGATTGGGATGCGAACAATCGCCGCATCAGCTCGACCGTGATGTCGACGGTCGAGTACGGCGTCGCCGCTCCGGAGGACGACGCGGAGGAGGAATCCCCGAATCGCCGGGCGCTGCGCCGTCAGCAGCGGCGGGAGCGGTAGGGTTCAAGGGACGGGGGGACTGCGAGACCGGCAAACTTCATGGCCATGGAGCTTGGGGGCTTCGAGATGCGTTGCCTCGCGTTGTGCACGCCGTCGCTGAAGCGACCTCGTCCCTTGTCCTGTGATCGCATCGTGCCGGGGCCCCATGGTCCGCTCGTCCCCCCGAGCCCCGCGGCGCAAGTCCGTTTGATGCCGCACTTTCGGGGATTTGAGCCGATTTCGTCGACCTTGCCGCGTTTGGAGAGGTCGTCTACGATTCACGCGTCGCCCGAGGTTGCAGGAGTCTCTCGTCGTCGCCTGACGAAGTGCCCCCTGGCGGATGCCGGGACTTCGCGCGCGTTCTGGTCGCAGCCTGCGCGGCCGGGGGCGTTCCATTCTCTTTCCTGTTGGTCCCGCACGATCGAGAGCCGATCCGGCAGAGCGTCGATCGAACCCACGGGGCGTGACGAACGTAGCGGTATCGGGGCTTTTTCGGCGACGGGCGCGCAATCGCGAATTTTGAGCAATTCTGGAGAGACATGATGAATCGACTCGCCGCATTGGGAACCGGTCGGAACGCCCGCTTCTGGATCCTCGGGCTGCTCCTGACCGCGGTCGCGGCGTCGCTGACGGCTCCGCAGGCGTGGGCTCGCCCGGGTCAATCTCGCCAACAGGATCGGTACATCGCGCTGTTGGTTTCCTCGAAGATGGACCGCCAACACCTCTCGGGGCTGGGGGTCAACGACAAGACCTCGGAACGGGCCCTGACGATCTTCCTGGAGACGCTCGACCCGTTCAAGCTGTACCTCACGCAGGCCGACGTCGACCAGTTCGCCGCCGAGCGGACGAAAATCGACGATCAGATCCGCAGCGGCGACGTGAGCGTCGCGAATCGCATCTTCGACGTGTTTTTGAAGCGCGTCACGCAGCGGACTGCCCGAGCCCACGAGTGGGTCGACTTTGCGCACGACTTCACCATCGACGAGTCGATGGTCCGTGACCCCGAGAAGCTCGACTGGGTCAAAACCGACGGCGAAGCCGACGAGCGGTGGCGGCAACGGGTGAAGTTCGACCTGCTGCTGCAAACGACCGACAAACCCAACCCCCGGAAGACCAAGCCGCGGCAAGGCGAAGGCGCCCCCGAGGAGCAAACGCCAGGCGCGGAGCAGGAACCGAAGACCATCACCGAAGCCGAGGCCCGCGACCGGCTCCACAAGCGCTATCGCAGCATCGCCAAACGGTGGGAACAAACCGACAACGACGAGCTCTTGGAGATGTTCCTCACGGCGGTGACGACCAGCTTCGATCCGCACTCAAGCTACATGTCGCCCAGCAATCTCGACAATTTCATGATCATGATGCGGCTCGAGCTGGACGGCATCGGCGCGTCGCTCGAATCGAAATACGGCGAAACGATCGTACGGAGCCTGGTCCCCGGCGGCGCCGCCGACAAGGACGGCCGGTTGCAGATCGACGACGTCATCACCGGCGTCGGCCAAGGGACCGACGGCCAGTTGGTCGACATCACCGACATGAAGCTCAACGACGTGGTGATGATGATCCGCGGCAAGCCGGACTCGATCGTCCGGTTGGAGGTCAAGACCGCCGCAACCAGCGAACTGAAGACCTACGACATCAAGCGGGCCCGGATCGAACTGAAAGACAGCGAAGCCCGCAGCCGGATTATCGAGCGCGGGCCCGACGGCGCCGTGATCGCTCAGCCGGGCGACGAAATCGCCGATTCGAACAAGCGTCCCACGGCGCAGATCATCGGCCAGGAACGGGCCGACGGCAGCGTGATCAAGATCGGCGTCATCGACCTGCCGAGCTTCTACATGGACATGGACGGCCGCCGCGACGGCAAGGACGACTACAAGAGCACGGCGCGCGACATGGAGCGGCTGTTGCGGGAGTTCAAGGAGCAAGGGGTCGATCTGGTGATCGTCGACTTGCGGTTCAACGGCGGCGGATCGCTGCCTGAGTCGGTCGACGCCACGGGGTTGTTTATCGACAAGGGGCCGGTCGTGCAGGTCAAGGGAACCGACGGCCGCATTGTGCCGTACCGCGACGACAAGTCGGGCGCGTTGTGGTCGGGACCGCTGGTGGTGGTGATCAACAAGTTCAGCGCCAGCGCCAGCGAGATCTTCGCGGGAGCGATTCAGGACTACGCGCGCGGAATCGTCGTCGGCGACCGCGCGACCCACGGCAAAGGGACGGTCCAGCAGCTCGACGAATTGGGCCGCGTGGTGGCGCCGCTGAATCCGCCGAACTACGGCGCGCTGAAGATGACGATCCAGCAGTTCTATCGCCCCGGGGGCGACAGCACGCAGAACCGCGGCGTGGTCTCCGACGTCGAACTTCCCAGCCGGACGACCCATTGGGACGTGGGCGAGTCGGACTTGAAGTACGCCATGAAGTTCGATCGCGTGAATCCGTTGCCGCACGACAACTACCGGTTCGCGACGCCTCAGATCATCCAGCAGCTCAAGATTCGCTCGGAAGCGCGCGTGACCGCGTCGGAGCACTTCCAGAAGGAGAAGAAGGCGATCGAACGCTACCTCTCCCGGAAGGAAGACCCGTCGGTGACGCTTAATCGCGAGAAGTTCCTGGCCGAGGTCGAGGAACTCAACACCGAAAAAGACCAGGAGAAGGTGTTCGACGAGATCCAGGCGAAAGAACGCAAGATCTTCCCCGAGACCCCCTACAACGAGGAGGTCCTGGCGATCGCCGTCGATTACCTGCAACTGCTCAACGAGCAGCGGCTGGCGCAGAAGTAGTGCCAATTCGGCAGCGCCGCGTACGTCCGATCCAGGACGATCCTTAAACTGCTCCCTTCGGCGGTCAGAGGCCCACGATGGGAACTTCGAGCCCGTCGTAGGCCATCTCCACGCCGGGAGGCAAGGCCGCGTTGGTTTCGGCGTACCCCAGGTCATGCGAGGCGTGGGTCAACAACGTGCGGCGCGGGCGCAGCTGCTGGACGATATCGAGCGCCTCCTCCAGGCCGAAGTGGGTCGCGTGCGGCTCGCGGCGCAAGCAGTCGAGGACGAGGACGTCGAGATCGCGCAAACGCTCCATGCTCTCCAGCGGAATCGCGTTGACGTCGGTGCAATACGCGACGTCGCCGAAACGGAAACCCAGCACCTCGAACCGCGGACCGTGCTGCAGCCGCACGGGGAGCGCCTCGGCGCCCAGCACGCAAAACGGTTCGAGCCCGATGCGGCGAAACTCCAACTGCGGCACGGCTCCGCGATGCAGCGCGGCGGCGTCCTGAAACGCGTAGTCGAACGATTTGCGAATGCGCTGTTCGACGACCTCTTCGCAGTACAGCGGCACGGGCCCGCGCAAGTAAAACTGCATGAGCCGCAGGTCGTCGAGCCCGAAGATGTGATCGGCGTGCTCGTGCGTGTAGACGACCGCGTGGACGATGCCAATCTGCTCGCGCAAGAGTTGCTGCCGCAGGTCGGGCGGGGTGTCGACCAGGAGGTTCCCCTCGGGCAATCCCAAGACCAAGCCGCAGCGCGTGCGGCTGTCGCGCGGGTCGCCGCTCGTGCAGACGGAGCAGCCGCAGCCGATTGCAGGGACTCCGACGCTGGTCCCCGTGCCGAGGAACACCAGCTTGCCGGCGATGTTGCGACTGACGGGGGCGGACACGGCGGGCTTTCGGCGACGGACGGGCGCGGCGGGTCGGGGCAGGCGGGACGGTTCACGCGGCGTGGGACGCGGCGATCAGGCGTTCAAGCAACTGGGATGCCGCGCCGGAGTCGATCGCCTCGACGGCGCGGGCGGCAGCTTCTAAGGGGTCGATGCAGGCGCTGAAGGCGAGCAACCCTGCGGCGGCGTTGACGACGACTATGTCGCGCGCCGGTCCCGGCTCGCCAGTCAGCACGCCGCGGACGATCGCGGCGCTTTCCGCAGCATCGGCGACGGTGATCGCTTCGAGCGACTGTCGCGTCAGGCCGAATTGCTCGGGAGCGAACACGCGATGGCTCAATGCGCCTTGGGCGACCTCGGTGACGCTCGTGTCGGCGGCCAGCGTCACCTCGCCCAGTCCGTCCGCGCCGCTGACGACCAGGGCACGCTCGATCCCCAGTTCCACGAGCGCCGCGGCCAAGGGCTCGCGCAATTCGGGTCGGCCGGCGCCGAGCAGTTGGTGGGTCGCGCGGGCCGGGTTGGCCAACGGCCCCAAAATGTTGAAGATCGTCCGCACCCCCAGCCGCTTGCGCACCGCCGCGACATGCCGCATGGCCGGGTGCATGAGCGGGGCGAAGCAGAAGCATATCCCGAACTCGTCGAGACACCGCTCGACCTGCGCGAGGTCCGCCTCGATGTTCACCCCGAGGGCCGCCAGCACGTCGGCCGATCCGCTGCGACTGGTGACGCTGCGATTGCCGTGCTTGGCGACCGGCACGCCCGCGGCGGCGATCACCAACGCCGCGGCAGTGCTGATGTTGAAGGTCTGGCTTCCCCCGCCGCCGGTGCCGCACGTATCGAGCAACCGCTCGTACCGACTGCGAATCGGGGTCATGTGGCGCCGCATGGCGGCGGCGGCGCCGGCGATTTCGGCGACGCACTCTCCCTTGTCGCGCAGGGCGAGGAGGAACGTCGCGATCAACTCCTCGGCCACGCGGCCGGCCATCATGGCGTCCAGCGCCGCAGTCGCCTCGTCCCGCGACAGATCGCGCCCCGCAGCGACTTGAGCCAACAGCGATTCAAAATCCGAAGACATGGGCGAACCAGCGGCCCGGGGAGAAATGCGGCAAGGACCGAGGCATTCTACTCCGGAGTCGAGCCCCGCGCAACCGGCGCGAGCGACGGGATTCGGCGCCGGCCGAGCTTGAGTTGCGCCTGCCTCGGCGCTAGAATGCCCCCGGCCGAGGAGCCGCTCTTTTCCGCCCGATGGAACGCCGTGTCATGTCCCGACCTCGGAAAGTCATCCTCGACGTCGATCCCGGGGCGGCCGACGCTTTGGCCGTCTGCTTGGCGCTGAACGCGCCGGAGCTTGAAGTCGTGGCCGTCACCGCGACCGGCGGGAACGTGAGCCCCCGGCAAGCGAGCCGTAACGTGCAGGCGATCGTCGAGCAGGTCGACCCCGCTCGGTTGCCGCGGATCGGGATGGCCGACGAGGACCAGCCGCTGTCGACCGACAATCGACACTTGTGGGGCGCCGACGGATTCTGCGGCGCACCCCTGCGCGTCGCCGAACTGCACCAGCAGCACCCGGCGGTCAAGCTGCTGGCCGACGAAGTTCGTTCAGCGCCCGGCGAGGTGACGATCATCGCCGGGGGACCGCTGACGAACGTGGCCGCGGCGTTGCAGCGCGAGCCCGAACTGGCGACCAAGATCGGCCACCTGCTGATCGTCGGCGGGACGTTCGCGGGCCCGGGCGACGTCACTGCCGCAGCCGAGTTCAACATGTACTGCAACGCCGAGGCGGCCGACTTCGTGTTCCGCTCCCCGGCCACCAAGACGCTGCTGCCGCTGGACGCGACCGATCAGGCGATGCTAACCTTCGCGGTGCTCGGGCATTTGCCCACGGCCGATCGGCCGTTGGGGCGTTTCCTTCAGTCCATCATGCCGGGGGCTTTTCAGGCGTCGCGGCAGAAGCTGGGGATCGAAGGGCTCAACGCCCCGGAGGCGATCGCCGTGGCCGTGGCGATGCACCCCGAACTGGTCGTCACCGAGCCGTATCACTGCGAAACGGAAACCGGCGGCCGGTTGACCCATGGGGCGACGGTAATCGACCGCCGCCGTCGCCCGGAGTCGCAGCCGAACGTCGACGTCGTGATTGAAATCGACGCGGCGGGAGCGATCGACTGCATCCTGCGCGGGCTGCATGCCGAGGCGTGACGACCGGCCGAGAGACGCAGGCGGCAAGCCTCGCTACTTCTTCTTGTCCTCTTCCCCCGTCTCGAGCACCGCAAGGAACGCCTTCTGCGGGATGTCGACTTGGCCGATCGACTTCATCCGTTTCTTGCCTTCCTTTTGCTTCTCCCACAGTTTCCGCTTGCGGCTGATATCGCCGCCGTAGCACTTGGCGGTCACGTTCTTACGCATGGCGGAGATCGTTTCGCGAGCGACGATCCGGCTGCCAATGGCGGCTTGCAGGCTCACCTCGAACATGTGCCGGGGGATTTCCTGCTTGAGTTTCTTGATGATCGCCCGACCGCGGGGGTCGGCGTCGCGGCGGTCGCAGACGATCGACAGCGCATCGACCCGCTCCCCCTTGACCAGGATGTCCATCCGCACGAGGTCCCCAGGTTCGTACCCTTTCAACTCGTAATCCATCGTGCCGAAGCCGCGGGTGATGCTCTTGAGCTTGTCATGCATGTCGTACACCACCTCGGCCAGCGCGAGATCGTAGACCAGCATCACGCGGGTCGGCGAGAGATACTCCTGCCGAACGAAGATTCCGCGGCGATCGGCGCACAGCTTCATGATCCCGCCGACGTATTCGGTGGGAATGACGAAGCTGACCTGCACGATGGGCTGCTGGAACTCCTCGATGTCCCCCAGATCGGGGACGCGCGTGGGAGTGTGGACCTCGATCCACTCGCCGTCGGCCTTCTTGATGCGGTAGGTGACGTTGGGGGCGGTCTGGACGAGGTCGATGTCCGCCTCGCCTTCGAGCCGCTGCTGGATGATCTCCATGTGCAACAGGCCCAAGAACCCGCAGCGGAAGCCGAACCCCAGGGCGTCGGAGCTCTCGGGCTCGAACTCGAAACTGGGGTCGTTCACCGCGAGTTTCGAGAGGGCGTCGCGCAGGTCCTCGAAGTCCTGGCCGTCGCTGGGGTACAGTCCGCAGAACACCATCCGCTGCGGCTCGTGGTACCCGGGGAGCGGCTCGGCCTGGGCGCCGGTTGCGTTGGCGACCGTATCGCCGATGTGCACCTGCCCCAGCGACTTGATGTTGCAGACGATGTAGCCCACCTGCCCTGCCGCAAGTTGGTCGCGCGGCACGCGGCCCGGGTTGAATTGGCCCAGTTCGACGACTTCATGGACGGTCGCCGCCTGAATGAAGCGAATCTTCTGCCCCTTCTTCACGACGCCGTTCATGACGCGCACGTACGTGACTGCGCCGCGGTATTCGTCGTAGACCGAGTCGAACACCATCGCTTGCAGCGGCGCCTCGGGATCGCCGGTCGGCGGGGGGACGCGCTCGATGATCGCGGCGAGCAACTCCTCGCAGTTCTGCCCCGTCTTGGCGCTCACTCCGACGACCTCGTCGCGATCGATCGCCAGGGTCTGCTCGATCTCGTCCTTGACCTCCTCGGGTCGGGCGTGGGTGAGGTCGATCTTGTTCATCACCGCGACGATCGCCAAGTCGTGCTCCATGGCCGCGTAGGCGTTGGCGACCGTCTGGGCCTCGACTCCCTGAAACGCGTCGACCAACAGCACCGCCCCCTCGCAGCACGCCAGCGAGCGCGACACCTCGTAGTGAAAATCGACGTGCCCCGGCGTGTCGATCAGGTTCAGCTCGTACTCCTGTCCGCCGTGTCGATAGAGCATCGAGACCGGGTGGGCCTTGATCGTGATCCCCCGCTCGCGCTCCAGGTCCATCGCGTCGAGCAGTTGCTCCTTCATCTCCCGCTTCGAGACGGTGCCGGTCAACTCCAGCAGCCGATCGGCCAACGTGCTCTTGCCGTGGTCGATGTGGGCGATGATCGAGAAGTTGCGGATGTACTTGGGAGCAGGCATGGGGGGAGATGAAGGGAGAAGGCGGTGGGACGAAAGGGGAAGGCGGGCGGCGGAAGGCGAAATCGGGAGCGTGGAGGCGAACCGGTGCAAGACGCTCGGGATGGCATCGCCCCCTCGGCCTTTGGACTTTCCCCCTTTCCGTCGCTCCCTTGCCCTCTGTGTTTGCTGTGGTGAATACGCTGTCGATGTCAGGCGGCTTAGCGGTCGCCCGCGGCGAGGGCGTCGCGGCGGGCGAGCCCCGCAGCGCCAATGTAGCCGGCGTCGCTGCCGAGACGGGCGAAGCTGATCTCGATCTGACCGCGGAGCGAGGGGATCAGCCGTCGCTCGGTCTCCTCGCGCAGGCGCGCCAGGAATCGTTCGCCCAGCGGGTGGCCCGCCCCGCCGAAGGTCGCCGCCCCGCCGATCACGACGCAATCGGGATCGATCGCGTGGATCGCCGTGACGACCCCCAGAGCCATGTAACGGGCCGTGTCCATGACGATCTCGAGCGCGGTCGCGTCGCCGGCCTCGGCCTCTTGGGCGACGACCAGCGGAGTCAACTCCTCGCCCTGCGCGAAGCGCTGGCCGAGCGTCGTGTTCGCTCCCAGTTCAACCGCCGCGACGGCCCGCGCGGTCGTGCCGTACGCGCCGCAATAGCCTTCGAGCGTGCCGCGGATCCCCAGCGAGTTGAGCGGGGCGTCGTTGCGGCAGTCGATGACGACATGCCCCAACTCGGCGCCGCAACCGTGGCGACCCTCGACGAGCAGGTCGTCGACGACAATCCCGCCGCCGATGCCGGTCCCCATGGTCAGCATGACCATGCAGCGGGCCGCTTGCCCCGTGCCGCGCCAGTACTCGCCGTAGGCGGCGGCGTTGGCGTCGTTGGCGAACGTGACCGGCCGACCGCATGCCTCGGCCACGAGGTCGCGGATCGGCGCATCGTGCCACGCCGGCAAGTTGCCGGGACACAGGATCAGCCCCGCGGCGACGTCCAGCGGCCCCGGCGTCGCCAAACCGACTCGTGCGACGCGGCCCGGGGCGACGTCGCACTGCGTACAGAGCGACTTGATCGTGGCGCCCATCCGCGCGGCGGCGTCGGTCGGTCCACGGTCGGACTCGGTGGCGAGCGACTGGAACGCGACGGTGCGGCCCATGTCGTCGACCAGCCCGATCTTGATGTTCGTACCCCCGACGTCGATCCCCGCGTAAAGCGAATCGGCCGCGCGAGTCAGGGTGGCGGGAAGGGCGGACATAGGGACGAGTCGCCAGGACGCAACGACGGGGAATAGGCTTGGTTCGGCGCAGACAAACCGTCCAGTATACGGGGGGGGGCTGGAACCGACAATTCAGAGTCGCGTTGAGCCGAGCGGCCGCTTTCGTGCAAGAAAGTGCGGCGGGAGTCGCTCGCGGCGAGCCCCCAGGCACTTTTTTCGGGCTTCGCTGCGCTACGCCCCCCGGCCGTCCGCCGAGACGTGCGCGTTGCTTCGGCCAGCGAATCTCCGATAATGCGAGCCGCTGCACTCCTCGCTTGCACTGGCCGCTGGTCGCGACTCGCTCAGGATCTTGCCATGTCTCGTTCCGATTCCCCTCGTGTTTCGCGCCGCGAGTTTCATCGCGGCGCCGTGGCGCTCGCGGCGGCGTGTGCCGCACCGGGAATCGCGCTCGCCCGAAAGACCGACTCGGCAGACCCGATTCTCACGGTCGGCGACATGACGTTCGTCGCGAATCATCACTGGGCGAAGCTCCCGGCGAAGTTCGCCTGGCAAACGACCCACAATGCGGCGGTCGGCGGCGACGGGCTGGTGTACGTCATTCACGAGGGCCGGCTCGACCAACCCGAGCACCCGGCGATCTTCGTGTTCGACGCCGCCGGCACGTACGTCCGCTCGTTCGGCCAGATGCTGCAAGGGGGCGGCCACGGGCTGGAGGTCCGCCGCGAAGGGAGCGAGGAGTTCGTCTACGCCACCGCCTACAAGCAGCAACGGTCGATCGCCAAATTCACCGCCGTCGGCGAACTCGTCTGGCGCAAGTACGCCCCGATGGAATCGGGGCTCTATGCCGCGGGAGAGGACTTGGTCCCGCGAACCGACGACCCGTGGGGACGCAATCGATTCCAGCCGACCAACTTCGCCTTTTTGCCCGCGGGCGGGTTCCTGCTCGCCGACGGGTACGGATCGTTCCGCATCCATCGGTACGACGACGACGCGAATTGGGTCTCGTGCTTCGGCGGGCCCTCGGATCAGGCGAAGGCCGCAGGAACGTTCGATACGCCGCACGGGATTTGGATCGACGACCGCGGCGCCGAGCCGTTGGCGGTCGTCGCCGACCGCGCGAATGGGCGGTTGCAGTGGTTCACGCTCGCCGGCGAACATCGCCGCACGCAAGACGATTTCTATCTGCCGGCGAATCTTGATGTGCGCGAGGACCTGCTGCTGGTCCCTGACCTGTTCGGCCGAGTGACGTTGCTCGGCGCACAGAACCAAGTGCTCGGCCACTTGGGGGACGACAGCGAGCGGATCCTCGGCGACAAACCGGACGGCCGCGAAAAGCCGAACTGGACGATCCGCGGCGACGAGTCGCAATGGCGCCCAGGCAAGTTCGTCCACCCGCACGACGCATGCTTCGACGCCGACGGGAACATCTACGTGGTCGAGTGGGTGCAGACCGGGCGCGTGACGAAGCTGACGCGGATCGATTGAGCCGTGGCGAATCTACTCGCGATGCGGCGCCTTAGCTGACGCGGCTTCCCCTCCCTTGTTTTTCGAGTTGCCGTAGAACTGCTCGGCGCTTCGGAGGTACTCGGCGATCGGAGGCAAACCGGCCTCGCGCCGTCGGTCGTCGAGGGTCGCTTCATCCTCAGTCGGCCGCAGCTTGAACTTGCCCCCAACGGGCACGAACTGAGTGCCGTAGCGCTGCTTCTTCCCTTCGGCCAGTAGCACGCGATCGGTCAAGTAGGCGAGTTCTTGTTGGGAGACCGATTCCTTGGGGAGCGCGGTCATCAGGTCCAGGCACTGCCGTTGGAAGCTGACGTCCTGATCGGCGTGCTGGACAAGGAGCCACGCCGCCTTGGCGCCTTCCTTGCCGACCAACCCGGCGGTGGGCCAACCGTGATTTTCGATCACTTGCTTCATCCACGCCGTGTTGTCGACATCGATCTCTTGCGCCTGCCGCGCAAGTTTCTGAAACTCCGGGGACATCGTTTGCAGCAGCTTCTTCGCCACGGCGGCCATCTCGGCAGCCGTCTTGTCGGCGTCGGCGGCATGGACATGCACCGGCGTCCCTTGTTTTCTTTCCCATTCGACCAGTGCCCCGCGGGCCTTCTGGTCGAGGTCCATGCGGCGCAGGAGTTCTTGTTGCAGTTCGGGTTCCTTGACGACAGGTTGGCGTAGGGGTTCTTTGGCTCGCGATTGCCAACTCAAAGACAGCAGCGCGAAGACAATTAGGGCTCGAACCATGGAAACTCCCTTGTGTGCGTTGCGGGTGTTCTGCGCCTCCTGCCTCACCCGAGGTTGAACGTAGTTGAGACGTTGATTGTAGGGGCCGGATAATTCCCCACGCATCCCAATTGGAAGCGATCGGCGCGGAACCTCGCAGCTAGCCCGGTCACGCATCCCCCCGCCCCTTCCTTTGCGGGACGGGGATTTTGGCCCCCTACGACGGCCAGCCTGAATTCTCTAGAATGGCGGGAATCGGCGGCCCTCCGCGCAGCCTGACACGATGCCATCCATTCGCGATACGTAGGCCGTTCTCTCCGAGAGCGGCGATTCTCGCTCTCGGAGAGAGCGAGCCACGTACCGCGCCCCGCCTCAATCGCACTCCCACCCGAAAGGACCCCCGCCATGAGCACGATTGTCGATGTTCACGCCCGTCAAATTCTCGATAGCCGCGGCAATCCCACGATCGAGTGCGACGTCACCCTGTCGGACGGCTCCAGCGGCACGGCCGCGGTCCCCAGCGGCGCCAGCACCGGCGCCCACGAGGCCTGGGAACTGCGCGACGGCGACAAGGCCAAGTTCCTCGGCAAGGGGGTCCTCAAGGCCGTCGAGCATGTGAACGACAAGATCGCCGACGAGCTGATCGGCATGGACGGGCTCGATCAGGTGGCGGTCGACCAGCGGATGCTGGAACTCGACGGCACGGCGAACAAGAAGAGCCTCGGCGCCAACGCGATCCTCGGCGTCTCGCTGGCCACGGCCCATGCGGCGGCGCGGTACTGCGGGCTGCCGTTGTTTCGGTATCTCGGCGGGTCGAACGCTCGGCTGCTGCCCGCGCCGATGATGAACATCCTCAACGGCGGTCAGCATGCCGACAACTCGGTCGACGTCCAGGAATTCATGGTCATGCCGCTGGGCTTCGACAGCTTCAGCGACGCCCTGCGTTGCGGCTGCGAGGTGTTCCACGCGCTCAAGAAAGTGCTGCATGACAAGAAGCTGAGCACGACCGTCGGCGACGAAGGGGGGTTCGCCCCCGATCTGGCGGCCAACGCCGACGCGTTCGGCGTGATCCTCACCGCGATCGAAAAGGCCGGGTACAAGCCGGGCGAACAAGTGTGGATCGCCCTCGACCCCGCCAGCACCGAGTTCTACGACTCGAAGACCAAGATGTACACGATCGACGGCAAGTCGATCGACAGCGCCGCAATGGTCGACCTGTGGGCCGAATGGTGCGCCAAGTATCCGATCTGCTCGATCGAAGACGGCTGTGCCGAAGACGATTGGGAAGGCTGGAAGCTGCTCTCCGAACGACTGGGGGACAAGGTGCAAATCGTCGGCGACGACTTGTTCGTCACCAACGTCCAGCGGCTCCAGAAAGGCATCGACGCCGGCATCGCCAACAGCATCCTGATCAAGGTCAACCAGATCGGTTCGCTGACCGAGACGATCGACGCGATCAATCTGGCTCACCGCAACGGTTACACGAGCATCTCGAGCCACCGCAGCGGCGAGACCGAGGACAGCACGATCGCCGACTTGGCCGTCGCCTGCAGCACCGGCCAGATCAAAACCGGCAGCGCCAGCCGCAGCGACCGCTTGGCCAAGTACAACCAACTGCTGCGGATCGAGGAAATGCTCGGCGCCGCCGCCCAGTACGCGGGGCCGCTGTTCAAAAAGAAGTAGCCGTTGCCGGCATGGCCGCGGCCCTGTGACAAACTTGTGACAAGTTCCCGGCGCAATTTGCCGCACGGCTTGGCATAATACGGACGCGGCGTCGACGGGGTCGATCCCGGCGGCGCCGCGTTGTTTGCGCCGGCAGTTCGGCGCTCCTCTCGTCACGCGAAGTCACGGAGATGTTGCGATGAACGCCTCGATTCGGCGGACGACGATGCTCGTCGGCATGCTCGTTACGGCGCTGCCGCGGGTCGCTCCCGCCGGCCAGCAGGTCACGCTGCAGTCGGGCGCCGTGATCGTCGGCGAAGTCGCGATGGACGGCGCCGAACTGGTGATCGACGTCGGGGGAGCCAAGCTGCGGGTCCCCTTCAAGGAGGTCGCCATGGTGACCGACTCCGCCGTGAAGGAAGCGGGGCAAGCCGATCGGCTGCTGCTCAAGGCGCTTGAAACCCGGCTGACCCACGGCGCCGACGGGCATGCGGCGGGGTTGCTGTCCGAGGCGTATCGCCTCGCCCCCGACGATCCGCGCGTCGCCTATTGGTACGCGCGCAGTCTGGTCGACGCCGGGTACGGCAAGGGCGCTCGGGACGTGTTCCAGTCTCGCCGGGCGGCGATCGCCGGGGTCTATCCCGGATTGGTCGATCAGTTGGCGGCACAGATCGAGCAGCGCATCCGCACCGAGTTGCTGCCCCCCAAGTTGATCAAGCGGCTCGATCAGGTCGCCGCGGCGGCCGGCGGGGCTTCGTTCTTCGAGGACGGCGAACTGCACGCGGCGTATTTCCGAGTCGTCGATCAACACGACGCGGGGATCCCCTCCACGGCGCTGCGCATTTCCTGCAACGGCAACCGCGAGAAGCTCGAATCGTTCGCCGACGGGTACGTGCTGTTCACGTTCCTGCGGAATCGCTCCTCGAGAGACGATCCGTGTCGGCTGAACGTCGCGGCCCCGGGGCTCAAGAGCGCGCAGTTCGAGTTCCGCGCCACGACGCTCGGCGCCGAGGATGCCGGCCGGTTCCGTGTCGAGCGGTACGATGACGCCGACCGGGTCGTGGCGCGGGTCGACGTGGTCGACGCCAGCGGCGAACCCCTGGCCGAGACGATGATCGCGGTCCAAGACGTCGACGGCCGCGGCGACGAACCGGCGGCGCCCCAGAAGACCTCCGCCCAAGGAAACGCCGAATTCCAGTTGTTTCCCGGCAACTACCGCCTCGTCGGGACGCGCGAGGGATACAACCAGGCGTTCGAACCGCTCGAGGTCGCCCCCGGCGTCGTCGGGCTGGGCGCCAAGCTGACGCTGCACCGGCAGCTCACAGGAAAAGCCCTCGTCGCTTGGCGGGTCAAGGTCGTGGGTTATCCCGGCAGCCCCGAAGCGACGTCCGAGAGCGTCACCTCCGGCGAGGCCGAATTGGTCAGCCCCCAAGGCGGCCGACCCTCCTACGGCCCGTACGGCCCGGGGGTCCCGTGGCTGCGGTTCACGCAGACAGGCCCCGCGCTCGAACTGCACGTGACGGAGCAGATGTACTTCCCTGGATCGGGAACCGGCTGGGTCGGGCGATGGAAGCCGACCCGCACGACGACCGACGAAGCGTCGGAATCCGCCGGCCCCAATGCGCCGCAAGTTTGGAAGAAACAGTTCGAGCACTTGGACCTGACGAAACTCGACGCGCTGAAGTCCGACGCGGAAATCGTGAAACCGAGCCAAGGCTCGCCGTCACGGCCGCCGGGGACGACCGTCCTCGACGCCCAACCGGGGGCGATCTACGTCGGCCGGGTCATGTCGCGCGACATGCCGACCGGCCGCCCGGCGGTGTACGAATTCAAAGTCCTGGTGACCGAAATCGACAAGCCGGCTGAGTGAAGGCCTCCGGGGGAATCGACGCGTCTCCTCCGCTTGTTGCACCCAAACCCCGGCGGCGGAGTCCCCCGCTGCGGCTAAGGCTGGTTCTCAGAAGCTGGCGGGGCGATGCGACCGCTGTCATGGCGCAAGTGTGAGAAGCTCGCGACGGCCCAGGCCATCGAACGCAGAGTCTTGAGTTGCCCACATGCACCCCAGGACGGTTCGTCCTTGGCGCTCTTCCGGCTCTCCATAGCTGCCTTCGGCGTTTACGGCCGACGCAGTCTAAATCACGATCGACGACAAACGGAGTGGCGCGAAAAAACGGAGAGAGTTAGCGATTGAGAAATCAAATTTCACTGAAGAGGATGTACGTCGTCTCAGAAGGGCCAAGCATGCCAAGTGTCGGGCGTTGATAATGCCTAAACGCCTTTTAACACGGCATCAATCCTTGAACTGACAACTGTCAAATGTGTGCCTCTCGCGGAGATGCGGGTACCTATTCAGCATTGCATCGAATGCGGAGTGCGTAACGATCCACCGATCTATGATTGGCTGGCGATATTTCGGTCCGTGTGGGTTGCTTCGCAACGCTCCGTGTATCCGTTCGTATCGTGCAACCACCTCGCCGTCAAGAAACCACTCAAGAGGGTTTTGAGGGTTAGGCAACCAGCCAAGTCCGTCGCGCCACTCCAACGGTGGCCGGATTTCAAAGTGACAGTGCGATAACCTCTGGTGCCCGCCGACAAAAAGCCCCGAAACAAACCGACCCCGATCAATTTCTAGCGGCTCTCCGATCCACCAGACGAAGGATCTTCCGCCGGGGCATGTCGGCACTTTCGGCACAGTGATGAGAAAGGAATCCTCGGCTTCTTCAAACCAGTAGTGTAGATCATAGTCTTCCTTCCAGGTGAAGTCCCTCGTTCGCGCGGCAATGACCCTCCACCGATCTTCAACACAGGCCCCCTTGGTTGCTTCCAGCATACGCTTACATCGCGTTTCCAAATCAACGTCCTGCCCACCGTACTCAGATTCTGCTGGCCAGTCGTCTATGAGCCTGATCGCGCCAGGACGTCTCCGCTGAATCCAGGCGTCTTCATTGGGAAGGATCGCTTGGCACAACTTCGCTATCTGTGTATTGCCGCACCAGTCCGCGCTCAGGATGGAACTAACTGCGTTCCCGAATGCCTTCTCCGCCTGCGCGGTCACGTACGTAAAGTCACCATGGCGGTGTGGTCCGTGTTGTTTCCGGTCGTGACTGCTGCGGTCGACTTGGTCGATCAACTCCTTGGCAATGAGACCTTCGAGCTTCTCGAATCGGAACCCGAACAGCCCGCAGAAACGCAAGAGCATGTGAACTGATGAAAACTTGTTTGCAAGACTAACCGAGCCCAGCTCTGTGGGTGGGATCTCAAGCAATTGTCCATCTAAATTGTCGCTCTCTTGCACAGATCGCTCCGGTTTATCAGGCACCGAGAATGCGGGGCCATCTACGCCCAAGGCCTGAGCGTTTCGGGTCAAGACAATCCACGCCTGCAGGCGACAGACAAAATCGCCAGCCTGGAGCAAACTCTCAATCTTTGCCGAGGCCTCTGAAAGACTATCCGGGTAAAGAACTGCCCACGACTCAGCAGCGCTGAGCAACCATCTTCGCGGCCATTCACCAGCAACTTCGTCGAAGAGCCGCGAGATAATGGTCGGCCGCTGAGCGACATAGCTGTGGATCCCTTCCAGTGCCGCCACCGTAACCTCAACGCTGAATGTGTCCAGCAGTACCTTGCTAAGCTCTACGAAGACCTCATCGGCTGATTCCAGCTGCGCATCGGGGAGTGCTGACACCTTGCCTCCCCGTTCTCCGCCGAAAGCCCAGCGCATGTGCATATCAAGCTGAACACGAAGTCCTTCGATCAACGCGTCGTTGCCGTGCTGCTGAGCTCGCCGATGCGCGATCGCCAGGAGTCCGCTGGCGTGCCTCCAATACCGACTCTCGTCATCCTGGTCTTTGAGAAAGTCTTCAAGTTCTTTCCACCATTCACTCTCACTCCGCGGCCCAACGGGTGGTAACCCCTGGTCTTCAGTCGTCGAATGCTCACGATCCTCCTCATCGCTCTTTCTCAATACGACCGGACTTACCGATCCCATTGCCTCTTTGAACTCGCCTCTTCGCTCAAGTGATGCGTATTTGAGTAAGGCATCTCGTAGCGCCATTAGCGCGGACGTATCGCCATTTTCATGCCAGTAGCTCAGCGATAAGGCGACACTCCAAGTCTGCAGAATCTCGTCGTCACTGATGGACAGACCTTGCGCTAAAGCTAACGTGAATCCTTCAACAAATTGCTGTCGCAGCTGATAGTGCCAATCTCGCTCGCACTTTCTTGGGAATGTCGTCGAAGCCAAACGCCACCAAGCAGTGATTTTACCCGAGCGAATTGCAGCGGCGCTGATGCTCGTGAGAATCTCCGACTCTACTCGATTATCCCCACCTTTTTCATCACAGATGCGACACAGCTCCCAAAGCCTCCATCCTTCACTAGACCAGATTTCTGGGGCATTCTGCGCAGCATCCGCAAACCAGTCTTGCGTTCTAGAAAACGAATACTCTTTTCGTTCGACGTAGCCGACTATCAAGTTGCTTGCACGGCTCTCGGCATAATCGGCCACCTCGTGCATTCCAATCGACCGGGCTAGCGGTGAAAACTCCCTGACGGCTTCTCTTGCTTCCTGCGTCGCCCATTCCCATGCCCTCCCGGTGTCCCCTATGTACACCCTAACCCACTCTCGGAGCACATCGAGCCTTCCATGTCGGTTCACTACATCCCAGATTGCCCTAACCCGCGAACCACGAACAACATCCATAGCAAAGGGCAATGCCGCATCGAATGCTGCATGATCATGACTGCCTCCGAGCTTGCCGCAATACTCGGCCAGCGCTTCTGCGAGCGTGGCCGCTTCTTTCCTACCCACAAACTCATATGGCGCCATGTAAATGACGTCGCCCCACAAGGCTTGCAAGAGCTGTTGGATATAGTCTGGTGCAAACAGGGCGGACGCTGATTCCCAATCAGCTTGAGCAGAATAGCGGTCTAGCCTCCCTACGACCGCAGCTGCACGAAAAAGCAGCCGCCACGCGTTGATTACTGCTTCTTTGTCTGGTGGCTCAAAGGCCTTGTAGACCAAGTCGGCAATGTCTCCCGTGTCCAAGCTGGTGTTACTCCATCCGAGCGATCTGGCGGTGTTCACGTATTGTGCTAGGTTGAGGTCGCTTCCGGCATGGTGCTTCGGTACCCTGGGCAGCTTTTCGCAGGCGTGCTCAGCGTTCAGAATCCAATCGGATCCCGACGCAACGCCTGCCCTTAATGCGTACCAGGAGGCCTCAAGGAGGAACTCGTTGCTGAGTGATCCAATGTGGTCTTCAATCATGGCGCAGGTTTCGGCGACCATGTCCCAGGCCTCGGCTTTCGCGAGGTTCCGGATGGCTAACTCGAAATTCGTGAAGAAAAGTGGTTCGTGTTGAGCAAAGAGCTCAGTTGCGGAACCAACGGATGGCAACGCAGTGACTTCATCAACGAAACCTCTTTCGAACGCATGGAAGGCATCTTCCTCGATCGCAGGCGCTTCTTGAGGCAAATCCCCCCCGAACTCCCACTTCAACTTGGCGGAGAGTGACCCGAGTACCTCAAAATCACTAACAGCCATGTCGCTGAGCCGAGGCTCATCGTTTTGACGAATGCGGCCAGTGACATCGGATGAGAGATCTGGTATCGCCCTGACGACATCGTCAATTCGCAAATCGCCCAACCAACGGGACAGGAGTCCGAGTGCTCGATCGTCGTCGCCGCCTGCGACTAGTTCATGGGCATCCCAAACTAACTGGTGAAAGTCCGCTTGCTGCCATTGGTCGAGTGGACGTACTCCCGCCTCTGCTGGAAGGAAGGGCGGTAACTCATTTTGCAATGGCTCGATCTGCAAATAGTGTTCAGAAAACTCATTGACCCGATCAAGAGTATCGAGTGCGCAAGACACTGAGACCACCTTACACCAGTCTTTGGCGAAGGGCAGTGAGGCTACCGCTGCTTCCCCTTCTTGATGCAGCTGATTCGCTTCTATTCCGAGCACTGCACCTTCCAATACCCAATCTACGTCAAAAAGAGTCGCGGCCTCAACTATGCGACCGGAGAGCCTTAGAAGTGAGAACAGCTGAAGGTGTGCGCCAAGGCGATCAGACGCACTATCAGCGTAGTAGTCAACGATCTGAGATGCGACAGTTCGCCGCTCTTCCGCATTGAATGCGTTGAACCGTGATGCGAGAAACACTCGGACGTCGTTGTGCCTGATGAGGTACCGGTCGCCTTCTCTTCGCAGTAGCGGACCTAGATCATTCAGCACCTGCTCCCACCACGGGACGGGCTTCTCCCACACACCGAAGATTCTGGATAGTTGCTGCGATGTGATCGGTGTTCGAGCCAGTGAGATAGCTCCTGCAAGGGGGCAACTCAGGTCCTTTGCATCGCCTAACGCATCGGTCCATATGGAATCATAGTACTGGGACAACCCATCTTTGAGGGAGCGAGCGTCCAGCCGTGACTCGAGTTCCTCGAGCGTATTGCACAGCTCGGCTTCTGCAACAGCAAATACCACGGACAGTGTGTTACCTAACGAGTACCTGTTGATTAGGCGCGCTACGTCGTCCGTTTGTGACCGATTAAGAGGTGCAGACGACTCCTGGAGGAGGCACTTGATGTCAACCTGCTCAAGTACAGGCAAGTCAATGCAACGGACTTTCGGATGTTCTATCGTGAGCCACGTCGGGTACCGGTCCATGTAGTACTGGGACGGCTGACCGGCTATCAGCAGCCGAATCTGCCTTGAATGTGTTTCGTCCGGCGATGGCAGAGAAGAGAAGAACTTGCCAACTTGATCGGGCAGAATCTGCGAGGCACGTGCTGCGTGGTCGATTCCATCAATCGCGATTACGAATCGTCTACCGAGTTCCTGTCCGAGGGTGTCAGCAAGCCTTAACACATGTTCTCTCGCCTCTTGCCACGAAAGGAACTCGTTGCGTAACGGGACCTTTAATTCGTTGAGTCGACCAGTGAGCCCTCGTCTTAGCTGATTTAAAAGGGATAACCACAGCTCTTCCGGTGTGACGCGTGAAGAATCTGGGGAGATAAACGGCTGCTCTGGTCGGATCGGCTCGAAACAAAAGAACCTGACCCCTATGATTCCTTGGAAGGCTTGATCTGTCCTGCGGTTCGCCAGCCAACTTACCGCGCTTGTTTTCCCAGCCCCGGGCTCTCCAGTTAGGAACACTACTGGCTCTACATTTTCATCGAGCAAGTCTCTTTGCAGCTGCTCGGCGACGGGCAATCGAGTTGGAAAGAAGGGAGATGGAGGTGGTGGGGCGGGAGCGAAGTCTTTTGACGCCGGCGCGAGGGTCAACGCGCTGCAAAGATCCTCAACCGTGACACCATCGTGCCCCGTAGTCCATGTACGCAGTTCCCGGCACAACGCATCGAAAAGCGGGGCGGCCTGTTCATTGGTTATCCCAAACGCATCCGCTAGCGACGTGCGAATGTCGGACTCCAGTCCATCCAGGTCATCCTCTTTTGTTCGGATGTGAAGCCGCTTCAGAAACTCAGTCGCGTCGTGATTATGCCCCCTAAAGCAGGCTATCCACTCGCCCCATGCTGGTGCGTAATCCAATTGCTTGTCATCGACCGACGGCACGGAAATGTCCGCGAGATCGCTTGACTCAAGTTCCTGCTGAAGCCACTGCCAGAACTCCAGGAGAGGGGGGCGGCGATCGCCGTTCTGACGTGTTGACCAACGTGAGCCGTCTTCGCGATTGGTATAGAGGACCAACTCGTGTGCGGGGGCGAGCAGTCCGCCGTTCCTGGCGCCCTCGAAGAGACTGCCGAGGAGCGACTTTCCGGAGTCGTCTACCTCAACCAAACTACCGAAGGTTAGGTTGTGTTCTTCGCGCGTGTGTTTGACCTGGAAAAAGCGCTTGCCGTTGGAGTGTACGACTACTACATCGTCCCATCCTTGAAGTGCCGCGACCTGAAAGGCCACCTTCTCTATGCCTTCGTCTGGGTTCAGAAGCTTCACGACTTCGACCAGACCCACGAACCACTCGTACCAATACGGATGCGCCTGGCCTGATGTGTCATGGATAGTTGACATTGGGGACCCCCAGGCGCCTGTGACGTGATGATGCTGATAACGGAATTGCGGAGTTCATTGGTAGAGAGCTGAGCTTATGGGCACGTTTCGCAGAAATCCGATCTTAGCCGAGCCGGGGGAAGGCTTGACAGTGCGAAGCGGGCTGATGCCTCGGTCAGAACTTAAGGGAAGCTTCAGTCCTATTTAGGCCCATGCAACTCCTGAACCTGCGTCGAAACGACACTCCTGCGCGGCCAAGCCGACGGTCGTGAAGTGCGTCATGAGGGCGTGTCCTTCGTCGCGAACGAAGCGAACGTCGGTTGCAATAACCGACCGCAGATTTTGGTCATAGGATATAACCGAATCTGGACCAGCTTCAGCCGATTCTCGTTTCACCCCCCCCGCGGGCGGTGAACGAGCCCCCTGCCAGTCTCCCTTGCGGATCTCCCGCCGCCTCCCGGCGGACGCACCGGCGCCCTGTGAATTGCCCCGTAAATGCCGGGGACGGCGTACATGCTCGTGGCGGGACGTCCTGGCCTAGGGGGACCGCAGGCGCCTGCCTGCGTAGGTGCGGGAGACTGTTCGGACTTGACAGTTCTGCGGCAGCGAGGGCAAGTCGCTCTCGCCGTGCGGGCCGGGGAGCGTAGAATCTACCGGCGCCCCCGGCGACTTGCCTCCGGGGAATCCGCTGCGGTGCGCCCGCGACGAGACCCCTCGGCTCGCCTGCGAGTCTCCCCGACTTGCCTTCGAGCCCCCGGCTCGCCTTCGCGGCAAACCCAATCGCCGTTCTGCAGGAGCAGCCGATCGTGACCAAGGGAGATTCCTGGATCAACGCCCGCCCGGAGGGGCTGTGCCTGGCGCTGCTCGCGTCGATGCTCACGTCGATGCTCACGTCGGTGCTCACGTCGGTGCTCGCGTCGGTGCTCGCCACGTGCGCCGCCGCCGCCCCCGCGGCCGATCAGTTCTTCGACTCCGACGGCGTGACGATCCGGTACGTCGACCAGGGTCCGCGGGACGGCGAGCCGCTGCTGTTGATCCACGGCTTCGCGGCGAACATCGAGTTCCAGTGGGGACCGATCTTGCCGACTCTGACGAAGGAGCGACGGGTCGTCGCCTTCGACTGCCGCGGCCACGGCAAAAGCGACAAGCCGCGCCATGCCGAGGCGTACGGACTGAACATGGTGAAGGACGCCGAGCGGTTGCTTGCGCACTTGAAGATCGAACAGGCCGACGTCCTGGGATACTCGATGGGCGCCGGGCTCGCGGGGCGCTTCGCGATGCTCTATCCCCAGCGGACCCGGTCGCTGGTGATGGGGGGCGCGGGATTGATGCCCGACGCGGCGTTCACCGCCGTCTTCACCGAACTGGCGACGACGCTCGAGAAGCAAGGGAGCATGGCCCCGCTCGTGCGGGCGCTCACCCCCCCCGGAGCGCCGCAGCCGAGCAACTTCCAGGTGCGCAGCGCCGACATGGTGATGATGGGGATGAACGACTCGCGGGCGCTGGCCGCCATGGTCCGCGGTTTTTTGCCGATGCTGGCCGCCGACGCGAAGGAGCCGCCGGAGCATTGGCGGCAAATCACGGCGCCGACGCTGGCAATCGTCGGCGGCGCCGATCCGTTGGCCCCCAGCGTCCGCCGGTCGGTGGCGATGTTGCCGGACGCGAAGCTGGTCGTCATCCCCCAAGCCGACCACGTGACGGCCGTCCTGGCGCCGCAGTTCGTCAAGTCGGTCGACGAGTTCCTCGACGCCGTGCCGGCGGCGACCCCCTGACGATCGGCATGGCGAGTCTCTCCGCAATGAACGCCGAGACCCAGAGAACACCCGTACGCAGCGAACGCTCCGGAAGAAGCTGAATCGAATCTCCCGCGACTTCGGGCAAACGAGACCGTCGAAGCACGTTGACGAATCGCGGTGTAACCCCGTTCCCTTGGATAATCGACCGCGATGTCGCGTCTTCGTCCGCCGATCAGTGATTCGCCTTGGCTGTGGTTCGCGCTGTTCTCGGCGGTCGGATTGTCGGCGCTGTTGGCGACGGGGGGGAAGTTCGGCAAGCGGCAGGCGAACATCGAGAACAAGTACAAGGCCCGCAGCGCCGCAGCCGCGGGAACGCTCGAGATCGAGACCGAGGGCTCCGGCGCGAAGCGGGTGAAGCAGGCCCCCGAGTACTCGAGCCCCGGGGCGACGATGATCCCGCTGTGGCCGCTGGAGATCCTGCTGGGAATCGTTTGCGCCGGCTCGACGGCGATGCTCGCACGAAGTCGGTTTGCCGATCCGTAACTCAGGCTGTCGTTTCCCGGGACATCGCGAGCGGGGCGACAAGTCGCGACTTGCACGCAATCCGAACGGTCGCTGGGCGGTTCGACGCTTGAGAGACGGCGCCGCCGTCGTCCGGGAGACCTGCTTCCATGTCGCCGCTGGAGAATCCGTTGCCGATCTGGCTGGGGGGCGCCGTTCTGGCGACCTTGGCGGGGATCGTGTTTCTCGCACGGCGGAATCTCGCCTCGCTGGCGACGCTCGCCGGGGTCGTGCTGCTGACGCTGCTGGCGGCGGCGGTTGAACGACTGATCGTCACGCCGCGCGAGCAGGTCGAGGGAGCGGTCGCGGCGGCGCTCGGGGCGATCCAAGCGAACGATCTGCCGGCGGTGCTCGCCCTGATCGATCCCGCGGCGACCGCCGTGCAAGCCGACGCGAGCGCCGCCATGCCGCAGATCGACGTTCAGCGCGCAGGGATCGAAGGGCGACTCGAGATCGAATTCGCCCCCGGCGGCGAACCGGCCCGCGCGACGGCTAAGTTTCGCGGCCTGCTGATCGGCAACGCCCGGCGCGGCGGGGCGACGGTCGGCTTCCGCGATCAGGTCGAGATCGACTGGGTCCGCCGCGGCGAAGCGTGGCTCATCGACGACTACCGCGTCTTCGACAACGGCCGCCCGATCGACGCCGTCGGCCGCGCGCGGCGCTGAAGGCGACCGCACCGGCACGGCTCGTTCGACTCTCAGGCGCCTGCCGGCGGTTCCGGCGCGGGGCCTTCTTGCCGCGGCGGGAAACCGCGGGGGAAGAACTCGCGGTCGGGGACGTAGGGGAACTCCTCGCGATAGCCGTCGGCGCCGTCGGGGTCGAGCCGTCCCGGATCGGGCTGACCGTAGCCGGGACCGTAACCGTAGTATCGGGGCTGACTCGGCCGATGACCGTAGGGGCCGAAGCCGCCGTTCACACCGGGAAAGCCGCCGACGAATCCGGGATAGCCGTAACCGAAGCCGCCAAAGCCGACTCCGCCTTGGAAGGCTCCGCCGCCGACCGTCGAGCCGCGCCACGCGTCGTGGAACCGCTCCCACTCGGCGTCGATCCCGCCGCGACCGTTGCCGTAGCTTTGCACGCGATAGACCGTGTCGACCGAGCCGTCGGCGCCGCGGAGCACGGTGCGACTGCGGGTGTATCCGCTGCTCACCAGCCGCGGATCGTCAAGCGGCTCGATTGCCGGCTTGGCCGCGTACTGCGCCACGCGGGCGCCCGTTTCGGGATCGTGCGTGTAACGCCCGGGGCGAAAGATCCAGCTATCCTGCTGCGGCTGAACGACGACCGTGCGTTGGTACGTCGCCGGCTGGACGCAATCGCAAGACGCCTCAGCGGCCGACGAGCGCCGCGTGATCAGCAGCATCGCGAGCAGCGCCGCGGCGAACAGCAGTCGCCAGACGAACATCGGCAGACCCAACAGCGGGGGTACGGGGCGGGACATGGGCGGCGGGGGGGATGAGAGGCGGGATGGCGGAGGAGGGTCTCAGGCAAGTCGGGGCGCACAGCGCGATCGACGCGAAGGTTCAAGCGCGACCTTCCCTTGTCGTTCCCTGCACGACCGCCCGCAGCCGCGACCGCGCTGGTCGCCGGGGCCTGGCGGCCCAACTTTCACTCTGCTTGCTTGAGCCGCACAAGCAAGCCCTCTTCGGCTCGCTCGGGGTCGTAATGGTACTCCTGATCGTCCGGTAGTTCCGGCAGAGTGATTTGCCCGAACTCGATCACGTCCTTCATGAAAGCTTCGTGAGTCGGAGGGTACTTTCCATCGTGTTGCGACTGATAAATGTTCATGTTGTACTTGATCATGTTGAGCGTCATCTGGTGCTCGGCCCAGAATCGGGCGCCGCCGACGGCGCCCAAGTATCCGCCGACGCTCCGCGAGCGCCGGCCCTTGACCGGGTCCTTGGCGTCAAACGACCGCCCCTCGTCCGTCACCGGGGCGACGTCCCCCGGGTCGGGAAGCGCCTTGCCGTCGGCCGTCGCCGCGGCGGCCGTGCCTCGTTCCGGTCCGGCAGGCTCCGCGGGCGCCGTCGCCGCCGGAGCGGTCGCCTGGTCGGCGGGGAGTTCGGGGACCTCGCAGCCCAAGGACGCGAGCGTCACAGCGACGACCAACCCGAGCGAAACGTGCGTTGTCATGGTCGGTGTTCCTTCTGCCGAACCGGGAAGGGAGCGGGGAGTTGAGCAGCCCATGTCATTACCGCAGCGTCGCGTGGGGACGCGGAGCGGACTTGCCCTCGGCTTGGGGGTCCAGCGTCCAGGTGCGCATCGTCGCCAGGACGTCGCGGCGGGTCATGTCGAACGCCAGCGGGGTGAGCGTGATCTTCCCCTCGCGGAGCGCCGACAAGTCGGTTTCCTCGTCTTCGGGCGGGGTCGGCTGCTTGCCGGTCGCCCAGTAGTAGTTGCGGCCGCGCGGGTCGCGGCGGGTTTCGTATTGCTCGCCCCACGGCACGACGCACATCGGGGCGACGACCACCTCGGCCGGCCCGTCGAGGGCGGCCGTGGGGATGTTCAGGTTGAAGAGCTGCGGCCTCTGGTCCTTCTGCTGAAGGATTTGCCGGATGAGCGCTGCGGCCAGCGCGGCCGCCTCGTCATATCGGGCGTGCTCGTCGTATTCCAGCGAGACCGCGATGCTCGTGATTCCAAAAAAGGCTCCCTCGATCGCCGCGGCGACCGTGCCGCTGTACAGGACGTTGATCCCGGCGTTTTGCCCGCTGTTGATGCCGCTGACCACCAGTTCGGGTCGACGAGGGCAAAGCTCGGAGACCGCGAGTTTGACGCAGTCGGCCGGGCTCCCCTCGACCGCCCAGCCGCGGCGGCGCTCGCCGTCGAACGCCTCGCGACACATCAGCGGGGTCAGGTAGGTGATTGCGTGGCCGACGCCGCTCTGTTCGTGCAGGGGGGCCACCACGGTCACGTCGCCCAAGAATTGCAAGTGCCGTTCCAGGGCCGCGAGCCCCGGAGCGTGGATGCCGTCGTCGTTGGTGAGCAGGATTTGCACGCCGTAAACCTCGTTGTCCGCAGGAGTTCCGTCATCATGCCGCTACGACCATCATAACCGTGAGCGTGGCAAAAGAACAACGAGCCCGTGGCGAAGCCGCAACGCCCGGCACGCCGCCTGCTGAGGCGGGCCTTGCTCGCAACCCCGCCTGCAGTTCCGCTCCCGCTCCCTCCTTCAGCCTTCCCCCCTCCCGGGGTCGTGATCCCATTTGCCAAATTGACGGGTGGCTGGGGTCGAACGAAGTGAGCCCCCAGCGAATTCACTGGGGGCTCCGCTGCGCTGCGACCCCAGCCACCCTTCCAAGGGTGCAAATGGTATCACGACCCCTCCCGGCTCCCCCTGCCCAGCGGCGACCCGGGCCTGCTACAATCGCCCGTTTTCCCACCGCGTCGCGGCCCGCAGCACGGGGCCGCCTCTGTGAACAGGATGTCCGCCGATGACCGCCCCGGCAGGCTCGCCCCCCCCTGCTCCGACGGCCGCCGCCTCCGAGCGGGTGCTCGTGCTCGATTTCGGCTCGCAGTACGCCCAGCTCATTGCCCGGCGGGTTCGCGAGCAAAACGTGTACTGCGAAATCGTCCGGCACGACATCACCGCGGCGCGCATCCGGGAGCTCGCCCCGATCGGGCTGATCCTGTCCGGCGGCCCCAACAGCGTTTACGAGCCCGGCGCCCCGCAGTGCGACCCGGGGTTGTTCGACCTGGGCGTGCCGGTGCTGGGGATTTGCTACGGCATGCAACTCATTTGCCAAGCGCTGGGGGGCAGCGTGCAGAACGCCCCGGCCCGCGAGTACGGCCGGGCCGAGTGTGACGTGACGGCCGCGCGCGACGGGCTGTTCGCCGACGTGAGCCCCCAGACCCAGGTCTGGATGAGTCACGGCGACCAAGTCGCGGGGATCGCCGAGGAGTTCGAACCGCTCGCCCGCACGGCGACCTGCCCCTACGCGGCGATCCGGCATCGCTCGCGACCGATTTTCGGACTGCAGTTTCATCCCGAAGTGACCCATACCCCCGAGGGAGCGAAGGTCCTGCGGAACTTCCTCAAGACCTCCTGCGGCGCGGAGGGGGCATGGAAGCTAGGGGACTTCGCCGCCGAAACGATTGAGCGAATCCGCGTGCGAGTCGGCGACGACCGGGTCATCTGCGGCCTGTCCGGCGGGGTCGACTCGTCGGTCGTCGCGGCGCTGTTGTACCAAGCGATCGGGCCGCAGCTGTCGTGCATCCTGGTCGACAACGGGTTGCTAAGGCTCGACGAAGAACGGCTCGTGGTCGACGAGTTCACGAAGCACTTCAAGACCGACCTGCACGTCGTCAAGGCCGAGGAGCAGTTCCTGGGCGTATTAGCCGGGGTCGTCGATCCGCAGGAAAAACGGCGCCGGATCGGGCACACGTTCATTGATTGCTTCGCGGCCGAGGCCCGCAAGATCGAGGGGGCCAAGTACCTTGCACAGGGAACGCTGTACCCCGACGTCATCGAGAGCGGCGCCGCTCCCGACGGGCCGGCCGACACGATCAAACTCCACCACAACGTCGGCGGGCTTCCGGCGGAGTTGGGGTTCGAGCTGATCGAGCCGCTGCGCGACCTGTTCAAGGACGAGGTGCGACGGCTGGGGTTGCAATTGGGGCTCCCCGAGGAGCTTGTGTGGCGTCACCCGTTCCCGGGCCCGGGGTTGGCGGTCCGCTGCTTGGGCGAAGTGACCAAGGACAAGCTCGAAACGCTGCGACAGGCCGACGCGATCGTCGTCGGCGAGATCAAGGCGGCCGGACTGTACCGAGCCACGTCGCAGGCGTTCGCGGTGCTGCTGCCCGTGCAAAGCGTCGGCGTAATGGGGGACAGCCGCACCTACGACAACGCCCTCGCCGTACGATGCGTGAACACCGACGACTTCATGACCGCCGACTGGAGCCACCTGCCGTACGACCTCTTGGCCCGCATCAGCACGCGGATCATCAACGAGGTGAAGGGGGTCAACCGCGTCGTGTACGACATCTCGAGCAAACCGCCTGCGACGATTGAGTGGGAGTAGGTCCGGCATTCCAGCTTGGCAAACGAAGCTGGTCCCGTTCAGGATTTGACAGGCAGGAATTGACGGGGAAGTCGGATCATCGCATCAGTGCATCGACTGCGACGACGCCCAGCATCGCGGCTCCGACGATGAACTTGCCGACGGTTCCCCACAATCGTCCCCAGAAGACGGCTTTGCCCACGGCGACGCTCTCGCCATGGGAACGCATGAGGGTCGTCTCGCCGTAGTACGCCCCGGCGAACGCCCCGAGGGAACCGCCGATCAGGGCGCCGACGAGCGAACCGACCACGGGGATCGGGACGCCGACGCCCGCCCCCGCCAGACTGCCGCCGAAGCCTCCGACAAGCGAGTAGACGATGGAGCGCCGACTTGCGCCTTGTTTGACGGCCCCGGTCGCGCCGGCGGCGAATTCCATCGTCTCGCCGATCAGGGCCAGCGCCGCGAGCCAGCCGACGCAGGCCCAACTCAATCCGCGTCCCGACGCGTCCGTCGCCAGCCAAGCGAACAGGGCGGCCAACCCGACGACGAGCCAGTTGCCGGGCGCTCCGAACAGGTTGCCAAGCCAGGCAAGCGTGCAGGCGACGACAAGCGTTCCGGCAAGCAAGTAGTAAAGCCAAGGGTTCATCGCGGCCTCGCGTGCAATTGTCGCACCCAGATCTTACTCGGGCCGCGTTGCGTTCCGTGGTCGATTCTCCCCGAGAATCGACGGCCATTCTCAGTGAGAATCACCCGCGCGGGGCGGCTTGGACTCCGGAGGCTCTTTTGGGTAGTGATGCCACTTGCGCCCTTGGAAGGGCGCCTCGGGGTCGCAGCGCAGCGGAGCCCCCAGGGAATCCGCTGGGGGCTCACTTCGTTCGACCCCAGGCGCCCTTCAATTTGGCAAATGGTACCACGACCCGCTTTTGGGGCGCCTTGCCAGCCCTCGCCCCGGGCGCGTAGGCTGGTGGATCGCGCGGTCGGCTCGGGGCCAGCTTGAACGTCCCCCAACCGCGAATCCCGCCGCTTACCCTTCCTGCCGCCGTCTCCCTCGATCGCGAAGCCCCCTATGGCCCAGCAGTACATTTACCAAATTTCCAGCCTCACCAAGAAGATCGGCCAGCGCGAGATCCTCAAGGACATTTGGCTGGCGTTCTACCCCGGCGCCAAGATCGGCGTGCTGGGGCGCAACGGCAGCGGAAAGAGCACGCTGCTGAAGATCATGGCGGGGCTCGACAAGGACTTCGAGGGGGAGGCTAAACTTACCGCTGGGTTCACCGTGGGGCTCCTGTCGCAGGAGCCGCAACTCGATCCGACGAAGAACGTTCAGGAGAACGTCGAGGAAGCCGTCGCCGGGACGCGGGCGCTGCTCAAGGAATTCGAGGAGATCGGCGACAAGTACGCCGAGGTCGGCGACGACCCCGACGCGATGGAAAAGCTGATGAACCGGCAGGGGCTGCTGCAGGACAAGATCGACGCGGCCAACGCTTGGGAACTCGATCGGCAAATTGAAATCGCGATGGAAGCGATGAACCTCCCCCCCGGGGACGCCGACGTCACTAAGCTTTCCGGCGGCGAGAAGCGGCGGGTCGCCCTCTGCCAACTCCTGCTGCAGCAGCCCGATCTGTTGCTCCTCGACGAACCGACCAACCACCTCGACGCCGAGAGCGTCCTGTGGCTCGAACGCCACTTGGCCGAGTACCACGGCACGGTCGTCGCCGTGACGCACGATCGGTACTTCCTCGACAATGTGGCCCAGTGGATTCTGGAGCTCGAGTACGGTCGCGGCTTGCCGTTCGAGGGGAATTACTCGGCATGGCTGGAGCAAAAGGCGAAACGGCTCGAGTTGGAAGAGAAGCAGAAGAGCGCCCGGCAAAAGATGCTCGCCAAAGAGCTGGAGTGGGTCCGTTCGAGCCCCAAGGCTCGGCAGTCGAAGAGCAAGGCCCGCGTGCAGGCGTACGAGAAGCTGGCCGCTGAGGAATACCAGGACAAGTCGGACGAGCTCGAGATCCAAATCCCGCCGGGAAAACGCCTGGGAACCAAGGTCATTCAGGCGGTCAACCTGTCGAAGTCGTACGGCGATCGCGTGATCTTTGAGAACGTCAACTTCAGCTTGCCCCCGGGGGGGATCGTAGGGATCATCGGCCCCAACGGCGCCGGCAAGACGACCCTGCTGCGGATGCTGATGGGACAGGAACAACCCGACAGCGGCGAGCTGGTCATCGGCGAGACCGTGGAACTCGGCTACGTCGACCAATCGCGCGACGATTTGGCGGCCGACAACACGGTGTGGCAAGAGATCTCCGGCGGGCTCGACAACCTGGAGATGGGGGGGCGGGTGATGAACAGCCGGGCCTACGTCTCGCGGTTCAACTTCACCGGTCCCGACCAGCAGAAGAAGGTCGGCGTCCTGTCCGGCGGCGAGCGGAACCGCGTCCATCTTGCTAAGCTGCTGCGCCGCGGGACGAACGTGCTGTTGTTGGACGAACCCACCAACGACCTCGACGTCGACACGCTGCGGTCGCTGGAAGAGGCGGTCGCCAACTTCGTCGGGTGCGCGGTGGTGGTGAGCCACGACCGCTGGTTTCTCGACCGGTTGGCGACCCACATTCTGGCGTTCGAGGGGGACGGTTACGTCCACTGGTGCGAGGGGAACTTCCAAACCTACGAGACCCAACGCCACGAACGCCTGGGGACGGCCGCTGACGAACCGCACCGGTTCCGGTATAAGAAACTGCAGCAGAGTTAATCGTCCGTCGCCAACGGACCACAGACAACGGACCACAATCTCCTCCGCCATGAGCACGACCAGCGTAGGTTCGAACGCCCAGTATTCCGACAACTGGGACAACGTCTTCGGCGACAAGAAGGCCAAGGGGAAGAAGTCCAAGGGCGCCAAAGCGAAGGGCAAGGCGGCGAAGAAAGCCGCCGTAAAGAAGGCCTCGCCGGGCAAACCGGCGTCCGCCAAGAAAGACGCCAAGGTCGCGAAGTCGGCGAAGCCCGCAAAGACCAAGACAGCCCGCGGGGACAAGGGCTCGGCGAGCGCTCGCCACCAGGCGGCGCCAAAGCCGAAGGGCGCCGCGCCGGCGGCGAAGAAGCTCGCCGGGAAGCATCCCAAGCCGACGACCAAGGCCGCAAAAAAGACCCCGGCCGCGACCAAGCCGGTCGTCAAGCGTACGCGCAAGAGTGTCGCCGAGCCGGAATTGCGGCAGTTGGAATTGTTCTGAACCGAATTCCAGGGTTGGAGCCCGGTTCGACTGCTGCCGCGACTCACGCCGCACGCTTGCTCGCTGTTGGTTTTCGCCGACCGCCAGGAACTCGGCATGAGCGACTCGCCGTCCGCCGCCGACCGCCCGCAGAAGCCGCGCCATCGGCGGTTGCACTGGCTCACATGGCTGGCGATCGTTGCGGCGACGGCGGCGCTAGGAGTCGTCGTTCCGCCTGGGATGCCGAGCGAAGCGGGACCGGAGTTTCGCCCCCCGAGTCCGGACCTGCCGATGCCGGCGCCGTGGACGCTCGTGCAAACGTGGGAGCACGGCTGGCCGTGGACGTTTCTGACGAGGGAGGTCCCCTACGCATACAGTCCGAGTTGGCAAAACCTCGCCATCGCTCCGCCCGCCGCTGGCGAGTTCGATTACGACCCGCAGCACGATCGGACGCTGCCGCTGGAGGCGGTCCGCCTCCGCGGGGAACCGATCGCGTGGACGGCGCCGGTCGCGTGGAGATTCGCCGGCGGCGAGAGTCGCCGTTGGCGCTGGGGCGCGGCGGCGGCCGACTTGACGGTTTGCATCGTGTTGGTCTCCCTCGCCGCCTGGGCGGTCGAGCGTTGGCGGCGGCGGCGAGGAAGCCTCGTTCGCTGGCGCCTGGCAGACTTGCTGGCTGCTGTGGCGCTGGCTGCGGGGGTCATGGGGTGGGCCCGCTATCACCAGTTGCATCACGCGACCAACCAGCGCGTCGACGAATTGTTCCAGGAAATCTCCGGAGCATGGTGGAACGCCGAGGAAGCTCGCAGGAGCTACTTGTTCCAACTCGCGTACTGGGGCCCGACCGCTGCGACGTCTCCCGACGAAACGCTCCCTCCTCTTGAGCGTCCCCAGTGGCGCGAGTGGGAGTTCGTCGGGCCGCAGTGGCTGGCCCGACTCGTCGGCAGCCGCGAGTTGCTCTCGAACTGCTGGCGACTGCGGCCGATCGACCGCCGGCCGAATCGCATGACTTACAGTTTTGCAGGTTCGGCAACCGACGCCCGCGAGCTTTCCGCCTCCTCCGACTTGTCAACCCTGCGGATCGCCGCCCCCGAGTGCCTCATCGAGGACCTGCAGCCTCTGACGCGCGTGCCGACGCTGCGGCGGCTTGAGCTCCGCATCGCCGCGACGGAGGAGGAGGTGCGGCAGTTCCTGGCAGACAATTTGGAAGGACGCATCGAACTCGACCCCGCGTCGACGTTCGTCCAGCCGGACAACGTCGCCCTGCGGCGCCTGCGGCGGCGACTCAAGCAGGAAGGCCCTGAGCCGGGGAACGTCGACCCGCGATACTTGTCTCTCGCATCGCTCGACATGGACGACAAGACGCTGCAGAAGTTTGCGCCGTATCTTCTTGAAAACGTGCGGCGCCTGCGGTTCGGCCCGACGAAACTGACCCTCGATGACTGGGCGATCATCGGCCGGTGCCGCTACCTGGAGGAACTCGACACGGGGGACGCGACGCTCTCCGGCCGAGAACTGGCCGTACTGCGGCCGCTGCTGCTGCGCGAGCTGTCGCTGCGGCAGGGAGAACTGACGGTCGAGGACTTCAAATCGCTGGCCGCAATCAAATCGCTCGTCGCCGTCACGGTTCGCGACGCGACGTTCACCGACGCCGAGCAAGCGGAGTTGCGAAATGCGCTCCCCGACGCGGATCTCGAGTTTCGAAAGTCGCCGCCCCCGCAAGGGGCCGACTAGCCGGATTGCGTGCGATCCGGTTTAAGACCAGTGGAAACCAGGACGAATCGCCCTCCGACGACTTTGGCCGTTGGCCGCCGGTCGGGGAAGCGTCGCGGCGTCGTGCGTTACGCGCGGCTGAGAAAATCGCCCGTGCGGGTATCGACTTTAATCACTTCGCCTTGCTTCAGGTACTCGGGCACCTGCACGATGCGACCCGTCGACAGCTTGGCGGGCTTGGTGCGGCTGGTGGCGCTGTTCCCCTTGATGCCGGGGTCGCACTCGACAATCTCCAACGCCACGGCGGCGGGGACTTGCAGCCCCACGCACTCTCCTTCGTAGATCAGGGCGTACAACCCCTCGAGTCCCTCGGTGACGTACCCCATTTCGTCGGCAACGTCGGCCGCGGCGATGCTGTACTGCTCGTAATTCTCGACGTCGAGAAAATGGACGCTTTCGGCGTCCTGATACATCAGCGACACGACCCGCTTTGCAAAGTCGGCGTCCGCCAGGTTGTCGGTTCCCTTGCAGACGAGGTCCGTCTTCTGCTTGGTCACCAAGTGCCGGGCGCGGAACTTGTACAGCGTGCTGCCGCCGCGGGCCGAGGGAGACTGCACCTGGACGGTCTCGATAATGTACGGGGCGTCGTTTTGTTTGAAGATCGAACCGGGCTTAAGGTCTTTGGCGAGCATCGCTGTCGAAGGGGGAATGCGGTGGGAGACGACAGATGAGGACTCGGCCCCGTGCCTGTCATGCGGAATGCGTACGAGAAGTTTAGACGGGCTTGCGGCGGCCGCAAGGCGTCGACTTTCCCGGCCGCTAGCGGCCCGCTTCCTCGCGGTCTTCCAGGCCCAGCCGCTTCATCTTCTTGTACAGCGTCGTGCGGTTCACCCCCAGGGCGTCGGCCGTGGCGTTGCGGTTCCACGCGTGGGCCTCGAGCACCTCGAGAATGATCGCTCGCTCCGGCTCCTCAAGGGCCTCCTTGAGCGTCCGGTGACCGACTCGCTGCGGCCGAAAGGTCGCGGCCCCGGCAATCTCGCGCGGCAAGTCGCCGGGCATGATCAACTCGCCCTTGCCCAGCAGGACGGCCCGCTCGACGACGTTCTGCAGTTCGCGGATGTTGCCGGGCCACTGGTAGGATTCCAGCGCGGCGAGAGCCTCGTCGCTGAAGCCGACGACCTTGCGGCTCGTGTCCTCGAGCAACTGTTCCAGAAACCGCTGAGCCAGCGGCGCCACGTCGCTCCGCCGTTCCCGCAGAGGGGGCAGTTCCAGGTTAATCACGTTGACGCGGTAGTACAGATCCTGCCGAAACTTCCCCTCGGCGACCGCTTGAGCGAGGTCCTCGTTCGTGGCGAGGATGACCCGCACGTCGACCTTAAAGGTCTTGTTGCCGCCGACCTGCTCGAATTGCAGCTCCTGCAGCACGCGGAGCAGTTTCACCTGCATCGCGGGGCTGGCCGTGCCGATCTCGTCGAGGAAGATCGTCCCCCCGTCCGCCTGCTTGAACTTGCCGATCTTGTCCGTCGTCGCGCCGGTGAACGCCCCGACGACATGGCCGAACAACTCGCTTTCCAGCAGATTCTCCGGGAGCGCCCCGCAGGCGACCTCGATGAACGGCTTGCCGGCGCGACTGCTGCGGCGATGGATCGCCCGGGCGATCATGCTCTTGCCGGTGCCGCTTTCGCCGGTCACGAGCACGGTGGCCCGGGTGTCGGCGACGCTGTCGATGACCTCGAACAGTCGCTCCATCCGGGGGTGGGTCCCGACGACGTGGTCGAGCCCGGTGCGCTTGTCAAGCTCGCGGCGGAGCTGAGTGTTCTCCTCGATCACCTGCCGCTGAGCGAGGGCCTTTTCGAGGCTCATCAGCAGTTCTTCGCCGATGAGCGGCTTGGTGAGGTAGTCGATGGCGCCGGCCCGCATCGCTTCGACGGCCTGCTCCGGCTCGCCGTAGCCGGTCATCAGCACGACCTGACTCTCGGGACGGTTGCGGCGAACCTGTTCGAGCAGGCTGAACCCGTCGCCGTCCTTGAGCCGCACGTCGACGAGCAACAGGTCGTAGGCCCGGCGGCTGAGTTGTTCGAGCGCATCGCCGGAGCCGGGGACGGCCTCGACCTCGAGCCCGTGGCTGGCGAGCCACTCGGTCATCGATTCGCGAATGTGACGATCGTCGTCGACGACGAGCAAGGATCCCTGGATCATGGCGCGTGACGCTCCCGGCGGCCGCGGGGACGCGGGAGGCGCCCGCCGACGGCGGTGGCAATACGGCGATGTTGACGCCGCGCGACAGTTGGGGAGCGATGACGCGCGAACCTGATGCCAAACAGATACGTCGCAGGTGGCGACCGGTCAACAAACGCCCCGCGTCGAGGGAGTACCGCCTGGGGCCGGATATTCCGATCAAACCCTCTCTGCCCCTACGACTCGCACAGCCGTTCCTTGAGGCGAGCGGGACGCGTCAGCGTCCGGTTGCATCCGCCAGGAAGCAACTCAGGCCGCTTCGCAATGAGCAAGTTTCTGCGAACGAGGCGCAGGAAACACGGCGCCCCGGCGGGAGAGAGTGTCGCCGGGACGCCGTGGGGGAGAGAGTTCGATTGTCCAACCGGCCGAGCAAGGCGCGGCCGGCGCCATCGGACGCCGAGTTGCCTGCTCGAAACTTTCGACCGCGCCCGCTCGTCGGTTGGTCGTCACGACGGCCCGCCGGCACTCGCCGGGGCCGATGATTGCCTCGTCTCCCTCACGAGCGGCGCCCAGCTGCAAACGTTACAAGGAATCGTGGCGGCGCCGCCGGGGCGAGAGAAGAATGAGGGTAGTGATGCCATTTGCCAATTTGAGGGTGCCTGGGGTCGAACGAAGTGAGCCCCCAGCGGATTCTCTGGGGGCTCCGCTGCGCTGCGACCCCAGCCACCCTTCCAAGGGCGCAAATGGTATCACGACCAGAATGAGACGCGGGTGCGGCGGGCGGACGCACGCTGCCAGGCTCCTCCGCATCGATCCGCTCAATCCGCGACAATCCGCCGGGTCAGTGCGCCCGGGGGTGAGCTTTCTCGTACGCTTCGCGGAGGGTCGCGGTGCTGACGTGGGTGTAGATTTGCGTCGTCACCAGGCTCTTGTGGCCAAGAAGCTCCTGGACGCTGCGGATGTCGGCGCCGCGGTCGAGCAGGTGGGTGGCGAAACTGTGCCGCAGCGTGTGGGGACTGGTCCGCTGGTCGAGCCCCGTCTCGCGGAGATACTTCTCAAGCATACGTCCCACGCTGCGCGTCGTGAGCCGTGTGCCGAACCGGTTCGTGAAGACCGGCGCCTCGCGGCCCCCCTTCTCGCTCGGCGCGAGTTCGCGGGCGGCCAACCACTTTTGGAGCGCCCGGACCGCGTACGACCCGAGCGGCGAGAGCCGCTCGCGGCGCCCCTTGCCGCGGACCCGCAGCACCCCCTGGTCGAGATCGACGTCGCCGTCGTTGAGCCCAACCAGTTCGCTCACGCGCAGGCCCGCCGAGTAGATCGTTTCGAGGATCGCCCGATCGCGGAGTCCGGCATCCCCTTGGGCTGGCGGAGCGGCCAGCAGCTTGCCGACCTCCTCGGTCGTCAGGAAGTGGGGCAGCGACCGACTCTTGCGCGGGTTGCGAAGCGCCCGGGCGGGATTCGTGTCGATCCACCCCTGGCGTTGCCCGAACCGATAAAAGCTGCGGAGCGACGCCAACTTGCGCGCGATCGAGGTCTTGGCGTACCCTGCGTCATGCAAGGCCGAGAGAAATCCTCGCAGCTCCACGGCCGTCACGGTCTCGGGTTCGGGAGTCGCCCCCTGTTCGTCGGCGAAGTACTCCGCGAACGCCTCGAGGTCCTCGCGGTAGCTTTTGATCGTCAGCGGCGAAGCGCCCCGTTCGACATGCAAGTGCCGTAGAAACTGAGCAATCTTGCGGTGCATGGAACGGGCGCGAGTCTTGAGGGGCCAGGAGGACGCTTGCAGAAGCGAGACTTGGGGGACGGAGCAACAATCTCTCGCCCGCGTGCTCCCCCTCAAGACTCGCGCCTCGCGCCCTTCTTCACTCCTCCGAGGGCGTCAGGTTGACGCGGCGCGGGAGGGGGTCGCTGGCAGCTTCGGCGCCGGTGCGAATCTTTTGGCTCAGCACCGCGGCGTCGTACCAGTTGAAGCTGAGCTCGGGATTCGAGGCGAACCGCCCAAGCGTGCGCAGCGCCTCGGCCCGTTGCGAATCTTCAAACAGGAAGACGTACCGTTCTTTCCCCTTCACCAGGGCCAAGACGTTGATGTCATCGTTCACGAAAGGGGACTCCACGCGGCAAGGGCGCAGGCGAGTCGGCGGTCGCGCCAGGGGGGCGGGCTCACGGGCAGGCACTCGCGACGACGGGCCGGGGTCGTCGCAGGCAAGGGCGACGCTTGCGCATCCGTGCGCGTCGGGGACCTTGCCTACTGTGCGTTATCGGTCGCCTGGCCAGCGAGACACCAACTGCGTTTTGCGACTGCCGCCGCGGGCCGAGAGCATCTCGGAGATGTGCATGTGACAGCAGAAGCGAGTGAAGTCGTCGCTCCGCCGGAGGTACGATTCCCACCCGCCGATGCGGCGGTCGTCGCGGAAAAAGGCGTATCCCTGCAGGGCTTGCGTCACGTCGCCGTCGTCGCCGCGGTAGATTCTGGTGTGCGCCAGCACGGGTCCGAAGTGGGGTCCGCACGTCGGTTGGCGCGTCCCGACCTGCGCCGCTGGGAAACACGCGCCGTTTGTTCCGATTGCGCCCGGGGGCGGCGTCGCACCGTCTGTGCCGATCGGAGGACCCGCTAGCGGCCCCGCGCCGGTCCACGGCTGCGCGGCGCTCGAATTTCGTCCTCCTGCCGGCGTCGGCAGTTCCTCCTGTGCCTGCACCCACCGGACGTCGCCGGCAACCTGCTCGCCGGACGTGCTGGGGGCGAAAGGCTCAAGCTCGCTCGAATCGCGACGAGCCGAGCGCATCGCGGGATCGATGAACCGCCCCGACGAGCCCTCCTCCCCAGGAATGCCCGGGAGTTCGCGCCCTTGGTCGACGTCATCGTCGTCGGAGGATCTCGGCGGTTTCGGCAGCGGAATGCAAACGGCTTCGAGGCCCGGAGTGAGCGCCGCCATCTCCGATTTCGCCGCGGCGAGTTCGGCCTCGTAGGCCAAGTCGTCAGGGATGAACTCCTCTTCGGGCGTGCCAAAGGGCAATCCGTAACCCGCGGGGATCTCGTGGAATGCGGGGTTCGCGGCGTACCACTCGACCCGCAGGCCGATTCGCGGCGGATAGTAGGGGGTGTAGTCGGTCACCGAGCCGACGACGACTGCGTCGACCCCCAATTCTGCGGCCAACCGTCGAGCTTCGCCCGGGCTGCGCAGATCAATCCTGTGGGCGATAATCGCTTCCTCGACGACCCCGACCGGAACGACCTCGAACCCGCGGACCCCCTGCAACTCGGCGTAATACGCCATGGCGACTTCGCGGCCGTCGAGGGTCGGCTCGTCGCTTTGGTTGAAGAACGGGGCGACCGCCACGCGGCTCAATTGCGGGAACGGGTTGCGAATGACCGGCTTTTGGGCGGTCTGGGGCAGCACGAGACTGCACCCCGACGCGGCGGAGAGCCACGTCGCCAGCAAGAGAAGCACGATGAGTCGGGCCCGAGGCGCCACGATGTCGTCCGCGTGAAAGGAGCCCCCCTTTCAGGCGTCGCCGCGCAATGCACCGCGCCGCGTGCGGCGAGAATGCGCGTCCTTGTCCTCATCGGCATAACCGGCAAAGTCTCATGAGGCGAAGTCTCGCAAATCCGGCGTACCGCCGGCGCCGCTAGCAGATCCGAGCCGATTTGCCGCGGCTGCGCTGCCAGCTCTCCGAAATCTGAGACTCGCCCCAGTCGCGCCGTCGTGCTGAATTCCGGTTGCCCCCCTTTCGGGACCTGACAGTCGCCCCAGGGCAGATTCGGCCCGCCCCCCAGGATACGAGATACAATGGCGCCAGCATTTCGTCCGCGCCTCGATCTCTGGATTGCCATGACTCTCGCCTGCTTGCTCGCTGCCGCCGCCGACGGGGGCGCCAAGGAGATCCCCCTGACCCGATTGGCAATATCGTTTGCGCCCGTCGTCGCGCTGTTGGCGGTCCAACGGGCCTGGGGATTGGGAGTCGGCAAGTCGATGATTGCGACGGTTCGCATGTTGCTGCAGCTGCTGGTCGTCGGGTACGTGCTCGTCTCCATCTTCCAGGCCGAGGGACCGTGGATCGTGCTCGCCACGCTGTCGATCATGCTGATGGCTGCCAGTTGGATCGCGGTTCGTTCGCTCGACGTCGTCGCGGGCCATCGTCGTCGGGGAGAGGCGTTCGCCGCAATCGCGTTCTCCGGCGTCGTCACGCTCGTCATCATCACGCAGGGCGTGCTGATGCTTGAGCCCTGGCACTCCCCGCGCGAGATGATCTCGCTGGCTGGAATGATCTTCGCCAATGCGATGAATGCGGTGAGCCTCGCGGGGGAGCGATTCGCCAGCGAGCGTCGCGGCGGAGCCGGGTATCTCGCGGCCCGCAACATCGCGATGAACGCCGCACTGATTCCCCTGAACAATACGATGTTGGCCGTGGGACTCGTCTCGCTGCCGGGAATGATGACCGGCCAGTTGCTCGCCGGGGCGTCGCCGCTGGTGGCGGCACGGTATCAAATCATGGTGATGGCCATGGTGTTTGGTTCCGGCGGGATTGCAGCGGCAATTTACTTGCGCCTGCAGCGCGAGAGCGGGCAAAGAGAGTAATTGGCGATCCGTCGCGGCTGGTGGCTGGCACTTGTCCGCGCAAAGAAAAAGACGCTCCCGGATTTTGGCCCGGGGCGTCTTCTGTTGTCGCTTCTGCACTCGGCCGCGACTTGCGTCGCGGCTTGCGTCGGGCTTACTTGCCCTTCTTCGGCTGGGCGGCGCCCTTCTTGCCGGTGGGAGCGGCCTGGGGCTTCGCGCCCTTCTTGTTCTGTTGCTGAGCCATGTCGTCTTCCTTAGACAAGTCGTTCCCGGCAGCGGGGCGGGCGAACACGCCCGCCGTTTAGTCCTTTCGCTGCTCGGTTGGACGGATCGTACTGACGACGCTCATCCGCAACCAAGGCCAGTTTTGCGTGCTCGATCTTCATTCGCTCTAATGGACCATGGCGGGGACGCCTGCCTGTTCGACTTCTGTACAGACTTGCGGAAAGACGCCGCCTCGCTGCACTCGAATCATGCGCCGACCATGAGCAAAACGCTGCTGACTCTGTATGGCTTCAATCTCGCCTACTGCGAACGGCTCGCCGCCGACATCCCCGACGAGGAGATGCACACCCAGCCTTCGCCGGACGTCAACACGCCGGCTTGGTTGCTGGGGCACTTGGCGATCTGCACTGACTACGCCTTGCAAACTCTCGGACAGCCAACGCGGTTGCCCGCGGAGTGGCACGCCGAGTTCGGCCCCAGGTCGCAACCGCAGATGGAAAAACATCCCTACCCTGACAAGCAGGAACTGCTGCTGGCGCTTCGCGAGGGGCACGCGGCTGTCGCGGCAGCGCTGGAATCGGTCGACCTGGCGGTCCTCGACGAACCGAACCCGTTGCCGGTCAAGTTCCTGAAAAAGCTGCTGCCCACCAAGGGAGATCTGGTGGCGCATCTCATGGCGACCCACGAGGCGGCCCATCTAGGTCACTTGTCGAACTGGCGCCGCCAGACAGGCCGGCCTCCGCTGTTCTGATCGCCGAGCTGTCGCAGGGCGCATGCGCATCGGTTGCAAACATTACGCGCGCTTGCTCATGCATCGTCAGAGAATGCGACAAGGCCGCGAACTGATTCCAGTTCGCGGCCTTGTCGCGTGATTCTTCGGACTCGTCGGCAAGTGCGACGGGTCAGGCTTCGACGGCTTGCAACTTGTCGGCGTGAATCTTGCGGAGCTCCTCCAGTTCGCTCTGCAGACGATGCCGCAGGGGGCTGGTGCCCCGCAACTCATCGAGCAGCAAATCCGCCCGCTCGAAGGTCTCTGCGGTCACGTTGCCGCTCTTGAACAGCTTCTGCCAACTTCGCGACACTTCGCCTTCGGTAAGCAAGTGAATCCTCCTTCGCACGGGTGCGAGCAGCGGTCGAGGCGCTTCCAGCAGCGCGGCAAGGACGGCGACGCTCCGCCCAAGCCATATGCTGATTATGAAAAGCCGACGCGTGCGCGGCAAGTGTCGTGTCGACATGAACGACTGCTTCGAGAAAATCTGCCGGTTGAGACCCCGGCTTGCGCGTACCACCCGCGCTGCGGAGCGAGTCCGCAGCGGGTCGGCTCGCAACGGACCCTCCCAGGAACCACGCCAGGGGCTTGCCGCTCTCGGCCGCGGCCGCCCGCGCGTGCGTCAAACACGATGCGAAGGCGGCGTTCTTGCAGGTCCGGCTCCGGAGCGAACCTCGAGTTTGCGGGCCCCGTAAAATGGTCCGATTCGGGCCCCGTTGCGGCGGGCGCCGACCGCATCATCGGCGGTAACAAAGCTCACGCGAATTCGCTGCCGGAGGGTGGATCGCCAATTTGCCGCGGGCGAGCGAGGGTGGTAGGGTCCCTTAGAATCCCAGAATGCGTCCAAAATCCGCGGGAATCCGTGCCGCTAGCTGGGGCGGAAATGCCCCCCGAGGGGGTGCGAGGTTGCCGCCGGCTGCTTAAAATTGAGGGGCTGATAATTCCATGCTGAAACTGCCGTTCCCCCCCGTCCCCTGGTCCGCTTGGCTCGCAACGGCCCTGCGGCGAGTCGCGCCGAGGCTGCCGTTGCCCCCCTTCGGTCGCCCCGTGCTGGTTCCTGTTCCGGCGCTCGTGCGAACAATGCCGCGCCGCTTTTGACGGCACAGAGGTCTGCGGTTGGCACGAGGCCGCCGCCCCCGTCGCTCGCCGGGCCCGAGGCCCGGTCGCAGCGAATCCGCCCACCGACGCCGGGTCGCCCCGACGTCCTATCCGCGGCCGGCCTGCTTCGCGCAGAGCCGCTCGCGAGGAGCTTTCGAAACCGTGCAACACATGGATCAACTTCCCGGGTCGTTCTTCGGCCCTTCCAATCTGGTCGAACTGCTGCAGCACCGCGCCCAGCATCAGGGGAACGATGTCGGCTTTCGGTACTTGTCCGACGGCGAACGTGAGGTCGTCGAGTGGACCTACGCCGATCTCGATCGCCGGGCCCGGGCGATCGCCGCTTCGCTGCAGGCGATGGGGATGGAGGGGGAACGAGCGCTGCTGTTGTACCCTTCGGGGCTCGATTTCGTCGCCGCGTTTTTCGGCTGTCTGTTCGCCGGGGTGACGGCCGTGCCGGCCTATCCGCCGCGTCGCAATCGCAATATGGCCCGGATCGAGGCGATCGCCAACGACGCCGAGGCCAAAGTCGCTTTGACCACGTTCGACGTCCTCGAACGGGTGCAAACGATGATCGGCGACACGCCGGCGCTCCAGCAGATCCGCTGGCGGGCGACCGACCAATGGGGCCCGGAACTCGCCGACCACTGGCGCCGGCCCGAGGTTCACGGCGAGACCCTCGCCTTTCTGCAGTACACGAGCGGTTCGACCGGCACGCCCAAGGGGGTGATGCTGACCCATGCGAACCTGATGCACAACTCGGCGATGATCGCCTACGCCTTCGAGCATTCCCGTTCGGGGACCGGCATGTTTTGGCTGCCGCTCTATCACGACATGGGGCTCATCGGCGGCCTGCTGCAGCCGCTGTACATGGGCCGGCCCAATTTGCTGATGTCGCCGACCCACTTCCTGCAGAAGCCGGTCCGGTGGCTGCAAGCCATCTCGCAAGTGGGCGCCACGATCAGCGGCGGGCCTAATTTTGCCTACGACCTCTGCGTCGACAAGGTGACCCCCGCTCAGAAGCGCACCCTCGATCTGAGCCGCTGGTCGCTCGCCTTCAACGGCGCCGAGCCGGTGCGGGCCGAGACGATCGACCGCTTCAGCGAGGCCTTCGCCGAGTGCGGATTCCGCCGCGAGGCGTTTTATCCCTGCTACGGACTGGCCGAGGCGACCCTGATCGTCACCGGCGGGTTCAAACAGGCCGAGCCGGTGGTCATGCCGTTCGAGCTGGAGGCGCTTGAGCATCACAAGGTCGTCGACGCCGAACCGGGCGCCGCCGGAGCGCGGCAGTTGGTCGGCAGCGGCGGCAATCTGCTCGACCAGACGATCGTCATCGCCGATCCCGACACGTTCGCCCCGCTGGGACAGGACCAAGTCGGCGAAATCTGGGTCTCCGGGCCCAGCGTGGCCGTCGGCTACTGGAAGCGGCCCGAGCAGAGCCAGGAGACCTTCGGCGCCAAGCTGCGCGACGGCCGCGGGCCGTTCCTTCGCACGGGCGACCTCGGCTTCTTGCGCAAGGGGGAGCTGTTCGTCACCGGGCGACTCAAGGACCTGATCATTCTCCGCGGGGTGAACTACTACCCTCAGGACATCGAGCAATCGGTGCAGGCGGCTCACGAGGCGATCGCCCCCGGCGTCGGGGCGGCGTTCGCGGTCGGTCCCGAGGGGGCGGAGCGGCTGGTCGTCGTCAACGAAACGATCCGCCGGCGCGATCTCAACTTCGCCGAGATTATCGCCGCGGTCCGCAAGCAGGTGTCGCGAGACCACGAACAATCGGTCGCCGCGGTGGTGCTGCTCAAGGCGGGCAGCATCCCCAAGACCTCCAGCGGCAAGATCCAACGTCACGCGTGCAAGGACGGGTTCGTGGCCGGCACCCTGGCCATGGTCGCCAGTTGGTCGGCTGAGACGGGGGAGGTGGTGATCGCCCCCTCGCTGCGGCGCCGCACGCGCGAGGAAGAAGCTCGCCTCGACAGCGACGGCATGGAAGCTGCTCTCGACGGAGACGATTCCAGCGTGCTGGCCGAGGAAACGACGCTGGAAACCCAGGCCGCCGAGGACGCCCTGGCCCGCGCCTCCGACCGCACCGCGGCGCAAGGCAAGCTCGCCGCGGGCCAACTCGCCGAGATCGTCGACGTGGTTTACGCCAAGGTTCGCGAGATCGGCCGCGAGCGCGTCCAGGAACTCGAGTGGGACACGAACATCGTCGAGCTGGGGCTCGACTCGCTGGAACGGATGGAGATCATCGCGGCGCTTGAGGACCACTTCGGCGGACGGTTCCCCGACCACGTGCTCCCCAACATCGAGACATGCGGCGAGGTCGCCGAAGCGATTCGGTTGCATCTGGGAGGCCGGATCGAGCGGACCGTCGGCGGTTCCGACGCCGCCGAGGTCCCCGCAGAAGACTACCAGTTCTCCAAGAGCCCGGAGTACCTTCGGCTGCTGGAAAACAAGTCGCTGACGACCAAGGCGGGGCTCCCCAACCCGTTCTTCACCGTCCATGAAGGCCTGACCAACGATCGCACGACGATCGCCGGGCAGGAGTACGTCAACTGGTGCAGCTACAACTACCTGGGAATGTCAGGCGATCCGGCCGTGGTCAAGGCGACCCAGGACGCAGTCGCGCGATTCGGCACCAGCGTCTCGGCGAGCCGAGTCGTCTCGGGCGAGAAGACAATCCATCGCCAATTGGAACGGGCGATCGCCGACTTCATCGGCACGGAGGACTCGATCGTGATGGTCGGCGGTCACTCGACGAACGAGTCGATCATCGGCCACCTGTTCGGCCCGGGAGACCTCATCTTGCACGACGCACTGTCGCACAACAGCATCATGCAAGGAGCGATTCTCTCGGGCGCCCGCCGCCGTCCGTTCGCTCACAACGATTGGCGCGAGTGCGGAAGGATTCTCGACCAGATTCGCCACGAATACCGCCGCGTGCTGATCGTCGTCGAGGGCGTGTACAGCATGGACGGCGACTATCCCGACCTGCCGCAGTTCGTCGAACTCAAGAAGAAACACAAGTGCTACATGATGGTCGACGAGGCCCACTCGATCGGCACGATGGGCCTGCACGGCCGAGGAATGAGCGAGCACTTCGGCATCGTCCCCCGCGACGTCGACATTTGGATGGGCACCCTGAGCAAGTCGATGGGAAGTTGCGGCGGATACATCGCCGGCTGTCGCGAACTGGTCGAGTATCTCAAATACACCGCCCCGGGGTTCGTGTACTCGGTCGGCCTCTCGCCGGCGAACACGGCTGCGGCGCTCGCGTCGCTCGAACTGTTGCAGGAAGAGCCGGAGCGCGTCGCTCGGCTCGCCGAGAACTCGCGGTTGTTCTTGCGGCTCGCCAAGGACGCGGGTCTCAACACGGGCCACAGCAACAACACGCCGGTCGTCCCCGTGATCACCGGCAACAGCGAGCATGCCCTGCGACTGTCGCACCAGTTGTTCCAACGCGGAATCAACGTGCAGCCGATCCTGTACCCGGCCGTTGAGGAACGCGCCGCCCGGCTGCGATTCTTCATCACGGCCACCCACACGCCGCAGCAAATCCGCACCACGGTGCGGGCCGTCGCGGAAGAGTTGGACCGGATCGACCCCTCCTGCCGCGGCGCCGATCGGCCGCTTCCCCCGCTGGAAGAGCGCGTACCGGCCCCGGAGACAAGCCTGCCGCCTCGTTAGGTGCGCAGAAGCGGGCATCGAGCGAACGAGCGCGACTGCCGGCGCGGCGGGCGACCGTTTCTTTACCGCCGCCCCATGCGCGATTAGAATCAGTTGCAGCGGGGGGATAGGCAATTCGACGCGGTCGGCGCCCGGAACCGGCGGCTGCGGGGCGGGTTGCATAGAATCGGACGACGGCGTCGCGCGTCCGGCGCGTCCGTCGTGCCACACTCCTGCGGAGGCCCGCACCTATGTCTCAGGCGATCGTCGACCCCGCCGAGCTGCGTCGGTTTGCGCACCAGCTCAAGACGTTCAACGCCGAGCTGGAGGAGCGCATGAGCGCGCTGTGCAATCAGCTCCATTCGCTCAGCGTCACGTGGCGCGATCAGGAACAGAAGAAGTTCGCCGAGGAGTTCGAGCAGCACCTGAAGCTCATCAACCGCTCGATCGAAGCGACCAATCAATACGCCCCGTTTCTCTTGCGAAAAGCGGAGCGGATCGAAGAGTATTTGCAGCAACGGTGATCGCGGCGTTTCGGGCGAGCGCGCTGCTCGACAAGTGGGACGAGAAGCCGGCAAAAAGACGACGCAACCGAGCCTGCTTGCCCCGCGGCGAAATCCCCCTGCCTAGCTCTCGCGGTCCCGTAGTCCCATCGTCCTTCAGTCCCCTCGCGAGTCGATCGTGGCTGGTCCCGCACAGGTTCGCTCGATCGAAGCCGTCGCCCGGTTTCGCGCGGCCTTGGCGCGGTTCATCGAGCGCATGCAGGGCGCGGTGGAAGGGCTCGACGGCCAGTTGCGCCGTGCGGTCGATTGGATCGAGCACGACCAACCCGCGTATTGGAAACTCAAATCGCGCGAGGCCGAGGACGCGGTCCACAATGCGAAGCTCGATCTCGAGCGATGCCTCGCCTTTCCGCTGGTCAGCGGCGAACGGCCAAGCTGCCGGGCCGAGAAGGCGCTCCTCAATCGTTGCAAGGCCCGGCGGGAGTTTTGCCGCGGACAGGTCGATAAGGTCAAAAACTGGAAGCGCACCCTCAACCATGAAGTGTTCGAGTATGAAGGACGCCTGGGCGCGCTCCGCACGCTGCTCGAATCGGACCTCGCCCTGGCCGAAGCGGCCCTGGTGAACATCCTGCGTCGGCTGGAGGACTATCAAATCGAACAAGCCCCCGTGACCGAGGACCTCCCCCCCGTCCTGGGCGACGCCCCGCCGACTACGCCGGAGTAGCGGGGGCGAAGACCGTGGAGTGACGGGGCTTGGGGATGATGGGGCAGACGAACAAAGCGGGGAATCGTGCGGGAACAGCCTTCTCACTGCTTGATCTTTGACTCTCTCGACTGTTTTCGTCCTCTTCATGCCTCCGTGGTAGAATCGCCCGCGTTCTGAGACGTAGCCCATGCGAACTTGCGATCTCGACACCGACGCCGCTCGATTGCGCGACGCCGCCGACGAACTGCGGATCGCCTGGGCAGAGGTCAGCGAGTCTTGGAACGACTCGGTCAGCCAAGCGTTTTGCGAGCGATACCTCGAACCGCTGGGGCCGGCGCTCAAGTCCGCCATGGACGTGATCGCCCACATGCGGCAATTGGTCGATTCGATGGAACGCGATTGTCGCGACGAGTTTGAAGGCTGATTTCGTTTGCCTCCCTGGCCGTTTCTTTCCCTCCAATCCCGAACCGCCGTGCCGCACACGCCGCTGTCCACCCGCCGTCAGATGGAGTTGCTGCACGAACTGCAGCAACTGGCCGACTGGCGCGCCACGGAGGAAGCGAGAATCGCCGCGGCGCTCCGCAAGGAATCGGCGGCGGCGGCAGAAGAGTTCGAGTCGACGGCTCAATCGCTCCACAAGCAGTATTCGACCCAGCGGCGTGACTTGGAAACTCAGTTCGCCGAAGCGAAGCAGGCGGTCGAGGCGGGATTGGAACAAGACCGAGCCCTCGCAACCCGAGAGTTGGCTGCGGCGATCGACCGACTCGACGCCGAGGAATCGGACGCGCTCGCCGCCGCCAAGCAGCGGGCCCAAGAGGCTCAATGGGAGGCAATGGCCGTCTTCGACGCCTCGAAGGACAAGCCCGAGCAACACTGGGCCAAGGCGAGCAAGCTCGTCGCCGTCCAGCGGCAGCAGTTGGAGGGTCTGCAGCGAGACGCCGATGCGCTGCTGGGGATGCGGCGGCTTAAGCGGCCTGAGGCGTCGTTCGAGGAAGCCCCCGACGAATCCGCAGACCAGGACCCCGCGTCCGACGCCGCCGAGCGACTCCGCGCCCTGCTCTCCGAACTGCGCGAAGCGGTCCTCGCGATGCAGGGGCAGAAGCTCCCTACGCTGTTCTTGGAAGGGGGAGGCCCCTGGGGCTGGCTGGTCGGCGCCGTCGCCATTGGGGCCGTCATCGCGGCGTTTCTGGGCGAGTCGTTCTCCGCCGCCGGCATCGGCGCCGCGCTCGGCGGGCTGGTCGTCGCCGGGATGCTGTGGGGCTGGCTCCTGCCGAAGAGCCGCCGGCAAACCTACGACAAGTACCGCGAAGTTGTCCGCGGGGTCGCCACGGGGCTGACCCTTGCCCAACAGGCCCTGGCCGATGCGAAGGCCGCCTCTCAGGCCGAGGCTGCGGCCATTGTTCGCCGCCGGGACGAGGATGTGCGGACCGCCGACGTGGAGCGCGATCGGGCCGTCAACGCCTCCCGAACGCACCGCGCTGACGAGGTCGCCCGACTCGAAGCGGAGACTGTCCGGCGAATCGCCGAGTTGGAGCAGAAGTGCGAAGCCGATCTGGCCGCCGTCGACGCCAAGTATCCCCCGCTGCTCGCCGCGAACGAAGCCGACCGCGACGCCGCCGAGCATGCCAACAACAGCCAGTACGAAGCCCGGCGAGCGGAGGCCCAGCGGCTGCACGACGCCGAATTCGCCGCGTTGGCCGAACGCTGGCTCGGCGGGTTTCGACAGATCGCCGACGAGTTGCGCGGCATGGCCGCCCGCGCCGCGGAGCTGTGCCCCGATTGGAACGAGACTCGGTGGGACGACTGGAACCGCCCGACCGTCCCCCCCGAGGGAATCGCGCTCGGGCGGTTCGAGTTGCCGTTGTCGGTCGTCAAACATGGCGTGCCGAGCGATCCCGCGCTGGCCTTGCCGACCACGTGGCTGCCGCTCACCGCGGCGATTTCGATCGCCGAACATCCGCGGCTGGTCGCCACGGCCGACGGGCCGGGGCGGGCTGCGGCGGTCAAGGTGCTGCAACTGGCGATGCTGCGAACCCTCGCGGCGCTGCCGGCGGGGCTGCTGCGATTCACGCTCATCGACCCTGCGGGACTAGGCGAAAACTTCGGCCCCTTCATGCACTTGGCCGACTACGACGAGCAACTCGCTCCCAAGCAGGTGCTCACCGAGCCGAAGCGGATCGAGGAGCGGCTGACCATCGTCACGGCCCACATGGAGAAGGTGCTGCAGAAGTATCTGCGGAACGAGTTCGCGACCCTCGCCGAGTACAACGCCCAGGCGGGCGAAGTCGCCGAGCCGTACCACGTGGTCGTGGCGGCCAACTTCCCCGCGGGATTCAGCGAGATCGCGGCGCGGCGGCTCCTGGCAATCGCCGAGGCGGGCCCGCGCTGCGGCGTGTATGTGCTGATGAGCGTCGACCGCTCGTTGCGGCTGCCGTACGAGATCAAACTCGAGCCGTTCCTGCACAACGCGATGCACCTCGATTGGCACGAGGGCCGGTTTGTGTGGCAGTATCCGTTGTTCGAGAAGCTGCCGCTGGAGCTCGACGAACTCCCCGCCCCGGAGCGGCTGAACGAAGTGCTGCGGCGGGCGGCGCAGGATTCGAAGACCGCCAGCCGGGTCGAGGTCGCCTTCGACCGGGTCGCCCCGGCCCCCGAGACCGTCTGGACCGGCGACACGGGGCGCGAACTGGTCGTCCCCATCGGCCGCGCCGGCGCCAAGGAGATGCAATCGCTGCGGCTGGGCCGCGGCACCGCCCAGCACGCCCTGATCAGCGGCAAGACCGGCTCGGGCAAGAGCACGCTGCTCCACGCGCTGGTCACCAACGCGGCGCTCCACTACGGCCCCGATCAGGTCGAGTTTTACCTGATCGACTTCAAGAAGGGGGTCGAGTTCAAGACCTATGCCGCCGAGCGGCTCCCCCACGCCCGGGTCATTGCGATCGAGAGCGAGCGGGAATTCGGCGTCAGCGTCCTGGAGCGGCTCGACGCCGAACTGCGCCGCCGCGGCGAGCTCTACCGGGCCCACGCGGTGCAGGATCTAGGCGGCTTCCGCGCCGCGGCGCCCGACGTGCCGATGCCTCGTACGCTGTTGATCATCGACGAGTTCCAGGAGCTGTTCGTCGCCGACGACAAGCTCGCCCAGGACGCGGGGCTGCTTCTCGACCGACTGGTGCGGCAAGGGCGAGCGTTCGGCGTCCACGTGATCCTCGGCTCGCAGACCTTGGCCGGGGCCTACTCGCTGGCGCGCAGCACATTGGGACAAATGGCCGTGCGGATCGCGCTGGAGTGCAGCGAGGCCGACGCCCACCTGATTCTCAGCGACGAGAACCCGGCCGCTCGGTTGCTCACCCGTCCGGGCGAGGCGATCTACAACGACCAGAACGGCCTGACCTCCGGGAACCAGCCGTTCCAGGTCGCGTGGCTCCCCGACGACCAGCGGCGACAATACCTCCACGAACTGCGCGATCGCCCCGTGCCGCGCGCAGCCGCGCTCGAACCGGCAATCGTGTTCGAAGGGAACATGCCGGCCGACGTTCGTACGAACTCGGAGCTCGCCGCCGCTGTGGCCGGCCGGGTCGAGGCGCTTGAGCCGACGTTGTGGCTGGGCGCCGCGGTGCGGATCGAACCGCCGACCAGTCTCGTGCTGCGCCGGCAGAGCGGCCAGCATCTCGCCATTCTCGGCAACGACGAGGCCTCGGCGCTGGGGATCATGTCGACCGCCGCGGCGGCGATCCTCGGCCAACTCGGCGACCGGGGCGCCCAGATCGTCGTGCTCAACGGCGCCCGTCCCGAAAGCGATCATCGCGACGCCTGGCGCACCATCGCCGCTGCGCTCGGCGCTCTCGGGGCGGGCGCCAACGGCGCGGCAGTCGACGCCGCGACGACCGGCGGCTCGCCGTTGACCGGGCAGGCGATCCAGGTCGTCGCGCCCCGCGACGCCGCGGCCGTGGTCGTCGCCCTGGCCGACGAGGCCCAACGCCGCGCCGCCAGCAGCGAAGAATCCCCCCCGGCGCGATTTCTGTTCATTCACGACGTATCGCAAATCCGCGACCTGCGGGTCGTCGAGGACGACTTCAGCTTCTCCAGCGCCAAGAAAGCCCCCGGCGCCGATCGCCGGTTCCGCGAATTGCTGCGCGAAGGTCCCGCGGTCGGCATCCACGTCGTGCTGTGGTGCGATTCCTACAACGCGCTCTCCCGAGCGATCGACCGGATCACGCTCCGCGAGCTCGACTTCCGGATCGCGCTGCCAATGAGCGCAGCCGACTCGACGAGCTTCATCGAATCCCCCGCCGCGGGCCGGCTGGGGGAACACCGCGCACTGCTCTACCGCGACGACTTGGGGACCCAGACCAAGTTCCGCCCCTACGGCGCCCCGACCCCCGAGCGATTGGCCTGGCTGGCCAAACGCAGCGGCTTGGCGGTGGGGTGAACGGTCGGAGCAGAAGCTCCTTCAAATATCGTCGCTCCGCTGCGGCGCTCGGCCCATCGCCGAGCGGTGGTAGGCGTGGTGCACGGCGTGCAACAGCGAGGGTTTGCGGGGGCGGATCGCTCCGCGCACCAGTTGCAGCGCGCTGACGCCGTTGTCCCACACGTGCGCCGCCGGTTCTTGCCGCTCGCTCGTCGGCGGGCCGTACTTCTTGACCAGCGCCTCGCGGACGAGATGGCACTCCTCGGTGTCGAACATCGCCGTGATGCGAAACAACCGTCCGTCGACGAACTGGTACAGCAACAGCTCGGTCTTCACCCCGGCGATCGTCGGAGGATCCCCCTCCGAAGGAAGATCGATCCGCCCGTGGACCAGTCCCGCGGCCGAGTACCACCGCTCGACCCGGAGCGCCTCGATCGCTTGCCCCGGGGAGCTGTCGGAGCAATACGGCAGCTGAAACGACCCGACTTTGCGGGCGTACTTGGCCTTGAACTCGTCGAGGGTCGAACCGAGACGATCCCCCTTGAGCTCGAACGGCGTCGGGCCCCCCTCCCCTTCCAAGTGGAGCCCCCCCTTGGCGTCGCGGACGCCGCGGGTCATGGCGCCTGTCTCGGCAAGGACCTGCAGCATCTGGTCGTCCGACATGTCTGGCGTGCGGTAGCAGCGGACGTTGGCGCCCTCCTGGCTGCTGAGGCGGTAATCGCCGTCGGCGGGGGGCTCGAACACGACCAATACGGCGCTCTTGCCGCGGCGAGCGAGCTCGGCCAGCATCTCCGCAGCAGGCGCTTGCGACAGCGGCAGCGTCCCGGCCGCCGAGCGCGACGAGGACCCCGCGGCGCCCTTCAGCCCGATCATCGACGGCGAGGCGATGATCGTCGAAGACGACCCTGAGAACGATTCCGGCGGCGGGGGAGCCGAGGACGCCGCAGGCGACGCGCTCGTCCCGGAGGCCGGGATGGCCAAGGTGGCGCCGCATTTGGGGCACCGCCCCTGCATGCCGGCCAGTTCGGCCCGTACCTGGAGCACGGCCTGACACCCGCTGCACTGCAATCGCAACATCGACATCGCGGCGATCCCGGCGACATAGGACGGACGCTGACTATTGTAAGCGGCGACACGTCCCGGCGCCTCGGCAATCAACCACGGGAACCGAAGAACTGAGACGCCTGCTGGCGGAGAAGGAATCTCACGCAGAGGCGTCGAGTACGCAGTGCAGGCGGGGAGGATCGCTTGCCGCTTGCCCCTCCGCCTCTCCGTGGCAAGAAACGGAAGCGCCGCCGCGATGGGGGGGGCGGCGGCGCGCCTCACGGCGTCGCGTTGACCGTGGGAGCCGATGTCGACTGCCGGAGCGAGTACTTCAGGTGGACCCAGTGGTCGGCCAACTGGGCGTCGGCGGCCTCGAAGCCGGCCAGCCCGTCGAGCTCGCCCCCCGCGGGGAACTGCAGCCCCAGCAGGTGGTACGGCTCGTCCAGCGGACGGGCGAATCGCGATTGCAGCAGCTCGACGACCTCGCCTGGGACCGGCCGCTGCGGGTCGACGCTTTCGACCACGACCGGCCCGCGACGGCGCAGTTCGTGCCCCAGCGGCGAGACCGCGACCGTCATGTCGATGCAGACCCGACAGGGGACGTCGAAGCGGCGATTGCCGACGTCGACGCGCTGGAACTGGTACGCCAACTCCGCGCCGTCGGGGCGGAACCGCAGGCGCACCGGCAACCGCCAGCTCCATTGCACTCCCCAGCGGGGCGGATCGAGGCCGATCATCAGCGGTTCGGTCACGGCGCCGGTCAACTCCCGCTGGAGCTTGGAAAAATCGAGATCGCGCCACTCGGCGCCGGCGACCTGGGCGCCGAGGATCCCCTCGATCGCCCCGTCGTGGAACGACAGCCCCGCCATCTCGGCGCCGACAAGCGGAGGGAGCTCGCACGACAACGAGCCCAGGCCGCTCCCCGAGGGGGGGCGATAGCCGATGGCGACGGCCGTCTCGGTCTGCAGCGTTCGCCACTCGGCGGCCGGAATCCCCGCGCGGGCCAGGAACCCCAAGAAGTTCGCGGAACGCCGGTTGAGATTGTCGACCGCCGTCGTCAGCCGTGCGTTCATCGACTCGGTCACCTGCCGCGCAATGTGGGCCGCCGAGTCCTGTTCCATCTCCTCGCGAGACTCGTTGACTCGCTTGACGGCTGCATAGCGAATCGTGCCCGGGGCGTCGACCTCGTGGATCGTCGCCGCGGTCTTGGCCTCGACCTGGGGTTCCGTCGAGGCGAAGCTGGCGCCGTCCCAGTACAACTCGGCTTGGCCGCTGAAGTGCGACTTCGACGCGCTGGTCACCTTGACGCTCCCCTTGTACGAACGGTTCTGAGGCGCGTCGACCGTGCCGGCAATCGTCACCTGCATGCGGACTTCGCCCGGAGAGCCGCCGAGCCGAGCGCGCGTCTGAGACTTGACGGTCGCCTGTCCCACGACGGTCGCCCCCTGCACGCGCCGGCGGGTCTGGCGGACCTCCTCGGTCTCGTTCTCAAAGTCCGCCAGCTTCGTTTCGACAAGACCGCGATGGATCTGGCCGACGATCGCCGGGCCGTTAAAGCGGCCCCGGACTTGCGCGACCAAGTCCGGCGCCTCGCTCGTAGCCGCTAGCCACCAAGCGGCCGCTTCGACGACGGCAAAGTCAAGAACCTCGGCAGTTGCCGCAGGGCCTGCGGGATCCGTCGCCAAGGCGCGCTCGAGCGCCGCGACATGGCGGACACGAGCTTGTTCGTAGCCGGCCCCGGCCAGCCGCTCGGCCTCGTCCAGGTCGAGATACGCGACCAGAGCTGCGCGCAGTTCGACGACCGGCGGGGCGTCGAGCCCGTCGCGAGCCGAGACGAACTCGCGGGAGATGCGCTGGAGAATGAGCGCGTCGACGTCGCCGGCATCGATCAGCCGCGGCGCCCAGGACGCCCAGACCAGACGGTCGCGCCACTCGGAACGGTCGTCGTGAATACGGGACGACGGGTCGGAAAGCGCCGCATCGAATGCGATCGTCGCGGCGCGAAGCCGCTGCAAACTGGCCGCTCGTCGCTCGCTCGCCGACTCGGCTCCCTGCAACTGCGACGCCGTCGCCAAGAACAAGGCCATGCCGATCAGGCTCGGCAATCCAGAGTGATTCTTCATCGCCGCGCCTCCGCAACGGCCTGCCCGACGGCGCCTTGCGCTCGCGGGTCGTCGGGATCGAGCGGCTCGTACAGCAAGAGCGTGTTGAACATCTCCTGGATTGTTTGCTGTCCCCACGGGGCGTCGACGTTGGGATCGGGGTTGCGGGGATTGTGCCGCGTGTTGTCCCAGTACGCGGTGGCCAACAGCGCCTGATCGGGACGCACCAGGATCGGCTCCTCGAACTGGTAGAACCGCTGCCAGTTGAAGTCCCACACCGGCACCGACAGGACCGTCTCCCCCCGCACCAGACCGTGCTGGGAAAAATCGTGGAGCACCTGTTGCGTAAGCCCCCGGGGATCGACCAACTCGACGCGAAAGCTCTTGCCGCGGGAGTGCATGTGAGGGCGAATCGCGTGCACCAGCACCGCCTTGCCGTCGGTCGCCCGGCCGAAGTGGTACAGGTCCTGCAAACTGTGGTTCTGCAAGTTCGCAGGGATCAGCATGTCGGCCCGGCTGCGAAAGGGAAACCACGAATCGAGCTTCACGTCGGGCTCGCGATCGGCGAACCGGATCGCCACCTCCGACTGATCGATCGTCGCCTTGCCGTTGGTCGTGTAGTGGACCTCGAACATCAGGTTCGCGCCCTTGGAGAGCTTGATCCCCGCGGTCTTGCCCTCGGCCGCGGCCGCGGGGCTCAAGTACCGGTTCAGCCGCAGGTTGTTCCCCTCCTCGTTGCCGGGGGTGTACCCGCCCAGCAGCCGGGCGCTCTCGATGCCCAAACCGTAGATGAGTATCTGGTCGAGCGCCGTCGGATCGCGATCGATCGGGCCGAAGTACTCGTGGACCTGGACGTGATGAACGACCTGCGGGTCGCCGGGATGCGTTTCGATCGCCTCGATCCACCGATCCTCCGGAAAACCCTTTCCGCCGTTGACCGGCACGGCGATGTAGTAGTAGTTCAGCACGCCGGTCGCGGGGATCTCCAGCGGCTTGGGCATGCGGAACACGAAGTCAGGCTCGCCGATCTGCCAGCGATCTCGGTCGGGCCAGCCGAGCGGCGCCGGCGCGTCGGCCGGATCGCCCGCCGCTCGTCCCCCCCGCAACCAATCGAGGAGCGTCCGGCGTGCGGCGTCGGGCAGCCGCTCGTCGTGGGCGAACCGACGGGACGATTCGCCGGGGAACGGAGGCATCCGCTCGTGAAGAACCACCTCTTCGATCATTCCGGCGTAGGCGTTCACATCGGCGTACGTGAGGAACTGCATGGGGGCGACCTCCCCCTCCCGGTGGCACGCTTGACAATGCTTCTGCAGGATCGGCAGCACGTCGCGGTGAAACGTGAGGTCCGCCCCTTGCGGCGCCGGCGGATCGAGAGCGATCTTGCAGCCGACCGCCGGCCGACGACCAATCGTCGGGGCGCCCCCGGCGAGAACCGCGTCGATCGCTTCAGCCAGATAATGGGCGGTCGCCCCAGGCCGGCTGGCCCCCTGGACGTTTTGGTCGTCAATCGGACCGCGATAGTGAACCTGCCAATCGCGATCGAGAACTGCGGTCTCCGAGAGCCGCGTCAGGCCAAGTTGCTTGACAAGCGCAAGCTGCGAATCGTGGAGCACGCGAAACGGGATCCGCATATCGGACGCGTGGCCGGCCATTCGCTTGGCGCCCATGTCGGGTTTCACGTAGACCCCCAAGAACAACACCCGATCGCCGGGGTGCTTGGCAAGCTGCGTGGGCCGGCCGAGGCCGTCGCGTTCGAACCCGTTGTAGCGCTGGTCGAGTTCCCGCAGCGTCGGCACAATCTGCTGAACGACCGGGCAGGAGTCGTCGAGCAAGACGACGACGATTGCTTCAGTCCTGGGCTCGACAAAATCCTCCGGGTAGTGCGTCACCCCGAAGATGTCATAAAGCTCGGCCGCGGGAGGGACGGCGTTCGCAGGCGAAGCGACCAGCCCCAGAGCCAAGAGCGCGACTGCCCAAAATTGCCGGCACGCAAGGACATGTAAGTGCATCGGCTCCATCCCGCGGGCTCGAGCGATGAAATCAGACGCAGCGCGACAAAGTGCGCCGCTTCCGCACAGTATAGAGGTGCTGGCGCTGAGTGCCAAATAATCGGCGCTGTGACGCAGGACAACTGCGAAGGCCGGGAAGACTTTGGCGCTTCCGCAACAGAGACGCCAGAAGCGATTCAGAGGACCAAATCGGCACGACGAGGCGCCGAAGCGATTTGGATGTGACGTCGCGTCAGTCGTGTCGTCGTCGTGAGAAAATCCTCCCCTGACGCAGGACACCTCAGACGCAACAAAAGCCAAGAGCCTCGTGGAGTTGTCTCCACGAGGCTCTTGAAAAACCTGGCGATACCTACTTTCGCGAGTGATCTCACTATCATCGGCCCGAAGTGCTTAACTACTGTGTTCGGAATGGGAACAGGTGTTTCCACTGCGGTATGGTCGCCAGAAGAAGCGTCCGGGACCTGTCGACCCGCGGACGCTTGACGTTTTGGCAAGTAGCAAGAGCGGGGCCGGGCTCCGCACGGGAGCCGGCTCGCGAGACGTCGCAACGACGCGTCGCGTCTGTCTTTGTCTTCAACGGGAAAGCGTTGAATAAATGTGGCCAAGCGTTCGACCCATTAGTACCGGTTAGCTGAATGCATTGCTGCACTTACACATCCGGCCTATCAACCTGATCGTCTTTCAGGGGGCTTTCGGCTATTAGCCTACGAAACCTCATCTTGGAGCGGGCTTCACGCTTATATGCCTTCAGCGTTTATCCGTTCCGGCCTTAGCTACCCAGCCGTGCCGCTAGCGCGACAACTGGAACACCAGAGGGCCGTCCTTCTAAATCCTCTCGTACTAAAGAAGAACCTCCTCAAGTTTCGTGCGCCCACAGTAGATAGGGACCGACCTGTCTCACGACGGTCTGAACCCAGCTCACGTACCACTTTCATTGGCGAACAGCCAAACCCTTGGGAGCTTCTCCACCCCCAGGATGTGATGAGCCGACATCGAGGTGCCAAACCGCTCCGCCGCTATGGACGCTCGGGAGCGATAAGCCTGTTATCCCCGGAGTACCTTTTATCTGTTGAGCGATGGCCCTTCCATACGGGACCACCGGATCACTAAGCCCTGCTTTCACACCTGCTCGACTGATAAGTCTCGCAGTTTAGCACACTTCTACCTTTACGCTCGATGCCTGATTGCCAACCAGGCTGAGTGCGCCTATTGGGCTCCTCCGTTACTCTTTGGGAGGAGACCGCCCCAGTCAAACTGCCCAACTGACACTGTCCGCTGCCTGGATTCACAGGAATCAGCGTTAGAACTTATGCATTAAAAGGGTGGTATTTCACCAATGGCTCCCCCCGACCTGGCGGCCGGGGTTCAAAGCCTCCCACCTATCCTACACAGTCAATACACGAGCCCAATATCAGCCTACAGTAAAGGTTCACGGGGTCTTTCCGTCTAGCTGCGGGAACGTGGCATCTTCACCACGACTACAATTTCACCGGGTTGGTGGTTGAGACAGTTTTCCTCTCGTTACGCCTTTCATGCACGTCGGAACTTACCCGACAAGGAACTTCGCTACCTTAGGACCGTCATAGTTACGGCCGCCGTTTACTGGGGCTTCGGTCGTGAGCTTCGCACTAACGTACTAACCCTCTCCCTTAACCTACCAGCACCGGGCAGGCGTCAGTCTCTATACATCCTCTTACGAGTTAGCAGAGACCTGTGTTTTTGATAAACAGTCGGAGGAATCGATTTACTGTGGCCCCCAGCAGCGTGAACCGCCAAGGGCACCCCTTATCGCGAACTTACGGGGCCATTTTGCAGAGTTCCTTAACCACCATTCTCCCGAGCGCCTTAGACTACTCGTCTCGCCTACCTGTGTCAGTTTTAGTACGGTTAACTGTGCTTCAACCCTTAGAAGCTTTTCTTGGACGCCCTGCTGATGACTTCGCGAACGTAAACGCGCTCGACCCGGTCGCTTGAATTCCGCAGGCGGATTTTCCTACCTGCCATCTTGCAACAAGGTACGGACATTTCTAGTCGTACCGCTCACCTTTCGGGCGCCGTCCCTCCATCGGTCCACACAGTTAGCGCAGGAATATTGACCTGCTGTCCATCGTCTACGCCTTTCGGCCTCGACTAAGGCACCGGCTAACCCTGGGCGGAATTACCTTCCCCAGGAAACCTTAGGCTTTCGGCGGGCAGGATTCTCACCTGCCTTATCGTTACTCATTCCGGCATAATCACCTGTACGCCCCGACACGGCTCCTTACGGTACCGCTTGTATCTGACGTACAGCGCTCTCCTACCAATTAGATCACCCGAAGGATCACTAATTCTACTGCTTCGGTGTTACACTTACTCCCGTTCATTATCGGCGCAGAATTGCTCGACCAGTAAGCTGTTACGCACTTTTTAAATGGTGGCTGCTTCTAAGCCAACATCCTGGTTGTCACAGCAATTCAACTTCCTTAGTGACTGAGTGTAACTTCGGGACCTTAGCAGATAGTCTGGGTTGTTTCCCTCTCGACCGCGAAGCTTATCCCTCGCGGACTGACTCCTGAGATAGTCGCACCGGTATTCGGAGTTTGGCTCAGCAGGGTACCCCGGGAAGGGCCCCAAACCAAATCAGTCTCTCTACCCCCGGTACGTAGTGGCTCAAGGCTAGCCCTAAAGCTATTTCGGAGAGAACGAGCTATCTCCAGGTTTGATTAGACTTTCACTCCTCCCCACAAGTCATCCCCTCGGTTTTCAACCCAAGTGGGTTCGGTCCTCCACGCGGTATAACCCGCCCTTCAACCTGCTCATGGGTAGTTCACCTGGTTTCGCGTCTACCGCCAACGACCAATTGTCGCCCTATTCAGACTCGGTTTCCCTGAGGCTTCGGCCCGGAAGGCCTTAACCAAGCCGCAGACGGTAACTCGCCGGATCATTATGCAAAAGGCACGCCGTCACCCATTCCCTTGCGGGCATAGGGCTCCGACCGCTTGTAAGCGTATGGTTTCAGGTTCACATTCCTCCCCTAGCAGGGGTTCTTCTCATCTTTCAGTCGCCATACTGAGTTCACTATCGGTCATCAGGGAGTATTTAGCCTTACGGGATGGTCCCCGTCGATTCAGTCGAGATTCCACGTGGCTCGACCTACTCAGGTATCCTTCGAGAGACTGCCGACTTTCGCGTACGGGACTGTCACCCTCTGTGGTCAACCTTTCCAGGTTGTTCTGCTAGTCAGCAATTTTGTGACTCTCATGTGAAAGACCCTACAACCCCGCGGGGGAAACCCCCACGGTTTGGGCTATTTCGCTTTCGCTCGCCGCTACTGACGAAATCGATTTTTCTTTCTTCTCCTGCAGGTACTGAGATGTTTCAGTTCCCTGCGTTTGCCGCATATGGCTATGGATTCACCATATGCTGATTCGGGAATCCCGGGATCATCACTTGTTTGTCAGCTCCCCCAGGCTTTTCGCAGACTTCCACGCCCTTCATCGCCTCCTGATGCCAAGACATCCCCCATACGCCCTTCGTAACTTGGCCACATTTATTCAAAGCTCTCGCCTTGGACAACTGTTGTCACGAAGCGAAGTCTTGCGGCTGCCGGAGTCGAGAGCAATTCGGCTTACGCCGAACTGTCCTCCACCTTGGCAATCGCGAGGCTGCAACCCCTCGCGACGATCGCCGCAAGCTTCCGAGTAACGCTTGATCCAATCTAAGACAAAGAAATTACGCACAGGTCGCCTGCTCGCCTGCCTGACGAGAGACCAAAGTCTCCCGCAAGCCGCGCGGCCGACTTCCCGTGCGGAAATCAGATGCCACTCTTGCTACTTCACCAAATTGTCAAAGATCGCCGACCGACGACAGCCCGCGAGGGCGACGCCGACCGCGGCCCCAGAGGGGCCATTCCGCTCCTGCGAGCAGAGGCTGAACGAGGGCCGTCGAGAGCACTCGCACAGCCTGCACTCGCGAGCAGGCGGGAATCCTAGATCTTAGCGATTTCGAATCCCCTGTCAAAGGGCGGCTGGCAAATTTTTAGAAGCGATTTTGATCGCTCCGCCAGTCGCTTCCCGCCTGCTGCAGACCCTCTCGGATTGTCCGCTAGCAGGAGGTCCCCCTGACATCGGCCCGAATTGTAAGCCCGCTTGAATCGACGACAAGGGGGCGTTCGACGACGAACTTGAGAATTCCATCCATCGACCGCCGCAACCGATTCGCTCGACCGAATCCGGGGATTTTGCTCAGGTCGCGGCGGTCGTCCGTCCCGTTGGCTCCGGACGATCTCTCCCTCTTCCCCGTCGCCCCCCTGCTCCGATGTCGCTTGGCGGCACGTATGCAATCCCGCGACTTTCCGCCAGGACGCATAGGAGAAGGAGCCCGCCAAACCGGCCGAGGCCCTGGCCTCGGCGAAACCCGCAAGCGAACTCACAACGACCGCCTCACCGGGTCTGGAAGTAGCGGCGCGCACGAACGCCCAGCCAGCCGTTGGCCGCCACGGCCAGGGTCACGATTGCCAGTTCCAGCCACGCCGTTGTCGGGGTCCCTAAGTCAAAGGCTCCCCAAGGACGAAACAGCATCCGCACCCCTTCCAGCATCCGCCCGCCGGCCTGGGTCCACATGCTCAGCACGACGACCGAGCCGCCGATGCAGAAGGCCTGAACGTCTCCCCGTGCAAAGACGACTCCAGCGGCAAGCCACCCGGCGCCGACGATCCACAGCGCTCCGGTCGCCAGCAGCGTGAGCGAGTACGGCAGGACGACCGCCGCGCCGCAGGCAACGGCCGTCAGGGTCATCGCCTTCAGCAGAGTGAGCAAGCTGAACTGCCAGCGAGCCGCCCCAACCGGCCGCGAATCCCCCGGGGGAGGCGCGACGGGAGGCGGCGGGGGTTGAGGGATCTCAGCCATGGCACCGGCGAAAAGGCAAGCGACTCCGCAGAGGGGCTTGCGGCCTCTCGAACGGAGTCCTGACGCTGCAGGGGCAGTTCCCTGGTCGAGGATACCGGCACGAGCGCAACCCGGCCAGTCGAGCAAGTCCGCTCCGGCCCGCCGGCATGGCCGACAAGCCGTCAAACGCCCGCGGGAACGAGCGTCTTGGAATCCATCGCGAGCGCAGCCCGGTCGAGCAGCGACGCCGCGTCGTCGCCGGCTTTGGCGTTGGCGATTCCCGACTTGAGTTTGAGCACCAACTGCTTCCCCCCGATGGGGACCGGGGCCGACGCCAAGACGGTCGCCACGCGGCGTACGACATTGGCCGCTTCGTCTGTCCCGCTGCCGGGCAGCATAATGGCAAACTGCCCGCGTCCCATGCGGGCCAGCAGGTCCATATCGCGAAGATTCGAGCGGATGAACGCCACGACGGAGTCGAGGATGAGGTCCCCGACCGCCTCGCCGTACGAGCTCTCCAGGCTGTCGAAGTCGACGACCTCCATCCGGGTCAGAGCGAGCGGAACCCCGAACCGCAGACTCTCGGAGATTCGTCGCCCAAGTTCGTCGGCCATGACGCGATGGTCCGGCAACTTACGGAACCGATCGCCGAAGTCGCCGACGGGGGTCGCCAAGATCGGTTTCTTGTCAACCGGCTGAGTCACGGGAATTTCAACCGGCCGAGCGTCCTGATCGAGCGGCAGGCACTCCGTTCCGGCGTGCCAGTGGCCGGCGTTACGTCCCGCCTTCTTCGACGCATAGACGGCGTCGTCGGCGCGACGGATCAATTGGGCGGCATCCTGCAGCGGCGCAATTTGGGCGACGCCAATGCTGGCCGTCACGCTCAGGCGGCGGCCCTCGAAATCGACCGACATCACCTCGATGGCTCTCCGTACGCGGTCGGCGGCGACTCGCGCCTGCTTGGCGTTCGTATCGACCATAACGACCGCAAATTCTTCGCCGCCGTAGCGACATGCCAAGTCGCCCGACTTGACGACCGATCGCAGGGTCAAGCCGACGGCCCGCAGCACCTCGTCGCCGGCCTGATGGCCATGCGTGTCGTTAAATTTCTTGAAGTGGTCGACGTCGAGGATCAGCAGCGAAAAAACTCGCCCCTGAGTTGCAAACGCTTTCAACAGGCGCCGGACTTCGTCATCGAACGCTCGGCGATTCGCCAGCCCGGTCAGCACGTCGGTGCGGGCCTCGAACTGCTGTGTGCGGATTTCTTCGGCCTGAGCGGCGATCTTTCGTTCCGCCTCATCGAGTCGAAAACGCAACTGCGAATTGGCCGACAAGATGCGGGCGACGGCCGAGTTGACGGCCAGGCCGTCCCCTTCGTTTAACTTCAGTGCGCCGAGTTCCGAGGAAATCCCGTCCATGACCTGACAATGGGCGCCGACGTCGCTGGCCATTTCGTGGGCCAAGCTGCGCAACTGCTGAGCGGCCATTGCGGTCCGTTCGTTGTCATTGGCTTGAACGAGTTGGCGTCGTTCGTCGGATGGCTCACTCGCCGTCCGGGATCCGTGCGCATGCCGAGCGTAGACAAGCGCAGCGACGAACCCGACGACGAGCGAGGTCAGCCCCAACGCAACGTCGATGAGGATGTACGACAAACTGAAAGCAAGGAGCGGAATCATGGAGGTACCGAATCAAGCACTGCGTGACGAATCGGAGCGATAGCAAACTCGGGCAAGCGCGCAATTCCGGCCTTGGAAACGCAAGCGTGCCTGCCGAACGTCGGAAATCCAGCCGCACTAACCTAGGTCGCTCGGGGGGGGAGTCAAACGCCCAAGGTCGTATGAAAACGACTTGCAATTCCGGGCCGTCCGTCGCTTGAGCCGGCGCCAGCGGTCGTCGTCGTAACGACCGTTGCAACCGTCACGTTCGGGCGTTTTGGGGCTGAATTCGGGGCCCAATACCGGCCGGTCGTTTGTCGGTCTTGCAGCGCGTGTGTAGACTGCGGAGTAAGTCCGTTTGCGGTCGTCGGCGTCGGCAAGCCGCAAGCCGCCCTGCCGCTAGAACTCCGATTCGTGGGCCGCATGTCCTCTACGTCGCTCGTCCAGACTGACCCGTTCGCCCTGACGCCGGAACCCGTTCACGGCGACTCGCGTGCGAACGCGCCGCGAAGCGAGGTCAACCTGCTGGCGCTCGCGTGGCGCAGCCGGTGGCTCATTCTGACGTTCATGCTGCTGGGCGCCGGCGTCGGGTGGATTCTGCTGGAGCGCGCCGAACCGCGCTACACGAGCCAGTCCGACATCTACGTCGAACGGAACATGCCGCGGATTCTCGACAACGACCTAAGCATCGGTCACTCGTCCTCCTATCTGTTCACGCAGGCGGAGATCATTCGCTCGACGTCGGTCATTGCGGCCGCGATCGACGCCCCCGAGATCAAGCAACTCGAGACGATCCGCACCGCCGATAATCCCATCGGGCTGATTCGCGAAGCGTTGCGGGTCGTGGTCGGCGCCAACGACGAAATCATCCGCATCGCGATCGAACTGCCGAGCCGCACCGACGCCCCGCAAATCGTCAACGCGATCGTCGACGCGTACATCTCCAAGTACGCCGAGGATCGCAAGAACAACGCCGTCGAGATCCTGGGGCTGCTGCGTTCCGAAAAGCAGCGCCGCAGCGAGGACCTGGAAGCGCGGCGAAAGGCGCTGGAAGCGTTCCGCAGCGATCATCCGGAATTGGCCGTCCAGGTCCGCAGCGGCAACGTGGTCAACGACCGCTTTGCGACGCTCAACGACGAATTGAACTCGACTGAAATCGAACTGCTGGAAGCCAAGGCGTTGTACAGCCGGGTGCAACGAATGTACGAGTCGCCGGCGCTGCGCCCGCTGCTGGCCGAAATGGCTCAGAAGTCCGAAGGGGTGAAGGAGCAAGTCCTGCTGGGGCTGCAAAATCAGATTCAAAGCGTCGAGATGCAGATTGCGGCCGAGCAGTCCCGGTGGGGAGACGGACATCCGCGCGTGCGGCTGCTGACGGAATCTCTCGCCACGTGGCAGAAACGGCTGGAGGAACAGACGCAAAAGCTTGCCGAAGATCGTGCGGGAATGATCGCCGCATACGTCGATTCGGTAAAGCAGCAATTCGAACTTCTGGAACACAAGTACGCCGAGTTGCAGCGAAGCTACGATCGGCAATTCGCCGAAGCCAAAGAGGTGAGCGGACTGGCCCTGCAATTGGCGTCGTTGCAGGAGGCCCAAGCGCGATCGGAAAAAGAGAACGACGTTCTGGACGATCAGATCAAGAACCTCAACCTCACCGAACAAGTCGGGGCCATCAACGTTAGCCGGATGGAAATCGCGCGACCCGCGCTGCTGCCCAGCTACCCGATCCCCAGCCGGTTCATCGGGATCGGCGGGCTGCTGGGATCCCTGGTCGGCTTCGGCCTGGGCTGGCTGCGAAATCTGCTGGATCACCGCCTGAAGTCGGCCGACGAGATCGCCGACGCGTTGCAGTTGCCGGTGCTGGGGGCGTTGCCCCTGGCCCCGGGCGTCAAAGACCGCGCCGAAGCGGGCATGATCCTCGTCAATTCGCCTCGGTCGTCGCTCAGCGAATCGATTCGTACGCTGCGCACTGCGTTCCACTTTGGACTGGGGGGCGCCGACGCGCGAGTGATTTGCATCACCTCGCCCTCGCCCGGCGACGGCAAAAGCACCGTCGCCAGCAATCTGGCGATCGCCATGGCCCAGGCGGGCCAGAAGGTGCTGTTGATCGACGCCGACATGCGCAAACCGCGGCAGCACGTCATTTTCGCCGCCGAGGCGGCGATCGGGCTGTCGACCGTCTTGGGCGAACGCCGCCCGGCGAGCGAGGCGATCGTGCCGACCGAGGTGGATCTCTTGTCGCTGCTCCCCTGCGGACCGATTCCTTCGCATCCGGTCGAGCTCTTGAACAACGGCTTCTTCGGCGACTTGGTGACGCAGCTCAGCGAGCACTACGACCGCATTCTGATCGACTCGCCCCCTGTCATGCCGGTCGCCGACGCCCGTGTCATCGCCGCAATGAGCGACGCGACGCTGCTCGTGCTGCGGGCCGAGCGGGCTACGCGGCGTCTCAGTCAAGCCGCTCGCAACGAATTATGGCAAGTGCGGGCGAAGCGGCTGGGCGTGGTCGTCAACGGCGTGCCGATCCGCAAACCCGGCGGTTACGGGTACGAGTACGGCTACGGCAATCCCTACGGAGGTTATTCCGAGGGGGGCTACGGCGACGGCGGAGAAGCCGGCGACAGACTCCCTGCCTCGCGGCGCAAAAAAAGTCGGGCACGCCTCGCCGCCGAGGCCTCGGCTGCCGCACCCGAGGCCTAATCGCGTCCGGCGAGTCGCCGGGGTCCGGGGCCTCGCGCCCGATCCACGTGCAGCGCGACCCGTTCGCCTGCGGCACTCGCATTTTGCTCCTGAGCAGCCGTGCCCTCCGACGAACGACCAGCCAGTTCGCCCCCTGCCGAGCCAGATGCGCCCCAGCCGTGCGCCGACGTTCATTGCCACGTTCTGCCGGGGGTCGATGACGGACCGACCGATCTCGCCGAGTCGCTGGCTTTGTGCCGGATGCTGGTCGCCGACGGAGTTGTCGACGTCGTCGCGTCGCCCCATCAGCTTGGGCCGTATGAACTTGACAATTCCGGCCCGGCGATTCGCGCTGCGCTCGCCGCATTGCAGGCCGAGATCGACGCGGCAGGCATCTCCCTGCGATTGCACGCGGGGGCCGATGTGCGGATCGACGAACGCCTCGTGCGGCTGATCGACGAGGGGACCGTGCTGACGATCGGCGATCAGCGGCGGCATCTGTTGCTCGAACTGCCCCACGAAACGTTCGTCGAGCCGCTGCCGGTGATCGAAGAGCTCGCGGCCCGGGGCGTTCAGACTGTCATGACGCACCCCGAGCGGCACCGGTATCTGGCTGGCTCGCGCCGCAGGATCGCGGCTTGGCTCGACGCTGGAGCGGTGCTGCAGATCACCGCGGGGAGCCTTGTCGGCGACTTCGGACGGCAGGCTCGTGACGAAGCATGGCGATTGGTCGACGAGGAACTGGTCGATCTGGTCGCCTCCGACGCCCACGATTCCCGCCGCCGCCCCCCGCGGATGCAACAGGCCCGCGAGCTGCTGGCCGCGAGATACGGCATGGAATACGCTCGGCGGCTCACCTACGATAATCCTCGACAAGTGCTGGCCGGCCGCCGACTGGGGGATTAGGGTTAGGCGTGGACGCCCAGGACTGCCTTCTCATCATGCCACGACGACGGATCCAACTCGACGCCCTCTCGCCCCCCCCCGCGTCGCAAGTCGACGTGGCGTTCGAGGGGATCGTATACGCCCTGCTTCTCTTCATGCCCGCGGCATTCGGAGCAGTCGAGGCCTGGAGCGAGTTGATCGTGAGCGCGGGGGTTGCAGCGGCCGTACTGGCGGCGGCGTTTCGATCCGTGCAAACAGGCAGCTGGCGCCCTCCCAGCCGTGCCGCGTGGATCGCCCTGATCGGCGTCGCCCTGCTGCCGACGTACGCCTTGTGGCAGTCGATCCCGCTGCCGCAGAGCGTGGTCTCGACGATCGCCCCCGCGACCGCTGAGGCTTACGCCGAGCAGTTGGCGGACGTGGCCGCTCCGCCCGCGGAAATCTCGCTGAGTCTCAACCGCGGAGCGACGGCGCGGCGCGCCCGGTTGCTGGCCGTCGCGGCCGCGCTGTTCGCGATCGCCGCGACTCTGCGCAGCGAGCCGGCCGTCAAGCGGATGCTCGCAGCGATGTTCCTGGTCGGGGTCGCCGAGGGAGTCGTCGCCCTGCTCCACATCGTCACCGGGGCGACCCAAATCTACGGCGCCTACGGCTCGCCGGGGGGACGCGTCACCTCGGGCAGCTTCGTCAACTACAGCAACTTCTCCCAATTCATGAATCTGGCGATCGGCGCCGGGGCGGCATTATGGACGATGCAACTCGCGCGGAACTCCCGCAACGGCGATGCAGGAGTTTCGCTGACGACCGTGCAAAACGAGCTCCGCCGACACGGCTGGCTGGTGGCGGGGCTCGTATTAACGGCGATCGCAGTCCTGACCTCGCTGAGCCGCAACGGGGCGATCTCGCTCGCCGCGGCGACGGTCGCGGCAGGCTCGCTTATGTGGCGCCGCGGGGCGCTCAGCTGGCGCGGCTGGGCCCTGGCCGTCATCCCGGTTGCGGTGTTCGGCGTGTTGACCCTCACCGCGCTCGACGTCGTCTACGAGCGGATGGCCACCCTCCGCGACGGCGAGCAAGCGCTCGGCCGATGGGAAATGACCCTCGGCGCCCTGCGGGCTTGGCAGGCGTTTCCGCTGTGGGGCGTCGGGTTCGACGCCCATGCCGTCGTGTTTCCCCTGTTCGACTCGGCAGTCTCCGCCTCGATCGCCGAGCATGCCGACAACGACTGGGCCCAATGGCTCGAAGAGACGGGTCTGGTCGGCGCCGCGCTGGCGGCGGTGCTGCTGGCTGCGCTGGGAACCATCGCCTGGCGGTTGATGTTCCGTGGGCGACGCAGTTCGTCGCATGCGACGTTCGGACTCGCTCTAGGATTGATCGCCGTCGGAATTCACAGCGCGACCGACTTCGGGCAGCGACTTCCGGCGGTCTTCGCAATGACCGCATTGTCATGCGGATTGCTGGTCGCGCTCGAGCGCTTGGAACGACGCCGCAACGGCGAGGGCGCCACGGACGAGATGTTCACGGAACTCCCCTGGCCTCGAGCGCTGAGGTGCTCCGGACCGCTCCTGGCCGCCTTGGCGCTGGCCGCGACAGGCGTCGTCTGGGGGGCGTACCGCGCCTATGTCGCAGAGCGCTGGTGGTGGGCCGCGACCGGGTTCGAAAGTCGGATTGCCGCGGCCGAGGACATCGTCGCCCCTGAACAATACGCCGACCTGTTGGCCGCCGCGGAAAACGCCGTCGCCTGGGCTCCCGACAACGCGGAGTATCGGTTTTGGCTGAACGCCTATCGATGGCAAGCGCTGCAGGGCGCGTTCGCCGCAGAAGAGGACGAAGCGGTCGATCCTGAGGCCGTCGTCGCTGCGCGTCAGATCGCCGACGACCTGGCCGCCGGCCGAGCGCTGGCGCCGACCTACGGGCCCCCGGTGGCGCTCGAGGGGGAGTTGCGGCTGTTCGTGCTCGGCGAAGAGCGGGGGGCCGATCTGATCCGCCGAGCCGTGCGCTTGGCGCCGTACGATCCGACTGCGGCTCTGGTGGCCGGCCAACTCGCGATCCGCGACGGCCAAATCGATGAGGCCCGCCGGCAGCTTGATCGGGCGGTGAAGCTCGCCCCCGGTTCGTACCCCGACGTGGCGCGAGCGTACCTGCTCGACTTCAATCAACCGGACTGGGTTCGTGCGCTCGCGGGAGACGACCCGGGACGACTCGCCGCGGCGGCTCGGATCGCCGAGGAAGAGCCGAGTCTGGCCGAGATCGCCGCGGCGCTGGGAACCGAGGCGGAAGCGGCGCTGCGAGCGAGGGTCGCCGCCGATCGAGCGGCCGCCGGCGAACTCGCCGCGCTCGCCGCGCTCGACGCCGCCCGAGGCGATTTCGCCGAAGCTGAGCAGCTGTATCGCCGAGCATTGGGGCTGGAGTACGGACAGATCGGCTGGCGATTGGAACTGGCCCGCCTGCTCGCGTCTCAAGAGCGTTACGACGACGCGGTCCGCGAGGCGAAGATCATCCTCCGCCTCCGCCCGAAGCACCCTCAGGCGGAGCGTCTCGTGGGCGAGTGGAGCGTGAAGGTTCCCCCCGTTCCCGAGACGATTTTTACCCCGACGCAACCGTCTCACGACGACCTGTGAGCTCTCAAGCCGAGATCGAGCGACGCGAAGCCCGCCCCCTGCCCCGCAGCGCATCGTTCCGAGGCGAGGAGTCTGATCGCCGATGAACCCACACAAGTGCGCTCCGCCGGCTTCAATCCAACCGGCGTCTCTGCGACCAGCATCCGAGCGCTGCGACTCCGATCAACATCAGCGCCGCCGGTTCCGGGACGATCCCGATGACGTTGAACGCCGAACGGCCGACGACGTCGATGGCTCGGACAAACCCAAACGAGTCGAGAGTCTGACCTGGAATGACGAACCCGCCGCCGAAAGCGCCGTTGGAATCCGTCATCGCGGTCAGCAGCAACTCGTTCTCAAAAAAGAGATCGAACTCAGTGTCGGGCGTCAGCCCGCTGACGGTCACCGGAGTAAACTGCCCGGGCTGACCCTGCGGAACGCCCAAGTCGAGCGTCGGCTGGTTGTTCCACCAATTGAGGTCCAAGTCGGCGAGCAACTCGTCCGCCTCCGAGAGCCCGTCGCTCGAAACTAGCCGAAACGGGATCGGCGATCCCGGACTGACGGCGCCGAGCAGCGTCTTGTCGAACGAAAACTGCAACTGGTGCTTGGCGTAGCCCCGGTCTTCGTCGAGATCGAGCGCGTGTCGCGACGCCAGGACCAGTACGTCGGGGAGCGAGATCGGATCGCTGCCCAGACTCGTCAAATCGAACATGTGCGCCACGGCGTCGATCGATCCGCCCAAGGTGGTGCGCCCGACGTCGATTTGCAGTCGACGTTCGGAGCCAACGCCCGGCAGCGAATCGAACTCCAGGCTGTAGCTTGCCGAAAAGGAATCAACGTCGGGAAACAAATCCGCAAGATCGATTAGCCCCTCCATAACGTCGTCGTCGGCCAGCGAGTAGAGCGATACGCCCGTGAGATCAAGATAATTCGGCATCAACGCAAGATGGTCGCCGAGCGGGTCGGCGTCGCCCCCCTTCTGCATCGGAATCTTGGCGCCGATGGCGTCCTTTGCGGGCTTGTCGACCTGCTTGCCCCACCTGCCCGCGATTCCGTCGTTGAGGATCTTGACGATCTGCAACGGTTGAATGTGCGTTCCCGCGCGATAGTTGCTGGGCGCCATGATGTTGCCGTTGCCCGACTTGCCGCCGTCATTGTTGTTGTTCGGTGCGTGGCCGTGATCGTCGCTCTGATTCGTGAAATCGAGATTGTATTTCTCGGCAAGCGTGAGCGTGTGCAGGATCTCGTGAGCCATCGTCTCGGCGGTTTGCTGGGCGGTCGCTCGCTTTTTCCCGACCACAGCCGGAACGCGATGAAAGCTCCAGCCGGGGGTCGTACTGCCGACATCGGGCGTCCGCGCGAAAATGAGATTCAAACCGTTGACCCCGTTTTTGACCTCTTTGGCTCCTTCCGCGACGGCATTTCTCCCCTCTTTGTCGGTGAAGTCACCGTCGTTTGCCGTGCCGCCGTCCGAGCCGTCGTCCCCTGCGGTGGCGCCGATCTTGATGCGATCGGCCGCGAGATTGAGAACGATCCGCGCCGGCCGCAGGATCTCGTTAATACGCTTGACGTAATCGATCGCGTCGGCCTTGACGACTCCGGAATTGTTGTAGCTGTTGACGGTGACGTCGAACGTGGTGAAAGGCAGTTCCTTCTCAACGATGGAACTGTCGACCTTGAAGCCGCCGACGTTGAAGAAGTCCGACTCGGCGTCGATTCCGCTGCTGCCGTTGGTCGTCGAGGAAAAGGCGGACAGACTTCCCAGGATCTTGTAGTCGCCGCCTCCGGCGATCCAGGCCGTCTTCGAACGAACTCCAGTCGCCACGGCGGCGACGACTCCCGGCGGCAACTGGGGATTGAGAGGTCCTCCTCCGTGATGAACATAGCTCGCCGGAAGACCGCTGGCCAATCCCAACAGCGCTTGAGCCTGAACGGACGTCTTGTTGGCGCCGCCGGCGTTGTTAATCGTCTGCGAACCCGTCAAGTTAGCCGACAACGTCACCTGATAGTATTTGTTGGCCGCAGGTTTGAACGTCCGGTTGAAATCAAGCCCAGTGGACGCAGAATCGGACAGAAACGGAAACGCGTCGGCTGTCGCCCGCACGTAAGCGTCGGCGACGTTCGCCATGGTGTCGGCGACTTGGCCGTTTCCGGTAATGCTCGCACCGAAAGCACGGACAGAGTTGCCGCTCGTCGCTCCAAGGTGGACCGTCCAGGGACCGGTCCAAGGCAGTTCCGCCGAGATCGCCGTGAGAGCTGGAAGAACTGCAACCAGTGCGGCCGCAGTGCCGAAAGGAAGCCGACTAGCCGCCCGAGACAAGATTGCGTTCATGAGGCCCTCCGTCTGTACGAGACTACGGGATGGAATGCCTTTTCTCAGTCGTCTCCGCTCGGATCAGTCGTTCAACCGACGCAGATATCGATCAGCCAGATACGGCGGCCGACGCCCGCGCCGACCGCTGTGCCTTACGGCTCGTAAGAAGAGTAAACTGCCGTGATTGTAGGAGGGCCCGCGTAACCGTCAATCTTGCGACTCCGGTTTGCAGACTTTTCTCACGCAGAGACGTATCGTCAGCGGAGACCCCGCCGCGCGGTATTTCGGATTCTAACCCGACGGGAACACGGCAACCGCTTTCGCGGCATCGGGTCTTGCCCAAAAGGGGAGTGGCATTGCTGCTCCCAACCTTCGGCATGTCGACCGCACGCTTGCGGCTCGCCCCGCTCGCCTATCGCGGCCTGCGTCCGCGGGGGATAAACGGTCGGTACAACGGGTCGCCGATCAGGGTCATCATCCAACTGTTGTACGGGTTCGTCAGGTAGTAGCACTCGACGAGCGTGTGCTCGCCCTGAAGCAACAGCGCGAAGAATTCGTTCGGTCGGGGAAAGGCCATCAGGTACGGTTCGTAGACCGGCCCCAGCGTGGCGCAGACGCCCTCCTCGAGCATCCGCTTGCACCAGACTTCACTGTCGGGATTGCGAAGGGTCTTCGCCTCGCTGCTGGCCAAATGATAAGCCACCGCGCCGGGGACCCACTCGAAGGCGTCGACGTACTTGGCCAGACTGTACCACCCGCAGTAGATCGCCGCTTCGGGGCAATCGCCCCCCTGGAAGAGCGCCGGCTGCTCGTCGAGCTTCACTTCGAGTCCGAACTTCTCCCTCACTCCGTCGGCCGTCGCGAGCAGCGCCCGGTCGTAGTCGGCATAGCTGCCGGGGGCGACGTTTTCCTGCTCGCGCGTGCCGATGCCGCGGGCGTCGAAATACGCCTTGCCGGCAAGCCCTTTCTTCTCGACCTCGACGGCCGTGTCGATCAGCCCCTTGGCCAAGGCGAGCGTCGGGGCGTCGATCCGCGCCACCATGAGCGTGGGATGGACCCGCCGCAGTTGCGAGCCGTCGTACGTGTTGCGAAGGTAGTTCGGCTGCCACCGCAGCAACTGGTACTCCTCGGGCCACAGGACGAGCGAAAGTTCGCTGTCAAAGCTGGCCATCGTTTCGTTCTTGGCGACGGCGGCCAACTGCTCCTGCAACCACTTGGCCGAGCCGAGCCACCCCGCGGCCCGGTCGAGCACCGCCAGACGAATTGCGTCCCGGTCGATCCCGGGGGCCTGCTGCTCAAGCAATCCTTGGATCTCGGCCAAGCCGATATTGCGACCACGGAGAGCATGGAACTCGACCTTGAGCGGCTCCGCCGAGTCCGGCGCGGCAGTGAGTTGATTGTTGAGCGCCTGCAGCAGGATGTTGGCCCCCCCGATGGCGCCCGCCAACTGCTGCACCTCCATCTGCCGCTCGCGCTGCCGCGCGGGATCGGGGATTTGCTTGTTCTCGGCTTGAGCGGCCTGCAGGGCCTTTTCCAAGCTCTTCTCCAACGCGGCCAAGTCCGTGGATTCGTCCGAGGTCGACTCGGGGGCGGCGACCAATTTGGTCGCGTCCGACCAATCGCGGAACGTCCGTTCCGCCCTGCGGAGGCTCTCAAGTCGCACCTGATACTCGCCCGTCAAGAACTCCCGGTAAGCCTGCAAGCGCTCGTCCGGCTCGGCGGCGCCGATTCGCAGCGGCACGTCCCAGACGGTCGCCAAGCATTTCAACTTGCGGTCGGGATCGTGCTCGGCAAGCCACGACCTGATCGCCGGACGAATCGCCTGTTGCCATTCGTCGCGAGGGCAGGTCTCGCCTGCAGGCATCGCCACCGCGCAGATGTTCTCGACCGGCACGCCGCGAACTTTGCAGTAGTACTCGGCCAGCCGCTGCGAGTCGCGGCTCCCCTCGGCGACGACCAACGCGATCTCCTGCGGCTGCAGAACCGCCCGGCACGGCGCCGCAACGAACCAGAACGCCAACATCAGTCCCGTAATCGTTCGCACGCCAACTCCTCGTCGGTAATTCAAAGCGGAGGGCCGCTGGCCGGCCGTCATTTCGCCAGTTCTTCGTGGGCCGCGGCCAATTCAGGTTTGCCGAGCTCGCGATACGCCCGCGCCAACGCGGCATGGGTCGGCTTGGAATCGGGAAGCCCGTTCAGAGCATACTCGAGATCCGCAGCGGCGGCCTCCCACTCGGACAGCTTCGCCAGCACCTGCCCGCGCGTCTCGCGGAAGCTGGGCGAATCGGGATCGATCGTCACGGCGCGATCGGCCGCCGCGCGGGCTGCGGTCAGCCGGTCGCTCCCCTCCAGGTTCATCAGCACCCAGGCGTAGTTGTTCCAAGCCGCCCCGTTGCCCGGGTCGTTCGCCACCGAACGCTCAAACAACCGCTCGGCCGAAGCCGCCTCGCCGATCTGGGCCAGATGCGTGCCCACCAACAGCATCAGCGAAGCGGGGGGGTCTTCGGCTTCGTTGAGGCTCTCGGCCATCGCGCGGAGCAGTCGCGGTCCGTCGTCGCGCAAGGCGATGGCGGCGACCGCGTCCCCCAGCGGGGTTTGCGGCGGCATGAACCGGACCGCGTCGGACAGCAATTGGGCCAACCGCGCCCCGTCGGGTCGTTGCGAGAGGATGGCGACTCGCAATTCGTTGAGCGAGATCTCCCCCAGGGCCGCCCGCGGTTCGGGGCGCTCGGGATCGACGGCGATCCATTGGCGCAACGCCGCTTCGCAACCGCGGACGTTGCCCAACAACTGTTCAGCGACCGCCAGCAATTGCATCGACTGGGGCGTGGGCTGCGCGCCGCGATTCTGTTCGTCCAGGAGATAGGTACGGACTCGCGCCGCCTCGCGGCGCGCGTCCTCGGGCCGGCCAAGTTCGACGCTGACCAACATCAACTGGGAAGCGGCCATGGGATTCTTCGGGGCGAGCTTTTGGAGCGCCTCGGCGCCTTCCTCACGCTTCCCTGACTGCAGCAGCCACAGCGCCCGGGCGAAGTCGACCGACTCGCCGCGGATGCCCGCTTTGCGAAGTTGCTCAAGGTGCGCATCGACGAGCCGCAACCGCTCCTCCGGACCGTCCCCCATGGCGCCCCCGAGGTACTGCTCGACCAGCCAGAAGTGGGCCGGGGGGTATCCGGGCGAATCGACGGGCGCCAGCGACTGCATCCGTTGGCGGCCATCGGCTTGCTTCGCTTCGTCGGGATCTCTCACCAACGCCAACGCCGTTTCAAAGGCCGGGCCGTTCGTATCGACCTTGAGCTGGGCGAGTTTCCGCTCCCACAACCTCATGGTCGTGTAGTCTTCGTCCTCGCGAGCCTGTTTGACGGCGACTTGGTAACTGGCGGCGACGCTGCTGGGGCCCTTCCACAACCACCACCCGCCGGCGGCCAGGATGGGGGCCACCAGCAGCAAGGCCGGCAAGCCCCACAGCATCTGCCGATAGTGCCGCGTCACCACCCAGGCGTAGGCGAACCCCAGAATCGCTGCGACGGGGCGCCACGCCGGCTGGGTCAACCACGCGAGCCACCGCACCGCCCCGTCAAGGTTCAGTGCGTCGACGAGTCGCCCCGCCCCGCGCCCCAGCGCCGCGACGAACCGGAACCATGCGTCGCGAACCGGCTCAGGGAACAAGACTCTGCCGCAAGCCGCGAAGCCCCGCATCACGAGTCGCACGGGCCATGTCAACGCCCGCAGGAAAGTCGCCAGTCCGCTGTCGACGCGGCTGAAGCCCCCGCCGGAGTGAACGAGCCGCTCGCCAAACCAACCGACGATCCGTTCGAAGGGATAGGTGATCGCATGCCCCAGCGCGGCCAAGCGTTCGCCGATCCGGGCGAAGAATTCGCGCAGGCGATATCCCAGCGGTGCGGGCATGGCGATCGGACGGCAAGCGGGAGGGCGAGGAGGATTGGCCGAAAGGGTCCGTGAACCAATCGAGATTCAGCCTCCCAGTCTACTCGGCGACTTGCATCCTCGCGAGCGAGCGCCCCCTGATGCGGCCGCCGAGCGAATCCGCCCGGGCCGCTCGTCCCGATTTTACCGATTGGTGCGCCCGAATCGCGCCGCCCCCCAAGCCGCGACGACGGCCGCCCCCCCCATCGCCCAGGCCGAGGCCTCGGGCACCGACGCTACGGCGGTAAAGACGGCGCGGACGTCGTCGATGCGGATGTTGTTTTGTGTTACAGGACCTGAACCGCCGTAGCCGTAAAGGCGAAACTCGGCAACGCTGCCGACAGGAAGTGACAGCGTCAAGTCGGTATGCGATTTGTAAAACCAACTGCTATTTGAACTTGAAATTGACCCGCTCGCGGCTTCGTCAGTAAACCCCCCGATGCCGTTAATGCGATAGCGAAGACTGTAAGTGGGCGGCCCGGAACCGCTATTGCGAATTCCAAACGCGAACCCCGTCAACTGCACCGGCGAGACGCTGTCGTTCGTTACCGTGAAACCAATCGAGCCACTGGCATTAGCCGAGAAAGCGATTTTGTTCCACTGAGTATCAAGATAAGGCCCCTTGGATGCATCGGGGTAGGAAGGCACGGGGGTTGTTGAGGACCCTGTAGTTGTAGACATCCAGGACGGCGAAGTGACCGAGATGTTTCCGATGAGCAACCCCGCAATAGGCGTCCCCGTTATCATCGGTGCGTAACTACTGCCCGTGAAGGGCCATGTCGCGACGACGTCGGCGACGGCAAATCTTGAATCACAGTTGCCGCTGAGGGCAAACGCGGCAAGCCAGCAGACCATTCGACGATTCATAGCAGAGGCTCAAGGGGCAAGGGGATCGTGACGCTTGCCTCCTTGCCCGCTCGGGGCGACCGCGTTTGACGGCCGGCCCGGGGATCCTTCGTCCTGGCGACGGCCCGCAAGAAGCCTCGCCTCGCTGCGGTCGCCGCCTCAGTCGAGACCGACAGCCTACGGTGAAAAGGCTAACCCATCGCCCGATCGATTGCCACAAATATCCTGAGTTTTTCACCCCAGCGCTACGCGACGCCCCCTCACCCGAGCGAGGGGGGCGCGACGCTTGGCGGAGGACATGCCGCAACGAGAGGCAAACACCCCAGTGCTTCGGCCGAACGGCGCCGGACGATCCGCAGCGACGTAACCGGTTGGCGGGAAAGGAGGATACGTCGCCGCCGGCCCCAATAGGCAGACCTCTCGAGACGCCCGATTCAGCCGCCTCGCTACGGCGCCGAGGCGGAGACCGAGCCTTGGGCGTCGGACCGATTGATCAGGCGTCCGAAGAAGTTGAACTGGAACACCTGCGTCATGTACCGGGTGATCGCCTGATCGGGGGTTTCCTGCAGGATGAGGACGTCCTCGGCCTGCACCAGCAAGTCCTGCCGCGGATCGCGGAGGGCCTCGTCGATGTCGACGCGGATCATCGCCTGTCCGCCCCCGGGCATCCGTCGCAGCACGGTGATGAGATTCGGCGAGGGATTGCCGATGCCGGCGCCGACGATGGCGCCGTTCAAGTTGTTCGTGTTGATGCCGCCGTTGAGCAACGGCCCGCGCGCCTTGAGCACCGCCTCGACGACCGTCAGGTCGTAGTTGTTGGGAAGCGGATACTCGCCGGAGACGAGCAGACCGCCGGTGTAGTAGAACTCGGGATCGCGGCCGCGGACCGAGACGATGTCGCCGGTCTTGAGGATGACGTCCTCGGGCCGAAACGGCAGCGGCTCGCCCGGGCGGATGCGAAGCGGAATGCGAATCGTGCGGCTCGGTTCGCCGCCGCGGGTCGAATCGGCGAGCAGGGCGGCGGCAGCGTCGCCCCCCTGGCTCGGGGCCCAGTATCCCCGTTGGATCACGACTTCCTGGTTCGATTCGAGCCCGGGCAGGCCCCCGGTACGCGCAAGCGCACTCAGGACGTCGTTCTGATAGGCCGGCAACTCGACGACTTCGCCGGAAGAGCGACGACCGCCGCCGATGGTCGTCGTCGTGGTGCCCAAACCGAGCAGCGACTGGTTTTGGAGCGAAACCTGATTGTTCGGCGAATCCTCGCGCATCACGAGCACGCGAATCGTGCGCGACCGCAGCAGGCTCACCAGGATGCGCTGATCGTCCGGACGGAGGATCTCTTTCTTGAGATAGGCATCGACCACCTGCTTCTCAGCGTCGGCGACCGGCATGCCCGCGACCTTGATGCTGCCGACGTAGGGCAGCGAGATCGTACCGTCGGAGCGGATCGGAAACGGGTAACCAATCGACGGCGGCAACTCGGGCGCGTCCGGCAAATTCACCGGCGGGGGAGCTTCCGCCTCGCCCAGAATCCCCTCGACGTACACCCCCAGCGTGTCGCCGGCGTCAAGCAGATACTCGTCCGGCGGCGCCTGACGCAACGCGGTCAGCGGCGTTTGCTCGAACCCCTCGCGCGACGCGGCTTTCAGCTCCTCCGGCAGGATCCGCACCGGAATGCCGTGGGCCACCGGATTGGTCACCGCCGCACACCCTGCCGCAAGCACGACGACGCCGATCGCGAGCGCGCTGAGCGCAGCTCGCGGCGATCTGGTCGAATGCGGCGTGTTAGGAGCGACGGACATGAGCATTGAAAAGTAGAGAATCGAAACGTGCGAAGCGGCGACGGGCAAGCGGCCGGACGACGACGAGGCTTAGCGGAGAAACTCCAACGTGGACGCGGGCGCTGCCGGCCGGAGCCGCGCGGACGACGATCGCCCCGGACTCGCGACTGGCCAATCCCCCTGGGACTCGAACACCGGCGGGATGACATGGACCTCCAACGATTCGCCTGGGAATTCTTCGACGCCGTCGGGCTCGGGCAGGTCAGGCCCCCGCGGCGTTGATTTGGGCGCAGGATCGACCCGCGGTGCAGGAAGCGTCGGCGCCGCGGGGAGCGGTGCAGCCGGCAGAGCCGGAACGTCCTCGCCCGGCATGCCGTACGGCGCCGAAAGCGGAGATCCTGGCGCCCCGTGGTAGTCGTACGGCAAGGCCGAGGAGAATTCGAACGACGATTGGACGATCGCCTGCTGGCGATACCCCCCGTCGCGAGCCGCAGCCGCGCCTTGTCGGTAGCCTGCAAACCAGTCGTGCGAGGCCGCGTGGCCGGCAGGATTGCGGTGAGCGACGTTCCAGAATTTGCGCGGGGGGAGCGGCGGCGGCGCGCCGTCCCCCCCGGCGTAGACATAGTCGACGAACCCGTCGCGAAACCCGGCTCCGAATTCCCCGCCGTCGACGCCGTCGCCGCAACGTCCGGCGCACTGCTGCCATTCGTACTCGGCCCACTCGCGATAAAGATCGATGCTGCGGCGCCGATCGCGTCGAGCCGAGAACTCGGCCGGTTCGTCAAGCAAGGTCCGCTTCGCGTGCCGGCAGACTGTACAGCCCGAGACCACGGTCCCGGCAAGCACGGCTCCCAGGACGATCGCGGCCCAAGCCCGGCGGGGCAACTCCGGCTGGAGTCCCGCCTGCGCGGGGCGCTTCAGATTGCCGGCTCTGGCGGATGCCATACGCGATTCAAATGAGTCTGGGCGATTTCAATCCGACGAGTGCCCGCGGCCCGCAGGCGCAGACCAAGCGGGCAGGCGAGTTCCGCTGACTGTCGTATCGACCGTAGCGGTTCCCCCGATGAAGGAGATTGGGGGGAATTTAACGCCCTTGTTGAAATCCTCCCCCCAATCGCGAGAAGATGGGCAATTTGACCTGACGACGGCAATTTTATTGCCCGGCGGCCCAGCCCCGACTAGACTGCGTATCAACGATCGGACCGGGCGAAAGCCGGTCCGCCCCGCCCGCCCTCTCCCACAAGATTCTCCCCTCGCCCGCCTCCTTGGCTGCGGCGAACTGCTCGGGGAGCCCCCGCCCATGAACGCTCGCGAGAAACTCTGTTCGCAGCGAGGCGGTCGCCCTCGCTGGCGGCAAGCACTCCTGGGAACCTTAGCGCTCGCCGCCCTCGCGGGTTCGGCCGGAATCGCCTGTGCCGGCGGACCGATCGTGGACACCGCAGGGTTCGAGGGATTCAATAACGGCAATCTCGCCGGGCAGCAGGGTTGGGTGACCGCCGGCGGCGGGGCCAGCACGGCGACCGTCCAGACCGCCGTGAAACTTGAAGGCGACAAGGCCCTCCGCGTGGATCGAGGTTCGTTTTCCGACGACCGCTGGGCGGTTCCCGTCGACAACTATCCCACGGGCCGATTCGTTCGCATCACATGGGACATGCGCGTCGAACAGGCCGTGGGCGCCGGCTTCGGGCCGTTCTTCGGGGTCGACACCTACGACGACGACGATACGCTGGCCGTCATCGCTTCGTTGGGGGTCGACGCCAAAACCGGCGAGGTGCAGTTTCAGTTGCAGAACTCAGGCATCCTGACCGGCTCGGGCGTGTTTACGCAACTCGGCTCATGGAACCGCTACGACCTGCTGCTGGACTTTCAGACGAACAGCTCCCGGAGTTACGTGAACGGAAACTTCGTCGTCCAGACCGGGTTCGTCGATTTGGGCTTGGGAATCAACGAATTCACCGACGCTGACATCGCGACGTTCTCTTCGAGCGGCGATACGGCGTCGCGAATGATGACCGGCACGGCCTACTTCGACAACTTCAAAGTCACCGACGGCGTGCTCGGTGACTTCGACCTCGACGGCGACGTCGACGGCGCCGACCTGACGGCCTGGAAGAGCGCCTACGGCGCCGGGCCCGGGGCCGACGCAACCGGCGATCTCAAGTCCGATGGCGCCGATTTCCTGGTGTGGCAACGGAACTACGGAACAAGCATGTTCCCGCCCGTTTCCCTGGCGGCGAGCGTCCCCGAACCGGCAAGCGGCCTGCTGCTGGTCGTCGCGGGGCTGGCTGGGCTGCGGCAGACGCGTCGCCTTCGTAACGTGTAGGCGAAGCAGTCGTAACGCTGCACGGGTCCGGTCCGGACGTTCATCCCGCTCTAGGCGAGCCGTCCCGACGGCTGCTCTCGTGCGATTCTCAATCGCTCACCGGCGCCGGCAGGCCTGCGGCCCGCCAGGCTCGCTTTCGGCTCACGACTGAATCGCGTAGGCCGACCGCTGCGGTCGATCGACAAAGGCGTTCGCAACTGCGTCGCTGCCGAAGGTCTCGGCGGCCGTGTCGAACTGGACCTTGCGTCCAAGCCGCAACGCGACGTTCACGGCATGGCACAGCGAAATGGTGCGGTGGTGCGAAGCGGCGTCGGAAACCGGCGTTTCGCGGGTCCGAACGCACTGTACGAAGTCGGCCATGTGCGACGCCGGCGGCTCCTTGCCCATCAGTTTTCGCAGGGCGTCTTCCGGCAGCGGGTTGGTCGCCAGTTCATCGACCGCGGCGCCGGTCAGCTTGCCGCGGTTGACGAAGATCCGCCCCTTGTCCCCCTCGAACATGATGCCGTTGTCGAACCCCATGTCGTACGCCTCGTCGCGAACTTCCAGCACGACGCCGTCCGCCAGGGTGCAGCGCACATGGAACGACGTGGCCGTGTTGAACCGATCGTCCTGGGTCGGCATGCCGCACTCGTCGAGCTTGACCGGGTGTTCGACCCGCAGCGGATCGACGTCGACCACGCCGTAAGGGCCGCTGTTCTTGCCGAGCGTCCACAGGGCGATGTCGACGTGGTGGGCCCCCCAGTCGGTGAGCTTGCCGCCCGAATACTCGTACCACCAGCGGAAGTGAGCGTGCCCGCGGCCATAGGGAAACTCGGACCCGTAGCCGCCCTCCGCGGCAGGCTTGTCCATGACTCGATACGGCGTGAGCGGCGCCTGCCCGAGCCACATGTCCCAGTTGAAGTGCTTGGGGGGCGTGGCGACAGGCACCGGCACGGCTCCGGGGGAGCCGCCGATGGCGCACGTCACGCGACGCACCTCGCCGATGCGACCGTCGCGAACGATCGCGGCCGCGCGCGGGAACAACCGATCGCACTCGGTCCGTTGTTGCGTGCCGACGAACAGCAGCTTGCCGGTCTCCTCGGCGACCTTGAGCAGATGTTGCCCCTCGCGAATCGTGAGCGTGAGCGGCTTCTCGCAGTAGACGTCCTTGCCGGCGCGCATCGCGTCGATCGCGATCTTCGTATGCCAGTGATCGGGCGTGGCGATGACGACGACGTCGACGTCGTCCCGCTTCAGCAAGTCGCGATAGTCCTCGTAATGGTCGACGATCACCCGGCCGTGTCGGCCGTTGTTGCGATTCGCCGATTCGAGGGCCCGCCCGCGCTGCACGGCGTCGACGTCGCAAACCGCCAAGCAGGGGCCGAACTGGCAACCGTCGTGGACCAACCCGTGGTAACGGATTCCCGTGCCGATGTAACCGAACCGCAGCGGGTCTTGCTTCGGCTGCGGGGCGTCGTCGCCGGGGGCGACCGAGGCGGGAGCGTCGGCCGCACCTGCCGTTCCGGCCAGCAAAGCGCCGCTGGCGACTCCGGCCGTCGAGGATTGGAGGAATCGACGCCGTGTGAAAGCCTGCCCCATAACAAGATGCTCCGTACCAAATGACGCTGACGGCGGGGCCGTCGTAAAGAGTTTCCGAGACGCCCACGGGAGCCATGCTGGCCCCCCACGGCGCAGGCGTCAAGGTGCGACGCCAATACCGGTGTAAGCCGGATTCCCCGCCGGATCAATTGGCCCGCCGCCTCGCGGGCGCAAAAAAAGCGGGACGACTGTGAAGTCGCCCCGCTTGAAATTGACGTCTGCCGCAACCGAACTGCCGCCGAGAGGGCTACTTGCGACGAATCGCAAACCCGCCGAGGGCCAGAGCGATCAGAGCCGAGACGATCGAACTCGGCTCGGGGATCTCCTCGGTCTCGATGGTGATGATCAACCCGTCGGCGTCCTTCTTCTGGATGAAGGAGGAGGTATTCGCCGAAGATGCGGCCGTGAGGGTGTTGTCGAGGCTGACAAAGATCTTGCTGACAAAGCCGGTGATCCCGTTCGCCGCCAGCGCGGGCCCGAAGTCGATGAACGCATCGCCGAACCAACCCGATTGGTAGAAGCCTGGAAGCGACACGTCGTCGACGCCCAGTGCGTAGTCGCCGTCAGAAGGCGTGAACGCCATCGACGTCCCGGTCGGAGGACCGACGTTGATCGAAACGGGGGTATTGCCGTTGACCTCGGTGATCTCGACGAAGATGGTCGTCGTGACGGCGGCGAGACCGAAACCTTGTCCCGTCAGGGTCACGTCGCCCGCCTCGCTGAGATACAGGCCGCTGATGCCGTTGCCCGTCTTGGCCATGACGCCAAAGCGAAGGTTGCTGTCATTGATTCGGGTCGACCCGCCGTTTGCGCTGGCCGAAAAGCCCTGGGGATTAAAGTCGAGCGCGTCGCCGGCGATCGTCGGGGCGCCAAAGAGCCCGTTGCCCGGATCGACGATTTCCTCGACCCCAAGGTAGTCGACGGTCGCTCCGAAGAAGTTGCCGTAGGGGATCGTCACGGCTTGAACCGCGGCAGCCTGAACTGCCACGGCGACCCATGCCAGGGCCGCGAAACGTCTCAGCGAGACAAAGAGATAAGAACGCGTCGTTGTGCGATTCATGAGACAGTGCCCTCCCGCAGGCAATTCAGACGAAAACTGCGTCGACTCTTGATGGATGTCAGTAGCAGAGGTGTCAGCAACAGGTCGTGACGAGCTATGACAAGTGAGACCTGCGGCCGGCGGGCCGCGGACAAGCAGGCTCTGCCCCCCCCGGCTCCCCGCAGGTCAGGCCTGATCGTACCGCGCCACAACCGGTTGAACCACACTTTTCTGAGAGAATTTCCCAAACAACCGGCATATTTCGACGAGGCCCGAATCATGCAAAATTCCAGCCCGAAACTGTGAGAATTCCCCTCGCCCTCCCCCGCACCCCGCTCCACCCCCCAGGGGAGTTCTCCCCCAGCCTGCAGTACCGCTGCCCGCTACTGACCTTGGGCTCATGCTTTCTGGCCGAAAACGTGGCAATTCGCTGGACACCAGACCGGTCGCTTGGTGGAATAGCCGATTGAGCTCACCCACGCTGCACCGCTCGGCTCCCGGCTTTATGCCGCAGGGACCGTGGCCGTCGGCCTTGCTTTAGCGAGCCTCACGTGCCCCGTTTTTCGTCGTTGCTACTCTTCTTGGCCGCATTCGGCTGGTTCGGGGATTGGGGGGCCGGCTGGTCGGTCCCGGCGGCCCGGGCCCGGCTCGTCTCGATCGAATACTACGATCGCGGGGTGATCAATCCCGAATACGGCGGGGGACCGCTTTGGACCGGCGTCGTCGATACGACGGCCAACACGCTGACGATCAACACCTGGATCGAGTTGCCGCTCCACGGCGCCGAATTCTGGGTCCCGCAGAATCTCCCGCTAGTCTGGCCCGCGAAGCACTTCAACGACCTAGGCGAAGCCGCCGACTACGACGTTCCCGACGACTTCGACGGCACGATCGATCAAACCTGGGCATTCATCAGCGACCAAACGTTGCGCGAGATGGCTTGGAAGGCCCCGGTGTTCAACTACAACCCGACTCCGCCAATCTTGGTGGACCTAGTCGACGCAACCTTCACTCTGAGCACCATCGATTTGCGCCCCGGCTGGGGGGGATTTGCTATTTCGTTCGCAGCAGACCCGACGGAGTTCACCTACTTGTTCGCCAACCCTAGTCACACGACCGATCCCGACAACTCGGCGACGCAACCGCCGTTTGACGAACGGATTATGCCCGTCCTGCCAGTCGGCCCGACCGATTTCACACGGTCGTCCGAAGCCACCGTTTCGATCATTGCTTCAACTCCGACATCCGTTCCCGAAGCCCAGGCGTGGCAGTTTGCCGCGCTAGCCAGCCTCGCGGCATCGGCCAGTTGGCTCCTTCGGTCGGGACGACGAAGCTCGCCTTGATGCCCGCACTTTTGTGCGAATCGCGCTAATCGCTGGAGCAAAGCGAACGCTCGACCGGCGCTCGTTCGCGTTCGTCTGCGAACAAACTGCGACGACGCCCGGGCGACCCGAGCCCCCCAGATCCGCCTCGCCGTCCAACAAGACCTCCCTTTCTCTCCGGTCGGGCCCGACCGGAGAGAAAGGGGCTTGTCACCCAAGCCTTCAGCAGTCGCTGCGGGACGACTTGCGACGGACCGCCAGCCCCCCTGTCGCCGCGAGCGCCGCCAGGGCGAGGACTCCCGGTTCGGGCACGCTCGTCGCCGTAATAACGGCCGCCGCGAACGGCGTCACGTCGGCGTAGGTGGTGCCGACGCGAAGTTCGTCGACCAGCCAGTCGGCAAATGCTCGATTGCCGCTCACATTCCCGGCGAAGAGCCGGATCCGGTCGAAGCTGAGCGTATTGGAGTCGCTCAACTCGCGGTAGGCCGAGCCGCGCGCATAAGCGTCGGGGTTGGGTTGCGTGTCTGAGAAGCCGCGGTCGACGCCGTTGACGATTCCGCCGCCGTTGATGATCTCGAGAGCCCGGTCTTCGATTTGCTGGAAGTCAATAATGACGTCCGCGTCGGCGACGGAGGGTTCGGCATTGAGATTCGGGTTCATCCAGATCACGACCCGGTCAGGCTTTTCGACGCCGTATTGCGAGCCGTCGCCGGAGGCGCCGTAGTGCTCAAAGCGGGCGACCATCAGACTCGTTTCCCCGGCGAACGGGGTCCGGCTGAAACGTTCCCCGAACCGTCCGGTGTCGGGGCTTTCCTGCCAGTCGACGTTCCTGGTGATCTCGCCGTCTTCAGGGTCCGTGTAGAACACGTTGTTCCGGGTCGCGTTCACGTCGATATGAATGCGCGGCGCGTTAAACATCCAGTAGTCGACGTTCGTCTGCGCCGCAACGCTCGATTTGCCGTAGCCGGCCTGCCAGTCGCCAATCGTCACGCCTCCGGTCAGGAAAGGATCCGTGTGGGTCCCTCTCTGGATGTCCAGAAAATCCGAACCGGTCGTGAGCGGGGCCTGCTTCGAGGTGTTCTCGCCCAGGTTCAGCCGTTCTAAATCCCCAGCCCCGCAGCTGACGCAACCTCCGTCGAACAGCGAGACGTTGGCGCCTCGTCCGTAGGTTCCGTCTTCTTTGCTGCCGTTGGGAGTGTTGAGGTCGCCCTGACGGACGCCGAGGAAGGAGAAGTAAGTAAAGACAGGAGCGCCGGCCGTGGCGCCCAACGACTGGCCGTCGCGGCGGAAGCTAAAATCGCGACCGGGGGTGCTCGTCCCCGTGACGCCCGTATTGATCAGCATGCCGCCTGTGGTCACAAGCGAATTGCCCAAACGATCGGTGTACGACAGGCTGCCGCTTTGCACGGCGGACGAAAACGACGCCCCCTGGGCTTCGTCCCACGGACCGGCGAATCCCGTCCCGCCGTTGAGGCCGATGATCGCGCCCGGAGCATAATTGAACGGCTCATACGCAAGCAGCACCGCGCGAGCGTTGCCAGCCAGCCCGACGCAACATGCTGCCGCAAGCAGGGCGGCAAGCCCTGGCATGACGCCGACGAACCGACCGAATCTGACCAACTGCGACCTCATTGCGTTCATCCCTCTCGATTTGATGCCTATGGTGACAAGTACGGCCGAAGGTCTTCCTCTTGCGTCGTCACGCCCGTCAAGCTCCCCGATCGACAGTTCCGCAGCCAGACGGCGGGCCGCCATGCCGGGCCCCCGCCTGCAATTCGCCCCGACTGTCGCTCGCTCAACTAGCGCTGAAGACGCTTCCGAGGCGCCCTTCTCGCCTTCGCGGAACGGATGCTTCGACGTTTGCGAATGCAACCGCGCCGCGGCAGCCCCACAGGCAAAAAGGGCGCATCGGAACAGTCTCCCCGATCGGGTGCACAGGCAAACCCTATGCAACGCCGATGTCAGAGCCGGATTCGCGACGCAACGCCGCATTGCGAACGCGCCAACAACGAAAAGCCAACACGAGATAAGCGACAAGGCGTCGGAGACCGTCTCCGCCGACGGCGCGGAGGGGGCAGTCTGCAACATGCACGCGACGGAATTCGCGGCGCTTGGGGCCCAAGTGGCTCGAGCTTATCAAGTGTGCTCGAGCTTATTGAGCCTCATCCGCGGGCCCAACTGCCCGCGCCATCAACCAAGTGCGCCGCTTGCTCACTAACGTAAATCAGGACAACGAACATAAGAAAGTCGCTTTGTCGCAAAACGATACGCTATCTACGCAAAGTCGGCGGCGAACGCACCTCCGCTCATCTCGAGGCGACGGCCTCTCGCAGCGGCCGAAGGAATGCCGTCGAACCGATCGTCGCCAGCCGGCGTGAGCGACCAGTCGCGCCAAGAACGTGAGGGAGTTCACGACACGAATCCCCGAAGCAAGGTCGAGGGCCGCACCCGCTTGGCGCTTGTCGCGGGACGCATAGGGCTGGAATCCGACGCCGAGGCGAGCCTTTCGATTCCTGACCGATTCGCTCTCGGGCCTGATGGCAGTCTGAGCCCCCGACTGGCTGAACTTGCGCGGGCCGAGTGCTGGCAACTCGTTGCGTCGCCTGCCACAATTGCTAAAAGTGTCGCAGCCGCACGTGCCCTCTCGCCGCCGCCAGCGCGACGCGTAGCCGCAACGGCGTGGCGCGCCCCCCTTGTCTTGCCGGAACCAGCCGCATGAGCTCAGTGCTTCGATTTCGCCGCGCCGCCCTGCCGCTCCTCTTGAGCATCTTCGCTGCGCAAGCCGCCGGGGCTCAGGACCTGCTCAATGATCTGATCGAGGACTCCCCCTTTCGCCTCGAGCTGCGGCCCTACGTGACCTTGCCGTCGTCGCGCAACGACGTCATCTCCATGACCACGCGGCCGGGCGACGCCAGGCCGTACGTCACGACGCAAGAAGGCTACGTCTTCGTTCTCGACGACAACAACGACGGCACGGCGACCGCGACGCAGTTCTTCAACTTCGCGTCGGCCTTGAGCGCCGCCGGACGAAGCATGTCGGGCAGCTCAGGGCAGCAGGGGCTGCAGTCGATCGCGTTTCACCCGGATTTCAACCGCGTCGGCCAACCAGGCCACGGCAAGCTGTACGCAACCTACCTGGAAAATCGCCCGGCTAGCGCCGCAGGACTCAATTTCCTCGGCGCAAGCACAAGCGGCAGCGGCGTGAACGCCGACGGCGTTCTGTCGGAGTGGACGTTCGATTTCCAGACGCAACAGGTCGCCTCCTCCTCGTTTCGCGAACTGTTTCGCGTGAGGATGCCGCGGTACGACCATCCCATCAAGCAAGCGCGGTTCAACACGTGGGCCGTCCCCGGCGACGAGGACTACGGCCTGCTGTACTTGACGCACGGCGATTCGAACGTCAAGCATTCGCCCAACGACGACCCGCAGCAGTTGAACAACGCCCTGGGCAAGATGCTGCGAATCGATCCGCTGCCGGACGGGGCGAATCCCTATTCGATCCCCGCCGCGAATCCGTTCGCCGGCAGCGCCGACCCGAACGTGCTGCCGGAGATCTACGCCTACGGATTTCGGAATCCGCACACGTTCTCGTTCAATCGCGACGACGCCGGAACCACGCACATCCTGCTCGGCGACATCGGGCGCAACAACGTCGAGGAAGTCAATCTGGTCGTCCCGGGCGGCAACTACGGCTGGACGAAGCGCGAAGGCACGTTCATTCACCGGCAACTTCCCGATTCGGATCCGGACGCCGGGTACGTCTCGGGGCTCGCCCCGTTGCCGGCCGACGAAGCGACCCTGGGATACGTCTATCCTGTCGCCCAATACGACCACGACGCAACGTTCAGCGAGGTGTCCTCCGGCAGTTCGATCGTCACCGGATTCGTGATCCGAAACGGCAGCGATCCGAATTTCCATAACCAACTCGTCTTCGGCGATCTGAGCCGCCGAACCGTCAACAACATGTTTCACGCCGACTTCAACGAGATGCTGGCGGCGGTGACGCAACTCGATCCCGACGACCCGACGCGCGACGAACCGAGCGAATTGACGCAGGCCCAAGTGCACTCGCTGCAGATCGCCTTGGATCACGACAACGATCCGGCGACGCCGCCCCAAACCTACGACAACTTTCTCGCCATGCTGCAGTCCACGACCGGCACGACGCGCACCGACGTGCGATTCGGCGAAGGGGCGTTCGGCGAGCTGTACGTCACGTCAAAGGTGAACGGGACCGTCTACCTGGCGACCAACACCGTCCCCGTGCCGGGCGACTTCAACGCGGACCGAAGAGTCGACGGCGGCGACTTCCTCCTCTGGCAGCGCGACTTCGCAGCGCTGGGGACCAAGTCGCCGGCCGACGGCAATCGAGACGAGCTCGTCGACAGCCTCGACGGAGAGCTCTGGCAAGCCCGCTACGGCCAGTCGTTCGGCAGTCCCGCGCCGCCGGTCGTCGCCGTCCCCGAGCCGGCGACTCCGGCTCTGATCGCGTGGGGCGGATTCCTCGCCGCGACAATGCTCCGGCGAAGAAGGCCGAACTGACCCGCATGACCAGCGGCTCTCAGAGGAACCGAACATGCGACGGCGGGTCAAAAGCCAAGTGGAGCCGGACGGGATCGAACCGACGACCTCCTGCTTGCAAAGCAGGCGCTCTCCCAACTGAGCTACGGCCCCGAGGGAGTGACGAGGGGAAGGAGGTCGGCAAGGCGATTTGCTGCCCTTGCGACGGTCCGTGACTCTCACTCGCGGGAGTCGCGCCGACCAGACCCCGCGCTCGGCCTGAGAGCGGCGCTGATGCGGCAAGACTCGAAGGGAACCGAATCAACTTCGGGGCGTTCGATCGCCGGCGCGGTCGTTCCGCTTGGCAGGCGAACAAGACCGCCTCTGCGTGCCAGTGCAACTGCCGGAGTTGCCCCGACCGAGCCTAGAGGTCGATTCTGCTTCCTTCAGGGGCTCGATTCTAACGGGATGCCACAGGCCTCGCAACGGCCCGCTCAGCGGGGTCGTGATCCCATTTGCGCCCATCAGTTTGGCGATTGGCGTCACGACCTTCACTCGAGCGAGGTCGACTGAACAGTCACTGAACAGTCATCGCTAAGGCCGATCTGCTCCCCAGAGCGCAGGAGACGCCAAGCGGCGGATCGACGGAACCTCGGGGTCCGGCGGGCGGACGCGGTTCAGGGGCCTGACAGGCGCGTCACTGTCCGTTTCTCTCCTGGAATTCTCCCCGAACAATGCCGGCGGCGTCCGGCAATGCCCCCTCGCTCCGACCAGCAAATCGCCCCGCAGCGCATCGCCGGCAAAACGCTTGGCATTGGCCATGAATCCCCTAGAATCGGCGGAGCGGAATGTCGACCGACGTCGGCAGCACGCTGTCGCTTATCCTCATTAACTTTCCTTTTCCGAACTCGGAGTCGATATGCACCGTCGTCCGCCTATTCATCTTCTTCTCGTCGCTATGATCGTCGCCTGGTTCGCGACGACCGCAGCCGAGGCCCAGCAGCCGCAAAAGCGTCCGAACATCCTGGTCATCTGGGGAGACGACGTCGGCTATTGGAATATCAGCCACAACAACCACGGCATGATGGGCTACCGCACGCCGAACATCGACCGGATCGCCCGGGACGGGGTCGCCTTCACCGACTACTACGCCCAGCAAAGTTGCACGGCGGGGCGCGCGGCCTTCATCGGCGGTTGCGTGCCGGTGCGCACCGGGATGACCAAGGTCGGCATGCCCGGCGCAAAAGAAGGTTGGCAGAAGACCGACGTCACCATGGCGACCGTCCTCAAGAGCCTCGGCTACGCGACAGGCCAATTCGGCAAGAACCATCAGGGGGACCGGGACGAGCATTTGCCCACGATGCACGGCTTCGACGAGTTCCTCGGCAACCTCTACCACCTCAATGCGGAAGAGGAGCCGGAGAACGAGGACTATCCGGGCGACATGATGCTCGCCAACGGAAAGACCTTCCGCGAGGTCTTCGGTCCGCGGGGCGTGCTCCACTGCAAGGCGGACGGCAAGGGAGGGCAGACGATCAAGGACAGCGGGCCGCTGACCAAGAAACGGATGGAGACGATCGACGAGGAGACGCTGGCCGCCGCCAAGGATTTCATCAAGCGGCAACACGCGGCCGGTCAGCCGTTCTTCTGCTGGTGGAACGGCACGCGGATGCACTTCCGCACGCACGTCAAAGCCGAGCATCGACACAAGGGGAACGACGAATACACCGACGGCATGATCGAGCACGACATGCACGTCGGCGAACTGTTGAAGCTGATTGACGAGTTGGGAATCGCCGACGACACGATCGTCCAGTACTCGACCGACAACGGCCCCCACTTCAACACGTGGCCGGACGCAGGGACGACGCCGTTCCGCGGCGAAAAGAACTCGAACTGGGAAGGCGCCTATCGCGTCCCGTGCTTCGTGCGCTGGCCGGGACGGTTCCAGAAGGGAGTCACGCTCAACGGAATCGTCTCGCACGAAGACTGGCTGCCGACGTTCGCCGCCGCCGCCGGCGATCCGACCGTCCAGGAACGACTGCTCAAGGGAGCCGTGCTCAACGGTCGCTCCTACAAGAATCACCTCGACGGCTGCAACCTGCTGGATTATCTCGGCGGCAAGACCGACCAGTCCCCGCGAGACCGATTCATCTACGTCAATGACGCGGGCGAAGTGATCGCCATCCGCGTGCTGGACTGGAAGGCGGTCTACCACGAAAACCGCGCTCATCAGCTCGACGTCTGGCGCGAGCCGTTCGTCGATCTGCGGTTGCCGCTGTTGTTCAACCTGCGACGCGATCCGTTCGAGAAGTCGCAGCACAACTCGAACACCTACCACGACTGGATGATCGACCGGGCCTACGTGCTCGGCCCGATGCAAGTCGTGGCAAGCCAGTTCCTGATGAGCCTGAAAGCGTACCCGCCGAGCCAAGCGCCCGGCGACTGGAGCCTGTCCACGCTGGAAAAGCAGATCAAGTCGATGACCGTCGACGGTCGCTGACTCCCGGCGAAGCGCGACAAGGCCGTGCCGGACGGGGCCTTGCGTCTCCCCGGCGCCGCGACGGCCCGGTTGGACTTGCGATTCTTCCGCAGTTTCGTCTGGCCCCGTTTCGCTTGCCATGAAGGTCGCCTCGTGAAGACCCCGCGTGTCCTCGCCTCGACGTTTGCCTTGCTGCTTGTCGCTTCGGTGCAAGCGGCCGATCCCCTGCCCGCTTGGAACGAAACGGATTCCAAGCGGGCGATCATGGCGTTCGTCGAGCGCGTCACGCGGCGCGACTCGCCGGAGTTCGTGCCGGCGCCGGAACGCATCGCCGTGTTCGACAACGACGGCACGCTGTGGGCCGAGCAGCCCGTCTACGTGCAGTTGCTGTTCGTCGCCGATCGAGTGAAGGCCCTCGCGCCTCGCCATCCCGAATGGAGCGACGCCGAGCCGTTCGCCGCGATCCTCGACGGAGACATGCAGCGAGCGGCCGCCAGCGGCGAAGCGGGGATTGCGGCCCTGATGGCGGCCACCCATTCCGGCATGACCACGGACGAGTTCAGCCACACGGTCCGCGAATGGCTCGCCACGGCCCGACACCCGCAAACCGGCAAGCCCTTCGCCAGCATGGTTTATCAACCCATGCTCGAGCTGCTCGCCTACCTGCGGGCCAACGGCTTCAAGACCTTTATCGTTTCCGGCGGGGGAATCGAGTTCATGCGACCGTGGACCGAACGCGTCTACGGCATTCCCCCCGAGCAGGTCGTCGGCTCGACCGGCGGCTTGAAGCTCGAACTGCGCGACGGGACGCCCGTGCTCGTCAAGCTGCCGCAGCTTGTGCTCAACGACGACAAACAAGGAAAACCAGTCGGCATCCAACGCCATATTGGCCGGCGCCCGGTGATGGCGTTCGGCAATTCGGACGGCGATCTCGAAATGCTTCAGTGGACGGCCGCGGCCGACGGTCCCCGGTTCTGCCTGTTCGTGCGTCACGACGATGCCGAGCGGGAGTGGTCGTACGACCGCGAGTCGCGCGTCGGCAAGCTCGACCAGGGGCTCGACGTCGCCCTGAAGCAAGGCTGGACGGTCGTCAGCATGAAGCAGGATTGGAACACGATCTTCCCGGACGAATCGGCTGCCAGGCATGCGGTTGGCGAACGCGTTCGCTGGCCCTCTGAACCGGCGCCATAGCGCGGCGCCGTTGCCGTCGCCGTTCAATCTCGTCGAATGCGTTCAGCCGCAGGCCGGCTCGTCCTGACACGATGGGCGCCGAATGGCATAATCCGTTCGTGAGACCGTCTCGCCCTGGGGCGGTCGCAGGGCGAATGCGACGACGATGTCAGCACCAATCGAACCCGTGATCGGCGTCGGCCTGTTGGACCGGTGCGCCGGGACCAGCATCAGCCTCGACGGACCGTACCAAGACGACTCGGGCCGCGTCGTCCCCGCGGGTCGGCTCGACGTCGAGTGCCGCGCCGGCGTCCTGCGTTGCCAAGGCGTCTGGCACGGAGAGACGCGCCAGCTGCGCCTGGCGCCGCTCGACGGCCACCGCAGCCAGTTCAGCCTCGCGGCCACAATCGGCATCGACTTTCATTGGCAGCAGCGCGAAACGCAATCGTTTCAGGGGGAGTTGAAGATCCTCGCTCAACCCGACGATCGACTCGCGGTCGTCAATCGCGTCGCCCTGGAAACCTACGTCACGTCGGTCGTCTGCTCGGAGATGAAGGCCGCCTCGCCGCCCGAGTTCATCAAGGCGCATGCGGTCATCTCGCGAAGCTGGCTGCTCGCCCAGCTTGAGGCCCGCGGAGCAACTAGCGAGGCCGACGACCAAGTTCCCGTCGACCGACCGGGGGAACGAATCCGCTGGACGGACCGCCAGGCGCACCGCGATTTCGACGTCTGCGCCGACGATCACTGTCAACGATATCAGGGAACCGCGCGGATCGACTCGCCGGGAGTCGTCGAGGCGATCCGCACGACCCGCGGCGAAGTGCTCGCCTGCGAAGGACGCGCCTGCGACGCCCGCTTCAGCAAAAGCTGCGGCGGCGTGATCGACCTCTTCTCGACCGCCTGGGGAGACCAGGATCCGCCGTATCTGGCGGCGCTGCGCGACGCTCCCGGCCCGAACCGCAGCCCTCCGTGCTTGGTCGACGACGCGGCGCTGCGCGCGTTCCTCGCCAACCCGCCGGAATCGTACTGCAACTGCGCCGACAGCTCGATCCTGCAAAACGTGCTGAACGACTACGACCTGGCGACCACGAACTTTTTCCGCTGGCGCGAACGGCTGACGGCCGACGATGCGAGCCGACTGGTCCGAGAGAAACTGGCGGTCGACCTGGGCCGACTGCTGCGCCTCGAGCCGGTCGAGCGAGGCCCGTCCGGACGGCTCAAACGATTGCGGTTCGTGGGCGACAAGGGCTCGTTGGTCGTCGGCAAGGAGCTGGAGATTCGACGCGCCCTCTCAACGTCGCACCTGTACAGTTCCGCCTTTGTCGTCGACGTCGAGGGGAACCCGGAGCGACCCGACGCGTTCCTCCTCGCCGGCGCCGGCTGGGGACACGGGGTGGGGCTGTGCCAGATCGGCGCCGCAGTGATGGCGCATCAAGGACTCGGGTATCGCGACATCCTCGAACACTACTACCCGGGCGCCCAACTCGAGCGCCGCTACGAGTAGACCTCGACACATGAACCGAGCCGCGCTCGCCGCGGGCGCAATTCGCCAGCGACGGCGGTTCAAGAAACCCGGAACTGGCGACCGCAGCCCAATGGCATGGTCGGGGGCAAATCCAATTCCGCGAGCCAGTCTCCTTGCACGATGGCCTGTTGGCGTATTCTTGCCTTTCCAGGCCGTCGGGCTTGGCAACCGCTTATTCCTGGCCGGACTTGCCATCACACCGCCTCCCAGGCGGCCTCGGACGTCCACCCTGGCGCCCCTGCTTAGCGAGCGACCATTTAGGGGAAAATAGTCAGCGGTTTTGAGTCAAATAATTGACACCAGATGCGGATTCATTCACATTTGTCTCATCTGTCTACCGAGGCCCTGGGGGGAGGACTTGGAATGAAGCCGCTATCGCGATGGACACGATTGCGATGGACTTGTCTCGCTGCTGCGTTGTTGTCAGCGGCGCCGGCGCTGGCCGACCCGCTGGATCCCAATGCGTTCACGTCGCTGGGAACGCTGAACGTCTCATCCGGCAGTTTGACCATCAACACGTCGACGCTCCAAATGTCGGGCGCCGCGTCGTTCACGGGGGTCAATTGGCCGCAGCCGTCGGGGCCGCCGATTGCCGTGTTCGTGTTCGACGCCATCAACGTCACGGGCGGTACGGTGTCGATCGTTGGCGACCGACCGGTCGCCCTGCTGTCTAAGGGCAACGCGGTCGTCACGCCGACATTGTCTCTCAACGCGACGCAGATCTCCGGCGTTGAAACGCGTCCTGGACCCGGCGGTTATAGCGGCGGTTTTGCCTTCGGCGCCTCGCCGGCGCATGCCGTGCCCGGTGATGGTCCGGGCGGCGGCGTTTCCTTCGCCGGATTTTCCGCGGGCGGCTCGTTCGGCGGCGCAAGCGGGTCATGGACATCGATCCCCATGATCCCCGGCGCAGCGCCCTACGGCGGGCTGCTCACGACGCTCGAAGGGGGCAGCGGCGGCGGCGTCTACGCGCCGTTCAACGGCGGCAACGGCAGCGGCGGCGGCGGCGGCGGAGCCATCGAGATCGGCGCCGTCGGCAATCTGACCATCGGCTCTGTCTTCGCGAATGGCTTCTTCGGCACGGGTAGCGTCGCCGGTGGCGGAGGGGCGGGCGGGGGAATTCTCCTCCACGCCGGCAACGGACTCATCTATACAGGCAGTCTCCAAGTTCCAGGCGGCGGTGCAACTGGGTCCGCTGGTCCAGCCTCTGGCGGCGGCGGCGGTCGCATCGCCCTGCTCGGCCATCCGACCTTGACGCTGGGATCCTTGGCCGGACCGTCGGTCAGTCTCATCGGCGGATCGGGCAGCGGAGGAACGTCCGGTCGAGCCGGCGTCCTGACCGTTTCAGCCAATACCACCACCGTCCCCGCCGGGTTCTCCGCGGTCCTCGACGGCACGCCGATCGTCTCCGTTCCCGGTTCGCACAATCAGAGCCAGCACACCATCGAGGCCCTCATCGAGCGGAACCTCACCATCAACCCCGGCGGCACGGCGACGCTCGGCAAATCACATGTGCTGCGCACGGATTCCGAGCTCATCGTCAACGGGCAGTTTCACACCGATAGCTACTCCCAGATCGTGGAGAAGCTCAGCGGCAGCGGCCAGGTCCACCTGGGCCACGGCGGCGAGCTCACCGTCGGCGCCACCGCGGGATTCGCCACAAGTAGCTTTGCCGGCTCTCTGGTCGGCCCCGGGCGCCTCAAGAAAATCGGCGCCGGGCTGTTCGAAGTGGACACGATCTCCCACACCGGCGGCGTCGACGTCCAGGCCGACACGCTCCGCGTCACCGGCACGGCCAACCCCAGCACGGGGATCGTGAAAACCGGACCCGGCACGCTGGAAATCGCCGGCACGCTGGGCGCCGGCCCGACGCACGTGCGCGAAGGCGAGCTGCTGATCCCCTTCGCCGTCGTGCCGGGGGGCTCGCCCGTCGTCATTGACGGCGGCGCCCAGTTGACGGTCGTCAACTCCACGCTCCCCCGCGCCATCAACGGCGCCAGCAGCACCAGCGTCATCGCCTCCTCGGGGACCAGCAGTCTCGGCTTCGGCGGCAGCCTCTCAGGCTTCCGCCACCAGGGAGTGTTGGATGTCTCCGGCCAGTTGACGCTCAATTCCGCCGCCTACGCCACGCTCGGCTCGGCGACCGTGCTGAACGGCGGCGCCACGCTCGCGGCCCCCAACGGCGTCGCGCTTCCCCTCGGGTCCAGTCTCGGCGGCACGGGCGTCGTCGACGCCAAAGTGGCCGCGGGCCTGGGCAGCGTCATCGTCGCCCTGGGCGGCGACCTTGATCTGGGCGTCGCCAGCTCCACCGTCGGATTCGCCAGCGAAGGCGAGCTGCGCACGGGCGCCCACGCGGTCACCCTCTTCGACGCCAACGAAGCCGTGCTCGGCGCCCTCACCGCGCTGGGCGATGGCGTCAATGGCGGCACGCTGGTCGCCGGAACCGCTTCGCCCGGCGATACCGATCTCCACTTCCTGATCAGCGAGGGCAAGAATCTCGTCGGCCGCGGCAACGTCGTCGGCAACGTCAAGGTCAACGGCCATGTCGTCGGCGACGGCGTCGCCCCCAGCGAGCGGATTGTGTTCGACGCCGGGTGGACCGTCTCGGGAATCGGCGACTTCCAAAACACGCTGTTCAACGGCACGTTCGCCCCGGGGCTCAGCCCGGGGGTCGTCGCGGGAACCGATCTGGCGATCGGCGGGACGCTCGCAATCGAACTGGGAGGCGCCGCCCCGGGAAACGGCCCCGGCCACCATGATCAGGTTAACGACGCGGGGTCGTTCACGATCGCCCCCGGCGCCTCGCTCGCACTGCAGGCCTTCGGCGGCTACCTGCCGCAGATCGGCCAACAGTTCAACATCCTCAATTCGCTGGAATCGATCGTCGGCGAGTTCGCCGCAATCGAGGTCGACCCTTGGTTCATGCAGCGCGGGATCGGCTTTACGCTGCAAGCGAGCGAGACGAACCTTGTCGCCACCGCCGTGGCCGTGGATGGCGACATGAACGGCGACGGCATGGTCGACGGCGGCGATTTCCTGGCTTGGCAACGAGCGGTCGGCCTGCCGAACGGCAATTCGGGCGACGCTGACGGCGATGGAATTGCGACCCCGATCGATTTGGCGATCTGGAATGCCAACTACGGGATCGCCGCGGCAGGGCCGACGTACGCCGCCGTCCCCGAGCCGGCGGCCGGCGGCTTGGCAATGTGCGCCGCGGGGGCTGCGCTCCTTCGCACGCGCCGCCGGGAGAGGACCCCGTCATGAGGCGTGCATTCCTCGCTGCCTGTTGTGCGATGCTGGCGGCGTTCGCGCCGACTCCGGCGCTGGCGTTGGTGGTCGAGGTCGGTGAAACGGTGACGCGCCCCGTGCTCGACGCGACTGTCGTCAACCATGGCCTCCTCAGCGGCACGATCGAAGCCCCGTTGGAATTTGGCGCGCAAGCGACCGTCTCGGGAAGCGGTCGGTTCGACCACACGCTGGTGCACGGCGTGTTCGCCCCCGGCAACAGCCCGGGGATAACGAGCGGGACGAATCAGGCGTTTGGCGCCACGGCCGTGTTGGAGGTCGAACTCGGCGGCCCCCTTCCAGGGTTTGGAGCAGGCCGGCATGATCAGGTCAACGACAGCGCTTCGGTGTTCCTGATCGGCGGGCCGACGTTGTCGGTCCTCCCCTACGGCGGATACGTGCCGCCGCTCGGGACGACGTTCAAAGTTCTCACATGGCAAACGGGGCTCGTCGGCACGTTCGGCGCCCTGCAGATCGACCCCCACTTCACGACCAACGGCGTCACCTTCAAGCAGCAGATCACCAACCCCGGCGGTCCCGGAGATCTCACCCTCGTCGCAGTCGCCGTCCCTGAGGCGAACGCATGGCTTCTGACAGGTGTCGTCGCGACGACGGGCCTGCGGCGCCTCGGTCGCTGCCGCAGTGCGCAAACTCGCCGACCGGGCCGCTCCTGATCAGAGCCGCTCCTCATTCGCGTCGATGCGCCGCCTCGATGGCTTGAGCCATGCCGTCGAAGCCGTGCTCGGCGAGCAGTTGGACTATCGCGTCGAGTTCGGTAGATTGCGTCAGGCGGGACATGCGCGTTTCCTTTCATTGCCTAGCGAACAACGAATAGGAAACCGTGTTGACCTGCCCCTTTCATGCCATCCGCGACGCGTAGCCTTCGCTTCCGCTACAGTCGCTGCGGTCCAGCGATCGCCTCGCGTGGCTTTTACAGAAAAGGGGTTGCTCTATCGCCTTCCGCAGGTACGGCGGCAGAATCTGCGACGTGAACTTCTCCCGCGAGGCGTCCGTCCGGCGGTCGTGCACCCGCGGCTGACGCACGACGAGTTCGCCCAAGCCCGTGACGATCGTCCGTTTGGGAGGGTAGCCGTTGCGGACCACCTGCCGACGGCCCTGCTCGTCCGTCACGCGGGCCCGGCCGTCGATCCACTCCGCGACCTCCGCTTCGATCGCACAGCCAAGCATCCGCTGAGCCCCCTGCTTGAGAATCTCCGAGAGCGCGTCCCGGGACGAGCCTGGAAACGGCAACGATTCGAGGGTAACCTCGGCCATGGCTGGCGTGCTCCTGGGAAGAATGGGGTGGTCAACAAACCCAATTCAAACCAAGCACGCCGCCTTCTTCAACTCATACCCGTCCACAAGATTCGGTTATATCTCGTCTTCCCCTAAAGGAGATTAAGACGACGGAGCGAACCTCTACTACGAACAAGACCCGAAGAATCGGCGAATTCGACTGGGAACTTTTCAAGAAGTCTGTTTTTCTCAACGCTCCCACAGACATAGCATTGACCTTTGTCGATTACATTTCTGACAAGAATCAGAACGCCCGCCGTTTTGACCAGTTGTCTCCCGAAACACTTCGGTTCATTGAAGAAGTTGAACGCGTCGCAAATGCTCCTGTGTCCTTGATTTCCACGAGATTCCATTACAGAAGCGTTATTGACCGACGAAGTTGGTGAGTGTTTGGAAAGGAATCCCTATGGCATTTACTCTCACCCAATTCTACTCGACTCGGCCCTATCTTTACCATTTAACCAGCCCTCGCAATTTGGATTTATTACTCGAAACGCGGCTAATGCGAAGCACTGCACAGCTTTTGCACTCCTCTGGAGACGGCAAGTGGAAAGGAACTAAGCGTCCGCAAACTATTACCGTGAACGTCGACGGTCGTCTGGTCGACCTTCGCGACCAACAGCCACTCTACGATGGAAATACCAGTTTACAGGGTGGATGGGGTTTCGAAGACCTAATTCGTGCATTGAACGACTTTGTCTTTTTTTGGCCAGGTTGGGCCAGCGGACCTATCGACTATGGAACTCGCCACTTTGAAAGGTACGAAACAGACGGCCCGATTATCATGCGTGTTAGCACCAGGGAATTATTCGACGCGAATGGGGCGGAGCCATACTTCTGCAAATACAATTCCGGCTCTCCCAGAACGACTCAGGGGGCTAGCAGCCCTCGCGGACCAGACACCTTCGTTCGCTGCAACCAGGCCTCGTATACGGCAAGCAATGTCGTTGAGGTCGTTTTCAAGGATGTAGCTACTCTGCCTGCAATAGTCGAATCCTCTACGAGTCCCTTCGGTCCATGGACTCAGCACTGAGTACGCCAAGTGCACCGGTGAACGCGATGAATGATGAGGAACAGATAATTGAATTCCTTCGGACGAAAGAGTCCGGGCACTTGCACCATCGTGAAGGCCAAGAACTTGAATTCAAAGAGCAATTCAATCTAGCGGGACTGGCGGACTATTTCAAAGACTTTGCAGCGTTTGCCAACAATCGAGGCGGAGTTCTGATATTTGGCGTGAAGGACAAGCCACGCGTTCCTTTGGGCCTTTCCGATTCGGCGTTAGAGCAATTCGAAAAAGTAGACCCTGAGAAGATATCCGGCTATTTGTTAGAGATTTTTTCGTCAGACATCCGTTGGGAGCAGAATACGGTCGAAGCTCACGGAAAAGCGTTCGGATACTTTCGTATTTGCGAAGCAACTGTCAAACCTGTAATTGCTCGAAAGGACGAAGGCAAAGACAATGTCATAAAGAACGGGGAGGTGTACTTCCGATATGGAGGCCGCTCTCAGAAGATTCAATTCGCTGAACTCCAGGCGATAATAAATCAACGCATCGAGCAGACGAACGAGCATTGGCTTGACTTGATGAAGAAGATTGCTAAAGCGGGTCCGGAGAACGCTGCCATTCTGGACACAGAGAAGGGACTTCTCGAAAAGGGCGATAATAAAGTGTTCGTCCTCGACGAAGAGCTAGTAGAAAAACTCAAATTCATCCGGGAGTGCGAATTCGTCGAAGAGGATGGAGCGACGGCCTTGAAACTCGTTGGCGATGTTGTGCCAGCTAACAAAGTTGAGGTCGTTCAAAAAATTTATGAGACGCGATTGAAGCAGTACCCGTATACGGCCACACAGGTTGCCGAAGATGTCGCAAGACAGTTGCCCACAGTTGGGCGAAACGCGATTTGGGAGGCCATACGACAGAACGGAATGAAAGACAACATCGAATATGCTATTTATAGCTTTGCTAACAAGAAGCAGGAAGATGCGTATAAGGAAACGGGTAATCCTGGTTCCGCTCCGAGTATTTACAATCAGAATGCAGTTGACTTTCTTGTCAATGTGCTTCGTTCAAACCCGGAAACCCAAGAATAGCAGAGAACGTCGCGTTCTACGCTCTCACCAGTTTAGGCACACGCTTGCTTCTGTCCTGGTTCAGCGTGAACTGGAATTCTGACCTTCGGACGTTAGCCGCCCGTTGAAAAACTCAAGCTTGACGCCCGTGTTATAACGGTCGTCGTTGCAGCGATCGCCCCCAGGAGGAGTTGGGATTATGGCGTTGGGCAAGCGGCCGGATAACAGGGAGCAGGAACTGTTCGTTGCGACGGCGGAACTGGCCAGGGCGCCGGGTCACGCGTTCTACGAGCGGCTGGGCAAGCTGCTCGCGGCGGCAAGGTTCGACCGCTGGGCCGAAGACGAGTGCCGGCCGCACTACGCGGACGGCGGTCGTCCGGGGATTCCT